>NZ_LLXZ01000134.1 GCF_001440395.1 Bradyrhizobium jicamae | reverse complement strand
CCACCGCGAACAGCGACCGCCAAAGGTTCAGCACGATCAGCAGCCGCCAAGAACCCGCCACCGCCTGCCAATGACAAAGACGCGCCGGCACCGGCCGTCGCAAACATTTTGCCCTCGCCGGGCATCGACAACCTTTTGCCCACGCCGCGCATCGGCAAGCCGTCTCCGTCACAGGAGCCCGGTCCCGATGGCTTTACCGCAGGTATCGACGACGGCGAGGAGACGGGCCAGCCTCTGCCCATTAGGCCTCGCCCAGCAAAACAGTCCAAGGTCAGTCAAAAGCCCGATATTGCCGAGAGACCATCGGCGATACGGTCGCTGGGCGATCAAGCAGAAGTTGAGAAACTGAAGCGCAATCTCACGATCTGCCGAGGCTGCTAAAGAGCAAGAACAAAGAGACCGCCCCGAGGCGGTCTCTGCGGCCTATCATTCCGGAAGCGAGCGATGCGTGGCTCACGCCGGTTGGTGCGCACGCCGTCTCACGAGCCAGCCGAGGGAGAGCGCAGCGAGAGCGAAGCTGGATACACCGGCGCCGCTGGTGGGGTCAGGGACAGCTTATGGCTTACCCGATCGTCATGCTCAATATCAGAAGCAAGCCGTACTTTCAGCAAGCTTGACCCGTGCGGGGCCAGCAAATGGAGGCATCTGACTTCTGAATGTCCGCAAGTGGCCCATTTGAGACATGCCGACGCACGGTAACAATGTCCTTTTATAGGGGGAGAGCGGAAGTCGGCGGTACGCAGTCAAACCGACGCGATTGACCCAACCCCGACATTGCATTGCACAGAGAGGCCATACGATATGCTAAGCTAGATGGAGACATTGGAGGTCGAGGATGAGGTGCCTGCGCATATATGCAACGCCTGACGGGGAGTCTTCGGACAAGTAGCGGCGACCTGCAGGCGACAGGCCTCCAATCGGAGGCCGCCCAGCCAGGATAGTTCAGGCCGACCGTCGCGCGGCCT
This sequence comes from Bradyrhizobium jicamae, assembly GCF_001440395.1. Taxonomy (GTDB): domain Bacteria; phylum Pseudomonadota; class Alphaproteobacteria; order Rhizobiales; family Xanthobacteraceae; genus Bradyrhizobium; species Bradyrhizobium jicamae. Next base: position 10,893 of record NZ_LLXZ01000134.1, on the reverse strand, counting down.
TCGCTTGCTTTATTTCGATCCTTCTGACCTTTGGCTCTTCGCCGCTCGCGGCCTTCTTCAAGCGTTCAAACTCGTTTACCGTAAAATTTACCAGCTTTTCGATGTCTGGAACGGCGGTTCGGCAGGCGATCAGCCCGAAGTCGAGATTGTCCAAATAACTTTGAACGGTGATATTGAGGACGCTGCCATTCGACGGAATCGAGACTGGGAAATAGTTGATCATCCTCGCGCCCGCGCAATAGAGCGTTTCTCTCGGTCCCGGCACGTTCGAAATCAGGACGTTCACGATGGCGGGGAGTTGCTCGGCGAGCTTGGCCTGTCCCATCAATCGTGCCATGCCGGTGATGATGATCGGCGCACCCAGCCAGGTCATGTCGGTCCGGATGACGTCGCGAATATCTTCGAGCCGCTTCTTGGAATCGGTCGATGAGGCGACGATTGCCTCTAGTCGGCGTATCGGATCGGCAATGTCGGTTGCCAGATTGCACAGCATCGCCGTGACTTGGTTGTTCATATCGGCGTTGCCTGCCTTTCGCAGTGAAACTGGCACCGCTGCGATCAGCGGCCCATCGGGAAGCTGGTTCCTTGCTTCCAGGTAGCGCCGCAGGGCGCCCGCACTGACCGTCATGACAACGTCGTTCAGCTTCGACTTTGTCAGCTTGGCGACCGCCTTCGCTTCACGAAGCGAGATGGTGAAAGTTGCAAATGACCGCTGGCTCGATAGCGACGCATTGAAAAGGGTCTTCGGTGCGATCGGAAGCCGGCGAGGTGGGTTCGCCAGATCCTCCGTAACGCGTTGTCCGACTTTCGCGATCGCTTTGCCGATATCGGGCCACGACTGATAAAATTCGCGCTGCTGGGTGAAGAACTTGTCGTAGGAATCGCGGATCAGCTCGAAGAGCTCGGGAGGCCTGCTGTCCCTGGTCGTCGGGGAGGGCAGTTGCACTGGTTCCGGATCGGGGGAGGTGGCGAATATGATAGGAAGCGCAGCCATCCCCGCACCGCCGTCGATGCCGGCGTGGTGCATCTTGATGTAGATCGCGAAGCCGCCGCTCTCCAGGCCCTCGATCACATAATACTGCCAGAGCGGTCGGCTGCGATCGAGCAGGATCATGTGCAGCCGCGCCACCAGGGTCTCGAGCTGCTCGCGTGTTCCCGGCTTCGGCAATGAGACGTGGCGGAAATGATATTCGAGATCGAGATTGTCGTCATGGACCCAGACCGGATGATCGAGCTGGATCGGCGCCAAGGCCAGCTTGCGCTCGAAGAAGGGAACGAGATGAAGCCTGCTCTTGAGATGGTCACGAAACGCCGCGAAAACGTTGGCATTTGAGGGAGGCGGATCGAGTATCGCCAAGCCGGCAACATGCATCGGAGATTCCGGTGTTTCGCCGTAAAGAAAGCTGGCATCGAGAGCTGACAACCTGTCCATGGTATCCTCCGATCGGTTTCCGAGCCTCAAGTGTCCAATCGGGTTCTGCACTCAAGGCGAACTGCTCTCTTCTCCATGATAGTGCCCGGCTCCGATCGTTGATGGCTACCCACGCCCGCTCAAACCTCCAGCCATTCCTTCCGAACCGCGGCGTTCTTCGTCAGATCCGCGGGCGTGCCTTCGAAAACGATGCGACCGTGACCCATCACATAAACGCGGTGCGATATCCGCATGGCGATGGAGAGTTTCTGTTCGACGAGCAGGATAGCCACTCCACGTCGTGCGATTTCTGCGATCAGTTCGCCGACCTGATGAACGATGAGGGGCGCCAAGCCTTCAGTCGGCTCATCGATCATGATCAGTTCGGGGTCACCCATCAGTGTGCGGCACATCGTCAGCATCTGCTTCTCGCCGCCGGACATGACGCCGGCGGCGGTGTCCGCACGTGCCGCCAGATTGGGGAACATCTGCAGCATATCGTCGAGCCGCCATTTGCCAGGCTTTCGCGGGTCCTTGATACCGAGGATCAGATTTTGACGCACGGTTAGGCCTGGAAAAATATCGCGGTGCTCAGGAACGTATCCGAGGCCGAGATGGGCGATGCGAAAGCTTGGTAGTCCGGCAATGTCGGCCCCCTTGAACCTGATGGTTCCCTGGGGCGGTACCTCGCCCATGATCGCCTTGACGGTCGTCGAACGTCCGACGCCGTTCCGACCCAACAGGCTTACGACTTCGCCGGCATCGATCCGCAGATCGACGCCCTGGAGGATATGGCTCTTGCCGTAGTAGGCGTGCAGGTCCGTGACTTCGAGCATCAGGCGGCCTCTTCGCCGAGATAGGCTTCCTTGACCTTCGGATCCGATCGAATCTGCTCCGGCGTTCCGGTCGCAATGATGTGGCCATAGACCAGCACCGAAATTCGGTCGGCCAGTCCGAACACGACGCTCATGTCGTGTTCTACGATGACCAATGTTCGGCCCTCAGTGAGGCGACGAATGAGAGAAACAGCCCGTTCCGTTTCTGCGTGGCTCATGCCTGCGGTCGGCTCGTCGAGCAGGATGACGTCGGCGCCGCCGGCAATGGTGATGCCGATCTCCAACGCGCGCTGTTCGGCATATGTCAGCAGTCCGGCCGGTACGTCGCGGCGTGCAGTAAGCCCGATGTCCGAGAGCACCTGCGCCGTTCGGTCGCGTACCTGCTTCAGATTATCGATGTTCTTCCAGAACGAATAATGATGGCCGTCGGTCCAGAGCACGGCGCAACGCAGATTTTCCCATACGCTCATGTTGGCGAACACATTGGTGACCTGGAAGCTGCGCGACAGGCCGCGGCGGTTGATCTGATAGGGGGGCAGGCCCGAAATCTCCTCTCCGCGCAGCGTCACCGTTCCCGATGTCGGTTTGATGTAGCCGCTGATGAGATTGAACGTTGTCGATTTCCCCGCACCATTGGGGCCGATCAGCGCGTGCCGTTCGCCCTGCGCTACGCTCAAATTCAGGTCGCGGATGATCGAAATATTGCCGAAGCTTTTCTGGACGTCCTTGATTTCAATGGCGGGCGCGGTCATGCGTGGTACCCCCTTTCATGCGCAACCGTCAGCGCGTCGTCCCAGGCGCGCGCAAGCCTGCGCCAGGTCTCTCGCGCAACGACAAATCCGCCGACGATGAGGAACAGGGCTATTATCCACGTGATCGGACTCGATGCATTGAAGCTCATGCCGAAGGCTTTGATATTGGGGTCGTCTCCCGGATTTACGGTGTGATGCACGATCGATTCGATCGCAAGAATGAGGCCTGCGACCAATGCGAGCGTCGGAATCAGCGCGATCAGATAGGACGGCAACACCTTACCCAACGTGCCGCCCCTGAGCAGCGGCCGATGCATCATCAGAAGCCCCGTGATGCCACCGGGCGCAAACGTCACGACCGCTATGAAGAACAGTCCGAAGTAGAGTTGCCAGACCGATGTCAAATCGCTCAGGCTCAGCGACAGAGCTGTAACGAATATCGCCCCGACAATCGGCCCAATAAAGTATCCGACGCCGCCGATATAGGTCGAGAACAGGACGGTGCCGGATTGCACGGCGCCAAGATATGCCGAGTTGGCGATCTCGAAATTGATTGCGGCGAGGGCGCCCGCGACGCCGGCAAAGAAGCCGGCGAAGCAGAAGGCCAGATAGCGAATGACGTGGGGGTCATAGCCAACGAACTGAACGCGCTCCGGATTGTCACGAACGGCATTGCACATGCGGCCGAGTGGCGTGCGCGTCAGCGCGTACATGGCGATGATCGCCAACAACGTCCATGCAGCGACAAGATAGTAGATTTGAATCTGCGGTCCGAAACTCCAGTCGAACAGTCGAAACAATTTGGTTCGATTCGCAGAGATGCCGGCTTCACCCCCGAAGAACGTGCGCAGGATGAGAGCAGACGAGGCGATCAGTTCGGCGACGCCAAGCGAGATCATCGCGAACGCCGTTCCGCTGCGCTGTGTCGATACCCATCCAAGCAGTGCAGCGAAGAACAATCCGGTCAGGCCTCCGACCAGGGGAACCACGGGCAGCGGGATCGGAAGTTTGTTGGCGCCGATGATGTTGATGGCGTGAATCACCAGAAAGCCGCCAAGGCCGTAGTAGACGGCGTGTCCGAATGAAAGCAGTCCGGTCTGGCCGAGCAGGATGTTGTAGGAGAGGGAGAAAATGATGGAGATGCCGATCAGGCTAAAGGTCGTCAGTGCGCCGCCGGAGCCGAAAATCTTCGGCAGCACCAGGAGTAGCAGCGCTACGGCAATCCAGATGCCATAGAATTTCAGCCTTTCGCTGAGGGCCGGATTAGGCGGCGCAACGCTTGAAGCCAATTCGGTCATGTTTCACGTGTCCCCAGCAGACCCATCGGACGGAAGATCAGAATGAGCACCAGCAGCACGTACGGCATGATAGGTGCGACCTGAGCGACGGTTACGCCCCAGATGTCCGACAGCCAGGTTTGCGCATAGTCCGGACCAAGTGGGCCAAATGCGCCGGCAAGTGAACCATTCATCGAGACCGCGAAGGTCTGGACGAGGCCGATCAGCAGCGACGCAACGAAGGCGCCGGGCAGCGAACCGAGACCGCCGACGACCACGACGACGAACAGAATTGGTCCGAGCAGTGCCGCCATGTTCGATTGTGTCACCAGCGCGGGGCCCGCGATCACGCCGGCGACGGCGGCCAGCGCCGTACCGACGCCGAACACCAGCATGAAGATGCGCCCGACATTGTGGCCGAGATGCCCGACCATATGCGGATGGGTGAGGGCTGCCTGAACTATCAGGCCGACGCGCGATTTCTTGAGGACGACAAGCAGGCCAACGAAGATTGCGATCGAAACCAGCAACATGAACATCTTGTAGGCGGGGTAATTGGTCGAGAAGATTCTAAAGGCCGGAAAATCCAGCGACGCCGGAATACGGAAATCGACAGGGCTTTTGCCCCAGATGATCTGGACGATCTCCTCGATCGCGAAGGCCAGGCCGAAGGTAAACAGGAGTTCCGCGACATGACCGTTACGGTGAACCCGTCGCAGCCCAAATCGCTCAACCGCCGCGCCGAGCGCGCCTGCCAGCAATGGAGCGATGAAGAGCGCGGGCCAGAAGCCAACCCATCGGCTGATCTGGAAGCCGAAAAATGCCCCAAGCATATAGAAGCTAGCATGCGCGAAATTGAGGACGCCAAGCATGCTGAAGATGACGGTCAGGCCGCTTGCCATCAAGAATAGCAGCATTCCGAACAGAACGCCGTTCAACGTGGAAATGACGATGAGTTCGAGCACGACACACCATCCCTCAGAGATCAACCTCGCTCCGGCGATCGCCGGAGCGAGGAAGCTTGCGCAGAGACGCCGGTTAGTTCGGGCGCTCCATCTTGCAGGTGGTCGGGAGCATGGTCTGCTCGGGGTCGATCTTTGCAGCTTGCCGCCAGCCCCAACCGGTCTTTTCCTCGTCGAACGGCTCTTTCTCCGTGCGATCGCCGAACGAGGCGATATACATCGGCTGGAAGAACTGGTGGTCGTCCTTGCGCATGATGCCCTTGCCACCACCGTTATAGACGTCGAATTGCATGCCTTCGAGCGCTGCAGCGACCTTGACCGGATCCAGCGACTTGGCCTTTTCCGCCGCGGCCGCAAACATCCGCATCTGGTTCACAGCGCGGGGATAGAACAGGCTGAAGTCATACTTCGCCCGCAGAGCTTTCTCGAAAGCGTCTGCCGACGGATAGCCAAGATTCGGAATCCCCTCGGCGATCTGGAACACCTGATGATTGAGGTTTGCCTGCTTGATCGCGGTGGGGCCGCCGGTGCCGCCCGCATAGTAGGTGTACCAGTTCACCTTTAGTCCGGCGTCGGCACTGGCTTTGAGGAGCAACGCAAAATCCTGCCCCCAATTGCCGGTGATGACGCTGTCGGCGCCGGACGCCTTGATCTTCGCAACGTAAGGTGCGAAGTCGGTGATCTTCAGCAACGGATGCAGTTCGTCGCCGACGATCTGAATGTCCGGCCGCTTCGCCTTCAGCATGGTCTTTGCGGCTGAGCGGACCGACTCGCCGAACGAATAATCCTGGTTGATCAGATATAACTTCTTGATGTCCGCGGCGCTCTTCATGTAGTTCGTGAGCGCTTCCATCTTGATGTCGGAATTTGCATCCCACCGGAAATGCCAGAAGCTGCACTTGGCGTTGGTGAGAACCGGATCTACCGCAGCATAATTGAAATAGAGGATTTCCTTGCCGGGATTGCGTTCGTTGTACTTTGTCACGAAATCCGTCAGCGCGCCGGCAACTGACGACCCGTTGCCCTGGGTGATGTAGCGCACGCCGCCGTCGATCGCCTTCTGCGCCTGAATCAAGCTTTCCTGAGGATTGGTCTTGTTATCGAAGGGAACGATCTCGACCTTCTTGCCGAGGATGCCGCCCTTGGCATTCAACTCTTCAGCGAGAAACTGGAAGGTCTTGTAGCCGACCTCGCCGATGCTGGCACCGCCGCCCGAGAGCGGATCGATGTAGCCGATTTTGACCGTCTCTTGCGCAAGCGCCGTACCGCCGAGCATCGGCAGCAAGGCAGCAACCATCATCCACTGACGCATGGCACCCTCCCTCTTGGGTCGCTCTTTTCGAAGGCGTACGAAATCGCCAACCGCGAGAAACAGACCGGAAGACGAGTGCCTCCTGTTTTGCAAGTGTTGTCCAATAGTCCGGAGGCCGCAAGGGAATAAATCGAACCGGCGTTTGAGGTGTCGAAGTCAGGGCCGGTCGCTAAGGCTGGGATCCCAGAAAGCTGCTGGCGAGAGCGTGCGCTGTTGAGAAGGCGGTCATTTGAACTGCCGGTAATCCGTTAGGCGAAGCCGTCGTTTGGGTATGTTTCAGCCTCCGCCGCAATTTCGTCATCCGTCGCTTCGTGCCGGCCGAAGTGAGTTAGAGAGCATGATAAGCGTGTCGGGGAGAATTCGCTCGCAGCGCGAGACCGAATGGAGAGGTCCTCGGAACTTGGAGTGTCGATTTGGGTTGTGGAATTAACAACGCATGTCAAAAATAGTGGTCATGACAACACTGCTTGTTGATTGTGGAGGTCGTATGGACAGGACCCAGTCGCCCAGCGATCCAACTCAGTATCTCGAAAACCTGATTCACGCGGGCCAGCAATCGATCAAGCAATTCGACGATGCGCTTGCGGCCGCCATGGGAGTGCGCGGTAGTAGTGCGGCGCCAAGCGGCCAAGTCTTCTCACCGTTTGCATTCGCGATGGATATGCAGCGCGAGTACTTCACGCAATTCTGGCGGTTCTGGAACGCTGCCTTCATGGCGGCAATCAGCGGCGGGAAGCGCGCGGTGGTTGAGTCGGCACGCGGCGATAAGCGTTTTAAGGACGACGCCTGGCAGGAGACACCGTTCTACGACCTGCTCAAGCAGTCATACCTGCTGGCCTCGACACAACTGCACGAACTGGTTGATCGCGCGCACGTAGATGACAGAACGAGGCTGCAGCTTCGATTTCATGCACGTCAATTCATTGACGCGATGAGTCCCTCAAATTTCCCTGCCACCAATCCGGAAGTCATACGAAAGGCAATCGAAACTCGCGCGACGAGTCTTTCTGCTGGAATCCAGAATCTGATCGAAGACATTCAAAAGGGGCGGATTACGAGGGTCGACGAATCCGCATTTGAAGTGGGTGGTAACCTCGCGGTTACACCGGGGAACGTCATCTTTGAGAACGAACTGATTCAGCTGATCCAGTACACGCCGCAGACCGCGAACGTAGAAAAGACGCCGCTGCTCATTGTGCCGCCGTGCATCAACAAGTACTACCTTCTCGATCTAGGCGCGGGCAATTCCTTTGTTGAGTATGCCGTAGCTCAGGGCCATCATGTTTTCCTGATTTCCTGGCGGAGCGCGGTTCCCGAGATCGGACATCTTACCTGGGACGACTACCTGACAAAGGGCCCACTGAAGGCGATCGATGTGGTGCGCGACATCGCCAATGTCGAGCGGGTTCACGCGCTCGGTTTCTGCGTTGGAGGAACCATATTGAGCTGCGCAGCGAGCGTACTGGCCGCGCGTGGCGAAGAGAAGCTCACCAGCCTGACGCTGCTTACCACCATGCTCGACTTCGTCGACACCGGCGATATCGGGCTACTGATCGACGAAGGCTCGGTTGCCTTGCGAGAGGTCGCGATCGGAGGGGGCGGCATCCTGTCCGGCAAGGAATTGGCGTTTACGTTCGGAACGCTGCGTGCCAATGACTTGATCTGGCGCTATGTTGTCGACAGTTATCTAAAGGGCACGACGCCGGACGCGTTCGACCTGCTATATTGGGACTCTGACAGCGTCAGTCTCCCGGGCCCGATGTATTGCTGGTACACGCGCAATACCTATCTCGAAAACAAAATCAGAGAGTCTGGCAAGACGACGCAGTGTGGTCTGCCAATCGATCTATCCAGCGTCAAGGTTCCACTCTATGTGCTGGCGTCGCGTGAGGACCATATCGTGCCGTGGCAGAGTGCTTATCGCTCAAAGGATCTGATCGGAACGGACCCGCGCTTCGTACTTGCGGCAAGCGGTCACGTGGCCGGAGTCATCAATCCGCCGGCTCGCAACAAGCGCAGCCATTGGCTAAACAACAATCTGAATTGTGAAGCGAAGGACTGGCTCGAGGGAGCCGAAGAAGAACCGGGAAGCTGGTGGCCCGATTGGGATGCCTGGATGAAGCGGCATTCAAGCGGCACCGTTTCAGCGCCGGTACAGGCGGGCAACGTCAACTATAACGTCATCGAAGCGGCACCAGGCCGCTACGTTAAGCAAAAGTCAAACTGAAGCGATACTTTCGATCGGTTTGGTCTGGGACAATCTCTGCCAAGAGGGTGGGGTGCGCCCGGACTTGAAGCATCGGAAGTTTCGGTAGACCGCTTGCCACCGATTAGAATTGACGTCTGGTGTTGGCACATTGCGTCGATACTGCCATGTCCGCTTTTTGTACCGTATTTGGGGGCTAAGCGGACATAATCTACTCATGAGTACACAGCCTACCGGCGCACGATGCTTCCAGGCACTGTTTTGGAGGATGTCATGATCCAATGGTTCGACGACCTAACAGTCGGCATGCGCTACAAGGGCGGCGAAGCCGAAGTCACAAGAGATGATATCAAGCGTTTCGCCGCCGAGTTCGATCCGCAACCCTTCCATCTTGACGAAGCTGCTGCCGAGAAATCGATGTTCAAGGGTCTGGCAGCCTCGGGCTGGCATACTGCTGCGATCGCGATGCGGCTAGCAGTTGCCCTACGTCCGTTCGGGCCGCATCCGTTGCTGGGTCTCGCCGTCGATGAGCTGCGCTGGCTGGCTCCAGTTCGCCCTGGTGACGTCCTTCGGATCGAGGGCGAGGTCGTCGAACTCACACCATCCCGAACAAAGCCGCAGGGCACCGCGCGCGTCAAATGGACCGTTTACAATCAGAACGACGAACCTGTTCTGACATTCACCCCGACAGTGATCGTCCCTCGCCATCCGAACTCCTAGTTTAGTCGACCACTTTTTTAAGGAGCGGCGCCACCGAACGCCGCAGCAAGCCCATTTGTCCGCAGTTGCGGGTAAAGCGGCCATCCGCCGATGCGCCTGGAAGGTCTCAGATTGACCCCAAGCAGAGTGCGCCAGGAAAGCGGGCAAAGAATAGGAGGTGAAAGTCCCCACGGGCAACCATTTCCCCGCCCAGGAGACGATTGTCAGTGTCGTCGACTTCGCACCCGGTGCGGCCGCTCCATGGCACAAGCACCCCGGTGCGCAGGAATTACTTCACGTGTTCGAAGGAAGCCTTGTCGTGGAAGTCGAAGGAGCAGCCGTGACTCGACTGAACGCCGGAGAAGCAGGAATCATCGCGGCCGATCTCGTCCATCTCGCCCGCAATGAAAGTACCAGCGCAAGCGTCAAGGCATTGGTCGTGCACAGCAGAGCTGATAGGGACAAGCCACTGATTGTCGTCGTGAGGAACTGATGCGATGCTGAGAGGGCGATAGGGTAAGCGCACAATTCAAGGTCCGCGTCAGAGGTCCGTCACGCTTCCAAACATGGCGGATAGCGTTCGCGCATCTGTTGCTACAACTGTACGCACCATCTGACCCGGGGGATGCAGTTCATTCGGAAACAGCGCTGCAACGTGACGTCCGCCTACAATTTCTCGGCAATTGGATCTCCAGAAACGGGTTTTCGGGCTATGAGATAGCGGAGTCTTCTGGTCCCGACATCGCCTTGCTCGACGACATCGAATCCGCTCTGTCCAATGTCGACTGCGACCTTGTCCGGATCGGTATGTCCGTGCCGGTGGAGCTTGAAAGTGCGTTTCTGGCGCGGCGGCTTTGCAAAGTCGACGATCACAGCGCGGCCGCCCGGCTTCAACACGCGGAACGCTTCCCTGCCGGAGGAAGCGGCCCGGAGTTTTGAGCGCGCGTTGCGCGTGAGCCCGGTCGACCCAAACCTGAAGCACTCGCTAACCGGGATAGGGGTGGCTTTCATTGAGCTTCGCCGCTTTGACGAGGCCGTCGTCGCAGGGAAATAGGCTCAACGTCATAACCCCTCCTATGCGGGAGCTTGCTACTGTCTCGCGTCCGCTTTCGCCCATCTCGGACGTGATACCGAAGCGCGTGAGGCGGCGGCGCGTGTGCTTGAGGTCGATCCCGCCTTCACAATATCCGCGAGGATGGGTCGGCGCAGACAAGCACATGCGAAGCTGTTGATCGAGGGGCTTCGGAAAGCGGGGTTGCCGGAATGAACTACGCGCACCCGCGCCGACGCGGTGATCGAACGTTGACCGGTTTTGTGCGGTGCATGAGTCCGTTCATGAGCCGACATGGCAGATCGGTTCACCGACGTCTGCTTTCCGGGGATGGAGCGGACCAAGTTCGGATGGGCTCCGAGCGTCGGCTAATGACCCCAAAGCGAC
>NZ_LLXZ01000133.1:4291-20287 GCF_001440395.1 Bradyrhizobium jicamae | reverse complement strand
CTGCCGCCGGTACCGCACCGGCCGCGGCAGCGGCGCCCACGGTCATCGTGCTGCGCCCGATGCGGCCGCGCGAAGAACTGCTCGTGCTGCGCTCGGCCTGCGGTGCCGACGTCCGTTCGATTTGCGGCAGCGTCGCGCCGGGCGGCGGCCGGATCGTGCAGTGCCTGGCGACCAATGCCGCACAGCTTTCACCGGCCTGCAAGGACGTCCTGTCACAATTCGCATCGCGATAATCACGCCCCTGTTGCGGCGGTCCACCATTGATCCGGGGACCGCATCACTCACCGCCGCGAAAGGCGAGGATGAGCTGAATCAGCCGCACCGACAGCGAGACATAAACGATCGTCATCACGATTTGGTACGCAATATGCCAATTGAGCCTGGCGAGCTTGTAGAGCCCGTCGACGAAATTCAAGAACAGGAGAATGACGCCGAACAGCATGACGCCGCGGCCGATGAGACCGTGGCGCAGATAACCGAACAGGACGATCGCCGGCTCGTTGCTCGAGACATGGGCGCCGGCGGAAACGATCAACGTACCGATAATCATTTTCTCGACGTGCGAAAATATTTCCCTGGAGACCGGCTCGACACGCTCGGCATAGAACGACAGCCATCTGGCCCTGACCTGCGCCATGAATTTTCCTCGGGTTTTCCTTGGGTTTTCTTGCAGCGATGAATGGGAGCGTCACTACAGCGGGTCCACGATCAAGAAGCAAGAAGGCCGGCATGATCCGCGGATGATCACCTCAACGACCGGCCGCCACAACGAAGGGAGAAAACCGATGCTACGCACCATCCTGACCACCGCCGCCCTGCTCTGCCTTTCGCAGGCCGCTTTCGCGCAGGAGCTGACCGCCGAACAACGCAGCGCCTGCATGGGCGACTACGAGAAATACTGCAAAGGCGTCACCCCGGGCGGCGGACGCATCATCGCCTGCCTCGCCAAGGAGAACGACAAGCTCACGCCCGCCTGCAAGAAGGTGCTCGCAGCCGCCGAGAAGAAATGAGGAGACGGCCGGCGTTCAGGCCGGCGGCGAAACGAGATCGGCGTGCAGGCACGTCGCGAGGAAAAATCCGCAGAACCTTCTAAAGAATCTTTCAAAAGAAATTTTCAAGGCCGAGCATCAACAACACAGGTCCGGGAGACCAACATGCGTTACTTCTTGATCATTGCATCCGCCCTCTTCGCCTTGGGCGCCGCCATGACTTTTGAATCGACCGAAGCCAACGCCGCAGTATGCGCCGACGGCGTCGTCCGCGCCGGCTGCGCCGGGCCTCGCGGCGCAGTCGTCGTCCGCAAGCCGGCCGTGGTTTGCAAGACCGTGTGGGTGAATGGCGTGAAGGTTCGCCGCTGCACCTGAACCCCAAACAATTCGGCAAAGCCCAACTCACCGCAGAGCGGACAACCGTTCGCGGACAGAACCGGCGAACGAAACAGGGCGGTTGGGCCGGGTCCCGGCGAGCTTGGGCCCCGGCCCGCGCCTGATACCTTCATCATTTTTCTGTAGCGCAAATTTCCGGCGCGGATTAGTCTCCATCCCAAATTAGTAAGTATACTGTCGATTGGGAGGAAGACGTGCGCATCGCCGTCATCGGCGGAGGCCCCGGCGGCCTCTACTTCGCCTATCTCTGGAAGCGGCGTCACCCGGACGCCCACATCGACCTGTTCGAGCAGAACCCGGAAGGCGCGACCTGGGGGTTCGGCGTGGTGTTCTCCGAACAGGCGCTGGAGTTCCTGCGCGCCGACGACCCCGAGACGGTCGACGCCATCACGCCGCGGATGGAGAGCTGGAAGAACATCACGCTCAATCTGCGCGGTGAGAGCGTCGAGATCGACGGCATCGGCTTCTCCTCGATCGGCCGGCTCGAACTGTTGACCATCCTGCAGCAGCGCGTGCGTGCGGTCGGTGTCGCGGCGCGATACGACACCACGATCCAGTCGCTGGACGAACTTGCGGGGTACGACCTGATCGTCGCGGCCGACGGGCTGAACTCGCTGGTGCGCCGCGGCTTCGAGAAGGAGTTCGGCGCCTCGGTCTCGCACTCCACCAACAAATTCGCCTGGTACGGCACCAGCAAGCGTTTCGCCACGCTGTCGCAGACCTTTGTGAAGACCGATCGCGGATCATTCAACGCGCACCATTATCGCTATTCGCCTGCGATGAGCACGTTCCTGGTCGAATGCGATGCGGCGACCTGGCGGTCTTACGGCTTCGAGCACAAGACCATCGAAGAGTCGCAGGCGATCTGCGAGGAGATATTCGCCGAGACACTGGACGGCCATCCGCTGGTCTCGAACAAATCGGTGTGGCGCAACTTCCCCTGGATCTGGAACGAGAACTGGTCGCACGGCAACAGGGTGCTGATCGGCGACGCCCTGCATACCGCGCATTTCTCGATCGGCTCGGGCACGCGCCTTGCGATCGAGGACGCGATCGCGCTGACCAAGGCGCTGGAGGCGGAAAGCGATATTCCCGCAGGCCTCGCCCGCTACCAGGCCGAGCGCAAGCCGATCGTGCAGAAGCTGGTGACGGCGGCGCGCACCAGCGCCGACTGGTACGAACATTTCCCCGAACACATGAAACTCGACCTGATGGATTTTGCCTACAGCTACATCACCCGTTCCGGGCGGATCGCCGACGCACGGCTGCGCGCGATGTCGCCGGAATTCATGGCACGCTACGAGGCGACGAAGAAGATCGGGAGCCAGGCATGACGACAATCTTCGATTTGGTCCCCCGCGATAATCCGGGCGCACGCGAGATCGGGTTTGCGATCCCGGAACGCTATAACGCGAGCCGGATCCTGTTCGACAATCTCGCTCAAGGCCGCGGCGAGCGGCTGGCATTGACCGGCCCCGGCGGCACGCGTACCTATGCAGAACTCTGCGCCGAGGCCGCGCAATGGGGACACGGCTTCCAGTCGCTCGGCCTGAAGCGCGGCGACCGCATCCTGATGTTCCTCGACGACACGCCGGCCTATCCGGCGGCGTTTTTCGGCGCGGTGCGCGCGGGCTTCGTGCCGCTGTTGATCAACACGCTGACGCCGCCGGATCTGCTGCAGTTCTATCTCTCGGACGCCGGCGCTGCCGTGGCCGTCGCGGAGGCCGAGTTTGCGCCGCGCTTCAACGCGGAGGCCTGCAAGGACACGCCGCTGCAAACGCTGATCATCGTCAATGGGGCCGCAGGCGACCACGCGGTGCCGCAGGCCCTCGACGCCGCCCAATGGCTGCAGGGATTCCCGACCGATCTGCCGGAAGCCGACACCGGGCGCGACGACATGGCGTTCTGGATGTATTCATCCGGCTCGACCGGCCGTCCAAAAGGCATCGTGCATCTGCAGCACGACATGGCCTACAGCGAACAGGCTTTTGCGCGCCACATGCTCAAGCTGAGGCCCGACGACATCTGCTTTTCGGTGCCGAAGATCTTTTTCGCCTACGGTTTTGGCAACGCCATCACCTTTCCGTTTTCGGTCGGCGCCGCGTCGCTGCTGGTGCCCGGCCAGCCGAAGCCGGCAACGATCTTCGAGGCGATCGAAAAATACCGGCCGTCCGTGTTCTACGGATTGCCGACGCTCTACACCTCGCTGACCAAGGCCGAGGGCGCGGGGAAGATCGATTTCTCATCGCTCCGCATGGCGCTATCGGCTGCCGAAGTGCTGTCGGCGGAAGTGTTCAACGGCTGGAAGGCTCTGACCGGCCTCGAGATCATCGAAGGCCTCGGCTCGACGGAAGTGCTGCACATCTATCTCTCCAACCGTCCCGAGCAGAAAAAGCTCGGTGCCGCCGGCTTGCGCGTGCCCGGCTATGAGATCCTGCTGAAAGACAAGGACGGCCGCGAGGTCGGCGACAACGAGGAAGGAATCTTGTGGGTGCGCGGCGATTCCAACACGCCGCTGTACTGGAACCGGCCGGACAAATCGGCCGAGACGATTCGCGACGGCGGCTGGGTCTATACCGGCGACCGCTTCATGCGCGATGCCGACGGCTTCCATTTCTTCCGCGGCCGCGCCGACGATCTGATCAAGATTTCGGGACAGTGGGTCTACCCGCTGGAGGTCGAGCTTTGTCTGGCTGAGCACCCCGATATCAGGGAATGCGCGGTGTTCGCCGCCGAACTGCCGGATAGGCGCATGACGCTGAAGGCCGTGGTCGTGATGAACAAGGGCGAGTTCGATACCGGGAGCGCGACCAAAACGCTGCAGGATTATGTGAAGGCAAAACTGCTGCCTTACAAATATCCGCGCGAGATCACCTTCATCGCCGAATTGCCGAAGACAGGCACCGGCAAGATCGACCGCCAGGCATTGATGAAGATGTAGGGGCGCCCGTCATTGCGAGCGAAGCGAAGCAATCCATTCCTCCACTTGCCGCACTATGGATTGCTTCGCTGCGCTCGCAATGACGATCTGACTCCGCCCCGTAGCCCGGATGAGCGAAGCGACATCCGGGAGCGGTGCCCGTGTGAATCCCGGATATCGCTTCGCTCATCTGGGCTACGATAATGCCCTATCCCGCCAACCCCGTCCCGCCATACAACCACGCCAGATCGCCGTACCAATCTTCCGACGTCTTCGCGCCCATGATCTCATTGCGCAGCCGGGCGTGCCCACCAGCGGGATGATAGATGTGCTCGCCGATGGCGCGGGACATCAGTTGCACCTTTGCGGTGCGCAGGAAACGCTGCGCACGATAGGCTTCCAGCGCGGCCGCGTAATCATCATGGTTCGCCAGCATGTGCGACAGGCACACCGCATCCTCCATCGCCTGGCAGGCGCCCTGCGCAAAATATTGCAGCATCGGATGCGCGGCGTCGCCGAGCAGCGCGACCCGGCCGTCGACCCAGCGCTCGACCGGGTCGCGGTCGCACAGCACCCACAGCCGCCAGTTCTTGCCGTGACGAATGATTTCGCGGGCCCGCTCGTGGATATGACCAAAGCCCTGCATCACCTCTTCATCCGACACCGGCTTGCCCGCCACCGGCTCCGGCGCATCGTTGTGATAGGTGACGACGAGGTTGAACACCTTCCAGCCCGACAGCGGGTAGTGCACGATGTGGCATTTCGGCCCGGCCCACAGCGTCGCCGCGTTCCAGCGCAGATCTTCCGGCATCTGCTCGGTCGGAATCACCGAGCGGTACGTCGTATGCCCGGAGACCCGCGGCGCCCCGTCCGCGACCACCTGCTTGCGAACGTTCGACCACAACCCGTCAGCGCCGATCAACAGCAGCCCCGTGACGCGCTCGCCGTTCGAAAGCCGCGCCGTCACTGACGAACCATCCTGTTCGTAGCCGGCCACCTCGCTGCTGACGCGCAGTTCGATCAGCTCATGGCTCTGGCAAGCACGCAGGAAGACGCCGTGCAGATCGCCGCGATGCACCACCGCATAAGGGTTGCGGAAACGCGCGCGGAACGCGTCGCCGAGATCGACATGGGTGATTTCCTCCGCGGTCAGCGCATCCATCAGCCGTAGCTGGTCGATATAGACCGCCATGCCACGCGCGGCTTCGCCGACGCCGAGATAGTCGAAGGCGTGGAAGGCGTTGGGTCCGAGCTGGATGCCGGCGCCGATTTCGCCGAGCTGGGAGGCTTTTTCCAGCAGGATCGAGCGGATGCCCTTTTGCGCCAGCCCGAGCGCTACGGCGAGTCCGCCGATTCCGCCACCTGCGATGAGAACCGGCCCCGTGTCCATCAGTTCGATTTCCCGAGATGTTCGAGCGCGTCTTCGGCGCGCAGCGGCACGCGCGAGGCCTCGTTGTTGAGATCGACGAGTTGCATCAATAGCGCCAGCAGGGTCTTGCGGTCGGCCGGCTTCAGCGGCTGCAGCATCCTGACCTGCGCCCGCTCGACCGAGGACATGATGTCGCGCAGCACGATCGCACCTGCCTTGGTGAGATGGAGCAGCTTGACACGCTTGTCCTCCCGCGACGGCTTGCGCTCGATCAGCGCCTTGCTCTCCAGCCGCTCGATCACGTTGCCCAGCGTGGAGCGGTCGAAGGCGATCACCGCGGATAGCCGCGTGGCGTCGATCCCAGGATGGGTGTGGATCGCGACCAGCGCCGCATATTGCACCGGCGTGAGATCGAACGCGCTGCATTCCTCGACGAAGATCGAGACCGCGATCTGCTGCATCCGCCGGAACAGATAGCCGGGCGCGGTGTAGACCGCGTCCATGGTGATGGGTGTTGACTTACTCGGCATCGGGTTGCTTGTCCGGCGCGGCGTCCGCGAACGCCTTCATTTCCTTTGCTGCGGCCTCGGCCTTGAGCAGCCGCGGATAGGCCGAGACGTCGACGCCGAAGCGCCGCGCATTCGCAAGCTGCGGCACCAGGCAGAGATCGGCCATCGTAGGCCTGTCGCCGAAGCAGAACGGCCCCTGCTCGCCCTTGATCAACGCTTCGCAGGCGGCAAGGCCTTCGCGGTTGATCCAGGCCGCCCACTCCGTCACTTTCTCCTCCGCAAGGCCAAGCTGGCGCAGCCGGGCCAGCACCTTCAGATTTTGAACGGGGTGGACATCACAGGCAATCGCGAGCGCAAAGGCGCGCACCTTGGCGCGGCGCAGCGGATCCGCAGGCAATAGCGGCGGGCTCGGATGGGTCTCGTCCAGCCATTCGATGATCGCGAGCGACTGGGTCAGCGCCGTCCCGCCATCACCCTCCAGCGTCGGCACCAGTCCCTGCGGGTTGATGGCGAGATAGTCGGGCGCGGTCTGTTCGCCCTTGCGAAGGTGATGCGGCAGGTGCTCTGCCGTAAGTCCCTTGAGGTTGAGCGCGATCCTGACCCGATACGCCGCGCTGCTGCGGAAGTAGCCATGCAGCTTCATCGGAACCTCCCGGTCTATTGTCATTGCGCCCTGATCGGCGGTCATTGACGCTACCCATATTGTAAGTATACTGTCAATCATCAGACGAAACAAAAATGACGGGAGGCTTGACCATGGAAGCCGTGCAGAAGACCCCGGAGCGCGAGGCGTTCTACAAGAAGATCGACGGCGAAAATCTCTCGGCCTTGTGGAACGTGCTCGGCGATCTCGTCACGCCGGAACCGCGCAGCGCCTGCCGGCCGCATCTGTGGAAATTCGATTCCATCCGCGACTACATGAACGAAGCGGGCAAGCTCATCACCGCCAAGGAAGCCGAGCGGCGGGTGCTGGTGCTGGAAAATCCTGGCCTCCGCGGCCAGTCCAAGGTCACGACCTCGCTGTTCGCCGGCGTGCAGATGGTGGTGCCGGGCGACGTGGCGCCGGCTCACCGGCACAGCCAGTCGGCGCTGCGTTTCGTGCTCGAAGGCAAGGGCGCCCATACCACCGTCGATGGCGAGCGCACCGCGATGGAGCCCGGCGATTTCATTATCACGCCCTCGATGACCTGGCACGACCATTCCAACGAAACCTCTGAGCCGATGTTCTGGCTCGATGGCCTCGATATCCCGATGGTGCAGTTCTTCGACGCCTCCTTCGCCGAAGGATCGAACGAGGATCAGCAGAAGCTCTCCAAACCTGCCGGCGACAGCTTTGCGCGCTATGGCCACAATTTGCTGCCGGTCGACGAGAAGCGCAAATCAAAGACCTCGCCGATCTTCAACTATCCCTATAGCTACACCCGCGAGGCGCTGGAACAGGCCAAGACCCGCAACGAGTGGGACGCCTGCCACGGGCTGAAGCTGAAATTCTCCAATCCCGAGACCGGCGATTTCGCGATGCCGACCATCGGCACCTTCATTCAGCTGTTGCCGAAGGGTTTCAAGACCGCGCGCTACCGCGCTACCGACGCCACCGTGTTCGCGGCGATCGAAGGCAAGGGCCGCACGCGGATTGGCGACCAGACCTTCGAATGGAGCGCGCGCGACCTGTTCGTGGTGCCGAGCTGGCACTGGGTCACGCACGAGGCCGACACCGATGCGGTGCTGTTCTCGTTCTCCGACCGCCCGGTGCAGCAGAAGCTGGATCTGTTCCGCGAAGACCGCGGGAATGCGTGAGGAATGAGAGAACCGTAGGGTGGGCAAAGGAGCGTTAGCGACGTGCCCACCATCAAGCCCTGTGCACGTGATGGTGGGCACGCTTCGCTTTGCCCACCCTACACACTGCGTTCGCAGGGAACGACAGCTCTCACCGCCAGTGCAGCAACCGCGCTTCCAGCACGTTGATCGCCTTCCCCACCGCCAGCCCGAACAGCGACAGGATCACGACGCCGGCGAGTAGCTGATCGGTCTGCATCAGATTGCCGGCCTGCAGCACGAAGGCGCCGATACCGAACTGCGCGCCGATCATTTCCGCGCTCACCACCAGCAAGAGCGCCACCGACGCCGTGATGCGGAAACCCGCGAGGATCGAGGGCAGCGCGCCCGGCCAGACCACTCTGGCTACGATGGCGGGGAATGGCACGTTAAAGCTCTGCGCCATCCGGATCAAATTGCGCGGCACCGCGTCGACGCCACTGTAGACCGAGATCGCGGTGGAGAAGAACACTCCGAGCGCAATGGTCGCGATCTTCGGTTCCTCGCCGATCCCGAGCCAGAGGATCAGAAGCGGCAGCAGCGCGATCTTTGGAATCGGAAACAGCGCGGAGATAAAGGTGATGCCGACGCCGCGCGCCAGCGTCGACAGCCCGATCGCAAAGCCTGTGATCACGCCCAGCACCGAGCCGATCAGCCAGCCCGAGCCGATGCGAACCACCGACGCCGAAACATGCTGCCAGAGCGCGCCTGACATCGCGAGCTTGTAGATCGCGACCGCAATCGCCGATGGCGGCGGCAGGAACAGCGGATTGACCCAGCCCGCGCTGCCGGCGAGTTGCCAGAGTGCGATGACAAGCACCAGCGCGATCCATCCCGAGACGCGACCACCGCCGGGCGTAAAACCCGCGCCGCGAAAGGCGACCGGCCGCGACGTACTCGCGTCCTGCTGTTGCGACGGGGCGCGCTCAAGCATGCTGCACCTCGCGCTCGGCATCGATCGCCTCGTCGCGGATCAGCGACCACAACTGGTTCTGCAACGTCAGCAATTGGCCGCGGGCGTCGATGCCGCCGCGCTCGTCGCGCGTCATCGGGATCGTCACGACCTCGCGGACCCGGCCGGGCCGCCGCGACAGCACCACCACGCGGTCGGCGAGCCGCACAGCTTCTTCCAGATTATGCGTGACATAGACCGCGCCCATCGTGCCGTCGGCAAGCAGACGGATGAAATCCTCCATCAGCAATTCGCGGGTCTGCGAATCCAGCGCCGACAGCGGCTCGTCCATCAGCAGGATCGCCGGCCGCACCGCCAGCGCCCGCGCAATGCCGACACGCTGGCGCATGCCGCCAGACAATTGCTTCGGATAGGCGCTACGAAAATCGGCAAGTCCGGTGCGGCGCAGCGCGTCGTCGACGACGGCGCGGCGCTGGGCTGCGCTCAGCGCGGTATGGACCAGCGGAAACTCGACATTCGCCTCCACCGTGCACCACGGCAGCAAGGCAAAATCCTGGAACACGAAGGTCAGCGGATTGAGGCTGTCAGCCGGTGGCGCGCCGCGCAGCTCCGCCCTTCCCTCGCTTGGCCGCAGCAGCCCACCAAGGATCGACAGCAGCGTGCTCTTGCCGCAGCCGGAGGGCCCGACGATCGCGACCACTTCGCCGGCGGCGACGGTGAACGACACCTTGTCGAGCACGTCGAGGGCGCCGAAGCGGTGACTGATATGGTCGGCGATCAGGTCCATGTGGTTCCTGGTTCGATGCCAGACCCATCATTGCGAGCGCAGCGAAGCAATCCATACCTCGGCATGGGGATAGATGGATTGCTTCGCTTCGCTCGCAATGACGTTCCCATCAATCCGCCTTCACATATTCCTTGGCGATGATGGCACCCGCATCAAATCCCTTGTCGACAAAGCCCTGCTCCTGCAGCCACGCGATCTGGTTGTCGACGTTCTTCACATCCAGCTTGCCGTCGGGATCGATATAGGCGCAATTGCCGACCACCTGCTCGACCGGCAGGTTGGTGTATTTGGCGATGATCTCGAGCAGCGGCCTGGTCTTGTCGTTGATCTCGGCCTTGCCGTCCTTCACCGACGCCAGGATCACGTCGTGATATTCGCGGTCGGCGCGCACCAGCGCAGCCAGGAGCTTGGTCACCAGCGCCTTGTTGCCGAGCGTCTTCGGTGAGGCGAACACCGCGCCGAGTTGCCACGGGGTCTCGTCGCCGACCCAGCCGAGGAATTTGGCGCCGCCGGAATCCACCAGCGCCCGTGCGGTGGAAATCGGCAGCAGCGCGGCATCGACGGTTTCGCCCTTCAGCGCGGCAGC
Source organism: Bradyrhizobium jicamae (assembly GCF_001440395.1). Lineage (GTDB taxonomy): Bacteria > Pseudomonadota > Alphaproteobacteria > Rhizobiales > Xanthobacteraceae > Bradyrhizobium > Bradyrhizobium jicamae. The sequence continues at coordinate 10,003 of NZ_LLXZ01000133.1, read as the reverse complement.
CGCATTCGACAGCGACTGCAGCGGCACTATTTTCACGTCCGCAAGCTTGAAGCCGTACTTGTCGGCCAGCAGCCCCAGCGAATAGTGAAAGGAGGAGCCGACCTGCGTCATCGCGATGCGTTTTCCCGCCAGATTCTTCGGCGTCTTCAGCCCGGCCGCATAGGCATTATTGCTGGCGAAATAGCCGATCAGGGGATAGCCCGCCTTCTCGCGGCTCATGCCGCCGATCACCTTCAGCGTGCCCTTGCCGGCGAGATTATAGAGACCCGCGGTGAAGGCCGTGATGCCGAAATCGACGTCGCCTGAGGTCGTCGCCACCGCGATCGGCTGCGCGGCGTCGAAGAATTTCAATTCGATGTCGAGCCCGGCCTCGCGGAAATATCCCTTGTCCTGCGCGATGAACACCGGCGCCGACGACGACAGCCGGAGCACGCCGATTTTTGCTTTCAGCGCATCGTCAGCCCGCGCGATCCCGTTTGCCGCCACCGCGAGCAGGCCCGCCAGTGCGAGCCGTGCAAATTTTGACATCCGGTTTCCTCCGCAACTCTTTTATAACCCTTCGGGCACGCTCTGGTCCCGCCCGATGAACGCGCCCTGTTGTTTCAACGTTTGTTGCAACTTTTCAACCGCAATGTCGCGCGGAATCGTATTTTCGGACAGTGCCAGCGCCGCCGCGAGACCCGCCGCCTCCCCCATCGCAAAACAGGCGCCGGAAACCCGCGCCGCCGACTGGCCCTCATGGGTCATCGAGGCGCAGCGGCCCGCCATCAAAAGGTTGTCGATGCCCACGGGTACCAGCATGCGATATGGCAATTCGTTGAAACCGCGCGATTCCGGGATCGGCGGGAACTTGAAGATCACATCGCCCGGGACATGCGCTTCGATCGGCCAGCCATTGGCGCCGATGGAATCCTCGAACGAGGCGCAGCCGAGCACATCCTCGCCCGACAGCATGTAACCGCCGATCACGCGCCGCGTTTCGCGGATGCCGAGCTGCGGCGGCAGATCGACGATGTAGGATTTTTCGAAGCCGGGCACCGTGCGAAGGAATTCGAATGCCTGCACCGCCTGCCGCCGCCCCTCGATCTCGCCGCGCGTCATCTGGTCGGGATCGATTCCGCTGACCGCGCTGCCGTCCTCGCGCGCGAGCTGGGTGAAGTTGACCCGCCATTCGATGCCGGAGCGCTGCGGCCGCACGATCGCAGACTTGCGCGGAAAACGATGCGTGCCCGCGGCCTCCGCCTTTTCCATCAGCGACGGGATCGTCCGCCAGGCCTCGCCGGCCTTTTCCGGATCGATGCCGTTGAGACGCAGCATCATCGACGGATAAAGCATGCTGCCGGCATTGTCACCGACCTCGAACGGTGCGCCCGCCCAGGCCGCGAGATCGCCGTCGCCGGAGCAATCGATGAAGATGCCGGCGCGCACCGCCTGACGCCCCGCCTTGGTCTCCACCATCAGCGCATGGATACGCCTGTCATCATCCATCACGACACCGGCGCCGAGCGCGTGAAAGAGAATGTCGACCTTGTGCGCCGCCAGCAGATCATCCGCCGCGATCTTGTAGGCCGCCGTGTCATAGGCCTGCGCAAAAATCTTGCCGAAGATCAGATGCGGCGCGTTGAGCCCATCGAGCCGGCCGATCCGCGCCAGCAGATCGGAGGCGATGCCCTGCACCACCCGGTGCATCGCGCCATGGACGTTGGCATGCAGCCCGCAGAAATTGGTCACGCCGGCGGCGGTGCCCATGCCGCCGAGAAACCCGTAGCGCTCGATCAGCAGCGTCCGGCGACCCGCGCGTGCGGAGGCGACCGCAGCCGCGATGCCGGCAGGACCGCCGCCGAGGACGGTCACTTCATATTCGCCATAGACGGGCACCCGGCGCGCGGGTTCTTCGATCGTTTTGGCCGACACTGGTCGCTTTCCGTCCCTGTTTTCTTGCCGGCACTATGAATTGATGCGTATCGGACTACAATCCAGCAAATTGCGCGATCAGCTTTCTCGAATCGTGAAAAATGAATGGATACGCTCACCAATCTTCAGGCCTTTTTAGCCTCGGCCGAGGCTGGCGGCTTTTCTGCCGCGGCCCGCAAGCTCCATGTTTCGACCTCGGTCGTGTCCAAACGGGTCACGCAGCTCGAAGCCCAGATCGGCATCGCGCTGTTTCGCCGCTCAACGCGCCAGTTGCGATTGACGGAGGCCGGCCAGCGCTATCTGCATCGCGCGCGCGGCGTGGTGGCCGATGTCGGTGACCTCCTCGCGCGCATGGGCGAGAAAGACAGCGATCTGGTCGATCAACTCCGCATCAAGGCTCCCACTTCGCTCACCATCGCCCGGCTTGCCGATGTGTTCAGCGCCTTCCAGACCCAGAACCCGCGGCTGAAGCTTGAGATCGTGCTGATCGACCGCCCCGTCGATCCGGTGACGGAAGGATTCGACATCGCCATCGGCGCATTCCCGCATTCGTTCGGCGGCGTTGTTGATGAGCCGCTATGTTCGCTCAAGCGATTGCTGTGCGCCTCGCCGGCCTATCTCGCCGAACACGGCGTGCCTCGGCATCCGCGCGAACTGGTCGATCATCAGTGCCTGAGCTTTCTCCCCACGGGATCGGAATGGACTTTCGACGGCCCGCGTGGCCGGACCAGCATCCAGGTGCGCCCGCTATTGAGCTCGAACGAAGGCCACGTGCTGGTGAAGAGCGCGATCGCCGGCAACGGCATTGCCTTGATCTCGCACTATCTCGTTGCGGACGCGCTGAGCAGCGGCACGTTGCAGATCGTGCTGCCGGATTTTGCGATTCCCGAACTATGGGTCAAGGCGGCCATTCCCGAGCGACGGGTCAACGCCGCCGCCGTGCAGGCGCTGCTTCAGCAATTGAAACGCGCGCTCGCGCCGGCGCTGTAGAACGCGAAAAGACGCTTACGTTCCGACCTGCAGTGGCGAGGTGAGCTTGCGTAGTGCCGCGATCACCGAGAGCGCGGTGATGCGGCCCGTTTTTGGATTTTCCGACGGCACGTTCTCGATTCCCATCGTGAACGACGCCGAGTCGGCGTCGACCCTGATCTGGTGACAGTTCCGCGTCACCGCCGGATCGGCCCAGATTTCGATCGTGGTGCGGTCGGGACCGATACCGGCCAGCGACAACGCCGCCACCACGTTCACATTGGCCGGAAACGCGGCCGCCGCATCGCGCGCCGAACCCTTGAAGACACACAGGGCAGACGTCAGCCCCTCCACCGAAATCCGGTTCTCGACCAGGTAAGGCGCCCCGGCAAGCCCCTTCGGTGGCTTGCGCGTGACCATCTGCACCGAATGGATGGTGCCTTCGGCGGCGGCCGAAACCGCATCGAAGCCGATCAGCGCGCCGGTCGGCACGATGATCTGCCCGCCATGCGCCCGCGCCAGATCGATGAGATCGGGCCGCGGCAGCAGCGCACTCGCGCTCAGCACCATCACCTGCTTGCCGGCGCTCAGCATCGGCCGGCAGATCTGTTCGAGGATCGCTGCCGGCGCGCATTCGACCACGAGGTCGGCATGATCGGGCAGATCATCGAGCGCGACCAGCGGACAGGCGATGCCTTCGCGATCGAGCCAGGCCTGCGCCTTCGCCTGATCCCTGGTGGTGACGGCCGCGAGCGCGAGGCCGGGCAAACCTTCCGCAAGCTTGCGCGCCACGGTTCGTCCGATTTCGCCGAGCCCGGCAATAGCAATGCGCTTGGAAGGCACGCTGTGCCCCTCCTGTGATTGTGACTTCATTCTTGTTCTCGATCTTGCGCCGCATGAAATACGCCGAGAACCAGAATCTCGTCAGGATCGGCCAGGCCGATTTCATAGACGATAATATACGGCAAGCCGCGCACCACCCATTCATGGGTCCCCGGTACACGACCGACATGCCCCATGCGTGGAAATTCCGTCAATCGTTCGGCAGCTAGACGGATGCGTGCGGCCACCTGCGTCGCCGCAATGGGATTGCGCTCTCGGATGTAGCTGTAAATCGCAGCAATGTGTTCCCGCGCTTCCGCGGTGAAGCGCAACCTTACAGGCCGCATGACTTCCAAAGCGCCGCCATCTGCTCATCGGTTGCGATCGTGCCCCTGCCCTCGCGGATATCGCGTTGGATACGGGCGACTTCCTGCGCTTGAGCATCGGTTAGGCGATAGCGGCTCGCGTCCTGCCGTTCCATTTCGAGCAGGACTTCCGCTGCGTCGTCCTGGCGCTCCTTAGGCCAATGCCGAACGCGCTCTATGAGTGCTTCGAGGTCTTTCGTTGTCATGGCTCCAATATAGCAAACTATTCTACATTCGCCACTGCCGTACTGTGCCGCGGAAGATCCTACTCCCTCATAGCTCCCATCGCGCCGCCCGCTTCTCCGCAAACGACGCCAGCCCTTCGGACGCCTCGGCCGTCTGCCGCCGTGCCGAATGCATCTTCACCAGCCGCGTGTAAGCCGCGTCGTCAACGCTCATCCCGCCGAACGAGTTCTCCATCGCCAGCCGCTTGGTCTCGGCCAGCGCCTCCGGGCCGTTCGCCAGCAATTGCTCAACAACCCTGGCCCCGGCCGCTTCGAGCTCGGCCAGCGGCGCCACCTCGTGCACCAGGCCGATACGCCGCGCCTCCTCCGCGCCGAAGCGTTCGCCGGTCAGCGCGTAGCGGCGGACCTGGCGGACGCCGATGGCATCGCAGAGTTGCGGGATGATGATGGCGGCCGTCAGGCCCCAGCGTACTTCGGTGATCGAGAACATCGCATTGTCGGCGGCGATCACGACGTCGCAGGCCGAGATCACCCCGGTGCCGCCGCCGAAACAGCCGCCCTGCACCAGCGCCACCGTCGGGATCGGCAGCGTGTTCAGCCGCTGCACGGCCTCGAACGTTGCGCGCGACACCGCCTCGTTCTCTTCTGTCGATTTCGGCCGGACGCCGTTGATCCATTTCAGGTCGGCGCCGGCCTGGAAATGCTTGCCGTTGCCCTTCAGGACCACGACGCGAAGGTTCGGTTTCTTGCCCAAATCATCCATCGCCGCGAGCACGCCGTTGATGAGCCCGGCGTCATAGGCATTGTTCACCTCGGGGCGGTTCAGCGTGACGGTGGCGACGCCGCGCGCGTCGAGATTCCACAAGACAGGATTGGTAGTCATTCGGCGGCCCTTTTGTTCGGCATGTTGTTATGCCGAACCATAGGCCGGGATTGCAGGCGCTGTCACGACCGCCGAGTTATCGTCGGCCGTACCGCCGCGTCATGTCTGCCCTGTCGGCAAACGACGTACGCCGCGGACCGATGGCCTCGAACTGTGCTTTCTGCTCGTCATTCAAGGTCGCATAGAAGTCGTCCAGCGCGGTGCGGACCTGTTTGACCGCCTGCAGCATGACATCGAGCCGCTTGCCGGCGGCGGCGAGCCGCGCGGACGGCGTGGCGGCTTCTTCGGGCCGGCACGATGCGTTCAGCATCTCCCTCGCCTTGGCGCTGGCATTCTGCAGGGCTGTAAGGCCGGTGCGTTGCACGTCGGTCGGACGCAGCCGCGCATCGATCTCCTCCGTCGGCCAGCTCAAGCCCGACGATTGCGTAACGTCACAGGCCCGCACCAGCGACCTGCTGCGCCGCCGTTCGGCTTTCCTTTCCTGCTCCTCAGCGACCGCGTTCAGCCGCGCTTTCTGCTCGTCGTTCAAGAGACCATAAAACTTGTCCAGCGGCGCCTGCACGGTCGCGACACC
>NZ_LLXZ01000133.1:0-4207 GCF_001440395.1 Bradyrhizobium jicamae | reverse complement strand
CAAAAAAAGCCGGCCGGACGCCGTCAACGCGATCGATGTCGGGCACGCCGCCTTGATCTTCTGGGCTGATGTCACCGACGCATTGGCGAGATCGTCGAGGGCTGCGCGCTGCGCCTCGGTCGGCTCGATCGTCTGCGCGATCAGGTCGATCGGGAGACCAGCGATTTCACGGCTGTCCTCGCCGCATAACAGCGCCAGCCGGTCCGGTCCGGCGTCGGGAGAGCCACGCGGCGGCAAATAGCCCGTAAGCCCCTGATAGTCGTAGGGCCCGAACAGGCCGGCATAAATATCGTCATAGCCGTAGTACCAGAACGGTGCGCCGACATTCGGCCCCCACAGCGTGTAGTCGTAGATGTCGTAATAGGCGAACGGCCAGAACAGCGGCCCGACCCAGCCGTACCCGCCATTGCCGTGCCGCCACCAGCCGCCGCCCCTGCCTCGCCCGTATTGCCATCCCGCCAGCGCAGCGCCCGCGGTCACGCTGGCCCGCATGGCGGGACTATGCAGCGCGGCGGTGTGACGATAGCTGCGGGCCAGTGCGCGCGAGTTCATCCCACGGCCGCCGCCGGCAAAATTCATGCGATGCGCGGAGAATGAACGGTGTGCGGAGAAAGAGCGGTGTCCGGAGAATGAGCGGCTATGCGCCCTGCCGTGAAAATGGCCACCATGATGTCGTCCGCCGAAATGATGACCGTGACCGTGTCCACCGCCGCGATGGCCGCCACCATGATGACCACCGCCATGACCGCCGCCGCGACCACCGCCGTGGCCGCCACCATGACCGCCTTTTGCGATCGCGAAGTCCGCCACGCACAGCGCCATTGCGAAAACAATGGCGGCAATTCCCACGGCGATCCTTGACATGGCACGTCCCCTCATCGTCGCACGTCCCATTGTCGTTATGCCGCAAGCTTGACGGCATCTGGATGAACGCGGGCTGAATGCCAAAAGTTCCCGCCCGCCAAGGCTGCACGCGCCGCAACCCACCCTGTGCGGCGGGCCGGTTGCGCCCGATCAAGGCTTGTGAAAACTAGCAAGGCCGTTTCCCCCAGCAGGATTTCCCATCCATGCGTATCTGTATTTTCGGTGCGGGCGCCGTCGGCAGCCATTTTGCGGTGCGACTCGCGCAGGCAGGACACGACGTTTCCTGCGTGATGCGCGGCTCGCATCTGGATGCCGTAAAAGCGAACGGCCTGACGCTGCGGGTCGGAGATGGCGAGTTCAAGGCAAAGGTGCGCGCCTCCAGCGATCCCGCCGCGCTGGGCCGGCAGGACGTCGTCATTTGCACGCTGAAGGCGACGGGCCTCTTCAGCCTCGCTGGCAGCCTGCAGCCGCTGCTCGGTGAGGATACCGCCGTGGTGTTCGCGCAGAACGGCATTCCCTGGTGGTACGATATCGGGCTCTCGCCAAAGCATCCTCCGGTGCCGGATCTGGCCTTTCTCGATCCGGGCGGACGCCTGCGGGCGGCGATTCCGAAGCAGTCTATCGTCGGCGGCGTGGTGTTCTCATCCAACGAGGTCGTCGCGCCGGGCGTGGTCGCGAATCTCACGCCCGAGCGCAACCGGCTTCAGATCGGCGAGTGCGACGATCGCGCCAGCGAGCGCGTGGCAAAGCTGCGCGCCGCGCTGAACGGTGCTTCCATCGACTCGCCCGAGGCCGTGCAGATCAGGGAGACGATCTGGTCAAAACTCCTGACCAACATGTCGATGTCGGTGCTGTGCCTGTTGACCGGGCAGACCGCGCGCGCCGTCCGCGACGATCCTGACCTTGCTGACATCGTGCCGCGCCTGCTCGACGAAGCCAACAGCATAGGCCAAAGCTGCTTTCCCGAGGTCAAGCGCGTGACCCGCTCCGGCCCCGCACCGGACCACAAGCCATCGATCCTGCAGGATTACGAACTCGGCCGCGCCATGGAGATCGACGTGCTGGTCCGCGCGCCCGCCGCCTTCGCCCGCGCCGCCGGACTTTCGACACCGATGCTCGACATGATGGGCGCGCTCGCCATCCGCCAGGCGCGCGACAAGGGATTGTACAAGGGTTAGGCAACGACGACAGAATCGAACAGGGAAACCGCATCATGCACGTCAAGGGCAAGGTCTGTGTCGTTACGGGCGCCGCGAGCGGCATCGGCGAAGCGGTGGCGCGCGCCTATGCGGAAGCCGGCGCACGCGGCGTCGTGGTCGCCGACCTCAAGACTTCACGTGAAAAGCTCGCCAAGGTCGCCGGCGACATCGACGGATTGCCGATCACGGCCGACGTCGGGCTGGAGGAAGACATCAAGGCGCTGATCGCCGCGGCCGAGGACAAATATGGCCCGGTCGACGTGTTCTTTTCCAACGCCGGCCTGTCGCGCAAGGGTCAGGAGACCGCGTCCGACGCCGATTGGGACGTGAGCTGGCGCGTCCATGTCATGAGCCATGTGTTCGCGTCCCGCGTGCTGGTGCCGGGCATGCTCGCGCGCGGCTCCGGCTATCTCCTCAACACCGCGTCCGCCGCGGGCTTGCTGGCGTCGCTGAACTCGATGCCCTACGGCGTCACCAAGAATGCCGCGATCGCGCTCGCCGAACATCTCGCCATTCAATATGGCGACCGCGGCATCCGCGTCTCCGTGCTCTGCCCGCAATCGGTGCAGACAGCCATGACCACTCCGGGCCCCAGCGCTGCAAGGGTCGATGGCGTGCTGCAACCGCCGGAAGTGGCGCGCATGGTGATCGAGGCGATGGCGGAAGAACGCTTCCTCATCCTGTCGCATCCGCAGGTCGCTGAATACATGCAGCGCAAGGCCTCCAACCGCGACCGCTGGCTATCAGGCATGCGGCGGCTGCGCGACAAGATCTACGGCGCGCCGGCCTAACAACGTCATTGCGAGCGAAGCGAAGCAATCCATCGTGCGGCATAACGGATGGATGGATTGCTTCGTCGCTACGCTCCTCGCAATGACGGGTCTGATGGCGCGAATTCTTCCAAGAGCCCTGTATATTTCTTCACGCCCGGCGATGCATAGGAGCCGCGCCGCGACGTCGCGAGCTTCAGCCCGGCCAGCGCCTCGGCCTGCTTCACGGCGGCCGCCACGCCGTCGACGACGGGCACGCCGAATTTCCGCGACAGTTTTTGCGGCAGATCGGCCATGCCCGCACAGCCCAGCACGATCGCTTCCGCACCCTTGTCGAGCGCGCGGGCAATCTCCGCTTCAAGCTTGGCTTCAGCACCCGAGCCAGGCTTGTCGAGATCGAGCACCGCGACATCGCAGGCAGTGACCCGCGCCCTCTCCGCATAACCATAACGGCGCACCAGTTCTTCCAGCGGCACGATCGAGCGCGGCAGCGTGGTGACGACGGCGATGCGCTTGGCGATCTGGCCAGCCGTCACCAGCGCCGCCTCGCAAATCCCGACCACCGGAAAGTGCGCGGCGGTCCGTGCGGCGTCGAGGCCGGTGTCGTCGAAACAGGCGACGATCGCCGCATCGGCATCCGGCGCATTCAGCAGCGCCTGGATCAGGCCGGGCACGGCGAACGCCTCGTCGTAATAGCCTTCGATCGAGACCGGCCCCATCGCCGAGGTCACGGCGATGATTTCAGTGCCGGATGCCGCGACAGCGCGCGCAGCGGCGCCGATCGTTTCGGTCATCGAGGCGGTGGTATTTGGATTGACGATCAGGATTTTTGTCATTGATACATCGTAGCCAGGATGATGCAGAGCGCAACTCCATCCCCGGTCGTCCCGGCCTTGAGCCGGAATCCATGCGCCGCGGCCGGCGAAAAGGGCACAAGGCTAGACGACTTTCGTCAACAATGCCCAGTCGTGGTTATGGGTCCCTGCGCCCGTGCGCAATTGCGCACTGGGGACGACATCGGAGCGCTTAGCCCGCGACCTCGTCCACCCACGCCGCAAACGCATCCAGCGCTTCATCCATCACCGCGTGATCGTTGCGTCCCGAACTCTTCAGCACATGGAAGGAATGGTCGGCGCCATCCAGCAAATGCAGCGAAGCCCGCGATCCCAGATCCTGGACGACTGGCTTGAGCAGGTTCAATTCCGCCAGCGCATCCCGCGTGCCCTGCAGGAACAGCATCGGGATTTTGACATCGGCGAGATGCCCGGCCCGTTCGCTGGAAGGCTTTCCGGCCGGATGCAAGGGAAAGCCGAGGAACGCCAGCCCGCGAACGCCCGCCAAGGCTGACTTCGCCTGCGCCTGCGACGTCATCCG
>NZ_LLXZ01000132.1:2062-2482 GCF_001440395.1 Bradyrhizobium jicamae | reverse complement strand
ATATAATCGACCGCAGCGCCAGGTGCTTGAACCGATCACGCTGAAGATCGGAGACGTTCGGCACCGTGGCTGGCTCGTGAATCTCGGACCGGAAGGCGCTCGCATCAGCGGACCATTCGGCCTTTCGGTCGGGGCGACAGGCAATTTGAAAATCCCAGGTATTGGCGACGTCGAGGCGCGTGTTCTTGCGCCAACTCGTGACGGCTACCGGTTAAAGTTTTCGCCAAGCATTGAGCAGCGGGCCCAAATTATCGAAAAGCTCCACACCGCCCGAGCTCTTCCGGGATCCGATCGCGGGGACATCGTTCGCATCATCCGCGAATTGGCTCGGGCTCTAACTCATTGAGGAGGCATGATGGCGAACAGACGACTGAGCTTGCGCACGCTTGTGTTCTTTGGCGGCGCAACGTTGATGCTGGC
>NZ_LLXZ01000132.1:0-1635 GCF_001440395.1 Bradyrhizobium jicamae | reverse complement strand
CTGGCAAGCCTCTTGCCTGTATCCGCTGAACCCTATCGCTTCGTCGATCTGGCCGCCCCCTTGCGGCATGACGGTTCCGTAGCCGGCGTGATCGGAGCGCACCTCAACTGGAAATGGGTGGAGGAGGGCATGGCCGCGTTGCAGGCGCCTGGAATCGATGTGCTGCTCCTATCACGGGACCGAACCGTCCTGTTTGGCCCGACCGATGTCGTCAACAAGCGGCTAAGCGTCGGCTCAGCGTTTGCGGCCAGTCGCGTCACCAGCGCGTTCTCGAGCGAGCGATGGTCCGATGGAAAGGACTATTTCACCGTGATGGTTCCGAGCGTTGGTTTTGCAGATCTTCCGAGCTTCGGCTGGTCTCTTCTGGTCCGACAGAACGCCAACGACGCGATGGCGTCAACTCGAGAACTGATCCGTGCGTTCTGGTTCATTTTCGGCGCCGGCGCCGTCGTAGCTTTGGTGCTGCTCCTGGGCGCCGCTCAATGGCTCAGAACGCCGCTACGCCGACTCTCGGAAGCCGCCGAGGCCATCGTGGTCGATCCTGGCTCGCGCCCGCCGCACCAGGAAACCCGATTCGAAGAAGCGGCAAGGCTGAGTGACGCGCTCGCCCACATGCAATCGACGCTTTTGGGCCGTTTCCAGCCGTAAGTGGGGCGCCAGAGGGAGAGTGGAGAAGCGCAACTGGCCCAACCGAGCGGCTTGAACGTGCGCGCTATCGGATAGAGCGTGGACAATCGGCAAGCGTCGAATCCCTGACGGCGGTGGGCGCCGTGTTCGAGGTAGATTGGTTAAAAAGAGCCGACGTGCCAGCCCAACTGTCAGCCCAGATGGAGCGCTTGCCTTATCCACAGTGCGCAGTCTGAAGGCCTTGTACGTTCTGCGCCGCCGCTCGGCCATTGAGCCCATCATCGGGCACATGAAGGCCAAAAATCACCTCAGCCGCGGCTACTTCAAAGGCCGAGCCAGTTATGCCACCAACGTCGTCTTCACTTCCGGGTTGGTCCTAGGTTTGCTGTGGCGAGCGCTCGCCTTTCCATTCCAGCTCAAGCCGGCTTCTTCATCGCGTCATCGCGGCTGACGTCAATATCGCCCTCCTCGTTGAAGCGCCGGATTTGCATGATAATTTCGCGCCGTTGCTCCTGGCTCAGCCTTGTTTGACCGAGCAAAATTGAATATTTGATCGAGAACGCCTGGTAATGGCGAAGGACGGCCAACTGTTCCCGAATGATGATCGTTCCCAGTGTCGGTCTCTGACCGCTTTGGCCTTCATTGTTACCGTCGACAACCAACTCGCTTCAGACGTTCCGCCGACGTTGGCGCCCATCTCGACCTGACACCAAGACGTTATCAATCCGGCGACGTTCGCGGGGCACGCAGAGTGCAACGCACGCCGCTGGCCCCCGCGGCAACCGCCAGGTTCGGACTTATCTATTCGAGGCTAGGAACGTGCTGTTGACCGTTGTAAAGTGAAGTTCTGCGCTCAAGCGTTGGGGTAAAAGCTGACCAAACGCGTCGGCGGGCAAAGGTCGCCGTCGCGCGCAAATGGCGGTCATCCTCCATCCTATCTGAACCTGCTAAACTCAAGGTAGAGATACCCGCCGCATGAAGCAGTCTTAAACCAACCCAGATTCGCCT
>NZ_LLXZ01000131.1 GCF_001440395.1 Bradyrhizobium jicamae | reverse complement strand
CCTTTGTGGCCGCAGAATAGAAGACGCGTCAGTTGGACTATTCGATGCTGTTCGTCGCTGCTATCGCTTCAACGCGCGCCGCTGTAAGCGAGCTTCGATGCGAACATCATTCACTTCAACGTTAGCGTTGACGCGCGCGCATGAGGTCCCATATGCCAGCGACGTTTGCGTTGTAAGCTTCGTCACGATTTCCAATCGTACAACCTCCCGCAGCGTGAGGTTCACGCAATTTCCCAAAGGCGAGTGTTGCGGTGCAGTTACAGGCATTTTGCGATTGCGTTGCTAAGACGCACGCGGGTCGGGGCTAACAAAATGAAATGGAACTGGAATGAAGAACTTGTTGCTTGTGACTGCGAGTCTCGTCGCGCTCAGCGCGGCGGCGCCCGCATTCAGCGCGGATCTCGCTGCGCAGCCCGTCTACACCAAGGCGCCACCGACACTGGTCGCGGCCCCGATCTACGACTGGAGCGGCCTCTATGTCGGCTTCAATGGTGGCTGGGGCTCGGGCCATAACTCCTGGGATTCCGCGGGCGTTACGCCCGAGGGCTCCCACGATGCGAGCGGCAGCACCCTCGGTGGCCAGATCGGCTATCGCTGGCAGAGGGGCCAGTTCGTGTTTGGTGTCGAAGGTCAGGGCAACTTGGCTGATTTTAGAGGCTCTAATGTCAGCCTCGCTTTCCCATCTGACACCAACAGCACCAAGACCGACGCCTTCGGCTTGATCACCGGCCAGATCGGCTATGCGGTCAGCAACGTGCTATTCTACGCCAAAGGTGGTGCCGCGGTGACCAGCAACACCTATCAAATCTCGGCTCCACCTCCGACTACGCCGACACCCGGAGCGCCGATAACCCGGCCCACCGGCGGGCTGTTTGCGAGCGCCGATAACGTCCGTTGGGGCGCCGCGGCTGGCGCCGGCATCGAAGTGGGCTTCGCGCCGAACTGGTCAGTCGGCATCGAGTACGATCACCTGTTCATGGAGCCTGCCAACGTGACCTTCACCACGGCTGCTGGAGCGCCGGCGACGGATCGCATCAGCCAGGACATCGATGTCGTGACAGCGCGGATCACCTACCGGTTCGGCGACCCCTTCGTTATCAGACCCTGATCTCTTCGCGTTAGATCGGCGGATCGAAAGCCCCGGCCCTCGGCCGGGGCTTTTTTCAGCAACTCATCTGCCGCTCAAGGTCACCTACGTGCCTTCTATCCTTTCCGGGATTGCCGGATTTAATGTTGCGCAAGCTTGTTCCCGCGTGCGAACCGTATCAGTTCCCCAGGTCGAGGCTGTCGCCACCAAACGCGCCGGCCAAAATGGGAATAGCGCGTCTGGAACGGCGCCGGCACGAGATGGTGATTCAGGCTCGAGAAGACGACCGCACGCGGCCAACTACTGGGGGAACGGGCGTTGTTTCAATTCTAAGTAGCGCACTGAGCTGCGCCTCACCGTCTGTGCGGCCAGACTGCACTACAATATCCGCCGATCACATACGATCCGCCGGAGTGAGATTCTGCCATTCCTAGCATGCGAAGCTCGCGCAGCCGGTGATCTATATCAGCTATCAAATAGCGTAGATCGAACTCACTGCGGTCATCGTCATGATCAACGTGCTGCCGTTTACCGCGGACAGTTCCGCTACGGGATCGTGGCAGCAGGCCCTATCTCGTTGTGAATGCTGCTCGCCTGAACAAGAACAAGACGCCCCCACTTGCTCGACGATGACTACGCACCTGGCCCCTCAGATGGGGTGGCACAACAGCGCGGCTTGGGACTCGGGTCGAACCGGTCCCTCTTCACAGATCTGGCGGGGTACTCGATCGACACCCTGGTTTAAGAGAATTGAATCGCTGCACACCTCGCTTGCGCAGCATCAAATCGGATAAGGCTACGAGTGCCAGAGTGTGGCAAGACGTGTCCGAGGTGGCGGCGCCTCGAGATGACGGTAGCTACGAACTACTGGCGGCCCGATCCGGCGACCGGCGCAATCCATGCAGCTGTACCGATGCGGCATGTAAGGTTGCTGCCATTTTCAGGAGGTTGATTCACCTTGCCACGGAGACGCCTACGAGCGGACGCCACACGCGCTAGACGCGCATCGAGTTGGCAGTGCTGGGACCGCCGAGAATCAGGTTGAGGCGGATCGCCTTCACGATGGCCTGGGTCCGGCTCGTCGTACCGAGCTTTCGCATGGCGTTCTTAAAATGAAAATTGACCGTGTTCTCGCTGATCTTCAGTATCATCCCGATTGCCCAAGACGATTTCCCTTCTGCCGCCCACCGCAGGCAATCTTTTTCGCGATCGGACAGCGTCACTTTCCCGTTGCAGCTGCTATCCGAGGGCCGAGCGATCTCTGAGAATGCGATGTGAAAGTGCCAGGCCAGTACGTAGAGATGACTCATACGATACTGAGGATCGGCATCGTCGAAGGGGGACGCAAACGATACCACTGAGACTTGCCCCGAGGGTCCAAATAATGGCACGCTCATGGCATGCTTTAAACCTGCCTCTCTGGCCTCATCTAGTACGCGCTGCTCCCCTGATTGCAGTTGATATTGCTTGGCAAGCTCGTCCCACAGAAACGGCCCCGAACGCATTGGTGTCCGCCGGACCACCGGGTCGATGTCATGATAGTTGCGTTCAAAATAACGGTGGCACCAGTCACGCGGAAAGTTCACGGTCACTGCGGGCGGCAGATACTCCTGTACACGAGGCGGCTCCGCGCAGGTGAGTGCTCCGTAAGCGACTTCACTGAAGCCCTCCTCGCTCGCAGAGCTTACAAGGAGATCGAACAGCTCCTTGATAGAGTGCGTTCTCTTCGCGCATTCGATGAAGCTGAAAAGTTCCATGTGGCGCCTCACGAGACCGGCTCAAAAGGCCGGCGTTTGCGCCGTTCGATTGAGCGAGTCTTAGACGAAGCCCAGCAGCATTCTGCTCACTGAGCCTTTGGCTCCGCTCTTCATGCTGCCTGAACAGTCGCGCGCTCCGACAAACGCGACTCCCGAATTCGTGGACCTCTCCAGCATCGACCCAAAAGGAACAGTTGAATCGAAACCGGGGGCACGCCGATCAAGCAGCGGAGGTGCAGCGGCCGCCTACACCCGTAGAGCACGCGATAGTTGCTCGGACAGTTCTCTTTTTTTGTCGGTTGGGGCGCTCGCCGAGGACGCGGTACATGCCGCATTCCATGCAGCCGTCGAGGTGCTTTCCATCTTGCACTTGTCCTTCGCTTCGTAGCAGTGCGGGGCTGGCTTTCACGAGAGAAACAGCTGCACCGACGACATTGTGCGTACGCACGCTGGTATGGACACGACCGACATCGACGAGACAGCGATTGTCGAACAGCTCCTGCTCGAGGCACAGTAATGGCTCGAGCTTCATGGTTCAGCCTTCGTAGTTGGTATCCACGATCAGCGCTCAACGCTTCAACTTCCTGCTTACGTGTTAACTTTCCGAACACCGGTGGCCACTTTTCCGGATCGTGCGCGGTCGCACCAGGCGCGCGCGAATATTGGCCGCGCTCCCGCCGCAGCACATTCATGCCGCACCTGGCTATAGTTATCTCGACGATATTGCTGGCCATTCCGGCGCCGACCATGCCATCGAGCTTTACATCGATCGTGACAAGCTCCTCTAGCTCGTGATCCGATTGCGCGAATGTAGCGGCAGACGCGCACCAAACGCGGCTGTCAGCGCTGCGATCGGCACCGACGGTCAGTGCCTTGCGTAAGGACTCGGCGGCATCTGGAGACCCATGGTGAGGACAGTGAGCTCGCCCCCGAACTCGTCGCCTAGCTCCGGGACCGATCGCAGCCCGGAAAGATCGTAGATGTTGATAATGATCCGCTTCCCCCTGGCGCACGTAGTTGTTGGCCACGGCGCGCGCGCACTGCGCGAAGTCACAAATATGCTTGATGCAAACGATACCTTCCATGCGGTACTCCACAAGTTCCGAGAACCTGGGATGAGAACAGCAAGCCTCGTACCAATTGCAACGATCGCAAAAATCAGGCACGAGGACAGGCGCTTGAGAGAATCGGCAATCGATGCATCGCGTTAGCGATCGAAGCAATAGCGACATTGTCCGAAACGCGACAAGCCGTTTGCAGCAGCCGCGACATTAGTTGATATACATCTAGAAAGAGCGCGGCGTAGAGCGCGATGTGTTTTTCTGCCTCTCATCTGCGGGCCGAGTGCTGCGCGCAACGAAGGTGAGCAGCCACAGCGTCACGAGACCGACACTCCGCTCCCCCTGGACAATGCTTCTCACCACCATGAGCAAGTCGAGATCGCGGATCGTCTCGACATCGAGCAGAGCAAGGCTGATTCGACGACTTTTTCCGACTTCAAATCTGGGGCTTTTTGCACGTCCGTCGAACCCGTTGCGATTGACAGAGCTTCGTCGGGCTCGCGCGACATCCTGTGTGGATGGCAACAATTTGCGGCCCGGCCAACTACCAACACCAGTGATTGATCTAGATGATAGACGCCTGTCACCTATCAGTTGAGATATACAGGATCGCGCGAGTGACATGCCTTGACCAAGACCAGGCGACGCACGCCTTGAATGCGGCGGGTCAAACGCGCTCGCAAGAGGTCAGTATGCAGGATCAATCACGCTGTTCTCTCGCCATCAGTCTTGATCGATGTTCTGCCTCCTCATATGCCGAAATCCGGCGCGCTGAGATCTGCTCCAGCGACCTCTCTCCTTTTGGAGGCTCATGATGCACTCACCGACGCCATGGCCAAGCGCGGGCTTCAAAAGGCGTCTGAGCGTCGGGCCTGTCAAATACTCTATCGCGATGCCAAAGAAGCTTCATACTGTCAGCGGGTCGAGCGCATCGTCGAATTGACCGAGCTGCCCGTGCTCGATGGCGGAGGAAGCCGTAGTTAGATCGAAAGCTCCTCGCGCGCCTGGACGGACCGGTGCCGCTGCTGATCGTGGCCGAACGCCTACCCGAACCTTTATGCCGAATGGGTCAAGGCGCTCTGCAGTATCGGCATGATGATTCATGTAAACTACGGCCTCCGCGCTGGCGCAAGGCGACATTGCCGGATCTCCGCTGGCACGAAGCTCATTTGCTCGTAGCATCCGATCTTTACGACCTCCCCTCGACTTGCATGACCGTCACGTCAACAAGATTCATCACATCACCGCGTCAATCGCCTCGCCGAAGCTCGGCGAAAATGAAGACTGGCTGCGGGAGGTCGCCAGTGACTGGATTGCTTGACGGCCGTCGGTTCGATGGCGTCGCAGAAATCGGCTTCAAGGCCTTCACCGACTGTAGAATCGGGAACGGATCAAGCTGATCAGGTTCGACAAGAAAAGCCTGCACTGCTGAGACACCAACTGCTTCGCGTGCGCGACCTACGCCTGACGGAACGCGAGATCATCGCATAGAAGGATGAAGGAGAACGAGAGACGGCCGGCATCGAAGACTTGAGGTCTGGCGGCAGACCTCATTTGCGCGGCGGAAGCTGAGCAGAACGAACCGCTAGCTACCATATTCGTGTAAAAGTATCGGCGCCCTTGAGCTTTTTCGGATGACCATTTCCGTCGACATAAAACAACGTCCAGGACGTTGGCAGTTGAGAACCATTGGTCCTTCCGACCCAGCGCGTGAAGGAATTGCATCGAGCAAATGTTACGACGAAATACAGACCTGTTGGTTTAACGGCACCGGATGCAGGATATGGAATGCCCTGGCATTGGAAGCCCTGAGCATGATTTGTAAAAGTGCCTTGTATGTTCCCGTTGTTGGAAGACCATATAAACAACTCCGAGCCACGCTCATTCTTCCAATACGACGGAGCCGGAAGTCCCTGGGCCAAGACCTCACCGCAGAGCAACAGGAACTGAGCGGTCAGGAAAAGTCCTAGCAGTTTTTTCATGATGAGAACCCCAATCAATAAGCTCGCTCAAAAGTAGTAGTCTATATTACATTCTCGGCCTCTACAATGACTTATGCAATGCAAATCGATCATTCTTAGTACGCGCGATAAAAGCCCTTTCAAGATGGGCTTTGCGTCGATAAACCTACTGCAGCGGCCAGCATATAGCAGAACTGATGGAGAACCGCAGCAAACCTATTTCGTTCTGACGAATAGGCTATGGGAGGAGTACATCGCAGCCGAGCCGAACAATCACGGCAAAGACCGGTTCTACGAACTCAACCGCGCTTGGGAAAGCCTCCTACCGGTGACGGTGCGCCAGTCAACGCCGCGAGAGGTTGCGGATGACTAGGACAACAAACCGCGTCGCAAGGCCTCCGCGACGCACTGGGCAATAGATGCTGCGCCAAGCTTGCGGCGGGCGTTCTCTAGGTGAAAGACTACAGTTCGCGGCGCAATCTGGACCAACACCGCGATATCCGCCGCAGTTTTTCCCTGTGCGATCCATGCAAGACATTGGCGCTCGCGCTGAGTGAGTTCGCTTCCGGCAAGTTTATCGGTGGAGGGTACGTCGAGCCTGGCGGCCACATGACTATGAAAATACAACCCGACGAGATGTACGAGATCCTTCCAGTCTGCCACGAGCCGTTCCGTTTGAACGTCGCGGTCGTCCGTCGCCAGCGTAAATGCGGCCATCCGCCCAAATCCACCCCTGATCGGCACAGTGACGCCTGACCTAATGCCGAAAGTCGCCGCTTCATCGAAGAACCGGCGCTGCTCGCGGTTTCCGACCGGGGCTGAGCCCTCTCCTCCCCAACTGAACATTGCGTGCTCGACACGCGCGCGGCGTACCACAGGATCGAGTTGCTGATACCCAAGCTGGAAATAACGGCTGGTCCAGGATTTGGGATAGGACGAAATCAGCATCGGCGTGTCGCCGGTCAGGCGCAGATACGCAAATCGCTGGAAGCCAAGATTCTGCGTGAGACGTGTTGCGATACGTTCGAAATCAGTCGGGTCGGCCGCGGTTTGAATACTATCAATGAATTCCTGAAAAATGCTTTCGACCGGGTTCATTCAGACTTCCACCATCTTGAACACAATAGCCGCACGTCCCGATGACCTCGCTGCGCATTTGGCGAACAAGCTATCCGGCCTGGTAGGTCGCGCGACCTCTCGACAAGAGTAGAATTCCGCAACGCCGCGCGGCCGAGCTAGACGCGCACAGGAAGACCCTGCCCGTCCGCCAACGCACCTATGGCAATCCATGTCTCCATCCTTTAGGCCGGAACTGGTTTCTGGCCTGATATTGTTGGGAAGAAATAGGCGTTAACAATTGAGGGAGTATTTTGATTCGGCGATGGACTTGTTCGAACGGCACCGCATGGGTGCCACGTGGTGGCCATTATCTGATCAAGACGCGCGAAAATCTCAGATCCTAACGATAACGGCTGAGCCTGGAACCAAGGAACTCATGTCTGTACGTAACGTACGCAGCGCGCCTTTGATTCCGTCGCTGTAATCTAAATGCTTCACTTTCGTCCGAAGCGTACCGATAATTTTCATCTGTTTCCTGGGGCGGCATTGTCCCTGTTTTCAGTTTGCGCTAGGCAGAAACAAGCTACGGATGGGAAGCCCTGACATACGATGCCGTCGGATTTGCCTAACCGACCAAGAGCGGTGAACGGTCCTTCTGCTGAGAGTCAGGAGTTGGCCCGGCAATTTATGTGGGAGATCAGATCCATTAATATGTGTCTGGAGGCACTTCGCCAGTTGCAAGCCAATGTACTTGGCATCACTGGGCCACAGTGGATGATCTTGATTGCCTTGGCAGACTTAGACAAAGAAAACGGTGTTCCTGTGAATGTGGTATCAAAATTGATGCACGTCGACGCTTCATTCGTCACGACCCAATCAAAGCTGCTCGAGAAAAAGGGTTTTCTGCGGCGCACGCCCTCCACAAGCGATGCTAGGGTCGTACAGATGTCGCTGACGGACAAGACGTACAAGCATCTCGCGAGCCTCGCGGCACAACAGGACGCACTCGATGAATTCGTTTTTGGTGAATTCGGTGTTCGCGAATTGACCGAGTTCGCTAACAGGCTCACTGCACTCAGGCATCGGCTAGAGAAAGCTCGGTTGAAAGTCGCTCTGGATTTCTGAGGCCCAAATAGGACAATCCCCAGAAATGGCACTCAGTCTACGTCGCGTTAACTCCGCCTCGAACACAATGCAGTAAAGTAAAGATTCCCGTGTCCTCCCAGGAGACTCTCGCTGTGGGCCTTCGCCAGCGGCTACTGGTTCGATGGGCATTGCCGTGTGGGTTCTGAGAAAGCCTTGATGGGCCGCCTCGATCTGGCGGCTGCCCTCAAGCGAAGTGCTCCTTTCGGACCCCACGCAATCGTGCGGATTATCTCTCCTGTGGCGGGCCTCGCTTCGACCGAGAACAAACCGTACCTCGATCAGGGGTGTCTTCAGCAAGCGCAGAACGTTAGCCACTCCTAAATCTAGCGTCTCCGGACGGGAATGGCTTACGAGCGGGCCGTTTCTCGAAGCATCGCGTAGCTCTAGGGTTTTGGCGGAAGCGAGCGCCGCGCGCGAGCCTCTTGGTGAGCTTTGATCTCTCGAGCCGAAAGGCGCGAGCGATACGGCGCGCTCAGCAGCAACAGAAAAAGCGCCCTGTTGGCTTCGTAGCTGGCAGCCGGTCGGTCGATTTGTGAACCCGTCATTACCAGCGTGCCTTCGCTTGTGCAGACCGACCACAACCACCTTCGCCCGCGCTGCCTTAAGGAAATTTCGAAGACTGGAAATCGATCATACAAAGCATCAGCCCTCAAGCCATAACCTCCACCTGTAGACTGCATTCCTGCATCCATAGTGCAACCTACGCCGGTGCCGGCCTGCTTGTTGCGCTTCGAAACCCGTAGAGGGCAGCAGACGTCTCGCCGAGGATACGCTCTCGGGCGTCCTTGTCTGGAACGAGCTTCTCAAGCCACTCCAGGGTCTGCGCATAGGATGGCGCATAAGCGTGGGCAGCTGTCACGTGCGGCCAATCCGAACCCCACAGCAGTTGTTCGGGCCCAAGCGCCTCCAGCATCCTGCCGGCCGCTGCCTGGGCCCAGCCATCTGGGACGCGTCCGACTCCCGACAACTTCACCCACACTTCGGCGCCCTGGGCGAGCGTCAGGAGACGCTCCAGGCGCGAATCCCAAGCGGGATCGCTGGCGCTGTCCGCAAGTCCGAAGCCTCGGAACACGAGGCGATGGCCGTCCGCCAGGAGCAGTTCTGCCAGGTGCTCACGTCCTTCGACGCCGCCGGACACCTCCAAGTGCAAGCCCAGCTGAAGGGCAGCCTCGAGCGACTCGGCCAGTGGATCGGGATCCTCGAGGGTCAGCGCCAGACCCGCGGCCCCTGATCGGCCCCACTCCTCGAGGACCTCAAGGGCCAGCGGTTGCACGAGTGGCGGAATGAGTCTCACCGGCATTCGGGCCTGACTCGCCTGCGCGAAGAGCTCGGTCGGGTCGCCGTTCAGGAAGGAGGGCTGAACCAAGACCAGCCCGGTGATCGCGCAATCGCGCGCGGCGCCGTCCAGCTCTTCCAACGAGCCGTCGATGATGGGCGCGGCGCGCCGGGCCTCGCGCCGGAAGGCGTGGACCTCGCAGTCGATCCTCATGGAGTGCCCTCGCCGCAGACCGCAGCCGGCAGAGCGCCCGCGAGGGCCCTGTTCACCAGCCAAAGCAGGTCCTCGACGGCGGCGTGGCGCGTATACAGCCTCTCCTCCAGCTTCTGCTCGATGGCGCGGCGGGCGACGTCCCGCTGCGCGTGCGGGCTGTGGCGCTCGAGCTCCATGATGTCGCCGATAGGGGCGAGTCCCACGATGGAATGCACGCGCCCTGTTGCAAATCTGGGCCGGCTGTAGATGCGCATTTGGTTATGTCTTCAGCTCTGTAAGTGTTAGCTGCGAAAACGTGCCAGAAGCAGATAAGTGAAGAGGATCTGCTCTCGCAGCTTGCGCCCATTCGGAAGGCTGTGGGCCCGGCGATCTCGTCCGATGCAAGTACCTCGCGAGCGGAGTCCAGAATCGTTGCCCCAGTCCTGCAACAACTGTGGCCGTTGCGCTGCCTGCGCCGGCATTTGCCTCGACGACACCCTGTAATCGGCCGCCACGTATTAGAAGGACGCAGGCGCAGGGCCAACACAATATTCATGCGTCTTGACTTCTTTGGGAGCACCGATCTTCTACCAGCAATCTACTTACTTGGACGACTTTTTCTCGGGATAGCAGCTTGTTTCCTGCAAGCTTCCAAGGTAAGCGCCAAATGGTGCAGAAATTCCGCGATTTTTGCTGCCATTATGCAGGATATCAAACTGATGGGCGCCGCTTCCGCACCTTGGCCGTAGTCGATGATGAACCGAGCCGCAGTGGTTGATCCTCATGGCGATCAACGAACTCGATGAAGGCAGCGGAGTTTCGGGCATTGCGGTTGCAACTAAGCTGCATATCCATCCAGCCTTCGTTACCAATCAAACAAAAAAACTGGAAGGCATGGAATTTCTGAGCCGCGTTACCGATGACGCAAGATACTTGCGGATCTCTCTCACTCACAAGGCGCGGGCAGAAATCGAGTCTCTCTCAAGCAAACGACAGGCCCTCAACTCGACGATTTTTGATGGTCTCGATGAGGAGTCTCTTCACTATCTCAACAGACGACTGACTTTGATCGCCAAGAGCAGTCGATTGGCATCTCAAAAACTAAACATCGGTATATTATAGGCATCTATAGCGAAGAACAGTTGGCCAGTTCTGGCCCACTCTCCACGGCTATGCCGTCGATGAACACAACCAAAGCCTCAGATCGACGAGAGCCGGCCGTGACACCGCCCTCCCCTTGGTGCATTTGAAGGCGCGCGCGGAACGTTGATCGATCCACGACAGGTTCTGCATGCTGAGCACTTCGCACGGGGATTGGCACGATCTCAGAACTGCACCCCGTTTTGACCAGACACCGGCGTTAGCCGAGGAGCTAGGCTGACCTGCTCCAGCCAGATTAGGCCAATTGAAGCTGGAATTTTCCAACTATGATCCCGTGTTGGGACGAGGAGAGTTCCATGAAGGCAATGTCCAAGACGTTTTCAAAGGTTGAAGTCAGCCACCGGCGTTGCCCGTCCGCGTCGGTTTTATGACGGAACAGAAAGCTCTTGGTCGTCAACGAGACGCTGCAACCGGGCATGTCGATTAGCTATGTTGCCCGTCGCCATGGGCTTTCCCCGAGCCTGGTCTTCCGGTGGAGGCGGCTGATGAGCAAAAGGAGCAAGGAAGCGGTGCGGGCGGATGAGGATGTGGTCGCCGCATCCGAGGTCCGTCGGCTGGAGGAACGGGTTCGTGACTCGAACGCATGCTCGGCCGCAAGACCATGGAGGTCGAGATCCTCAAGAAAGGCTCTACCTTGCGCGGGTAAAAAACCGACCTTGCTGTCGCGATCGCACGCACCGGAGGATACTCCGCTCCACCTTCTGTCGCGCCGCATGGCCGGTCTTTGTCTAGCTTCTTTGACCTGGCTGTATCATTGCTACCAGCCAGCTAAGCCAGATCCGAAGACAAGTTTCTGCATGATAGTCATTGCACTCTCTTTCAAAGTCAGTCCGGTACTCGGTGCCATATTAAGCCGCTCGCAACCAGCGACGCCATTCACGATCGGCTTGCCTCCGCGCCTTGAAGCGGCCGACGCATTTCCTGGAGCAAAGGGCCGTTCGCCAGGAGTGATAGCGGATCAGCCCGCACTTTCCGCCGCATCACCTTACTGAATCGTGTTGGGAACTATGGGAGCAATTGCGCATTCTCGTCTCCTATTGGCATTACGTGAATAGCACCTGCAATTTTCACCGCGCGCAGCGAGCCGCTCGCACGTGAAGTGCGGCATTGACGACACCAAGTCTCGCGATATGTACGAACACCGGACGCAAGAGCTTGCCTCTGATGCGCGCGTCCTTCGCGATGGGGCGCTTCATAGGCGTGCTTCGCTGGCCGGGATGTTGGATTTCCTAACGATAACGATGTTTCAGCCTTGATTAAATTCATAAGTCGCACTTTGGCGCTTAAATACCGCGCTCAGGCGGATTTCTTCGACGGATTTCGACTGTCCGTGCCTGTTGGCCGAGTGCTGACAACATTCAGCCTGGCGTCCATCAGCTCCACCTCTTTGCCTTTGCGCGGTCAAAAGGGCAATCCGATTTCCCTCCAGCTGCCTGAGATGCATCGTCACCGTTGACTGGCGAGGATGCCGAGCTGGTGGCTGCAAGAACGTGCGTACGTTAGTGCCTATTTGGCGCCCTCGAAATGATGCTGCCCAACTATACGGAAATGTCACCGAAGAAAATGGCTGCACAGGTCACTGCGACGCGTGCAGACAACAGCGTCGTCGGCAACTCGATGTTTAAAATTAACTGAACGGTGAATCAGAACGCCGAGGCGACTTTGCTAGCCCGCCCAAAATTTTGCTGGAAATCGCAGACACAGACTAGGTATAAGCGTATGAAATAAGTTTGTAACAGCCACACGCCGTTTGCTCGAGGCCCTTGCGTCCATCGATCTGCAAGACGCCGCGCATCTTGCGAACCAAGCCTTGCTTTTCAAATCGGGTCAAGGTCTCCGTTACCCCAGCGCGGCGCAACCCCAAGACAGACGAAAGATAGTCATGGGTGACTGGAAGCACATGAGCGCCAAGAGCATCACTGGCCAAACAAAGCCAGCTCGCGAGCCGCTTTTCGCGATCGTGCCGAACCCCGCATAATCCTGTCTGAGCGCAGTGCAAGGCCAGCGCGTGAAGGTACTGGAAAAGCTGTTGTCGGATTTCAGGACGCTCGGTCATCACCCGACACAAATCTTCGATACGGATCCTGTGCGCGTTTCCAGGAACGAGCACAACAGATTGATGCGTCGAAGGATGCTCTCCCACAAAGAGCGAAGCGCCGACCGCGCCCCGATGTCCTATCACCGCCGTCTCAAGGATGCTGCCCGCCGCGACAATCCTTAGCGAGACAAGGCCCGACTCGATAAAATAGACATGATCAGGATGCCTTTTTGGCTCCTGCAGCACCATGCGTTCTTTCAGGACGATCGGCTCAAGGAACTCCCCTATTGCCGCTAGGTCTTGACAAGAAATTCTCGTCAGAATCATGTTTTTGACAGAGGACCGCGTATTAGGACGCGCCGTACTAGGCCGGTTGAAGCATCTGCTATGCGCCGGAGACTCGCTTGAGAGCGGTATATCCGGAGCTATCAATCGCGCCCATGGTCGGTCATGGTGTGATCCGTCTCCTGGCATGGGGATTTCTTCCGGGTCAACACCGCTGACTGTGACGAAATATTCACTACGAACTGTAATGACGTTTCATTCTTGATTAATGCAATGAGCCCCGGATCGACGCTCAAATCCCGCTTTCGAGCGACCCCTTCTGATGGATTCCGACTGGCACCCTCGCTTGGAGCGTCAGCGCCACCAACTTGGCTTTGCGCGGTCAAACGGCAATCCGAATTGCGCCTCCCGCTGCTTGATATGCATGGTTATGGTGGGCGGTGTGCGATGGCTTTGCGCTTGCCTTGGCGAACCTGAGGTCGTTGGGTTCCTCAGAAAAAATGCGCCGAGCTTGCCGAAAGGCGCGTATTCATAGCCCCGCCTAGAGCAACTCTCCCGGCGTGGATCAAGAGCCCCCCGGTGGTCCAAACTCCATCCCCCTACGAACGCGATTTCGGTCTGCGTGCATATCAGAAGCGGCGGGTGGATGAAAACGCCAGCGCCGCCATCATCCAGAATCACGAGACCTCGGGACTTCTCGGAGCAAGAGCCGGGAGGTGTATTGCGAACGAAGGATGGAACCAACCCGCAAACGATCAAACTCTCGTCTGGGAGGCGCCCTCCGAATGTGGCTTATCTTGATCCCGATCTGTCGATTGGCCCGCGTACCTGGGAGGTCGGTTCCAAAGAAAGGGCAAGAGAAAAACTTTCATCGTGAGGGGAAATACACAGCTAGCTTTCCAGAAATCAGAGACAGACACATCGAGACGGTCCGATAGTCGCTCGATCATACAAGAGGACTTCCCAGCGCCAATTCGTCATGAGGAGCACTTGGATCGCGTTGGCGTACTCCACATGAGAGTTACGCAACCGAAGCGCGCCTTCCAGTTAGCGCATCGGCAGCATCCGTGATGCCGCCGTAAATTTCATCAAGATCGGCCGCCGTGACACAATATGGCGGCATTACGTAGATCGTATTGCCGAGCGGCCGCAGTAGCAGACCTCGGCCCTTAAAGAACGCCTGAAGCTTCGGACCGTTGCTCGCGAAATAGCCCGCTTCCTTTGCTTTCAGATCGAGTGCTGTAATCGTGCCTGTTCGACGGACGTTTTCGAACCGTGGATCGGCGCGGAATGACTCAATTGCCTGCTCTTGCATTGTGGCGACTGACGCCACATGCTGGCGACATTCCTGATCTTGCCAGAGATCCAGGTTGGCCTTTGCGGCGGCGCAGGCCACTGGGTTCGCAGTATATGAACTCGAGTGAAAGAACGTACGCGTACGATCTTTTGCATAGTGCGCGTCGAAAATATCCGCGCGACAGAGTGTCACCGCGAGCGGAAGCGCCCCTCCCGTGAGGCCTTTCGAATAGCAGGCAATATCTGGCGTGACGTTGGCCTGCTCGCAAGCGAACAATGTTCCGGTGCGGCCCCACCCCGTCATGATCTCGTCGGCAATGAACAGGACGTCCGAGGCTTCGCAAATTCGCTTCATCTCTCTTAGCACCCAGGCCGGGTACATCAGCATCCCGCCCGCACCCAATATTAGAGGCTCCACAATAAAGGCTGCTGGCATTTCGTTTCGACATGCAGACTCGAGCGCATCGAGCGTTGCCTGTTCATGCCCTCTCGCGGGAAACGGGATTGAGGTAACGTCGAACAGCAGAGGCCCGTACGCCGCGTTGAACACACTTCTAGCACCGACCGACATCGCTCCGACCGTATCGCCGTGGTAGGAATGTTGCATCACGACAATGCGTATTCGCTGTTTCCCGATATTGTGCCAATAGCCGAGTGCCATTTTTAAGGCGACTTCCACACTGGTTGAGCCACTGTCGGAAAAGAAGACATAGTCGAGGCCGCGGGGAGCGAGTTTCAAAAGTTGTGCAGCAACTTCCTCAGCCGGTTCGTGGGTATGGCCGGCAAAGATAATCTGGTTAAGCTTTTCTGCCTGTTTCTGAATCGCGCTCACGATGTGTGGATGGCAATGTCCATGGGTCACGACCCACCAGGATGAGATTGCATCGATAATACGGCGACCATCGACTGTGTGGAGATAAGCACCATCACCTCGTATAACCCTCGTTATCTCGTCTTGAAGCGCGTGTTGCGAGAACGGATGCCAGACGGGCGACCTTTTCTTTGGCATCATGGGTTGAAATCACCAGCACGGAATGAGGCTTTGAACGCGGCCGGCAGCGCGTCTGCCGTGAGCGGGGAAAGCCAAGGCAATCGCCCCAACCAACGCACCCGCCCGATCTCGCAAATTGCGCTCTCAGTCTCCGAATTTCTTTCGCCAATGAAGGCAATCCCAAGAATGTCGATCTGGCGCTTTCGCAGGGCCTCTATGGAGAGCAGCGAGTGATTGATCGTACCCAGTGCCGTCCGCGCGCAAAGCACGACTGGAAGCTGCCATCGCTCGAAGAGGTCAATGTAAAGCGTACCGCCTCTCAGCGGCACCATTAGCCCGCCGGCGCCCTCGATAACCAGCGGTCGCTCCCCGGTGTCCGGAATATCGAGCGCATCCACGTCGATGCGAACTTCGTCAATTTCGGCGGAATGATGCGGCGAAGCGGGCGTTCGAAGGCGGTAGCGCTCCGGCACGACGCGATCGGGTGAGAGACTGCCCAGCCTTGCGACGACTTGGGTGTCGGTCTCTCCGTCGAGACCCGCCTGAATCGGCTTCCAATAGTTCGCGCCGAGGAGATCGGCGAGACCCGCGGAAAACACCGTTTTTCCTATCCCGGTATCCGTACCGGTCACCACGATTCGCTGACTCATCGAGACCAGCCCCTCGTCTCTTCAGTAAGCGCATCTAGCATCGCACGCACGTCATCCTCCCCAACGTTGAGTGTCAGTGAAATTCGCAAACGGGCCGTGCCCGCCGGCACGGTTGGCGGCCGGATCCCGCGAATATCAAACCCGCGAGTTTGCAACGCTGAGGCCAGCCACATTGCACGGGCATTGTCGCCAACGATATAGGGCACGATTTGCGAGTCTGAGGGACTTCGCCAACCGCGCACACCGATCTCACGATGCGTGAATGCGACCAGCTTGGCCAAACGCTGCTGATGCTCGGGTTCCTCCTGCAGGATTGAGAGTGCCTCCCGTACTGCGACAGCGGTCAAGGGGGACGGCGCGGTGGCAAAGATAAACGGACGGCAGCGATTGACCATGAAGTCGCGCAGCACCCCTGAAGCCGTGACAAGCGCACCTGCGGCACCCAGCGCTTTGCCGCAGGTATGAACGACCAAGAGATTTTCGCGCCCCTCATAGGGTGCGGTGAGCCCGCGTCCCTGCTCGCCGTAGACGCCCGTGGCATGGGCCTCGTCCACGATCAGGAACGCGTCACACCGGTCCGCAATCGCGACCAGGTCTTTAAGCGGGGCGAAATCGCCATCCATGCTGTAGAGACTTTCGACCACAATCCAGACGCGGCCTATTCCGCCCTTGGCCCGCCAGTCACCAATTGTGTTTTCGACCGATTGGGGGTCGTTATGGGGGCTTATCCGAAACTCCGCCCGGCCAGCCCGCGCGCCTTCATGAATACTCGCGTGCACGAGAGAATCGAGAACGAGCAGATCGCCCCGCTGCGGCAGCGTTGTCAGGACGGCAAAATTTGCGACATAGCCGCCGCCGAAGAAAAGCGCCGTCTCCGCCCCAAAGAACCTGGCAGCTTCCGCTTCGAGACGTTCGTGCTCCTCGCAATTCCCGCGCAGAAGCCGCGACCCGCCGGCCCCGATCGGTGTGCCCGCCTCCAGCGCAGCCAAGATAGCATTTTTGATGCGCGGCGCGCTCGCCAGCGCGAGATAATCGTTCGATGCGAAGTCAACTCCTGTGCGCGGCCTAAGACTGCGCAGCCGGTTATCTTCTTTCAAGGCATGTAATTGTGCAACGTAATCGGCAATTTTGCCCGAATGGATTGAATTCATTCTTCACTTCCAGAGAAGTCATCGATCGCGATCGCGCCAGAGCTCTGATGCCGTCAAGCACCAAGGCTCCAACATCGCCTCATAGCTTTTAACTTGGTAGGATGCGGTTTTCTGGGTCAACCAGCACAACACGGGGTCTAAAGAACTTAGCTTCCGCCTCATCAAAGGAGGCATATGCAACGATAGCAATTTTGTCTCCGGGTATGGCAAGTCGCGCAGCTGCACCATTCAAGTCTATGGTTCCCGACCGCTTGGGCGCTGCGGTGACATAGGTGGCGAAGCGCACTCCCGTTTCGATGTTGTAGATTTCGACGCGTTCGTTGATCAGGAAACCTGCCGCGTCTAGCAGCGCGCGATCAATTGATATCGAGCCCTCAGAGTGCAGATCGGCTTCGGTCACCGAGGCACGATCGATCTTTCCTTTCATCAACGTAACCTGCATCTGTCCCCTACACTGGAGTTTGCGTACAGCGTACTCGCTGCCTGTTTCACTTGAGACAAGGTGCGGACGTGATGCCGAGCCGGTCCAGCAAATTCGCGTCGCGGTCGGCTTGCGAGTTTTTGGTAGTCAACAGCAAATCGCCGATGAAGATCGAATTCGCGCCGGCCAAGAAGCACAGCGCCTGCAGTTCATCGCTCATATACTGTCGCCCGGCGGACAACCGCACGACGCTTTTCGGCATCATGATTCGAGCGGTCGCGACAAGCCGCACCGTCGCGATCGGATCGGGACGCTCGGCGGTGTCGTTGACCGGCACGCCCTTGACCTCGTTCCACAGGTTGATCGGCACGCTTTCGGGAGGCCTTTGGAGATTGGCGAGCAGCACCAGCATGCCGAGCCGGTCCTCGAGGCGCTCGCCCATACCAATAATGCCGCCACTGCACACCTTGATGCCGGCATCGCGCACATGTGCAAGTGTGTCGATGCGGTCCTGCAGGGTGCGCGTGGTGATGATCTTACCGTAGAACTCGGGCGAGCAGTCGACATTGTGATTGTAGAAGTCTAGCCCCGCCTCAAAGAGCCGTGTGGCCTGCTTGCGCGTCAACATGCCGAGCGTGACGCACGTCTCCATCCCGAGGCATTTGACAGCGCTGATCATGTCGCAGATCTGGTCGAGATCGCGATCCTTTGGACTGCGCCAGGCCGCGGCCATGCAGAAGCGCCTCGCGCCGGCGTCCTTCGCCCGCTTGGCGGCGGCAACCACATCGGCGCAATCCATTAGGCGGGTGGCTTTCAGCCCGGTGTCGTAGTGGGCGCTCTGCGAGCAGTAGGCGCAGTCTTCCGGACAGCCGCCAGTCTTGATGCTGAGCAGGCTCGCGGTTTCAAGTTGGTTTGGATCGAAGTTGTCGCGATGAACGCTCTGCGCCTGAAACACCAGGTCGGCAAACGGCAGGCTATAGAGCGCTTCGGCCTCGGCGCGCTCCCAGCCACTGCGAAGCGGCGCTCTGTTGCCCCCGTCGTTCCGCTCCACTCCGTTAGCAGCAATCATGGACTTGCCTTCTTACCCGCGTCAATCATAGATACCGGCGCCGATTATCGATAGTCAGCGATCGATGCAAGTTAATTGCTTTAGGAAACGCTCGGAGATGATTATCGCCGCCCAAAGCCAGCGTTTCGGATGTAAAGCTAATCGATGCGCAAAGACCGCAAAAACTGCTCAAACTCAGCGAAATCCTGCAACATCGGGCGAATCAAAGTTTCGATGTTGAACGTCTCACACGTGTGGGCCGCTCGCCGAATGGGCACACATACCGCTCAGCTTTTGTAGATAATCTATGATCACCGACGAGAACACCACAATTGTCCAGCACATTGCGGACTCAATTGCTGATCGCATCATTAGCGGCGCTCTGCTGCCTGACGCCCCGCTCCGGCAGGATCATGTCGCGCGAGAGTTCAATTCCAGCCATGTCCCCGTGCGCGAGGCGTTTCGCCAACTGGAGGCTCAACATCTCGTTGTCGCGGTGCCCCGTCGTGGCGTGAGGGTCGCTCCGCTCGATGCCAATTCCGTGAAGGAGATCGCCGAGATGCGTGCAGCTCTCGAGGTGGTCGCCCTGCGCAATGCGGCTCCAAAGCTCACCTCTAGCCATTTGGCACGGATCGAGCTCGCCCTGATTGAAGCAGAGAATGCCCAGACCATTCAGAATTTTGAGATGGCCAATCGCGCCTTTCACCAGGCACTGGTGGCGCCGTGCGCGATGCCACGCCTGCTCGCCAGTCTCGACGGACTACAGCTTGCAAACTCTCGACTTGTGTTCGCGATGGCACGAAGTAGCGGCTGGCAGCCGCGGTCCAATCAGGATCACCGCGTAATTCTGCAAGCATTGCGACTTGGCAACGTCGATCAAGCCTGTAACCTGCTCGCACGCCACATCCAAACGATTGAGCGCCTTACCCTTCCTGCGTCCTGACCGGCAGTTCTGGCGGGTTCCGTTGCAGACCACGGTCCTTGCAAGTCTACCGCAGCAGCAACCATCTTGCCGGGCGACGCGGGATACGACGCTAGCGTTGCAGCGGGCCTGATCCTACGATAGTTATGCGACCTACTTGCGATATCACTCCTCAGGCTACCTATGATTCGTCACATCGTCTTGTTCACCGCCAAGGATGAGGCCCAGATCGACAAAATGATCGAAGGCCTGTCGGTTCTCACCACAATCCCGCACGCCCGCCGGCTCGAGGTTGCTCGCAATCGCAAGACCGACCAGCTCGGCAACGACATCGACGTCGTGGTTTATGGTGAGTTCGATAACGAGGCAGATCTCGCAGCTTACAAAGCGCATGATCTATACCAGGAATCGATCAGTCGGGTACGACCACTCCGCGAACTGCGGTTCGCGGCCGACTATAACGTATCAACAGACGTGCGTTTTGCCTGAATAGCAGCGACAAGCCAAGTTAGTCGGCGCGCCGTGTCCATTGGTGGGGGTTAACCTGATATTAGATCTCAACAGCTTGCGGGCTGACGAGCGTCACTCTCGTGGGGGTGAGAACCACAATCGGACCGCATCTCATAGCGCGCCAGTCGTCAGTGACTGACAGCCCGCCCGATGCACGTCCGCGAACTGCAGTGGATTGAGCCTGTTGCAGCGATGCGATGTCTCGCGCATCGACCGCACCTTACGTTTCTCGATAGTGCGGCAAAACATGAGTTGCTTGGGCGCTACTCATATCTGAGCTGCGACCCGTTCAGCACCTATATGGTCGCGGACGGACAGGCGAGTTGCAATGGAGAGGCTCTTAAGGGCGATCCATGGGGAGTTCTTCGCACCCTGCTCGCCAAGTATCCGCAAGAGCATCGCCTCGATCTCCCGCCGTTCCAGGGAGGTGCTGCCGGCTTCCTTGCTTACGATCTGAACAGGACACTGGAGCGATTGCCGGCGCCCGCAATTCCCGGTCTGCGCTTGCCCCAATCCGTTCTGCATTTCTATGATGTGGTGGTCAGCTACGACCACCGCGACGACAGATGCTGGATCGTTTCTACCGGATGGCCGGAACAGGATCCCGCACGTCGGAGCGAGCGTGCACGCCGTCGAGCCGATGAGTTTGCAGCACTGCTTGTCAGTCCAAAGTCGCCGCGGAATCAGGTCCCGGACACACCCGGCGGATGGCATTCGAACTTCAGCCGTGACGGCTACATTGCGGCGGTACGGCGCGTCATCGACTTGATTCTGGCTGGAGACGTCTTCCAAGCCAACATTGCGCAGCGCTTCAGTGCCAAGCTGTCGCCCTCATTTGATCCGCTTGCCTTCTACTGCCAGCTGCGTTCATTGAACCCGGCGCCCTTTGCAGCCCTCCTGCGTTACGGCAAGTTGACCATCGCATCGAGCTCCCCGGAACGGTTCCTAAAGCTTGCCGGACGAAAGGTCGAGACGCGCCCCATCAAGGGCACGATTGCGCGTTCCGCTGAGTCCGAGGAAGACCAGCGTCGCGCTGAAATTCTTGTCGCGTCCGAAAAGGACCGCGCCGAGAACATTATGATTGTCGACCTCTTGCGTAACGATCTTTCGCGCGTTTGCACGCCGCATTCGGTCGAAGTTCCAGCGCTTTGCAACCTCGAATCCTATGCCTCGGTGCACCACCTTGTGTCGATCGTTACGGGTGAACTTGCAGAGGAGCAAGACGCCGTTACCCTACTGCGAGCTTGCTTTCCCGGCGGCTCCATTACCGGGGCGCCAAAGGTGCGATCAATGGAAATTATTGCCGAAATCGAGCGTGTGGCGCGAGATATTTATTGCGGGGCGATCGGCTTCATCGGCTTCAACGGGCATATGGATACGAATATTGCGATCCGCACTGTAACGATCGACGATGGCCTCGCCGTGTTTCATGCTGGCGGCGGGATCACGGCGATGTCGGACCCAGAGGCCGAATACGAGGAGACGTTCGCCAAGGCGCAGCGAATCTTTGACGCATTTCGTGCTAAAGGATGCGGTGCATCTTGATTGTCATCATCGACAACTACGACTCCTTCGTATTCAACATTGCCCGCTATTTCCGTAAGCTTGGTGAAGCAACGGAGGTGATCCGAAACGACGCGCTGACCGTCAGCGATCTTGTCGGCCTCAAGCCGCGCGCAGTGGTTATCTCGCCCGGCCCCTGCACTCCACTCGAGGCCGGAATATCTACGGCCATCGTCCGCGAACTTTCAGGTCGCCTCCCCGTTCTCGGCATCTGTCTCGGACATCAGTGTATTGGGAGCGTGTTCGGCGGACGCGTAGTGCGTGCACGTCGCCCCATGCACGGGGGGTCTTCGCATATTGCCCATGACGGCCGGGGGCTATTCACTGGGCTCTCATCGCCGCTTTGCGTTGGCCGCTACCATTCTCTTGTTGTTGAGCTCGATGAGACATGCGCCCCGCATCTCAAGGTGACAGCGCGTTCCGGGGACGGCGAGATCATGGCCCTCGCGCATCGGTATCAACCAACTTATGGCGTACAGTTCCATCCCGAATCGATACTTACCCAACAAGGGCACCTACTTCTTTCAAACTTCTTGCGAATAGCAGAAACTTCGTTCGCCTGAGGATCGAATACTATGACGTACGTCTGACGTCGGAAGAAGCGTGCTGCGCAATCTGAGAGCGAGCTAGCTCGCTCCTCAGATCCTCAGCAAACGAAACCTTCCAGGATGCCATTATAAGCACGGTAGCCGCACTCAATTCGAAGAGAACTCGGCTCCAAGAGCGGGAATTCATGCGAGGAGTTCGAAGCGCCCTCACTGGATCACCTCTATTGAGCCCTGCCGCCTCGTGAGTGGGGCCGAAGATCCTCCCCCACAGATCCGTCGCGCAAGACGAGGCCGCGAAAACGAGATAGTCGGCTCAGGCTACCTTCACGCAGAGCTCCGCGCCAATTTTGATTGGCAGCGTTAAACGCAGAAACCCGTTTGCGGGGTCGCGGACAAACTCGAGAAAATCCGGCTCAGCGTTCTCGTTCATCACGTAGCCCCCAACCCGCACTTGCGGTGCGACAATCTCTATAACTTGTCGGGCCAAAGAGGGCCCCTCATTCAGAATCCAGCCGTCCATCAGAACAAAATCTACTGGTCCACCGAGATCACGCAGAGTCCGCCGGGCGTCCCCTTCCCTAATCTCGGCGTAATCCGACAGACCTACATGGCGCAGGTTGCGACGCGCTGCTGCTGCCTTCGCAGAGACGAGTTCCGATCCAATCACGATCCCACCGCCATTGTCACGCATTGCAGCGGCGAGATAGAGCGTTGACATCCCGGTAGAGGTCGCAAATTCCGCTACGCGCTTTGTACGCAGCCATCGACAGAGCAGATAGATCAGTTCGCCCTGCTCAGGCGCAATGCCGAGACCGTACTGCACGTAGTCGAAGGGGTTGCGGCTCGCTTTCGGGTTGTTACGTGGTCCACCGTCAAGAGGATACTGTTCCGATAGCAGGCGCGCAGTTACCGCATGAAAATTCTCATCCTGAATGAGACTAGGCGCAACAGCATTCGACATGGCTTGATTTCTCCGTTCGAGTGGATTGCATCTCAGAGGAAAGTCCAGGAAAACTTCAGGGTCACTAGCGTCGGTTACTTGGCAGTACGCGCCGCCTGCCATGGCACTTAAGTGGTACTTAGAATTTCTGGGAGCTCCCATGCTACGGACCCCTGAAAACTAATGCTGTCAGTACGCCATCATTAGATCTTGATGGCTTCACGGCCTGCTCGACCGCATCGGATCCAGCGGGGTGCCAAAAATGTACGAGCATGTCGCCCTCATGCCGTGCGGCTCATCCGCCAAGAACTTCGCAACTGTCCATTCCACCACTGAAAAAGTGGCACCATGTTGCGGCCGAAGCGTTTTCGAAACAATTTTCCATTTTTCTCAACCTTAAGAAACTGCCTGCCTCAGACACGCCTTAACGCAACTAATAGTAGCAACGCTTCATTTCAAGTTTGTGTCGTGCAAAGAGAGTTCAAGCATGTGTGAAGTCGGTCCAGCCTAGGAGGAGGAGAAGATAAACTCTTCGACTTGGCCCATTTGCAGAAGGTCCGTACAGGAGAATACGAGAACTCAATTTTCTCCAATATTGAGAAAATCCGTATCCCAACACGGTTACGACAAGCTGGCGCGCATCCGGCCTCGTCTGCCTGGCCGCCGCTCTTGTAATGATGGATTCAATGAGTCCGCACACTAAGAGCTTCGTGAACCAATAAGATATCACTGAGGAAGGTAGTTGGATGCCTTGCGCCGACTTTTTGGAATACGGCTACGCGCCCGATCCCCGTTTCGGACAGCAACAGCAATTCACATTTGTGCTCAATCTTCCTCAATCGAAATCGCGGAGCGTGCCCGCGCAACGGCTTTTCCCCTCTGCGCGTCAGGACAGCGGCGCCAAGACCTGAGAAGAGGCGGCTGCATAGAACAGCGGAAGCCATCAGCGATCTGCGCGCGCGTACCACCGTCAAGGGAGACGTCCGAGCCGATGTGTGAGGCGATACCGGTCGTGCGGACGATGGTGCTCAGGCCTCCGAGACCAACGACCGACCCCCGTGATCGCGTGAAGACGAACGTCGCTGTAGCGATACCGAGGTCACGCTGTTCGATTCCACCACAGGTGGATCGAGAAGATCAGCGAGTCTCGCGTCGGTTGTCGTCCAATACCATTCCGAAAAAGATCCGCCGTCCCAGTAGACTCGCCATCGGCGCGAACCAGCTGAACCGCTGGCGGCAGGCTCCCGAATCGGTGATGCGCCTGATGTCGACCTTCGAAACTACGCGTCTGGCTGGAGCGCACGTGCGCGGCGCCTACGGTGAGGCGAAGCCTTCCATTATTGATCAGATCGAAGTTCACGAGCTGCGCAGCCTGCGTACTTCCGCCGGTACGCAGCTAAAAAGTCTTCGTCAGCGCAGATGCACCGCCCCGACGTATCTTTCGCCTTGGGATCGTGAAGATGCGATGCGAGTGGACGAAGCAGGTTAATCCGTGTGCTTGTGGTCGGCGTGTTCAGAAGCCCGGAAGCGTGCTTCACGAGATCTGCCGCCAACATTATGCCGGCAAGGGCCGACTGGAACGACATCGGTACGACCGCTCTCACGGGCTGCGCTCCGTCCGTCAGGCGCATGACAATCCCGCCACAGATTGCGCGCTGGTGAAAGGATCGGACGGACAGTCCGATGAACTCTCTAAGGGCTTCGGACGGGATGTCGAAGGCCTTAGCGACACGCTCGACGAAACCTACATCCACCGGCCTGTTTGTCTGAAGAAGATGCCGGATCTCCTGTCGAGCCTCCGGCATCTTCAGCTCCTCAGCCATCTTCTCGTCCTCGTCCTTTATCTTCCCATGGGGCAAGTAAAGGCAGGCCAGACATGCCCGGCCGTCATCAAAGCCATGCCGCGATACCCCGAGATCGAGCTCCTGTGTCCAGGCGTTTACAATCCATTTCGGCAACACTCCTTGCACGGCAATACGGTCCGGAGCGTTGTCTAATGCGACCGCGATTCTTTCGAAAGCCCAATCGTTCCGATCGCTCACATACACGTCCCACTTGGCGCAATGCGCTGACACTTGCAGCGCCGTCTCCGCGAGCGCGGCACTCGCCAGATCCACTTTTGGTGAATCAACGTCAGATTGGCTGGTCAGCACGTAGCGCTGCAGATTCGAGAGGTCGACCTCCTCATGGTCAACCAGACGGAGCGATCCCTTAAGGCCCACCGCACGAGCCAAGGCCCAAATGGTGCCATTCCCGATAGCGCCGAGGCCTACGAGGTGGGTGTCGCCGATATCCGTTCCCTCAAGGCTCGGACCAGAACCAGCGGTATCATGGTTATAGGTCAGCATCGATAGGTCGATATGGTCGTCGGCTTCGCCCTGCTCCAGCTGTTCGGCAAACACCGTGCGAAACACGTTGGCGGCGGCGAAACATGACGCAGCCCCTGCACCGAACGGATTCATCGACTCGCCCGAACCAACTGGACCGTTGCTCGAAAGCTTGGCTCTCCATCCGTCGGAACCGATGAAGAAAGTCGGACACTTAGTCCGCGACGGACTGCGTCCAATAACCACGGAAACTGTGATAGCCTTCCTGGTCTTGGCGAGTTCGATCTCCGGATTGATGGACTTCGCTAGGAACTCCAGGGTTGGAGCGTAACGCTTTGCCTCTGGATCGAGCGGCCGTAGCGCGATCGTTGGATAAAGACGCGGCAACAGCCTGATAATCATGTCCAGGCTAGCCCTGCCTTCAAGGGTCTGCACGGCTGTGCCATCGAAAGACACTCCGATCACCTGCGTAGCTAGTCTATCCTCGAACGCCGACATCTTGAAATTGGTCAGGATCCGCGACGCCGCCGACGCTGCACGGTCCATGAAGTTGGCCATGGCCATTCGTTCAATCCTTGACTGAAATCATCCGCGTAACCTGGCCAGCGGACAGGGGTTGCCACACACCGGTCCCGTCAAGCCGGTACGATGCGACGTTCCTGAGATCGAAGGCCGCTCGCGCGAAGTCCGGCACGACCAAAGATAAGCATCCCACCGTCGTAGCGATCGCGTACTCGTCGTCCGTGCTGGAATGATAGGCTCGACCGGGATGACTGTGTATCTGAGCAATGAGCGCAAGTTTCTCCTGGTATAGCCATACATTTATGCGATGCAGCTCTTCCGGTCCTGTCACGACGCAGACCCCGTCGAGAGTACGTATGTGGCGCTGGACAGGAATGAGTGTCCTATGTACCTGAAAATGGTGCCCAGTCTGACGGCCTACCCAAAGGCCGAGACCTTCATGCCCTTCACGCCCCACTTTCCGCAAATGGGCATGGAGTTCGTCCACGCAGCCACTTGGTACCGAGATGGCCGTAACGTCCGCGATCTGATTCATTCCGGTACTGCCAGTAATGAGGGCAGCGCGTTCACCGCCGGGACCTGCACTTGCACCTGGTAATGCTCGATCGGCTTTACCCCGTGCTCCCAAATCTTTTCGAGGATAAAGACTAATGATCCTTCGCCAGAGCTTCGATGCATCAACCATGAATCACCGCTATGAGCGGGATTGTCGTGATACTCGCGAATGCCGGGAAGACAAATAAAGGGTAGATCATCAGAGCTGTCGTACTGAATCATGTTTGACAGTTGCACTCTGCCCTGCTGGGCCAGCGCCAGAATGGTTTCGGGAGTTGCGCCGGGGATTGCCGCGCGGCGAAGCATTTGCACCTGGAGCAATTTGGCAGGTATCGGTTCGCGCGTGAAAGGATCCACGAACGTGACGGAGGGCGGCCGCAGATCGTAATCCGTAAAGTTCAGCACGATGGCAGCAACGATCGGAGGCGGTTTCGGCTTAGTCGCCGCGAAAACCACGAAGATCTCCGGAAACTCGGCGTCAAGCAGGATCCAGCCCCTCTTACGATAGGCCGACTCCATGCTCCGATAGTTGGCAAGCTCCCGCTCGAACTTTGCGCGTGAGACTTCGGGATCGACAGTTTGGAGATCAGACACCGGCCACGCCAGCCTTGAGACTCAGGAACAGCGTCACTTCCTTGCCGAACCCGAACTCTCCTACCTTCTTGTCCGGGTCCAACGGCTCGCCCGCCTCGTTCTTGATCTCCCAATTCTCGGGCGGTTGAGCCAGGTTCTTGGTCTTCTCCAGCGCTTTTTGGCGGGCCACATGCAGCGGCTGCTGTTCTACGGCCTTTATCACGACAGGCTGACCGTTCACGACCATTGTGATTTCGACGAAATCCGCGCCATGATCACTTTCCGGCTTCTTCTCGCTGTTCTTCATTTTTGGTCCTTTTGTGGTGTGGACGGCACTTGGAATCGATGCTGTCGATTGTATGCGGAGGGAGGTGCTAAAAAAGCGAGCATGCTAAAAGACGCAATCGAAAAGTCTTCATTTTGCGCGCGTTAATGCAGTTTTCAGGCGTTCTCCCGGTTGCAGACGTCTAGCGCTCTCTCGTCCACATCCCAGACCCGTAGCGGCTTGATGGTGCGAGCGGCGCCCTCGCATCATCGCGGGATGAACACCGCTGCGAGAATACATCTTCGGTGCGATGATCCGAGTGTCGGCCGAGCGCGTGATGGCAGCGGAAAAGGAATCAGCTTGATTATCCAACGATTTCTAGGCGCGTTTGGAAAAACAGCAACTTCACTGGCTTGGCAGCCGTTTCCAAATGGCTTGTCATGCCTCAGGGGCAACTCTACGAAAACCGCGGCTACATCAGGGACACTTGGACCGTCCGATGCGAACTTGACTAAGGCGAACGCGCCAGCCGGCCCGCGTTATCTCGATCAGCTCGGAAAGCCGATGCAGAAACGCCGCTACACCGCATATTGCGGAAGCACGTTTTCGTATTGCCGGGCAGCTGAAAACCCCAAGCGGTTTATCTATGGGAGTGCCGCCCGACTTGATCTGCGAGTTACAAGACAAGTCGAACTGGGTTGAGTGGACTCGTTGTCTCCGAAAGAAGCGCCACGTGTCTCCGATCGGGATAGGGGGGCATCTCGCGACGCCGCCCCTCCCCCACCACCGGACATACGGGTCTGTATCCGGCGGTTCAGTGGATTATGCATGCCGCTGTACCGTGACGGAAGCCAAGCCGAGTGAGCTGAAGAACGCGATTGGCATGGCGACGGTGAGCGCGGGACTGTTCGCGAGCCGCCAGGGGCCATGTGGGTTTCCGGCGGTTTTCGCCGCCCGATCCCGACTGACGCCGCGGCGTCGCAGCTCCGCAGAACGAGTGCCTCCGCGCTTCCATTGTTTCCCAGGCGATGGCGCGCAACCGCCGCCTGAGCCATTGATCAAGGTAGCGCAATATCGACGGGGTTTGGCAGAAGCCGAAGTAGCCGCGCCATCCGATCCGATAGACGGACAACTCCTTGACAATCTGCGCAAGGCTTCGACCACGTGTGCGCCGTGTCAGCTCCCGGACTTTCGCGTTGAAGTGGGCGATCGCCTGCGGCGCGATGCGCCGTCGCGGTGCTGTCCCACTGGTAAAGCTGAAGCCCAGGAACTTGCGAGCACTTGGTTGGGCAACCGCGCTCTTGGCCTCGTTAATCCTGAGCTTTAGGCGCCTTTCCAGGAACTTCTCGATGCCGGCCAACACCCGCTCGCCCGCCTTCTGACCGCGCGCATAGATGTTGCAGTCGTCGGCGTAGCGCACGAAGCGATGGCCGCGCTTCTGAAGCTCCTTGTCCAGCACATCCAGCATTAGGTTCGACAATAGCGGCGAGAGCGGTCCGCCCTGTGGCGTGCCTTCCTCCGTCGGACTGACAAGCCCTCCCTCCATCACACCCGCATTCAACAATCCGCGGATGGGCTTCAGAAGGCGTTTGTCAGCAACCCGCTTTGCCACAAGTCCCATCAGGATATCGTGGTTGAGCCGGTCGAAGAACTTTTCCAGGTCGATGTCCAGGACGACGGCGTGCCCGGACGCGATATACGCCAGCGCCCGTTCCACCGCCTGATGCGCGAGGGTCCCAGCCGGAAGCCGAAGCTCGTCTCGGAGAACGTCCCGTCCCAGTCCGCCTGCAGCACCTGCATCACCGCCTGCTGGATGAAGCGGTCAAGCACCGTTGGGATGCCAAGCGGCCGCCGGCCGCCCGATGCCTTCGGTATCTCCACCCGCCGCACCGGCTGCGGTTTGTAGGTGCCCTCAAGCAACTGGGCTCGGATCGTGAGCCAGTGTTCCTTCAGGTGGGCCGGCAGTTCGCCGACAGTCATCCCATCGACCCCTGCCGCACCCTTGTTGCGCTTCACTCGCGCCAACGCTTTCATCAGATTCTCACGCTCGATCACTGCTTCCATCGACGGTCCTGCGACCGCCGGGCGTTCGAGGCTGGCCTTCGACGCGCTTGCTTCGGTCTCTCGGGCGGCGGCGCATTGGGTTTCACCCACTGTTCCGGTGCCCGAGTTCAGTTGAATCTGATTCTTCTGCCGCATGGCTCGCGCCAGCACAAGCGGAGCATCAGTGTGATGAAATCACATCGAAAAACGTGCGTGAACGCAGAATTTAAGCGTCAATGCGTGACACGTTGCATTAATCAATGTCGAAATTCCGCTAGCCTGCAAGGTCAAGTGTATCCCGTGTTTGACGAGCCCAACTGTTCGGGGGCGCAAGACAATGAGTCGTTAAATTCAGTCCAGCGAAGCGGCACAGGAGCGGGAAATGGCTAGGTACTTCTACTGGCTTCTCAGTCGCCCGCGCTGGGTCATCGGTTTTGTTGCCACCGTCGTGGTTGCCGTAATCCTGGCCGTCGCCGCATTGAGCAGCGATGGTTGCGGGCGCGTGGGCAATGAGACGCCGCCAGGCGTGCACATCCGTCGGTAGACGAGCACGCAGGGAGAGGTATTGATGACCAGTAAGAATGCCCATGCGCCGCATGTGGCGCCAACCCCGAATGGATGGAAGCCGCGGTAGCGGTCTCCTCTGCGGCTTAAAAAAAGCCGAGAGGCGAGTGCTCCGACCGACGGCGCTATCTCCACCAGCCCCACGTTTTCGTGTCGCCGGGCAGCTGAAAACGATGACTGGATGTTCTCTGAGAGAGCTGCCCAACTTGATCTGCGAGAGGACAATCAAACTGCGTTGAGGGGACTCTTAGCCTCCGAAAAAAAGGGCCACTCCGAAGGAGTGGCCCAAGTAGGGGAGGAAACGCCCTTGAGG
>NZ_LLXZ01000130.1:945-14801 GCF_001440395.1 Bradyrhizobium jicamae | reverse complement strand
GCCACTGACGCGGTTCGCCGCAATCTCCCTCAGGTTGATCTCCGTCGTGTAAAGGCGGAGCGCGAACTTCGTTCCGAGGAGATCGCTAAGGCCGGACTACAGTACCGGGAAGTGAAACTTGCCGCGAAGGGTCGCCGTGCGGAACCTCAGTAGGCAAGACAGCTTAGCTTGTGTCCCTTGCGGACATGCTGCCCATGGGCCCGTCGCAGGTCGTCTTCATGCGGCGGGCCTTCAATGAGCGATTTTAACGCCAAAGAGATGGAAATCTTCGACGAGTCGCTCGACATCGCCTTGAGCGTCCTCCTCCGTAACCAAGAACTGAGAAGCTTCGATGAAGCCACCCATTTCCTCGCGAAAGAAATCGCCGAGCAGATGTGCCAGGGTGAGAGAAACGTACTCCTCCTCTCGAACTTCGCACTGGATGCCTACCGGCTCAAGCCCAATGTATATGCGCGTCTCGTTCAGTAATCGGTCCCGACCCGCCCCCTCCGCTATCTGGACTCCGAACCGTGGTCGTTCCGCCGACGCCCGCGCATGACTTCAGCTTCGGGTCAAAAGCGGCGGCGAGCGCGAGCCTTCGTCCCATCTACCCTAGAGAGCCGACGCAACTCGTCGGCAAGCTGCTTAAGGCAAGCTGCTTAAAGGAAATTGCGGACGATCTTCGGCAGCGGATTAGGGCAAAATAAAACCCGCCATTCCCTCGCGCCGTTCCTATTGCAGTAGAAGCGGCAGGTTGAGCGGGCCGCGGAAACCGAATCCGTGCCAGCGCACGCTGGCGGGATCAGGCAAGGTCATGTTGGGGAAGCGCTCGAACAGCATCGGTATCAGGATGTCGCCGACAGTTCGCCGTGACAGGTGCGCGCCCGCGCAATGATGCGGGCCGTTGCCAAAGGCCTGGTGAGGATTGGGCTGGCGAAGCGCGTTGTAGTTCTCGCCATCTTCGAAGACGTCCTCGTCTCGGTTGGCGGAGGCCTGGATCGTCATCACGGTGTCGCCCTTCGGGATGAAGTAGCCGCGAATCTCGGTGTCCTCCATGACGAGCCGTGAACTCGCCTGGATCGGCGCCACCCACCGGATCCCTTCCTCGAAGGCGGCGCGCCATCTGCCGTCTGCGCGCACAGCGTCGAGCTGATCTGGATTGTTGAGCAGGCCGTAGAGGATCGTCAGCAGCGCGTCGCGCGGCTCGTTAATGCCGCCGCCGATCGCAATTTTTACATTGGCGATCATCTGGCTTTCTAGAATAGGAGTCTTCGCGTTCACCATGAAGGAGAGCGCTGAGGAATCCGGCTCGGCCCGCACGCGTTCGGCGTTGGCGCGGATACATTTGTCCATTTCCGCATTGGCGATGTCGGTCGCTTGGAAAGGATCCGGCGTCCAGCCGAAATTGCCGGCGCCGTCGATCAGCGTCTGCGACCACCGCTGCATGTTCTCATCGCTCGCGTCCGGAATGCCCATCGCATGCGCCAGCATCCGCGCGGCGAGCGGTCCCGCGAGGGCGGGAAAAAGATCGACAACCTCGCCGCGCGGGAGCCGGTCGAGATAAGCCGCCGCCAGTTTCGCATACAGCGGCGCCCATACGGATTCGATCGTCTTCGGCATCAGGGCCGGCATCATCGCCATGCGTTCGGTCCGATGCTCGTCGTGGTCCTTGCGCATCAGTGTATGCGCGAGAAAGGCGCGCTTCATGGGCGTGTTCGGATCGTTGGAGCTGAACAACGCCGCGTTGTCCTTCACGTATTTGGTGTCGGCGGCCTTGGTGAGGAACGTGCGGCCCACCGACTTGACGCGCAATACGGGCGCTTCGCGCCTCAGGCGCCTGTAGATCGGATAGGGATCGCGCGTGAGGTCCGCGATCGTGATCGTCTCGTCAAGGGGGCTCACGGCGGCAGTCGACATAACGGGAGGTCCTGCTGATCAGGCGTCAGTATGAGCCAAGGCGGGGCAAGCGCAATGGGGCAGACGCGAAACAGCGCAACCCCGGTGTCCGCCGCACCGGCTGGCGCAATGCCGGCACGCTCCTCCTCGCGCCGGAGCCGAATGCGAAGAATTCAGGACAAAGTTCCTGATCATAGCGGGAAAATCCGCAATCGACAGCGTACGATTGCTCCAGCACGTCCGCGCTCGAAGAGAAGGCTCAAACCGCAACCCGCAGGTGGTCAGCTTCGGGTCAAAAGCCGATATCGGGAACAACCGGTTCAAGTCGGCTTTGCCCTCAGCAATGGACATCAGGAAGCTTAGGGCAAAAAGGAAGGCCCCCGAAGATTATCTCTCCGGGGGCCTCTTGGAT
Organism: Bradyrhizobium jicamae; assembly: GCF_001440395.1. GTDB lineage: Bacteria > Pseudomonadota > Alphaproteobacteria > Rhizobiales > Xanthobacteraceae > Bradyrhizobium > Bradyrhizobium jicamae. The sequence goes on along the minus strand of NZ_LLXZ01000130.1, from coordinate 12,514 downwards.
CGCCATGATTGGGTACATCCGCCAATCCAACGATGCTCCTCTAAACATCTCGCCCCGCAATCGTGATCTGTATGTGGCAGCGATGCGTCACTCTCGTGATCTTTGCCAGGCGCGTTCACGCAGCGACATTGATGGCGGCGCTTGCTGTGTTAACGCCAGAGCCGCCAACCCACCCACCGGGTTGACTTCCGGCAACCGGCCGAATGCAAACGCTGACGCCTGTGAAGCTTATATGTTCCTAAAGGATAAAAATGACGGCCTCCGTGAGGCCTTCAGTTTGACGGATTACTTCATGAGTGCCGGGTGCATCGGCACATGAGCCGCAACACATTCGCGGAGAGTGCAGTCATGTTGTCGACCAGCTGCGTCACCGCCAGTTCGAGCTTGAGGTCGCCGCCTTGATCAAGGGGGTTGACCGACTGCACCATCATTTCATGCGGCTTGCCGATGAGCTTGAGCGGGCAAGGAAGCAGGCTGGCGCATCCTGAGCGTTCATTTGGACGCGACCTACCGTGCGTCTCGCTCTTCCAACAGGTGGGCCAAGTGACCCTCCAAAATGTGCAGAGATGCCTCAAACGCCCTAAGTAACTCTTGCCCTTTGGGACCGGCGTCGCCATCGGCAACGCGCCGCCGTTGCCGCTCCACAATCCGGCGACACACATGACCGGCCGCCGTAGCGATCTTGTCCTTCAGGCTCCTCATGCCGCAGATGTTAGCTCGCCCGCACTTCATCGAGTGCATGTCGAAAAAGGACGAGGCTATGTATTCAAATGCTACCTAAGCGAAATCATCACCTAAACTCATCGATCAGCGCCTTCCAGCCGAGCGCATCGCTCTGCATCAGCAGCAGAACGCCAAGCGCTGCGAAATGGTGTGGCAATTCGCAATCTGGACGGGCATTCATATTGTTGACGAATGAGGCGACCGCGCTTCTGAGATCGCCTCGGTTGAGATAATCGAAGGCTCGTTGCTTACACCGCTCGACGTATTTGTCGCGCGGAACATCGGCAATAACGGAACGATCCATTTATTGGCTCCTAGCCGACCAGACGTGTTTTTGGACTGGTCTCAGTAAGAGCATCGAAATGAAACGGATTTGCCCTGTCGGTTCGAAAAGTGACAAACAGATGCTTTTTCAGTCGCGGTGTGAGGATTAAGACACAGACGCGCGCAAAGCTGGGCCGAGAAGGGTCGGGCGATCCAGCGCTTCGGGCGCGCGACACGCTGAATGGGGACCACCGGGGCCGCGCAAAGACGCATGCAGCGGGGCTCGGACTGATGCACTCAATAATGAAGGCTCACGCCGGCACGCCGTGCGATTTAGGTTCATCGCTTTCCGTGCTGACAAGAGCGCAGCTCTCGCATCTGAACAGCCTGCATTCCGCGTGATCGCCCAAGAACTTCATAGGCTGCAAGCAAAGCTCGCATGCCATCACGGGCATGCTGCGTTCTCTGAAGAAAAATTTCATTTTCCGAGGTCCTCGCGCCGTCAGCATAGAGATTTGCGTTCCGGTTCAGCCAGAAACTGCGTTCGACAGAAGTGCGTGCGCGCCAATTTTGTCTTCATAGGTGCCGGCATCAACCTTTAACGATCTCCCGTGTCACCAAATTCGAGAGCTGCCTGGCGAATTTCGCCAGGCACAACGTATGAAACCACCTCGTCACCCTCTGCCTGCAAACCTTCAAGTTCGCCAGCTGGACTCTCAGCGAATTGCAGCCGCCAATATTCAGTGATTGCGGCGCGGCCAACTACTGTCGCCCGACCGTTGCAGCCTTCCAGCGCAGCGCCCTCAGAGTACAAGCCTGCTATCGAAAGACGCTTGTGCGGTAACCGTCCAACCAATCAATCGCGGCGGCCATCGGGTCAAAGGAACCCATCTGTCCTACCTACTGCCATGAACGGAGCAGGTTAGGGCCAGTCTACTGAATGTGAGCTGAACAACTTGTTCAAAATGGTCTCAGCACTGAGACCTGGCTAGCTTGCAAGTGCGGACTCGTTCGAGGCTTGGAGGCTCCTCGAACAAGTCCGCAACCGCCGCCGCTGCCCTGCAACCAAAACTACCAACTGAACCGTTGGCGTCTGCACGTTATCCGACACTGGGCTAATATCCCCAGCACTGTGACACGGCGGCCTCATGGCCGACGGGCAAGGTCACTTTTGCTCATTGTGCCTTTGTCGCCGTGCCCAGCTTTGTATCGGTATCTTCTCACCGCTCGTCACCGCGACGATCGTCCGTGCTCGGGGAACACAGCCTCATCAATCTGCATTGTTCATAGTCGTTAGTTTGTTCTTGAGGCCTGTCATGCGTCTGCTTCATTTTGGAATCCTCGCGATTGCTGCAGTCCCGGCCTGGTTGGGCGTACAAATAAATTCTGCTGCAGCACAATCCTTCGACGATAGATGGTCCATCATCCCAAAGGCCCACGCAGAACCAGCTCCCGAGCCGCCCAACGAGAGCAAGCAAACTCTCCAAGAGCAACCTTCGACAGGGCGAGAGCAGACAAGCCGTCGCTCGTCAGGTCGCTCGGCATCTCGATCTTTCAACCGCGCGTTTACCGGGAAAGCCTCTTACTACTCATACTCGAAGAGGAAAACGGCCAGCGGCTCCTTGTTCAACCGAGATGCGCTGACTGCTGCGCACCGCAGCTTGCCGTTCGGTACAAGAGTTCGCGTGATCGAACAGACGAACTACAAATCCGTAGTCGTTCGTATCACCGACCGGGGACCTTGGGTTCGAGGCCGCGTCCTCGATCTTTCGCTTGGTGCTGCACGCAGCTTGGGAATTACAGACCGTGGCGTGGCCCAGGTTCGCGCGGAGGTGCTATAGCTGGTCTCCTATTCGAACAGCCAAGCACAACACAATGCGAGCTCCCGCGATAGGGTGACAGGACACGGCGTTGGCTACTGTCGTCTTTCCGGAACATTGAAGAGTTGACTGATGTCAGGCTCCTCAAGCGCGTCAGCACTGATAGCATCATGGAATCAAGACCGAACATATCGGGCGCGCCTAAACGTTGTGTTGCGCTCAGCAGACTAAGCGTGCGGTTTAACCTGATCCGGACGCCGCCACGGGGTTGCTTGGTGGCAAACCAATGCCGGCCAAAGAGGACCGACACGACGGCCACAGGCTCTCCAAGAGACCCGAGAGCCGCTGATTCGGGAGGTGCGGCATTTGGTCGAGTTGGATACAATGAAGCGCCGCAAGCGCGACGAGATCAGGACGATCACCGCTGCAGGGTTGGAGCGCGTGGAAGCGTTGCACGGTGACACTCGGGGTCGTTGAGCAATTGCTTGTCCTCCTTGTCAGCACCATTCGGTGGTCTCCAATGCTTGCGGCACCGTCTGGCCCTCAATCCGGGAAAGATCGGCAACCAGGTTGGAACCCTCGGTATGTCTTCTTGGTTCTCGCATGGACCACCAGGAAGCAAAGGTTCGGACCAGCTGTCATGCGGATTGCCCAGATCGCGCCGTTGGCCGAAAGCGTTCCTCCTAAGCTTTACGGCGGGACAGAGAGGGTGATCGCCTGGCTGGTCGACGAGCTCGTTAGCCAGGGCCACGAGGTGACCTTGTTCGCCAGTGGAGACTCCCACACGCGCGGAGAGCTGCATCCAGTCTGGCCTCGCGGACTCCGCCTCGGCAGACCCGCCGCCGATCCGGCAGTCGCGTGCACCGCTCTGCTCGAGGCGATCGCGCAGCGGGTCGAAGATTTCGACGTCGTACACTCGCACATCGATTGGCTGCATCTACCGCTGCTCAGCCGCCTCGGCGTGCCCTTCCTCACAACGATGCACGGGCGGCTCGATCTGCCTGGGCTGGCCGATGTGGTCCGTCAGTTTTCCGACGCCCCTTTCGTCTCGATATCCGACAATCAACGCCTGCCTCTGGCCAGGGCGAATTGGCGCGCTACCGTCCATCATGGTCTTCCCGCCGACCTGTTCCGCCCTTCGTACGGAGCAGGGTCCTATCTTGCCTTCCTGGGCCGCCTCAACGCAGAGAAAGGACCTGAAAGCGCAATCCGCATCGCGCGCGCCGCCGGGATGCAGCTTCGCATCGCGGCCAAGCTGCCTCGTAGCGAAAGGCGTTATTTCAAGGAGCGGCTCGAACCACAAATCGACGGCACGCAGATCAGGCTCATCGGCGAAGTGAATGACGCGGCGAAGCAGCCGTTTTTGGCGGGAGCCGCTGCGCTGCTCTTTCCCATCGATTGGCCCGAACCGTTTGGCCTAGTCATGATCGAAGCGATGGCCTGTGGCACTCCCGTCATCGCGTTTCGCTCCGGCTCTGTCCCCGAAGTGATAGATGAAGGCGTCACCGGTTTTGTGGTCGATGACGAAGAGCAGGCCGTTCAAGCCGTGAAGCGGCTCGACGAACTGGATCGCGGTCGCGTGCGTGAGGGCTTCGAGAAGCGCTTCACTGCAGGGCGAATGGCCGCAGATTACGTCTCGCATTACCAATCGATTGTAAGCGGCGGATCCGCCGAATACCGCAGACAAGGGTTGCTTGCGGGTGAAGAGAGTGCCGCCTCTGCCACCTGACGCGTCCGCGGATGAAGGCCGAGTCGCTCGCTCGGAAGCCCGGCATCACAACCGCAAAGGTGCACTCCGGCACCGGGGAGGAGGTCGCCAACGAGGACGTTGGCAATGGGCATGCACTCGCATGAGACTGTGTATATTCGCCTACCAGGTTCTGCCCACGCATGCGCGGTCGAGCATAGTCGGGCGGAATCGAACTTGGGGACTATCCGGTCGCCGGCGGCGACCTTCAGAACCTCTCATGTGGACTTGACCATCCTCCGGGTCGCCAGGATGGCGACAAGCCTGAGGGGCCGCCGATGCGTTATCTATTGTGCGCCCAAGAAATCGAGGGTACGCGCGTGCGGCATAAGATCGGCGGTCCTCGTCACGCATAGAGCGGTCGCACCCAGAGCAGCAGCAACGCCGAGGCGATAATGGCGGGGTAAATGCGATCCCATGGGCGTCTCTTGGGAATGGCCATGCGCTTTTTAAGCTGCCGGCGGCGGCCAATGCCCCGGCCAGCTGTCATAACTGGGGCCGGTAGTCCGCGCCGCGCTTAATGCCCACCTTGCGCATCAACTACCGCTTTGGCGGTTACGGGGGCGCCAGTGGGCGCGCGCTACTGACCGAAAAGCGATCTCCAGCAAACTTGAAGCCCGGCGTCGTTCGGGGCTTTTGTTGGTGCGCCATGTCCTGTCGCTGTCGCGCGTCGATGAACCGCAGGGTTTTCCGTTCAGTGCGTCGGTGGTGAATCATGCGCGGGGCACCGGCTCTATAGCGCGCTCAGCGCGGCGTCGACAAAAACCGACAAAGCCATGCAGTCGCGCTCAATGGCGATGCATTGTCCCATCACGCTGGGCGGATCAGGTGCGCGAGCATGTCGGTGCAGGCCATCTCGACCTCAGCAAGCGTCGTAAAGGGTGAGCCGCCGATCTTTATGGCGCATCGGCTTTGATGGATCGGACGCCAAGAGGCCAAATAGCCCGGGCGTCCGCGGAGGCCGGGACCGCTGCGAGTTTCAAAGCTGATCACGAAGGAGAAGCCGTTGCTCGTCGCGGTCCATATATGCAGGTCCTCGATAGGACCGCTGATGCGGTTGAACGGCATGGTAATCCCACATGAGCTCCCGTCAGGAGGAAACAGCACTTCCCTGATTCGGAAAACGCAGTTCGGCTGACCTAACGGGTGCTTGCCTCAGTAAAGAGTGGCTCCAGCCGGGGGCAGAGAGCTGCTTCATCAACCAGGAGCAGGGATGGCACGAGAGAACGAGAGACCGGTGAGACCGCTTGGATTTGCGCAGTTGGCTTGCGATTGATCGAGATCAACGATTGAATCAAAGCGGCAGGCAAAACAAATGAGGCTTGCCCGGTGCGCTCAATGCAAAAATGGCCCATCAATTGGGAAGTTGTGTTCTGGCTTCTATGTGCGGCCGGTCTGGCATTGGCAATGTGGCAATACGGCCAAATCGGCAGCGACGTTATGGATTGATTGCCCTTGGCGCACGGGACGGCTAACGCGATCAATTAAGGGGGTGAGTCTGAAAGCTTGGGCCTCCCGGATCGCGAGCGGCGGCGCATGCGAATAGCCGCAGTTGCGGGAATTTTTTTCGGGTCAGGTTCGATGGCGGCGCGGGAACTGTAGCGCCGCCCGTTCTGTACGCGTCAAACCGACCTTCGCGCAGTAGGAGCCGCGCAGGCAGACCGATCACTGAGCGGAGCCGATGGATTCTCGGTCCGCTTGCGTGGACGGCTCCAAAAATTGGAGATCGGCCGGACTGACCGCCAGGTTGTAGGAACGTTCGCCCAGTTGCACGAACACTCGGCGTTCGGTTATGCCGGTAATCACCCCACCGACGGGAGGACACCCAATCGGCTGATACATAACCGAGCGACCGACATCTGCTTGCTTCGGAACCACCATTGGGCGACTCCCTGATTCGTATGGGAACGAAAGCACGGTCGCTGCGGCGAATATACTACTCTTTGTGCCAAGCCCTTTCGGGTGTGGCCGAAAGGGTAATTGGGTCGGCGAGACTGCTATGCGACGCGGAGGCCAGTGCGGCCGGGTTCGTTCGGGTGTCGGAGGCGGCCTCCCGGGTACCGCTCGGCGGCCGGGGCAAAGCTTGGGTAATCCTTCCGCATGATGGCACATGGCTACAAGGTACTAGCGACGTCCTCGAAAGCGCAATCCGCGAGGTCGGCTTTGACGTGCGAGTGGTCCCTAATCAGGGAGCCGGCGCCGCCAAGGCGCTAATTGAGGCTGCTCGCCGACTTTTCCCGCACCTTCTTCGACGCGGACACAACAGAAGCTGAGCGACTGAAATACTGTGTAACGTTCAGAGAAGAGTTGAAGGCACTTCGTCCATCAGCGCGCGGCCTTCGGTAGCTATCGGTGATAAGAACGCTCGGTAGCGCTCCCCTTCCTCTAACGGAATGGAGCAGCATCATCCGGTACTGCGCCGCTAGACCGAGCTATAGCAAACGATGAAGCGGTTTAGGAACGGAGGTTTATAGCCTTTGTTTTAAAACTCGCGATATAGGGGATGGCTTCGCAGTATGGCGATCATTGAACTTTGGTCGATCACACGGTTTTGCCACTTTATCCCGGCATGATGATTCGGCGCTCGAAAGAGCGCACGCTAAGGACGGCTCTGGCGCACTTAAGCCCCCAGCCCCGCGCCAGAGCCGTTTCATCAAGTCGCTTTCTCGCTTACGGATGGGAAAGTCCGCTTCCGGCATGCAGCGATCTCGCTTTGCGATCGTCCAGGAAGTCATCACCGCAGCAGCGGTAGTCGTGCTTGTGCTGTACGTGGTGTTCGGATCGCCCAACTAGCGATCGATGCCAGACCAGGGCGTGGGCTCATCATTAGCGCGTAGCCAGCCATAACCGTCGGCCTCGCACCGGCCTCCTGTTTGCGGCGTCGTACGCACTCAATACTTCGTCGCGTCGGCAACGACCGTATTCTCGATCTCCGCGAGAGCCATAACTAGCGAAAACTCACTGATCGAAAAAGTTTTGTCGCCGTCGTTGATCGAGATGTCCGTGACCCTCCCAACGACCTGCCACTCGACGGCGCGTTCGAACGCTTCCTTCGCTGTTGCGAGGGTGGCCGTGAAGAACTGATCGTCCCTGCGAGCCTTCACGAGAAACGGCATGGCTAATTCGTAACCGACAGCATGATGCCGCTAGGACGTTTCCTTTTGTCGGCCCGGTTTAAGGTGAGGGTTTGGCGCGCCTTGCAGCGCGTGCGCCGCGGTTGTGGCAATTCCTGTCGCTCGGCGACAATCAATCTGATCATTTTCAGCCCTCCAAAGGTTCGGCGGTTGTTCGCCGCCCGATGGGGTTCGGAATTATGTTTCCAGACCTTGATCCACATCAAAGGAATGGTCGCGAGCCCCAATGGCGTTCGCGTCTCGTAGCGGGCGAACACGGGCACGATGGCGGAAGCGATTTGGTCGCCCTAAGCGCCTGTCGTGGGCACGCCTTGTTCGAGTTGTTTTCTCAGGCGGCGCGATGATGCGATTACAGTATTCCCGTACTTTTACGGTGTCAGATCGGGATCAGCGACCACATCGAGGGTTTTTTCTGATACGAGCGACACCGTGCGACTTCGTTCGGGGCTTGATGGCGAGCGGCCTTCAGTGACAATCTGCGGATGTCGGCTACGATTTTCAGTGGCCGCGCGGAAGCAATCATGATTAAGAACGGGCTTTATTCGTTGAATGCCACTTCCCGCGACGGTGCGGAGGGTGAAGTGGGCGGAATCCTGATGCTGCGCGACGGCCAGTTGTATGGCGGCGACGCCTACGTCTATTACACAGGGAGCTATGAGTGCTCTTCTGGAAACTGGCAGGGTAGAATAACCAGTCAAGAACATACCCCGACCACGCGACCGATGGCGGCCAAGGTCCAACATATCGGATTTCTTGGCACCTACAACGATACTGGTGCCAGGGTCGATGCAATGGCGCTCGTTGGCGAGCAAAGTATTCGATACGATGCCACGCTGCGCTTGCTGGTTGCCGTTTAGCTTCAGCGCGCACGGCATCCCAGCGGTTAGTATGGCCAGACGAAACAGCACAGCGACATGCGGCGCAAATCGGACGAGCCCTATAACGTCGGCTACTTCGCGCGCAAACACAAAACTTGAGCCGGCCCGTGACTAATGCGGAAGATTGGCCGCGAATTGCGATAAACTAACGAAGCGGCTGCAAGCGTTTTTGTCTCCATGGACGTAATGACGCGCAGCGCCTTGACACAAGCAGATCAACCTTAGCCGGTCCGCTTATCGACGGGAGTATTTCTGTCGCCGGCACAGATCGGAAAAATCATCAAAAAGCAATCTGCGCAAGTCGAGCAAGATCGTTCCGGGTGATGCGTGCGAATGATCGGTGAATCTCCCATTGGCTAACGATAAAAGCTTGCTCGATTTGATGAATGGCGGAAATGAAGGTATTGCTAACATGATCGGATCGGACCTTTAGCGAGAGGGGCGACTGCTTTTGGGATCGATGCGCTTTCGGCTGCCCCCAAAGAGGTTGGGCACCACCACGCAGCAGGTCCCGGTAACCATGCTCTGCGATCCATTTTGCCCGCGATAAATGACTGTCGAACGCCCTTCGCGCGCGATCAGCGTCATCCCTCGGATCAAGATGGAGAACTATTCGCGCAACTTCGCGCCAGTCAGCTCCTTTCGCATCCGCGTCGAGCGGCCGCAGATACGCGATGACATGCTCTTCGTCGTAGACGGTCAATACTGGATCGGAGGGCGCGGTATCGGCGACATCGGGATCGAGCGAAGGGTTCTGCATTGGCTTTATCTCAACTAGTTGCCTGATCGAGAACTCTGCACTGGGCTCGGGGCATATTGACGACACGTAGCGGCGAAGTCCGCTGTACCCGGGCGCGTCAGAATAATCGACAACTAGTCGGCATCTCGCTCGCCCCTGCGCTGCCCCTGTTCAGCACGATCAGCGATCTTCTCATATTCCTCAGCAACGCGCAGCATTCGCCGAACCTGTCTGACATCGTAGTATCTCTTCGCCTTCGCGCGCGTCGCTTCTGCGCGATCTCGCCAGTACTTCGGTTCTTTGATTGGGTCACGCATGCAGCGGATAAATCAACACCCAGTACGGCGTTCCTAAACATGTGTGTCGCGCCAAACACCTGTAACTCACAGATTGTTAGTAATTAGAACAAGGTGGTGAGGCTTCTATCCGAACGCATAGCGAAGCGAGGCGGCGATGCTAGCCGCGAACAGGCTTGCCAGTGCTACCAGCGTCCAATCCGGTCGAGCCGTTCGAGAGGCTAGGGAGACCACCGCTTTCTCGAAGTTTGCCATGCTAATTGCAATAACCCTCAGATCGATCCCAGAATGACTCAATTCCGACGTCGATCGAAAGTTGCCACTTTTTCCCGGAGCAGTTTCCAGCGCGGAACCAGCGCGATGTCGGGGTTTCGTTGACATGCCAATTTCCTTAATCGCCTGCGCAGCAATCGGCTGCAACCGGCGATAAAGGGCATCGGGTTATTTCCGCTTTAGTCGAAGCCAAGGGGCTCGTGGCGGGAACAAGTGGCAATTGACCTGCGTTACCGATGGATCTTTGCTACGCTGACTCTGATGGTCATGTCGACGGCGGCTGTAGTGGTGGCTGGCCACGCCGCAGGCAGCGTCCATGGTGAATATCACAGATTGGCAGACCTTAATGAATAGTTTGCCGGAATGGAGGATGCAGGCTGCGAGCGCGATACTTATGGTCGGGTTCTCAACGACCATCTGGGCAGCAGGGCAGCGCTTCACGGTGTTTGGAACCAGCCTGCGAATATTTTGGACCGATTTCGACACGTCTGCAAGTTCGCCTAGAGGAGCTCAGCCAGCAAGATTCCTAGGGACAAATGTGAATAGCTTCGCGTAAAAATGGGATAGCAGCATGAACTATCGTGTTCGTGCGATGCTGTAGTCATTGGCGCAATCCTTGCGGCTCTGATTGGTGCGGCCATCCTAGGCCGGACTTCTCCAACGAACGCTAGCGCGGCGCAGCCAAGCGCGGACCTGGCGAGTGAGCGCGGATCCTATGGAGCTGTCGAGACGGGCCGATCCGCCCCCATCGTCCAAAAAGGTGCCTGCACATGCTCTATTACCACGAATTAGGAACGCGATCGGTCGAACGGAGTTAAGTCATCGGAACGATGAGCCATCTCATTGTGTTGCGAGGCCGAACGAAGAAGCCCATGCGTCGAGTTCGACTGGTGATAGCAGATCGACGTCCCATTGTTCTGCAGGGTTTTGTATCGCTATTCGAAGCCCAGCCCGATTTCGAAGTGGTTGCGTGCTGTCTCGATGGAGCTAATTGCCTTGCATCCATTCGCAGATTGACGCCCGACGTGGTGCTACTGGAGGACGGGTTCACCGATGTAACCGCTTCCGACATACTCGCCGTCATGGACGACGAAGGCCTTTCCTCCCGGCTGGTGTTCTTCACTGCTACTGTCGCCTGCGGCGATCTTGCCAGGGCAATAGCGACCGGTGCTTGCGGCGCGATTTCGATGAGCGCGAAACCGGAAGCGCTGGTGCAGTCCCTGAGGCTGGAAAAGCCGGGGTCCGACCGGGCGAGGGTCGGGAACCAAGCCAATGGAACTGCCTCGTTCGGCAATAACGTTCTGGCTGTTCTGACCGTCAACGAGCGGACGATCATGGATCTCGTCGCCGAAGGCTTGTCAGACAGTGAGATTGCTCGGGTGCTCGGTGTGTCCCCGGACATCGTCAGGATTCACCTCGATCACGCGCGACAGAAGCTCGGAATCAGCAGCCGGACGGAGCTCTCTGCGCTTGCCCTCTCGCGCCGTTGCGGGGCGATGAGTATCGTGGCAGCTGCGATCCTGGCTGCGTTGGAGGATACAGTCGACGCCAGTGACACCGCGATCGAAAGTTTCACGCTCATGGCCGCAAAGGGCTCTGCGGAAGTCGTCACCATCAAAATCAGCCGCAAAGAAACAGTTACAGGTGGCAACCCGGCCAGAGTCGCGAGCAAGGATCGCGGCGGCACCGGCACTT
>NZ_LLXZ01000130.1:0-708 GCF_001440395.1 Bradyrhizobium jicamae | reverse complement strand
GCGTTCGATTTTGGCGATGGCTTGGCTGATGTCTTCACTTCATCTACCGCAAGCGACGCCAAGGGACTGGCAGCGTTCGCAGCTCCCAGCGTTGCAAATTTCGACGGCACAGCCTCCCCAGCTACCGCAGTGTACGATGGGGCGTTCCCATTCGAGTTCGCCCAAGGCGATACGATCGCCAGAGACGGCAGCGAGCTTCGTGTTGGTAATGGCGACGCGGAGGATAGCGGCAGCGACCGAGGGAACACCATTCCCCGAGGTTTCGGGACCGTGGCGGCCGCCAACGAACCGCCGCAGCGTGACACAACACAGGCAGGCCGGGATAACGGGCCCGGTCAGGGTCAATCGCAGCCGGACTTACGTGCTTCCGACAACGGCTCCGGAGCCGCCAAGGAGCATGCCGGGCATGAAGCCCCGGGAGACGATTTAAATCACGGTCAATCGCAGAAAGCCCTGCATGCTTCTGACAAAGGCCCCGGGGCCCCCAAGGAGCATGCCAAGCATGAGGCCCCGGGAGACGATTTAAATCACGGTCAATCGCAGAAGGCCCTGCATGCTTCTGACAACGGGCCCGGGGCCCCCAAGGAGCATGCCAAGCATGAGGCCCGGGGAGATGATTCCAATCACGGGCAGGCGCTCCGCGATTTGCACGCTTTTGAAGAGGGCTCCGCGGCCGGCGAGCACCACGCCAAGCATGATCCACAGGCA
>NZ_LLXZ01000129.1 GCF_001440395.1 Bradyrhizobium jicamae | reverse complement strand
CACCGTCTTCGGCGCTTCCGCTATGCCTCCGAGAACGGACGTCGCCCATCGTGCTCGTCATGTCGGAGATGGGCCAAAAGGAGACGATCGTCCTTACGTTCAGTAAATCAGCGAGTGCCCATGCGCTGCGCTTGGGTTTGACTTCAACTCAACTTGACCAGCATTTTTCCAATGTTTTTTCCTTTGAAAAGTCCAAGGAAAGCATTCGGTGCCTGTTCGACCCCATGGAAAACAGTTTGGCGCCATTTGATCTTGCCTGCCGCATGCCAAGTCGCCAAGTCTTTTGCAAAGGCGGGTTGCAGATTCAAATGATTCAAAACGACAAAGCCCTGAAGGCGCAAGCTTTTGGTCACAGCCATCAGCAAATTGCGCGGACCGTTCTGCGGTGAAGCCACGTTATACTCTGAAATCATGCCACATAATGCAAACCGGCCAAATGTCTTTGCGTTAGCGAGCGCCGCGTCTAGATGGTCACCGCCAACGTTATCAAAATAGACATCGATGCCTTCCGGGGCTGCCATAGCCACCGCACCGGTCAGGTCCGCAACGGCTTTGTAGTCGATTGTCTCGTCGGCCCCAAGCTCGTTTCTGACAAACGCAGCTTTCTCTGTCCCTCCAGCGGATGCGATTACCTTGTGGCCTTTCAGTTTGGCGATCTGGCAGACCATCGAACCAACAGCACCAGCGGCGCCTGAAACAAAGACGACGTCTCCCTCTCTGAGGCCAGCGATGTGGAGTAGACCGACATACGCGGTCAGGCCTGGCACCCCGGCCACACCTAAGAAGGCTTCAGCCGGTAAGCCGTGAGTCTCCAATTTCCGGACTTTGTTGGCCGAGGCATTGAAGGCTTCCCGCCAACCGAACATGCTCTGGACAAGGTCACCAGGCTTAAACGAAGGATCATTGGACAATACGACTTCACCAATAGCGTCGCCCTGCATCGGCGCTCCAAGAGCGAACGGTGGAACGTAACTCCGGGCATCGTTCATTCGGCCCCGCATGTACGGATCAACGCTCATCCATACATTGCGAACCTGAACTTGACCCGCCTCTGGCTTTGGCAGTTCAACGGTACCTAGCTCGAAATCATCGGCTATTGGCATCCCAACGGGGCGGTTCTTCAGTCGAATTTCACGTGATGTCATCATCAGGAAACCCTTTTGATCGGGAAGAACTGTTTCAACGCCACCTCGGGCCTCTGTTCCCGGTGCACTCAACCAAAGCCTAATCCCTTCTGCTCGCGGGTCCACGCGGTTGAATGTCTCATTAGGGTCATGTGTGGACGACGCCCGCATTGAAGAAGAATCTGACGTTCGGCTTGCGGTCGGGTGCAAGTCATGTGTCCGGCCTGTT
>NZ_LLXZ01000128.1 GCF_001440395.1 Bradyrhizobium jicamae | reverse complement strand
AGCCCCGACCGGCCCAAGCACGACGGCGCCGGCGACCGCGCCCAGCGCAGCATCGCCGGCGCGCTGCGCGAGCGCGGCAGAGGGCGCGAGGACCAGAAGCATTGCGGCGGCGGTGAAGGCCTTGATCATATTTTTGTCCCATCCGTGAAGGGTGGGATGCTGATCTGCCTTTATGGCGAGATGCGTGATGCTTTGTGGCCGCAGCATGGACTTTAGGGTTCCACGGCTTGCTGGACGCGATTGTGGCTTTCCTGCCGGGGCGATTATGCGGTTCGACGCCGCGCGCGCTCCAGAATGTCGCCGACACCTGCGGGGTTGCGAACGCAGCGGAACCCGTAGCGGCCGGTGTAATCGGTATCGGGAGAGCGGGTCGATCTTCCGGACGCGAAATTGAGATGGCCGGCGCCGCGGCCGATGTCGGCTATCTCGAATGTCCCGTCCATGTCTTCAAAGTGCGTCGCCGACACCGTCGGTTTGCCCCAGGCCGTGCGCACGATCAGCGCGCGCCGATTGGTGATCGCGAACAACGTCTGCAGGTCGTGCAGCCACATCACGAAGGGAGCGGCGACCATCATGATGCCGACCATCAACAGCGGCACCGTCGATTGACCGACCCAGCCCCTGGAGATCGCGATAGCGGTGACAAGCAGCCAGGGAAGTCCAATCCACCACAGAAACCGCCACATCATCATCCGGGCGACGCCGTCGGGTTGGCCCCGCCAGAGCACGCGCTCGCCGGGTTGAACTGCTTCGGTCAATAACCGCTGTAAGGCACGGGAAAATATCGAGGAAAATATCGTGGTGCGGAGTTCGTCCATGCCCGGTTGGTCGCGACTGGACAAGGAATGGTTCGGCGCGCGAGGGACGGGCGATCCGCGTCAGACCGCTTCGCCGCGGGTCAGCGCCGCCGCGTGGCGGATCGCGGAAATGTTGGCCTTGTAGCTGTCCACGGTGCCGCCCTTGAATACCGCCGAGCCCGCGACCAGCGCGTTGGCGCCGGCGGCGGCGAGTTGGCCGGCGACGTCAGGGCCCACGCCGCCATCGACCTCGATGTCGATCGGACGTCCCGCCGTCATCGCCCTGATATCACTGACCTTGCCGAGCGCGGACTTGATGAAGGCCTGGCCGCCGAAGCCGGGATTGACCGACATGACCAGCACGAGGTCGATCAGGTCGATGACATATTCGATCGCGCTCGCCGGCGTGCCCGGGTTGAGCGAGACGCCCGCCTTCTTGCCGAGCGCGCGGATCGCCTGAAGCGAGCGGTGCAGATGCGGGCCGGCCTCGGCGTGGACGGTGATGTGATCGCAGCCCGCTTTTGCAAACGCCTCGAGATAGGGGTCGCAAGGCGAGATCATCAGATGCGCATCAAAGATCTTCTTGGTGTGCGGGCGCATCGCCTTGATGACATCGGGGCCGTAGGAAATGTTCGGCACGAAATGTCCGTCCATCACGTCGAGATGGATCCAGTCGGCGCCCGCCGCGTCGACGGCGCGGACTTCCTCACCCAATTTGGCGAAATCCGCCGCCAGGATCGACGGCGCGATGACGAGGGGACGTGACACAAATTGCTGGGACATGTGCGCTTCCCAAACCTCTTCGGAGCAGAACGGCCCCCGTAACATGCAGAAGGGCCGGGGGCAATGCGGCCGGAAACGTCTCCTGTGGGCGGAAAAATCTGCCGCGGCTTGGCAGTTATTGCCGAGTTCGCGGGATCGCAGGGATTCGGGAAAGCCCGATTTTATTGGCTTTTTCGCACTGGCACGGCGCTTGCTGAGGAAAGGGGAACACGTTCAGCCGCTGTCCGTGCGGCATGTTGGAGTTCCGCCATGTTCTTTGCTCTGGGCGCCGCGTCATCGGCCATCGATGCCCTCAAGGCGCTAGCGTCGTCGAAATCGTCTGCGCAGACCAACAGCGCCAGTCAGAGCTCCGCAAACCCGTTCGCTTCGCTGACCTCGAACGCGCAGGCTTCGATCGCGTCAGGGGCAGGCTCGGGCGGCAGCGGCGCTTCGTCGATATCGCCGGAAACCATGAGCGCGCTGCTTGACGCACAAAGCCAGTCCTCGACGGGATCGACCACGGCCTCCAAGAGCCGCCACAGCGCGCTGAAGGATCTGTTCGGGCAGATCGACGGCGACGGTGACGGCAAGATCACCAAGGAAGAATTCGAGGAGGCGCTCGGCGCCGGCGGCACCAATGTCGCAAATGCCGACAGCGTGTTCGGTAAGCTCGACAAGGACGGTGACGGCTCGGTCAGCCTGAAGGAACTGGCCTCGGCGCTGCGGCCCGGCAAGGGACACCGCAAGCCTGACGAAGCCGGCGGCAGCGGCGGATCAGGCTCCGATCCATTCTCGCAGGCCTTGCAGGGTGCCTCCACCACGACCGTCACCAACAGCGACGGTTCGGTGACGACGTCGCTGACCTATGCGGATGGTTCGAAGGTGACGATGACGTCGCCCGTATCAGGCAGTTCATCCAGCGCCGCAACGTCGTCCTACAATTTCATCGAGCAGATGATCCAACGCCAGGCCCAGGCGATCTCGTCCTCGACCACTGCATCGGTTTCGATGAGCGCCTGATCAAGAGACCCGGCGAGATCTCTTCGGATTGCGACCTAACCGAATCGATCGCCCCACGCCGGTAGCGCACCCAGAAAGGGTAGCGCGGTCGCAGCATGGACGCCGCGCGCAATCGCGCGCGCGACCGTGTTGGCAGCCACCATGCCGAGCTCGGTGACGCCGAACAGCGGATCGACCGGCTTCTTGCCGGTCGCGGCGGCAAACACCACGTCACCGTCAGTCGTTGCATGGACGGGATAGATCGCGCGCGCCATGCCGGTGTGCGCGATCATCGCCAGCCGTTTGGCCTGCGCCTTTGTCAGCACCGCGTCCGTGACCACGACCACCAGCGTGGTGTTCTCCGCAGGCGTTACCGCCGGTCCGCCCTTCAGACGCGCCCGCAGCATATCCGGCGTGAACGCAGGCGGCAGTCCGCGCCCGCCAAACTCGTTGTCCTGCTCGAACGGTGCCGCCCAGAACCAAGGGCCGTCACCGACGGTCACGCTGCCGACGGCATTGACCACCGCGAGCGCACCGACGGTGACGCCGCCTTCGGTCTGCGCGGAAGCGGAGCCGAGTCCGCCCTTGAAAGTCGCGGTCGTCGCGCCGAGGCCCGCGCCGACGCTGCCAAGCGCGAAATCGGCGCCCGCTATATTCGCCGCCGCATAGGCGAGATCGCGATAGGGCGGAAAGCGTCCCCATGCCTTGTTGCCGCCGTTGAGCAGGTCGAAGCAGATCGCGCCCGGCACGATCGGGATCACCGCGCCGCGCACCCGAAAGCCGCGTCCCTGTTCCGCAAGCCACGCCTGTACGCCGCCGGCCGCATCCAGTCCCAGCGCCGAGCCGCCGGAAAGGGCGATGCCGTCGATCGCCTCGAGGGTGCTTTCGGGCTTGAGCAGGGCGTCCTCACGGGTACCGGGGCCGCCGCCGCGTACGTCGATCGAGGCGACGGCGGGAGAATCGAAAAGGATCGCGGTGACGCCGGAGGCAACGCTGGTGTCATGGGCGTGGCCGACGCGGACGCCGGAAACATCGGTGAGGAGATTTTTCAAAACGTGGTCCCTGAGGCTGCACCCGCGTGGGCGTGTGCCCTCCACGGATATATCAGCCTCAGGGCTTGCTCAACTGGCAAGCGCCAGCCGGATCATCTTTGCGAGCTCTGACTTGCGATAGGGCTTTGCCAGCAGCAGGACGCCGGAATCCAGCCGGCCATGATGGACGATGGCGTTCTCGGTATAGCCCGACGTGTACAACGTCTTGAGGCCCGGCCGCCGTTTCAGCGCCTCGTCGACGAGCTGGCGGCCGTTCATGGTGCCGGGCATGATCACGTCAGTGAACAGCAGGTCGATGGCGGGGACGTCGTCGATGACGCGCAAGGCATCGGACGCGTTGGCGGCCTCCAGCGTGGTGTAACCCAGGCTCTCGATCTGGGTCATCACGTAGCGCCGCACCAGCGCGTCATCCTCGACGACCAGGACCGTTTCGTTGCCGCCCTCGATATTGGCCGCGACCAGCGCTTCCGCTGCGGTCTGCTGCAATCCCGTTGCCCGCGGCAGGTAGATCTTGACGGAGGTGCCGTGGCCTTCCTCGCTGTAGATCTTGACGTGTCCGCCCGACTGCTTGACGAAGCCGAACACCATGCTGAGGCCGAGGCCGGTGCCCCTGCCGACTTCCTTGGTCGTGAAGAAGGGCTCGAATACCCGTTCGAGCAGGGCGGGCGGGATGCCCGAGCCGGTATCGCTGACCGCGATCATCACGTAGTGGCCGGGCGCGACCTCGTCGTGCATGCCGGCGTAGTTTTCGTCGAGGAAGACGTTGCTGGTCTCGAACGCGAGCTTGCCGCCATTGGGCATGGCATCGCGCGCGTTGATGGCGAGGTTAAGGACGGCTGTGGTGAGCTGGTTCGGATCGGCCAGCGCGGTCCAGGCATCCTCGGCCAGCAATGGCGTGATCTCGATGTGTTCGCCGAGCGTGGGGTGCAAAAGCTTCGCCGCCTCCAGCACCAGCGCGTTGACGTCGATCTCGAGCGGCTGCAGCGGCTGCTTGCGGGCGAAGGCGAGCAGGTGCTTGGTCAGATTGGCGCCGCGGTCGGCGGCTTCGTCGATCAGCTTGGCAACGGCGGCGAGCTGCGGCTGATCGGCGACGGCCTCCTCGAGAATGCCGATGGTGCCGGTGATCACGGTGAGGATGTTGTTGAAGTCATGCGCGACGCCGCCCGTGAGCTGGCCGACCGCATCCATCTTCTGCGCGTGCCGCAACTGGGCTTCGGCGGCCTGCTTTTCCGTCAGGTCCCGGCCGATGAAGAAGTGCCGCCGCACCGGCTCCGACCAATTTCCGGTCCAGTTCAGCGTGACGGGCTTGCCGTCCTTGCTGACATAGCGCGTCTCGAAATTGCGCTTGCTTCGTCCTCGCCGGCCCGCCCGCATCTCCTTGCGGGTGTGTTCGAGATCGTCGGGGTGGATGAAGTTGATCGCGTTGTGTCCGACCATTTCGGACGGCTGATATCCCAGGATGTCGGTGACGCTCGGGCTGACCTGGATCAAATTCCCCATGGAATCGCTCACCAGGATCAGGTCGTTCGAGGATTCAAATATGCGTCGCCGCTCTTCCATCTCCTGGCTGAGCGCCTGCTCGGTTCGCCTGCTTTCGGTAATGTCGCGCGCAATCTTGGAAGCGCCGATGATCTCGCCGGAAGCCGACCTGATCGGAGCGATGCTGAGCGAAACGTCGACGGTGCGTCCATCCTTGCGGACGCGCGAGGTCTCATATTGCTCGATCCGCTCGCCGCGGCCGACCCGCTCCAGGATATCGCCGATCTCCGCGTGCCGGTCCGGCGGCACGATGACATTGATGCTCTTGCCGACGGCTTCCGCCGCCGTGAGGCCGAACAGGCGCTCCGCGGCGCCGTTCCAGCCGGAAATGGTTCCATCGAGCAGTTTGGTGATGATGGCATCGTTGGACGATTCCACGACTGCGCTGAACAGGCGCTCGCGTTCGGTCCGAAGATTCCTTTCCGAGACGATCTCCCGGCGCGATGTTCCAAGCAGGCGCGCCAGCTTGCCCTGCAGGCTGACATTATCGATCAGCAACACGGTGAGCACGAAACTCGCGGCGCACAGGCCGTAGATGCGGCCGAGATAGAAGCCGACATCGAAGCGCGCCACGTTCAGGATCGCCGACAGGGCGATGTCGAACAACCAGGCGCTCATCACGACCATCAGCCAGATGTCGAGCACAAAATGCGGCCTGCGCAGCCACAGCACTGCCAATGCCATCAAGCTCAGGCACCATACGGTGGAGACCACCCCAAGCATGACCGGCGTGTAATGACCGCCGCTCAGAAGGATCGGCAGGCGGTCGTGCTGGGCGGTGACGATCCAGGTGAACGCGGCCATCATGGCGCCGACCGCAACGATGCTGGTAGCGACGGCCGTGCCGGCCGAGCCTCGCACCTTGTCGTTGTCGGTCGCCTTCAGCAGCGCATAGCCGAGCACCAGGAGCGGAAATACGCCGTGCCAGACCATGTAGAGCCAGACTGTGGTCTGCGTTCCCGCACCGAGCAGCCCGCCTGGCGCGAACAGGCCGGGAAAGGTGAGGGCGTGCACGATGGCCGCCATCGCCGTGAACAAATACCCGCTCGCGAGCAGCAGCAACGCCCGCGAGCGGGTGATTGCGAATTGTGAAAACAGCAGAACGGCGGTGATCAGATCGTTGATGGCCAGCGCGGACTGGTAGCTCGCGACGAATGCCGGCATCGGCGGAAGCGGCACGCCGGCGAACGGCACCGCGATGGCGAACAGCACCGCCGAGACGCCGACCACGACAAGCGCCACCCTGCGGTCACCGCGGGTCGCCGGCAAGGTGGAAAGAAAGATGTTGCGCTCGTCACCCAAACATCATCTCCGGAAAAGTGGCAGCGAACGCACCATCACAAAGGATTCAAATACGCATAAACAATCCATTCGATGCGGCCGAACACCCGGCTGATACCGCGGGAATCGCCCATCCAAGGTTACGCCAGCGGCGCCTTGGCAGGAATCAACCCAAGGTATTATCTGGGGCACAGCAGAGGCCGAAGGTAACCACCTCTTTACCGACCAGCCGAATAATGCCTGCGGAACCGCCGCATTCCGCGAATTTCATCGTAGGCTGTTCGCGCGACCCATCCGGGAGGCCTCGATGCCCCGCGTGCTTGTTGTTGACGATCAGGCCGACGTTCGTGCGATGATTTCCATCGTGCTGCGCATCCATCAGTTTGAAATCGTCGAGGCAGACAGCGCCGCATCCGCGTTGAAGCTGTTCGAGCAATCGAGCTTCGACCTTGCGATCGTCGATATCTTCCTGCAGGGCGCCAACGGCTCCGATCTGATTGCAGAGCTGCGCGCCCGCGTGCCACGCCAGCCCGTGATTGCGATTTCGGGAATGACCGCGCTGGATTTTCTGTCCGGAACGCCTGAACTCTCCGACATCGTCTGTCTGCAGAAGCCGTTTCGTCCGCCGGATTTGATCCGCGCGATCGAAACGTCGATGGGATCGGTTGGCCAACGGGGCGGTGCGGTCGCAGGAGCCGCGCTCTAGAGCGTGATGACTTTTCTTCGAATCGTCATCCCGCTCTATCTCTTTGATTTGAGCATGGTCTCCGCGCAAACGCGTTCCGCGTTTGTCGCGAGGGAAAACCGGTACCCACTTTTCCGGGTCATGCTCTAGCCGTCCGGCGTATGACAACAGATTCTGCATGGCCGCTGGTCCGCCGCTTATCGCTCGGCGCGCCGCAGACCGTTGCCGTCGGCGGCAACCGGACCGGCGGCAAACTGCCGGTGCGACAACGGCACCGAGAGGTGGCACAGCAGGCCTTCGGGGCGCCAGTCGAATTCGGCCTGGCCGCCGAGTTGCGACTCGATGCTGGCGATTACGCTTCTGGTTCCGAACCCTCGTGACACCGGCTTTACGACCGGCGGTCCACCGGTCTCGGACCATGTGATCCTGAGGACGCCTGCCTGGTCCTCCCAGTTCACCGACAGCCGGCCCGACAACGCGGATAGTGCGCCGTACTTGGCGGAATTGGTGACGAGCTCGTGCAGCACCAGCGCGACGGTCTGCGCCGTCGCCGGCTCGAACTGGACCTCCGGACCTGACAAGTCGATCTGCTCGCCGGTAGAATAGGGCGCCAACTCCTCGGCGATCAGTTTCCTGATCTCGGCGCCTTGCCAGCTCGACAATGAGAGCACGGTGTGCACACGCGCCAGCGCATTGATCCGCCCCTCCACCGAACGGACGTAGGTCTTCACGTTCTCGCCGCGCGTCAGCCGGACGATGGATTGCGCGAGTGCCAATGCGTTCTTGGCGCGGTGATCGACCTCCCGCGCCAGAAGGTTCTGCCGCTCTTCGGCCTGTTTGCGCTCGGTGATATCGACAGTGACGCCGGAAACGCGGATGACGCGGCCGCCCTTGTCGATGCTTGCCGCGGCCGTTCCCGCGCACCAGCGCATCTCGCCATTCGGCCGGACGATGCGGAATTCCGCTTCGTAGGATTTCGCGCCGCGGGCGAAGCTCGCCCAGGCCTCGTGCAGTTCACTGATGTCGTCGGGATGGAACAGCGCCTGGATATTGGCCGGCGTCAGTTCGAACTTGCCGGGATCGACGCCGAGGATCTGATACTGGCCTTCGTCCCACATAAAGTCGCCATTGACCCAGTCCCAATCCCACGAGCCCATCTTGCCGGCGGCGATCGCCAGACTGCGGCGCTGCTCGCTTTCCAGAAGGCGGGCATGTGATTCCTCCAGTTCGGCGGTACGGGCGCGAACCCGGTCTTCGAGTTCGATGTTGAGCCGCTCGAGCTGGCGCGTCTTGCGATAGAGTTCCGCGAACACCTTGATCTTCGCGCGCAGCACTTCCGGCACCACAGGCACCGGAACATAATCGACCGCGCCCATCTCATAGCCGCGCAGCCGGTCGAAATCGCTGACCTGGATTGCGGAGATGAAGATCATCGCCGTCTTCTGGAAGCGCGGATGCTCGCGGATCATGGCGGCGAGCTCGAAGCCGTCGAGCTCCGGCATGCAGACGTCGACCAGGATGATGGCAACGTCGTTCTTCAGCAGGAACTCGAGCGCTTCGCGGCCGGACGAGGCCTTGACCAGGTTCTCGCCCAGTTCCTTCAGGATGACTTCATAGGCGAGCAGCTTCGCCGGCTGATCGTCAACCAGAAGAATGTTTACCTTTTCTTGATCCATCATCTGTTTACGCCGATCAGCGGTGTAACCACATTCGGATGGCGAGCAGCAACTGCTCAGTATTGACGGGTTTGGCGAGATAGTCCGAAGCGCCGGCTTCGAGACATTTCTCGCGGTCGCCTTTCATGGCCTTGGCGGTCAGTGCGATAATCGGCAGGCGTCCGAAGGACGGGTTTTGCCTGATGACGCCAATGGTCTGATATCCGTCCATTTGCGGCATCATGATATCCATCAACACGATCGCGATGTTGGGGTTCGATTCGACCAGAGCAATCGCCTCATGGCCGGTGGTTGCGGTTAACACCTTCATACCGCGGCGTTCCAGCACGCTGGAAAGGGCAAAGATGTTGCGGGCGTCGTCGTCGACCAGCAACGCGGTCTTGCCAACCAGGTCCTCATCGGAACTGTTGAGCTTCTCCAGCATCCTCTGCTTTTCGACGGGCAATTCCGTGATCACACGGTGCAAAAACAGCGACGTTTCGTCGAGCAGGCGTTCCGGCGACTCGACGCCTTTCACCACGATGCTTCGCGCCATGGTGTGAAGTTCCGCGTCTTCCTCGGCCGAAAGTTCCCGCCCGGTGAACACCACGACCGGCACGTTCGACAGCGTTTCGTCGTTGCGGAGACGGTCAAGTACCTCGAAGCCGCTCATGTCCGGCAATCGCAGATCCAGAACGACGCAGTCGCAGGGTTGGTTCCGCAACGTCGACAGCGCATCGGCGCCGGTATCGGCGGTAAGGATCTCAATGTCGTCATGCCCGAGCAGTTCGGTGATGCTCATCTGCTCGGCGGCATTGTCTTCCACGATCAGAAGGCGCTTGCGACGGGGTTTGGCGTACTCCTTGATCTGCGACAGCGCCGCGCTGACGCCTTCCGTCGTCGTCGGCTTGTTGACGAAGGAGAACGCGCCGCGCGCCAGCGCGTGCTGGCGATCTTCGTCGAGCGTGATGATCTGTACCGGAATATGCCGCGTCAGCGGGTTGTGCTTGAGCTGGCTCAGCACGGTCCAGCCCAGCATGTCCGGCAGGAAGACGTCGAGCGAAACCGCGGCCGGCTGGAACTGCTTGGCGAGTTCGAGCGCCTCGGCGCCTCGGCTGGCGACCAGCACCTTGAAGTTCTTGTCGCGGGCGAGATCGATCAGCACCCGCGCATAATGCGGATCGTCCTCGACAATCAGCAGGATGGTATCTCCCGGCTCGAGATTGAGGCGATCGTCGGGTAACTGCTCGATGGCGCGCTCCTGCGTCGAAGCGACCTGCAGCGCCGGTGCGGGCGTGAACGACGAGGGGGCAGGGGTGCGCGCCGCGATCGTGGGGCCGGAATATTTCAGCGGCAGATACAGCACGAAGGTAGAGCCCTTGCCGGGCGCGCTGCGCAGATGGATTTCGCCGCCGAGCAGGCTTGCGAGCTCGCGGCTGATGGCAAGGCCGAGGCCGGTGCCGCCGTATTTGCGGCTGGTGCCGGCGTCCGCCTGCTGGAACGCCTCGAAGATCAGCTTCTGCTTCTCCAGGGGAATGCCGATGCCGGTGTCCGTCACCTCGAAGGCAACGACGGCGGGCGCATGATTGAGGATCGGATGCTCGGCGCTCCAGCCGCCGACGGCGGCCGATACCTTCAGCTCCACGCCGCCCTCGGCGGTGAACTTGAACGCGTTCGACAGCAGATTCTTCAGAACCTGCTGCAGGCGCTTGGAGTCGGTCACCATGCTGCGGCTCAGATTCTCGTCGACCGAGATATTGAACGACAGGCGGCGATTTTCAGCCTCGTGCCTGAACGGCCGTCCGACGGTCTCGAGCAGATTGGAGGTCAGTATCTCCTCGGCATCGACCGTCACCGTGCCGGATTCGATCTTCGAGAGGTCGAGGATGTCGCTGATCAAATTGAGAAGGTCGGTGCCGGCGCCGTGGATGGTGCGGGCGAACTCGACCTGCTTGGCCGACAGATTGCCGTCGGGGTTTTCGGTGAGCTGCTGGCCGAGGATCAGGATGCTGTTGAGCGGCGTGCGCAGTTCGTGCGACATGTTGGCGAGGAATTCGGACTTGTACTTCGAGGTCAGCGCAAGCTCCGTCGCCTTTTCCTCGAGCGCGCGCCGCGCCTGTTCGATTTCCTGGTTCTTCCTTTCCACCTCGACGTTGCGTTCGGCGAGCTGCTGCGCCTTCTGCTCGAGCTGGTCGTTGGTCTGCTGCAATTCCTTCTGCTGCGTCTGCAATTCGCCGGCGAGCTGCTGGGATTGCTTCAGCAGGCCCTCGGTCTGCATCGTGGCCTCGATGGAGTTGAGCACGATGCCGATAGAGTCGGTGAGCTGTTCGAGGAAGGTCATCTGTGAGGTCGTGAACGAGGAAATCGAGGAAAGCTCGATCACGGCTTTCACCTGGTTCTCGAACAATACGGGAAGCACGACGATGTTCCGGGGGATCACGCGCAGTAGCGCCGAATTGACCGGCGCCGTATCGTGGGGGATGTCGGCTATCAGCCGCTGCCGCTTGTCCAGGGCGCACTGGCCGATCAGGCCTTCGCCGAACTCCACGACGATTGGATGCGGAATGGCGCTGTCGCCGGCGTAAGAGGAGAGCAGGTGCAATTGCGGATAGTCGGCGCTTTCGACCTGGTAGATTACGCCCATATGCGCGTTGACCAGCGGGGCCAGTTCGGTCAGCAGCAGCCGGCCCACGGTGGACAGCTCGCGCTGCCCCTGCAGCATGTTGGTGAAGCGGGCGAGGTTGGTCTTCAGCCAGTCCTGCTCGGTGTTGACCTGCGTCGTCAGACGCAGATTGCCGATCATCGTGTTGATGTTGTCCTTGAGTTCGGCGACTTCGCCGCGGGCGTCGACCTGGATCGAGCGGGTCAGGTCGCCCTTGGTCACGGCGGTCGCCACTTCCGCGATCGAGCGAACCTGGGAAGTCAGGTTGGCGGCGAGCAGGTTGACGTTGCCGGTGAGGTCCTTCCAGGTGCCGGCAGCACCAGGCACGTTGGCCTGGCCGCCGAGCCGTCCCTCGACGCCGACTTCGCGCGCCACGCTGGTCACCTGATCGGCGAAGGTCGCCAGCGTCTCGGTCATGTTGTTGATGGTGTCGGCCAGCGCGGCGACTTCGCCCTTCGATTTCACCGTCAGGTTCTGTTTCAGATCGCCGTTGGCGACTGCGGTCACGACCTTGACGATGCCGCGGACCTGTTCGGTCAGGTTGGCCGCCATGAAGTTGACGGTGTCGGTGAGGTCCTTCCAGGTGCCGGCGACGCCGGGCACTTGCGCCTGACCGCCGAGCTTGCCCTCGGTGCCGACCTCGCGCGCCACGCGCGTCACTTCGCCGGCAAACGCGTTGAGCTGGTCGACCATCGTGTTGATGGTGTTCTTCAGTTCGAGGATTTCGCCCTTCACGTCCACGGTGATCTTGCGCGACAGGTCGCCGCGCGCCACGGCGGTCGTGACTTCGGCGATGTTGCGGACCTGCGTGGTCAAGTTGGCGGCCAAGAGGTTGACGTTGTCGGTCAAATCCTTCCAGGTGCCGCCGACGCCGGGCACCACGGCCTGGCCGCCGAGCCGTCCCTCGGTGCCGACCTCGCGCGCGACGCGCGTCACTTCGGCGGCAAAGGAGCGTAGCTGCTCGACCATCGTGTTCAGGGTGTCCTTGAGCAGCAGGATTTCGCCGCGCACGTCCACCGTGATCTTCTTCGAGAGGTCGCCGCCGGCGATCGCGGTCGCGACCTCCGCGATGTTGCGGACCTGCGCGGTCAGATTCGACGCCATGAAGTTGACGTTGTCGGTGAGGTCTTTCCAGGTGCCGGCGACTTCAGGCACCTGGGCCTGGCCGCCGAGCTTGCCTTCAGTGCCGACCTCGCGCGCCACGCGGGTGACTTCGGAAGCGAACGCGTTGAGCTGGTCCACCATCGTGTTGACGGTGTTCTTCAGCTCGAGAATCTCGCCCTTGACGTCGACCGTGATCTTTTTCGACAGGTCGCCCTTCGCCACCGCCGTCGTCACTTCGGCGATGTTGCGGACCTGGCCGGTCAGATTGCCGGCCATCGAGTTGACGTTGTCGGTGAGGTCCTTCCAGGTGCCGGCGACGCCGGGCACGTTGGCCTGACCGCCCAACCGCCCCTCGGTGCCGACCTCGCGCGCCACGCGGGTCACTTCGCCCGCGAAGCGGTTGAGCTGGTCGACCATCGTGTTCAGCGTTTCCTTGAGCTGCAGGATCTCGCCGCGCACGTCGACCGTGATTTTTCGCGAGAGGTCGCCGCCGGCAATCGCGGTCGCGACTTCCGCGATGTTGCGGACCTGGGCGGTGAGGTTGCCCGCCATCGAGTTCACCGAGTCCGTCAAATCCTTCCAGGTGCCGGCGACGCCGGGCACTTCGGCCTGGCCGCCGAGCTTGCCGTCGGTGCCGACCTCGCGGGCGACGCGTGTGACTTCGCCGGCAAAGGCATTGAGCTGGTCGACCATCGTGTTCAGCGTCTCCTTCAGCTGAAGGATTTCGCCAGAGACGTTCACCGTGATCTTCTTCGACAGGTCGCCCTTGGCCACGGCGGTCGCGACGTCGGCGATGTTGCGGACCTGCGCGGTGAGGTTACCGGCCATCGAGTTGACGTTGTCGGTGAGGTCCTTCCAGGTGCCGGCGACGCCGCGCACGTTGGCCTGGCCGCCGAGCTTGCCTTCGGTGCCGACTTCGCGCGCGACGCGCGTCACTTCGCCGGCGAAGGCGTTGAGCTGGTCCACCATCGTATTGATGGTGTCCTTCAGCTCCAGGATTTCGCCGCGCACGTCCACCGTGATCTTCTTCGACAGGTCGCCGTTGGCGACCGCGGTCGTCACCTCGGCGATGTTGCGGACCTGCGCCGTCAGGTTGGAGGCCATCGAGTTGACGCTCTCGGTGAGGTCCTTCCAGGTGCCGGCGACGCCGAGCACGTTGGCCTGGCCGCCGAGCCGTCCCTCGGTGCCGACTTCGCGCGCGACGCGCGTGACTTCGCCGGCAAAGGCGTTGAGCTGGTCGACCATCGTGTTCAGCGTTTCCTTCAACTGAAGGATCTCGCCCGAAACGTTCACTGTGATCTTCTTGGAGAGGTCGCCGCCGGCAATGGCGGTGGCGACGTCGGCGATGTTGCGGACCTGCGCCGTCAGGTTGGAGGCCATGAAGTTGACGTTGTCGGTGAGGTCCTTCCAGGTGCCGGCGACGCCGGGCACCTGCGCCTGACCGCCGAGCTTGCCTTCGGTGCCGACCTCGCGGGCGACGCGGGTCACTTCCGAGGCGAACGAGTTGAGCTGGTCGACCATCGTGTTGATGGTGTCCTTCAGCTCCAAAATTTCGCCGCGGACGTCCACCGTGATCTTGCGCGAGAGGTCACCACGGGCGACCGCGGTGGTGACGTTGGCGATGTTGCGGACCTGGGCGGTGAGGTTGCCGCACATCGCGTTGACGGAGTCGGTCAGGTCCTTCCAGGTGCCGGCGACGCCGGGCACGATGGCCTGGCCGCCGAGCTTGCCGTCGGTGCCGACTTCGCGCGCCACACGAGTGACTTCGGAGGCGAAGGAGCGCAGCTGGTCCACCATCGTGTTGATGGCTTCCTTGAGCTGCAGGATTTCGCCGCGGACGTCGACCGTAATCTTCTTCGACAGGTCGCCATTGGCCACCGCGATGGTGACCTCGGCGATGTTGCGGACCTGGCCGGTCAAGTTGTTGGCCATCGAGTTGACGCTCTCGGTCAGGTCCTTCCAGACACCGGTCACTTCCGGCACCTGGGCCTGGCCGCCGAGCTTGCCCTCGGTGCCGACCTCGCGCGCCACGCGCGTGACTTCTGAGGTGAACACGCCGAGCTGCTTGATCATCGTGTTGACGATGTTGGCCGACTGCAAGAATTCGCCGCCAAGTGGGCGGCCCTCGACATCGAGCTGCACGGTCTGCAACAGGTCGCCTTGGGCCACCGCGGCAACTGCGCGTGTCACTTCGCGGGTTGGCCACAGCAGGTCGTCGATCAGCGTGTTGACGGAGCCTTCCATGTCCGCCCATGAGCCGCTGGCAAGGTCGAACTTGACGCGCTGGCGGGTCTTGCCTTCGCGCCCCACCACCTGGCCGACGCGCTCCAGCTGTTGCGCCATGCGCTGGTTGGCAGCGACGATCTCGTTGAAGGTGTCGGCAATCTTGCCCTCGATGCCGATGTGGTCGCCGGTCATCCGGACCGAGAAATCGCCGGCGCGCATCGCCTGCAAGGCATGCAAGAAATCCTGTAGCGGATCGGTGGCGCCGTTGGTGTTTGGAGGCTTGGGTTTGGCGACCCGGCGGGCGGAGGGTGATGCTTCAGGGGAAAGATCACTCATGTGTTTCCTCGGCCAGTTCGCGCGAATCTCATTGGCTGAGACGCAACTCCACAAATAGAACCGCTGCCCCGGCGGCAGATCAAGTTGGAACAACGGTTAAGGTCGTGAAATCAATGACATGGAACTCAGCCCGGGTTTCCAATGCGCCGGGAACCCAAAGGTTCCAATGACCGGGAAATTATCTGGAACCGGGGCACATGCCCCCAGAGCCCGATTGAAAAGTAATCCAGTGGTCGCGCCAGCCAATGTCCGGGGTTTGGACTGACGAAAGCCCGAAGGGCTGGACCGGGCATGCCTTTGATGACCCCGAAACGGACTTTCCCTGTCCGCTTTTCCTCAGATGGGGGATACACTGGCGCTGCAACCTGCGATGCAAAGACAAGAACCAAATACCGCCCCTGACAGGTTGACACGTTGATCAATAGTCCAAGCGCAATCGCAGCACGCCGTCCTCGGGTCGCAATAGAGGAGGAAATCCATGCTCCGAACAGTTGCCGGATCAGCCGCGTTGGCATTCACCCTGATTTCCCAAGCTCCGGCGCAGCAAATCTCCGAACAGCAAGCGTATGAGATCGCCAAGGATGCGTATGTCTACGCGTATCCAATGATGGTCGAATATGTGACGACGATTCAGGCGGCCAATTACGCTGAGCCGACCGGAATTCCGGCGCAGGCTCCGTTCAATCAGTTCGGTCACGCCAAGGCATTTCCGCCGGCAGACTTCAAGGCAGTCGTCCGCCCGAACGCCGACACGCTATATTCAGTCGCCAGCCTCGATTTAGGTCGCGAGCCGATCGTCCTTTCTGTGCCGGCCACCGACCGCTATTTCATGTTGCCGATGTTGAGCTTGTGGACCGACGTGTTCGCCGCACCGGGCACGCGCACGACGGGTCGCAACACGGCTCGCGATTTCCTTATTGCAGGCCCGCGCTGGCAGGGCACTGCTCCGAGCGGACTTGAACTCATCCGCAGTCCAACCCGCTTCGTGGCCATCGGCGGGCGTACGCAAACCAATGGTGCTGCCGACTACGACAACGTCCACAAGATACAGGCTGGCTATAGACTCACACCGCTCTCAGCATGGGGCAAAGGCAACTACGTGCCGCCAAAGGGCACGGTCGACCCGGCCATCGACATGAAAACGCCGCCGCCGAAACAGGTTGAGAATATGGACGCGCCCGCGTTCTTCGGTCGCTTCGCCGAGTTGCTGAAGGATAATCCGCCGAACGCGTTTGACTATCCAATGATCCATCGTCTGGAGCGGGTGGGCTTCAAGGCGGGGGAGAGTTTCAATCTCGACGCCGCGCCGCCTGCGGTCAAGCAGGCGTTCGAGCGTGCGACCTCCGATGGAAAGGCTTTGGTCGACAAGCTCGGCAAGCAGGCTGCAGGCGCGGGCGGCAAGGGTTGGGTTTACAATGTCCGTAGCGCGGATTTTGGGGTGGACTACCCGTACCGCGCCGCGGTCGCGTCATACGGGCTTGGCATGAACCTGCCGCAAGATGCGGTATATCCATCTCTTTCGACCGATGCCGACGGGCAGCCTCTCGACGGCAGCTACAAATATGTCCTGCATTTCGACAAGGGTAAATTCCCTCCCGTCGAAGGCTTCTGGTCGCTGACCGCCTATGACCGTGAGGGGCATTTCATTCCGAACGCCCTGAACCGTCAGGCTATCGGCGACCGCAGCAATCTGGTTGCCAGCGCCGACGGATCGCTGGACCTTTACATACAGGCTGACTCTCCCGGTTCAGCCAAGGAAGCGAATTGGCTGCCGGTTGCCAAGGCTCCCTTCACGCTGATGCTGCGCCTCTACGCGCCGAAAGGTGAAGTTCTCGATCGAACCTGGACGCCGCCGCAGATTGCACGGGCAGAAAGCGGGACTGTCGGCCGCCAGTGAGGCAGAGCCGGCGAATGTCGACGTGCCCGCCGGTCCGACGGACCTTTGCTTGCGTCGCTAAAGCCGAAATAAAAACGCCCCGGCAAGCCGGGGCGTTTGAACTCAGAGCGGGGAAGGGGATCAGGAGCCCTTCGGATTGATCTCGGTGTAGTTGCCCTTGGCGTCCCACTTGTAGACGACGTAGTCGATCACCTTGATGTCGCCCTTGGCGTCGAAGCCGAGCTTGCCGAGCACCGTATCCCATTCACCGGCCTTGATGGTCTCCATCACCTTCTTCGGATCGGTGGTCTTCGCCTTCGCCACCGCCTGCGACCAGACCTGCATCGTGGCGTAGGTGTAGAGGGTGTAGCCTTCGGGATCGATGTTCTTGGCCTTGAACTTCTCGACGATCGCCTTCGCGGTCGTCTTGTTGCGCGGGTCGGGACCGAAGGTGAACAGCGTGCCTTCGGCAGCCGGACCCGTGATCGAGGCGAATTCCTTGTCGTTCAGGGCGTCGCCCGCCATCAACACCGTCTTGAGGCCCTGGTCGCGCATCTGGCGCAGGATCAAGCCGGCTTCCTGGTGATAGCCGCCGACGAAGACCAGATCGACGTTGTCGCGCTTCAGGCGCGACACGATCGAGTTAAAGTCCTTGTCGCCCTTGTTGTAGGACTCGAACATCTTCTCGGTGACGCCGGCCTTGTTGAGCGCCTTCTTGGTTTCGTCGGCGAGGCCTTTGCCGTAGGTGGTCTTGTCGTTGAGGATGGCGACGTTCTTGCCCTTGTAGTTCTTGACGATGTAGTCGGCGGCAACCAGGCCCTGCTGGTCGTCGCGGCCGCAGACGCGCGCCACGTTCCAGAGCTTGCGCTCGGTGAACAGCGGGTTGGTCGAGGCCGGCGTAATCTGCAGCACGTTGCCATCGGCATAGGCTTCGGATGCCGGGATCGACGACGACGAGCAGAAGTGACCGGCCACGAACGGGATCTTGGCGCTGGCGAACTTTTCCGCCACCGAGCGCGCCTGCTTGGGATCGCAGGCATCGTCGCCGACCTGCAGCGCCAGCTTCTTGCCGAGCACGCCGCCGGCGGCGTTGATGTCGGCCACGGCCTGTTCGGCGCCGTTCTTCATCTGCCGGCCGAACGCGGATTCGCCGCCCGTCATCGGGCCGGCCACGGCGATGGAGATGTCCTGCGCCAGTGCGGTGGTCGAAAGCGCCAACGAAGCGCCCAAAGCCAAGCCGATGAGTTTCAGTGATTTCATGAGGTATCCTCGTGGGGTAGGTCGATTTCGGGAAACACCCGGCAGGCCGGGTACGAAGATCGTGGCCATTGTCGGCTGATTTTACCGCGAAGTCATCGGCAATTTTCGGGCAAACCCACGGTCCGTTCGCCGCATCTTGCCGCAGCACGCGTCAGGGGCGGACGGGGAGCATTACTCCCGCCGGCCGCCTTCCAGATAGGCGGCGCGGATTTCCGGGCGCTGCAGCAATTCGTTGCCGGTTCCGGACAGGGTGATCAGGCCGTTGACCATGACATAGCCGCGATGGGCCAGTTTCAGCGCGTGGTTGGCGTTCTGTTCGACGATCAGGACGGTGAGGCCGTCCTGCCGGTTCAGGGTCCTGATCGCATCGAAAATCTGCCGCGCGATCAGGGGGGCGAGCCCTAGCGACGGCTCGTCCAGCATCAACAGGCGCGGCCGGCTCATCAGGGCCCGGCCGATCGCCAGCATCTGCTGCTCGCCGCCGGACAGCGTGCCGCCGCGCTGGGTCATCCGCTCCTTCAGCCGCGGGAACAGCGCGAACACGCGCTCCAGGCTGTTCGCCCGGTCGGATTCGCCGGAGTCGGTTGCGTCCGCCCCCATCTGCAGGTTTTCCGCCACGCTCATGCGCGGGAAGATGCGCCGGCCCTCAGGCGATTGCGCGATGCGCAGCCGCGCAATGTCATGCGTCGGCACGCCGGTGATGTCCTGCCCATCGAACTCGATGTGGCCGGAGCGGGCGCGGGGCCGGCCGAAGATCGTCATCATCAGCGTCGACTTGCCGGCGCCGTTGGCGCCGATCAGGGCGACGATCTCGCCGGCATTGATGTCGATATCGACGCCCTTCAGCGCCTCGATCTTGCCATAGGCCGCGCGCAGCGAGCGGATTGCGAGCAGGGGAGTTGCGGGCGAGGCGCTCACGTGCCGCTCTCCATCACCGCGATCGCTTCCTCCTCGTCGGTGCCGAGATAGGCGGCGATCACCTTGGGATCGTCGCGGATGTGTTTTGGCGTGCCTTCGGCGATCTTCACGCCGTGATCCATCACGACCACATGGTCGGAGATTTCCATCACCACGCTCATGTCGTGCTCGATCAGCAGGATCGAGGTGCCCTGGTCGGCGCGGATCGAGAGCAGCAATTCACTTAAAGCGGCGCTTTCGCGCGCGTTGAGGCCGGCGGCTGGCTCGTCGAGGCAGAGCAGCGCGGGCTCGGTGCACATCGCGCGCGCGATCTCCAGTCGCCGCTGGTCGCCATAGGGCAGGTTGCCGGCGGCATCGTCGGCGCGGTCCAGAAGCCCGATGCGATCGAGCCACGTCGTCGCCAGATCGATCGCGGCCTGCTCGGCCGTGCGCCAGGACGGCGCGCCGATCAGGCCGAGGAACGTCAGGCCGGAGGCGCGCATCAGCGCGTTGTGCTGCGCCACCATCAGGTTTTCCAGCGCCGTCATGCCGGGGAAAAGCCGGATGTTCTGGAAGGTGCGCGCGACCTTCGCCAGCTTGGCAATCCGGAAATCGTTCAGCCGCTCGAGCCGGATGGCGTGGCCGTCATCATGCGTGAGGCCGATGGCGCCCGAGGTCGGCTTGTAGAAACCGGTGATGCAGTTGAACACGGTGGTCTTGCCGGCGCCGTTCGGCCCGATCAGCGCGGTGATCTTGCGGCGCTCGGCGTTGAAGGAGAGGTCGTTGACGGCGACGATGCCGCCGAAGCGCATCGACAGCCGGTCGACGGAGAGGATGTGATCGCCGCTCATCCGTGGCCCTCCTTGACGAGGTCGGATGAGATCGCCTCCTTGCGCTGGAGAAATACCGTCGGCGCGCGGTGGCCGATCAGGCCGCGCGGCCGCCAGATCATCAGCAGCACCATCGCCATGCCGAACACCAGCATGCGGTACTGGTCGAGCCCGCGGAACAGCTCGAAGCCGCCGATCATCGCGAGCGCGGCCAGCGCCACGCCGAGCTGCGAGCCCATGCCGCCGAGCACCACGATCGCCAGCACCAGCGCCGATTCATGGAAGGTGAAGGATTCCGGGCTGATGAAGCCCTGTCTGGTCGCGAAGAACGCGCCGGCTAAACCACCGAACATCGCTCCCGTCGCGAACGCCGTCAGCTTGGTCGTGGTGGTGTTGATGCCGAGCGCACGGCAGGCGACTTCGTCTTCGCGCAACGCTTCCCAGGCGCGGCCGATGGGGAGGCGGCGCAGGCGGATCGTGACCCAGTTGGTGAGCAGGGCCAGCGCCAGGATGATGTAAAACAGAAATACGATGCGGTGGGTCGGCGAGAATTCGATGCCGAGCATGGCCGCCAGCCCGTCATCGGCGGGTGTGAGTGGAATGCCGAACAGGGTCGGCCGGGGGATGCCGGTGACGCCGTTCGGCCCCCCTGTGAGGCTCTGCCAGTTGATCAGGACGAGGCGGATGATCTCGCCGAAGGCCAGCGTGACGATGGCAAGGTAATCGCCGCGCAGCCGCAGCACCGGAAAGCCGAGCAGCACGCCCCAGAACGCCGCGAGGATGCCGGCGAGCGGCAGGCAGATCCAGAACGACAGCCCGAAATTGGTCGCGAGCAGCGCATAGGAATAGGCGCCGACCGCGTAGAACGCGACGTAGCCGAGGTCGAGCAAGCCGGCGAGGCCGACCACCACGTTCAGTCCCCATCCGAGCATCACATAGGTGAGCACGAGGATGGCGAGGTCGAGAATGTAGCGCTCATTGTAGAACAGCACCGGCACCAGGAAGGTGAACACCAGCAGCACCGGTGCAACCAGCCGTCCGCCGAACGCCAGCGCATTTTGCACCGGAGCAGGAACTACTCTGGCAGTGTCGACCGGTCCCCACCATTGCCGGAACAACTCGATGAGGATGCTGCCGCCGAACACGGCCGCCACCATGACGGCGAGATCGCCAAAGCGCGTCCAGTAGGTCAGCTGTCCGTCGGGTCCGGCTTCGGTGCGGACGCCGATCATCAGCGAAAACAGCACCAGCGCCACCAGCGCGCTGATCAGCGACTTCTTGAGGATGAAAGCGGCGCTCGGTGCGCGCGAGGTTTGGGCGGCGGGGTTTGCGCTCACGCGGCAGCCCGTCAGACTTTTTCGACTTCGGGCCGGCCGAGCAGGCCGGTCGGAAGGAAGATCAGGACCACGATCAGGATCGAGAACGCGGCGACGTCCTTGTACTCGACCGAGAAATAGGCCGACCACAGCGTCTCGATCAGGCCGATCAGGAGCCCGCCCAGCATCGCGCCGGGCAGGGAGCCGATGCCGCCGAGGACTGCGGCGGTGAACGCCTTGATGCCGGCGACGAAGCCCATGAAGAAATCGACCAGACCGTAATAGAGCAGGTACATCATGCCGGCGACCGCGGCGAGCGCCGCACCGATCACGAAGGTCATGGAGATGGTGCGGTCGACATCGACGCCGAGCAGCGAGGCCATGGTCTGGTCCTGCTCGCAGGCGCGCATGTCGCGGCCGAGCCGCGTGCTGGATACCAGCCAGGTGAACAGCGCCAGCAGCACCACGGTGGTGAGGACGACGATGATCTGGATGTTGGAAAGCTGCACGTTGAAGCCTTCCGCGCCCTCATGCAGCGTATAGCCGCCGGTGATGATCGGCGGCACCGGCTTGACGCGGGCACCCTGAGCGACCTGTGAATAATTGGTCAGCACGAATGACATGCCGATGGCGGAGAGCATCGGCGCCAGGCGGAACGAGTGCCGCAGCGGCCGGTAGGCGATGCGCTCGACCGTCCAGCCATAGAGCGCCGTGATTGCCATCGATACCAGCAATACGATCAGCAGGATCAGCGGGATGGCGGTCAGGCCGAATGAAACCAGGATCAGGAAGGTGATCAGGGCGATGAAGCCGCCGATCATGAAAATATCGCCATGGGCGAAATTGATCATGCCGACGATGCCGTAGACCATGGTGTAGCCGATGGCGATCAGGCCGTAGATCGAGCCGAGCACGAGGCCGTTGATGAGTTGCTGGGCGAAGTAATCCATGCGCTGCCGTTTTTTGTATGAGGACGCGGCGAGAGCTCCGGCAGCCCATGACGACGCGTCGTGTCGTTTTCTAACAGGTGGGAACCGGCGGCGGCAACAGCGCCGGGTGCGGCTTAATTGGCTTGTACAGAGCTAGTTTTTGCGCAGCGGTTCCCCCGTCACAGTCCGGACACGGCTTTGCCTTCCGGTGATCGCAACCGGAACCGCTGTTCCGCTGCAACCATCCCGCCGGTGCTTCGTTGGGTCCGACTAACCCCACAGAAGCCTGGACAGCAGCAGGGCGGCGGCCAAAAGCCGGGCCAGCAGCAGGATCCGGGACGTCAGGGACAAAACCCCAGCCAGAACCGATAGAGGAACTGGTTGGTTAGACCTCAGAAAGTCCCGCCCGAGAGGCGGGACTTTTCTTTTGCGCGCGCTCTCCCTCGTGTCCCGGACGCGGCGCAGCGCCCCTTGGCGGTGCGCCGCAGAGCCGGGACCCAGATGCAGTCGCCGGTCGAGCGGTCCGCGGCGTCCCAGGGCGGAGTAGCGCCGGGCCAACTAGGTCTTCAGCAATCCTAATTCCGCGATGATCGCGCCCGCTTCCTTCACCGCGTGGTTGGCCGCCGGCACGCCGCAATAGATCGCCTGCTGTAGCAATACTTCCTTGATGTCGTCGGGCGTGAAGCCGCCTTCGCTAAGTGCTGCGCGCACATGCAGGCGGAATTCGTCCCACTGTCCCAGCGCCACCATGGTGCCGATGACGAGCACGCGGCGGGTGCGGTGATCGAAATGCGGCCGGGTCCAGATATCGCCCCAGGCATAGCGGGTGATCAGGTCCTGGAAATCGGTATTGAACGCGTTGCGGTTCTTGATCGACTTGTCGACCCACTCATTGCCGAGCACCTTGCGGCGCTGGGCCATGCCGTCGTCGCGGCGTTGGTTGTCGTCCATTGTACGTTCTCTCCCCGTCATTGCGAGCGAAGCGAAGCAATCCATTTCACGGCTTGCGGAGGCGTGGATTGCTTCGTCGCTTCGCTCCTCGCAATGACGCCGTTTGTTGCGGTAACTAGCGTTGCGTCAGGAATCCGATCACCGCGTCGGTGAAGGCGTGCGGCTGCTCGACATTGGAAATATGCGCGGCATCGAGCAGCGTCATGCTCGCGCCGGGGATCCGGCTGCGCATGAATTCGCCGTCCGCGACCGTCGTCGACATGTCGTGGCGGCCGGCGATGATCAGCGTTGGGCTCTTGATCCTGGGCAAGAGTTCGCGCTGGTCGAGCGTCGACAGCGCCTCGCAGCAGGCGATGTAGCCCTCGACCGGCGTGGTCAGCATCATCGCCTTCATGTTGGCGGCGATCTGCGGCTCGCGCTCGCGAAAGTCTGCCGTCAGCCAGCCGGCCAGCACGGCGTCGGCGACCGCGGCGATGCCGCCTTGCTTCACCGCCTTGATGCGGTCGTGCCAGCGCGTCGGGTCCGGGTAATAGCAGGAGGTGTTGGCCAGGACGATCTTGCCGAATCGGTCGGGCGCGTTGGCGCCCAGCCATTGCCCGACCATGCCGCCCATCGACAGGCCGCACCAGTGCGCCTTGGCGATATTGAGGTCGTCGAGGATCGCCAGCACGTCGCGGCCGAAGCGCTCCAGCGAGTAGGGCCCGGGCGGCACGCTCGACTTGCCGTGGCCGCGCCGGTCATAGCGGATGACGCGGAACACCTGCGTCAGCGCCTTCATCTGCGGCTCCCACATCTGCATGGTCGAGCCCAGCGAATTCGACAGCATCAGCGTCGGCCCGCCGTCGCGGCCTTCGACGGATACGTTGAGCAGGCACCCGTCGGCGTCGATCATCGGCATGATATTAGGCCTCCGCTGTCATGCGCGGGCCTGACCCGCGCATCCATCCAAACAAAAAACTCTATTCAAGGTGATGGATTGCCGGGTCAAGCCCGGCAATGACATCAATCCCCATCGAGCGAAGCGAGCAGGCGGTCGATCAGCGCCTGCGAGGCGCCCTGATAGGCCATCGGCTCGAAGAGTTCAGCAATCTCGTCGGCGCCGAGCTGCGCGGTGACCTTCGAGTCGTTCGTCAGCACGTCGCGCAGATGCTTCTTGTCCTTGACCGCCTTCTTGCTGGCCGCCTCGACCAGATGATGCGCGTCGCTCTTGCCGATCTTTTCGGCGAGCCGCATCGCCACGGCCTCGGCCATGATCAACCCGTCGGTCACATCGAGATTTTGGCGCATGCGCGCGGCGTCGACTTCCAGCCCTTCCGCGATATCGACGATCGCCGCGAGTCCGCCTGACGTGACCAGCAGCAGCGTCGGTAGTGTCGGCCATTCCGCATGCCAGGGGCCGGCGCTGCGCTCGTGATCCTGCACCTGCGCCGCAAAGATCGTCGCCGCCAGATTAGGCGCCATAGTGGCGGCCGCGAGTGCGCTGGCGGCCGCAACGGGATTGCGCTTGTGCGGCATGGTGGACGAGCCGCCGCGGCCTTCGCCCGACGGTTCGAAGGCTTCGCCGACATCGGTCTGCATCATCAGCGACACGTCGCGCGCGATCTTGCCGCAGGTGCCGGCAAGAATCGCGAATGTGCCGGCCGCTTCCGCCATGCGGTCGCGGTGGGTGTGCCAGGGCGCGTCGGGCAAGGGCAGGTTCAGCTCCTGCGCCAGCCTTTCCGCGACCGCCAATCCCTTGTCGCCCAGCGCCGCCAGCGTGCCGGCGGCGCCGCCGAATTGCAGCGCCAGCGTTTCGCTGCGCAGGCGCTCAAGCCGCAGCTTCGAACGGTGCAGCGCCGCGGCATATTCGGCGAGCTTCAAGCCGAACGGCATCGGCAGCGCATGCTGCAGCCAGGTGCGGGCAACGACCGGCGTATTGCGGTGTTGCTGCGCCAGTTTGGCAAAGCCTTTGATCGCGCGATCGACGTCCGCAAGCAGCGCGTCGATACCGGCGCGAAGCCCGAGCATGGCGCCGGTATCGATGACGTCCTGGCTGGTCGCGCCCCAATGCACATAGCGCGCCGCAGCGGCGTCCGCCTTGGCGACATTTGCGGTCAGCGCCTTGACGAGGGGGATGGCGAGGTTGCCGGACCGCGTTGCGGCATCAGCCAGCGCGGCAAGGTCGAATGATTCGGCCTTGCACGCATTCGTGATCGCTGCTGCGGCACCGGCCGGAATCACCCCAAGCGCGGCCTCGGCGCGGGCCAGCGCGGCCTCGAAATCCAGCATGTTCTGCAGGCTTGCCGCATCGTCGCATACCGCGCGCATCGTCGCGCTCGACAACATCGGAGCCAGAAGAGGGGAAAGGGAGGTACTCATCTCTGTGCGACCTAACCATCCCGGCCTCTCAAAGCCAATGCCCTTGTCGCCAAGCACTTGTTGCGGTTGCGAAGATGCCTTGCTCATCGCCCTTCCTTTTGGCCCGGGCGTGCTTTACTTGGGTGATAACAGTTGAAGCGATCCAGGAGGCACCCCATGGCCATGACGATGAACGGCGAAGTCCAGCTTGCGGCGTCGCGCGAGGCCGTGTGGGCCAAGCTGAACGATCCGGAAGTGCTGAAGGCCTGCATTCCCGGCTGCGAGGAGCTGGAAAAGACCGAGGATAATGGCTTCCGCGCCACCGCCAAGATGAAGGTCGGGCCGGTGTCCGCCCGCTTCAAGGGCAAGGTCATGCTGAGCGATCTCGACCCGCCCAACGGCTACAAGATCTCGGGCGAAGGCGAGGGCGGCGTCGCCGGCTTCGCCAAGGGCGGCGCCACGGTCGCGCTCACCGAAAAGGATGGTGGCACGCTGTTGAGCTACAACGTCGAGGCGCAGATCGGCGGCAAGCTGGCCCAGCTCGGACAGCGCCTGATCAACGGCGCGGCCAAGAAGCTGGCCGACGAATTCTTCACCAATTTCGGCAAGGCCGTGCAGGGCTGATTTAGGGGCTGGCCCAAGGTTCACCCAAGGCCCGACCCGGACTGATTCCTGCGCGCCGGCCCCGTCGAACAGCCCGTCAAGTCACTCAGGCCATGCCCCAGACGAGGGGCTCCCGAGGTTGCTCATTACCGGGATGGCCCATATTATGGGCTTTGGAATGACTATAAAACGCCTGCGCTGCCGGTATATCCGGAAGGTGCAGCTCCAAGAGAGTGCTGATGGCCAAGATTTCCCTGATCGTGAACGGTAATCCCGTAAACGCCAATGTCGATTCCCGTACCCTGCTGGTCCAGTTTCTGCGGGAAAATCTCCGGCTGACGGGCACCCATGTCGGCTGCGACACCTCGCAGTGCGGCGCCTGCGTCGTCCATCTCGACGGCAAGGCGGTGAAGTCCTGCACCACGCTCGCGGTCATGGCCGACGGCCATGAGGTCCGCACCATCGAAGGCCTGGCTGCCGACGGCGCGCCGCTGCATCCGATGCAGGAAGCCTTCCGCGAACATCACGGCTTGCAGTGCGGCTTCTGCACGCCCGGCATGATCATGACCGCGGTCGATCTGGTCAACCGCAAGGGCCATGATCTTTCGGACCACGTCATCCGCGAGGAACTCGAAGGTAATCTGTGCCGCTGCACCGGCTATCAGAACATCGTGACTTCGATCGCCGCCGGCGCCAAGGCGATGGGCAAATCCGCTTAATCGATTTTCATCGCGAATAGCGATCAGGACATTCTCATGTACGAATTCAAATATCATCGTCCGGCGACCGTGCGGCAGGCTGCCAATCTCCTGGTGAAGAACGAAGACGCCAAGGTGATCGCCGGCGGCCACACGCTGGTGCCGGTCATGAAGCAGCGGCTCGCCAGCCCGCCGCATCTGGTCGACCTCTCCCACATCGAAGGGCTCGATACGATCGAGATGAAGGGCCGTTCGCTGGTGATCGGCGCCACCGCCAAGCACGCGGCCGTCGCGACCTCAGCCGTCGTCGGGGAAGCCATTCCCGCGCTCGCCGAACTCGCGGGCGGAATCGGCGATCCCGCGGTGCGCCACAAGGGCACGATCGGCGGCTCCCTCGCCAACAACGATCCGACCGCGGATTATCCCGCCGCCGTGCTCGCGCTTGGCGCCACCATCGTCACCAACAAGCGTCGCCTCAAGGCGGAGGAATTCTTCCAGGGCCTGTTCTCGACCGCGCTGGAGAATGACGAGATCATCACCAAGGTGATGTTCCCGCTGCCGAAGAAGGCGGCCTATATCAAGTTCCGCAACCAGGCATCGCGTTATGCGTTGGTCGGCGTGTTCGTCGCCAAGCGTCCGTCGGA
This sequence comes from Bradyrhizobium jicamae, assembly GCF_001440395.1. GTDB lineage: Bacteria > Pseudomonadota > Alphaproteobacteria > Rhizobiales > Xanthobacteraceae > Bradyrhizobium > Bradyrhizobium jicamae. Next base: position 26,401 of record NZ_LLXZ01000128.1, on the reverse strand, counting down.
TGTGCGCGTCGCCGTCACCGGCGCGGGCTCGGACGGCGTGTTCCGCGCCACTGCGTTCGAGGAGGCCTTGAAGAAGCGCTTCTCGCACAAGGTGCTCGACGGCGTTTCGGCCTCGGCCGATGGGCTGAACAGCGATCTGCACGGCAGCGCCGAATATCGCGCGCACCTGATCGGCGTGCTGACGCGACGCGCGGTCGAAGCGGCGACGGCGAAGTAAGTTTTGCCGATTTCCGGCTTATCAAGATTGGCTATCCCATGACTGCATCGGCGCTGCCCAAATCCGTCGATGGGATGCTCGAGCTCCTGACCTCGCGCGGCTATCTGGCCGAGCGGTCGCTGGCGACGGTGACCTATCTCTCGCTGCGCATGGGCCGGCCGCTGTTTCTCGAAGGCGAGGCCGGCGTCGGCAAGACCGAAATCGCCAAGGTCCTGTCGGCCGCGCTCGGCCGCAAGCTGATCCGCCTGCAATGCTACGAAGGGCTCGACGTTGCGTCTGCGGTCTACGAGTGGAGCAGCGCGGCGCAGATGATCGCGATCCGGCTCGCCGAAGCCGCCGGCGATACCGATCGCGAGCAATTGTCGTCGGACATTTTTGCCGAGCGCTTTCTGATCAAGCGCCCGCTGCTGCAGGCGCTGGAGCCTGATGTCGCCGGCGCGCCGGTGCTGCTGATCGACGAGCTCGACCGCGCCGACGAGGCGTTCGAGGCGTATCTTCTGGAAATCCTCAGCGACTTCCAGGTGACGATCCCGGAGTTCGGCACCATCAAGGCGCCGCAGCCGCCGATCGTCATCATCACCTCCAACCGCACCCGCGAGATCCACGACGCGCTGAAGCGCCGCTGTCTCTATCACTGGGTGGACTATCCCGATGCCGAGCGCGAGCTCGCGATCGTCAAGTCGCGGGTACCAGGCATTTCCGCCAAGCTTTCGCAGCAGGTTGTGAGCTTCGTGCAGGCGCTGCGGGACCAGGATTTCTACAAGTCGCCGGGCGTCGCCGAGACCATCGACTGGGCCACCGCGCTGACCGAACTCGACGCCCGCTCGCTGACGCCGCAACTGGTCGGCGACACGCTAGGCGCGCTGCTGAAGTATCAGGACGACATCGCGCGCATGCAGGGCGACACGCTGCAGAAGGTTTTGAAGGAAGCGACGAGCGAGAATTGATTGCTCGTCATTCCGGGATGGTCCGAAGGACCAGACCCGGAATCTCGAGATTCCACAATGTGCAATTGCACATTGGGGTTCGATGCTGACGCATCGCCCCGGAATGACGGGAGAGGAAACTGGTTTGACCATGACCACCATCGACCACCTCAATCCTCCCACCGGTTACATGGCCGACAACGTCATCGGCTTCGCCCGCGCGCTGCGCGCGGCCGGCATCCCCGTCGGTCCCGGCGCGGTCATCGACGCCCTCAACGCGCTGCAGGTGATCGAAATCGGCAATCGCGGCGATGTCTACACCACGCTGGAAGCGATCTTCGTCAAGCGCCACGAGCACGCCCTGATCTTTGCGCAAGCCTTCGACCTGTTCTTCCGGGCTGCCGAGGACTGGAAGCACATGCTGGATTCGGTGCCGCTGCCGGACCATGCCAAGAAGAAGCCGCCGCCGGCCTCGCGCCGGGTGCAGGAGGCGCTGGCGCAGCCCTCGATGCGCGACGAGACGCAGGAAGTGCAGCAGCAGGAACTAAAGCTGTCGGTCTCCGACAAGGAGATCCTGCAGAAAAAGGATTTTGCGCAGATGAGCGCGGCCGAGATCGCCGAGGTCACCCGCGCCATCGCCAACATGAAGCTGCCGCAGGCGGAGCTGCGTACCCGCCGCTACCAGCCCGACGCCAAGGGCCTGCGCCTCGACATGCGCCGCACCCTGCGCAGCAGCCTTCGCACCGGTGGCGAGATCATCGACATCAGGAAGCTCGGCCGGATCGAGAAGCCGGCGCCGATCGTGGCGCTGCTCGATATATCGGGATCGATGAGCGAATATACCCGCCTGTTCCTGCACTTCCTCCATGCCATCACCGATGCCCGCAAGCGTGTCTCCGTATTCCTGTTCGGCACGCGGCTCACCAATGTGACGCGGGCGCTGCGGGCCAAGGATCCCGACGAGGCGCTGGCGAGCTGTTCGTCCTCGGTGGAGGACTGGGCCGGCGGCACCCGCATCGCGACCTCGCTGCACTCCTTCAACAAATTGTGGGGTCGCCGCGTGCTGGGGCAGGGCGCCATCGTGCTGCTGATATCAGACGGGCTGGAGCGTGAGGCGGATGCCAAGCTCGCCTTCGAGATGGACCGGCTGCACCGCTCCTGCCGCCGCCTGATCTGGCTCAATCCCTTGCTGCGCTACAGCGGTTTCGAGGCCAAGGCGCAGGGCATCAAAATGATGCTGCCCCACGTTGACGAATTCCGCCCGGTGCATAACTTGACGTCGATGGAAGGGCTGATCGAGGCGCTTTCGGCGCCGCCCCCGCCCCACCACATCAGCCGCATCCGATCGGCAGCCTGAAGGAGGGTTTTCCATGCTCAACCGCGACGAAGACATTCTGCAGGCCGCCGAGAACTGGCAGAAGGCGGGCCATGGCGTGGCGCTGGCGACCGTGGTCGAGACCTGGGGCTCGGCCCCGCGCCCGGCGGGCTCCAGCCTTGTCATCAACGATGACGGCACGTTTTTAGGGAGCGTCTCCGGCGGCTGCGTCGAGGGCGCCGTCGTCACCGAGGCGCTCGACGTGATCGCCAGCGGCAAGCCGAAAATGCTGGAATTCGGCGTCGCCGACGAGACCGCCTGGAATGTCGGTCTGTCCTGCGGCGGCACCATCCGCGTCTTCGTCGAGAAAGTGGGCCAGTCGTGAAACTCGAAACCCTGACGCAGGTCAACGCCGAGCGCGCCGCGCGCCGGCCCGTCATCGTGGTCACTGACGTTGCCAATGGCGACCAGCGGCTGGTGAAGGCCAGGGATATCGCCACCGATCCGCTCGGTGCCGAGCTTTCAAAGCAGCTCCGCATGGGCAAGAGCGGCATGATCGAGTCCGGCGGCAAGAAACTGTTTCTGAACGTCTACGCGCCGACCGCACGCCTCGTGATCGTCGGCGCCGTCCATATCAGCCAGGCGCTGGCGCCGCTGGCGCGTTCGCTCGATTACGACGTGACGGTGGTCGATCCGCGCACGGCGTTCGCGAGCCCCGAACGTTTCCCCGACGTGCCGCTGATCGCCGAATGGCCCGACGTCGCGCTGCCGCCGCTCAATGTCGATCACTACACGGCCTTCGTCGCCGTGACGCATGATCCGAAGATCGACGATCCGGCGCTGCTGCACGCCTTCGAGCGCGACTGCTTCTATATCGGCGCGCTCGGCTCGCGAAAGACCCATGCCAAGCGCGCCGAGCGGCTGAAGGCACAGGGCGCATCGGATGCCGATATCGCGCGCATCCACGCTCCGATCGGGCTTTCCATCGGCGCAGTGTCGCCGTCGGAGATCGCGGTCGCGATCATGGCCGAGATCACCGCCGAGCTGCGGCTGCCGAAAGAAACCGCGAAGGTCCAGGCAGCATGAAGTTCGGGCCCGCCAGTCCGGCCGACGCGATTGGCGGCGTCACCGTGCATACGCTGCGGCAGGGATCGCTGGTGCTGAAGAAGGGCACCACGATCGGCCCCGCCGAGGTCGAGGCGCTCACCAAGGCTGGCGTCAAGGAAATCGTCGTGGTGCGGCTGGAAGCGGGTGACGTCTCCGAAGACGAAGCCGCCGCCAGCATCGCGCAGGCGGTCGCGGGCGAGGGCGTCAATGTCGAGCGCGCCTTCACCGGCCGCGCCAATCTGTTCGCGGCGCAGGCCGGCGTGCTGGTGGTGGACCGATCGGCGGTCGACCGCATCAACGGCGTCGACGAAGCCATCACCTTTGCGACGCTTTCCGCCTTCAAGCCGGTGGTCGAAGGCGAGATGATCGCGACGGTAAAGCTCATTCCGTTCGGGGTCGAAGGCAAGCTGCGCGACGCCGCCGTCAAGGTTGCGGGCAAGGACACGCTGCGTATCGCGCCTTACGTCATCAAGCGCGTCGGCGTGGTCTCGACGCTGTTGCCGGGGCTGGCGACGAAAGTCATCGACAAGACCTTGCGCGTGACGGCGGAGCGGCTGGCGCCGGCGGGCGCCAGCATCATCGCCGAACGTCGCGTGCCGCATGACGAGGCAGCGCTGGCCACATCGATCAAGGAGTTGCTCGGCCTCGGCGCCGAGCTTGTGATCGTGTTCGGCGCGTCCGCGATTGCGGACCGCCGCGACGTGATCCCGGCCGCGATTACCGAAGTCGGCGGCGCCATCGAGCATTTCGGCATGCCGGTCGATCCCGGCAATTTGCTGCTGATCGGCAGCGCCGGCGGCGTGCCGGTGCTGGGCGCGCCGGGCTGCGCGCGCTCGCCGGTCGAAAACGGTTTTGACTGGGTCCTGATGCGGTTGCTCGCCGGGCTGAAGGTCACGCGCGCTGAACTCACCGGCATGGGCGTCGGTGGCCTGTTGATGGAAATCGTCACGCGGCCGCAGCCGCGCACCCATATCGATGCCGAGGCCAACCGCAACGTCACGGCAATCGTGCTCGCCGCCGGCCGCTCGACGCGGATGGGCGGTCCCAACAAGCTGCTGGCCGAAATCGACGGCAAGAAACTGGTGCGGATCGTCGCCGAGCAGGCGCTGGCTTCGAAGGCAGCCGAAGTGGTCGTCGTCACCGGCCATCAGGCCGAACTGGTCGAGCAGGCCTTGGCGGGCCTCGACGTCAAGTTCGTCCGCAACCCCGATTTCGCTGGTGGCCTCGCATCTTCGGTCAAGGCCGGTATCGCGGCGGTGCCAGACAATGCCGACGGCGCCATCGTCTGCCTCGGCGACATGCCGCTGATCTCGGCCAAATTGATCGACCAGTTGATCGAGACGTTTGCCCCGGACCGCGGCCACCTGATCGCCGTCCCCGTCAGCGACGGCCGCCGCGGCAATCCCGTGCTGTGGTCACGCCGCTTCTTTAAAGAATTGATGACGCTCGACGGCGACGTCGGCGCCCGTCATCTGATCGCCAAGCACGCCGAGGCCGTCGCCGAAGTCCCGGTCGACGGCCAAAGCGCCTTCCTCGACATCGACACCCCGCAGGCATTGGAAGCGGCGCGGCGAAATTAGATTCGTAGGGTGGGCAAAGCGAAGCGTGCCCACCATCTCTCCCGTTGCATATCGTTAAAATCCCCCGCTCAGCTTGAAAACGAGTCTCGGTTTGTCCCCCGAAAGATCGTGGATCAGGGTTGCCGAGTAGGAGTCGCTTTGGCAAGCAACTGCGTGGCTGAGAAGGTAGCTGCGAACGGCCGGAATGCGCGAACGCGAGCTCGATGCCGCCGCAGGTCTCCTCCACCTTTGCTTCGGTAGAGCGAGTTTCTTCGAATAGGTCGTGCAGTGTCTGCCCGACTGCCAAGGGCACTTTTTCACAATCACCGCAGCCGTTCGATAATTGTTTTTCCAGGAGAGGCACGTCGTTAGGCAACGCCATATATGTCTCTGATAACAAGATGGTCGGCGACAACCTGAGCAAGCTTGTCTTCAGCAGCCGGATATCCGGGGCGAGGTTCAAATCCTTCGTATCCTTGATATGCCGGCCGATCCTTTCGACCATCGCTTCGTCCTTGATCTCTTTGAACGTGAGTTCCTTGATGGCCGGCGCGGCCGCCAGAACGGCAATCATGGGGGCATCTTTGGGCGGCGGCCTGGCGACCCGCAGCCGGGTGCTGGTTTCGACGCGATTCCAAAAACCTTCGGTACTGGTCGCAAATTTTTCTTTTTGCTGGGCCGAACTCTTCCAATCCTTGGCCAATACCGTGACCTGCTTTCCTTTTGGAATTATCCTATAGACGCAAACTGAAGAGGGGCCGCGTTCCGGGCACGCGTAGACGTCACGGAAGAGGCCGCTTTGTTCTTCAGCGCGGGAAGGAGCAATCGCCAGCAGGACGGCCAGTATGACCAGTGACAAATATTTGATGGCGATCGAGCTTCTCATATTCTATGTGGGTTGCGCGGCGTCGCTTGAAAACCTGCTAGGACGGCTTTGGGCAAGCTAGCTATAGGCTGTAGGTTGGGCAAAGGCGCGCAGATCGGGTGGGCAAAGCGCAGCGTGCCCACCATCTCTCCCATCCGCTGAACCATGGTGGGCACGCTGCGCTTTGCCCACCCTACGCAACCATTCCGTTCACCAACTGGAAACTCCCCGCGGCTAGATTCTCCCGGTACCTCGGGGGAGGGGATTTTGATCGTTTCGACCGTCGCGGCACGGCGCCGCGCGTTGTTTGTCGTTGCATTGACGCTGATACTGGCTGTTTCGAGCACCATCACCAGGGCATGGGCCGCCGGCGCGCTGGCGGTCGGCAAATGCGGGGCCTATGGCCAGGCTTATGACTATGCCGCCGAGGCCGACGCACGCAGCGCGGCGCTGAAGCAGTGCAAGGGCGCCTGCACCGCTATTGCCATGAAACGTGCCTGCGCCGCACTTGCCGTCGATATGACCAATCCCTGCGGCGCCCACGGCTATGCCGTGAAGCCCAGGATTTCCAGCTCGCTCAACGCCGCGACCAAGAAATGCTACGAATTCGGCGGCAAGGAATGTGTCATCCGCGCCTGGGCCTGCGACGCCAAGGGGTAAACTTGCTATCGTCATTCCGGGGCGCGCGTTAGCGCGAACTATGGTGCGCAACTGCGCACCAGAGAATCTCCAGATTCCGGGTCTGGTCCTTCGGACCATCCCGGAATGACATCGGGAGCCATCATGCAATTCGACACCAAGATCGCGGTCGTGATCCGGACCGATCTCGAAGCCTGGCAAAAACTCAACGTCGCGTCCTTCCTCGCCGGCGGCATCGCCGCGTCGTTTCCCGACTGCATCGGCGAGCCCTATGGCGACGCATCGGGCACGAAATATCTGTCGCTGATCGGCCAGCCGATCCTGATCTACGGCGCCGACCGCCCGGCGCTGTCCCGCGCGCTGGAACGGTCGCTGGCGCGCAATGTCACGCCCGCGGTCTATACCGAGGACATGTTCAAGACCACCCATGACGCCGCCAACCGCGAGGTGGTCAAGGCCGTGATCCGTGCCGAGCTCAACTTGGTCGGGCTCGCGATGCGCGCCGAGCGCAAGGTGATCGACAAGATCGTCGACGGGCTGAAGTTTCACAGCTAGCGCATGGTGTCCGAGCCGTAGCCGTCTTGCCCGAAACCTAAAGTCCGACAAATCCACGCAGCTTCTTTACGGTCTCGGCAGCGTCGTTGGCTTCCTCGGTCGTCAGGACGGTGATCTCGCCGTTGCGCCTGTGCATGACGCTGTGATGGATTGCCGCGCCCGAAAGGCCGTCGACGTCCGACTTCACCGCGATGTCGTCGATTTCGGAGAGTGCGAACTCGACAGGCTTCTTGTTCCACAACAGCATTTTTCTCTGCAGTGTCGCCTTGCCGGAAGCCTTGTCGAACGTAAGCGTGGTCGAGCCGGTTTTCAGAACCAGCTTGCCCGAAGTTTCCTCGATACTGATCATGGCAGGTCTCCGCTGTTTCCTGCTTGAAGTGCTGGCTATGGGCGATGCGCCCACGACGATACCTGTCTTCCAGCGATCGGCTATCATGATGCTGCCAGTACATCGCCGGCACTTCGAAGGCGCGATTTGCGCCCGACTGTCTGACTGGCAGGCAAAGTCACAACGCCACAGCCGAGGTGGCGAGTAATGCAAGTCTACGACCAGGAGCTGGCGACAAGCATGAGTCCCGCCGCCCTGGTGGGCGGTTGCATCTTCGAGATTCTCGCAAGGTTAGTGCGCGGTGTCGAGCGACAAATTGACGCCGATGCCGGAGGACCGCAAGGTGATCAAGATCGTCGATGGGCTGAAGCGTCGCAGCTCGCCCGTCTTGAGGCGCGCTTCAATGCTTGCCCACAAACGCAAGGACAGCCTCATCGTAAGCCGCGGGGCTTTCCGAAGGCACGGTGTGCGAACTTCCGGCAACGGTGATGCGCTCCCGGATTGGCAAGCAGCTCTCCAGTTGATCCATGATCAGGTGAAAGAATTTCGGGCTCCGTTCCCCACCGGATAGCAGCGTCGGCACCTTGATCGCCTTGGCCATCTCGCAGGTAAAGACAGGCCGCGGAAGTTTCGTCTTCGCGTCGGCCTGGAAGGAAGCCACATTGTCCAAATTCATTCTCTTGTCGGCATCGGAGCGGCGCTCATAAGCGCCCGGGCCGCCGACAACGTCCACGAAGAGCGGTATAGCTCGCTGTGCGTCGCCGGCCTTGGCTGCTTCTCGCGCCGGCACCTGCTTGCCGCCCCATTCCTTCAAGGTGTCTGCGACATCAGGCCGGCCCGCCAAGAGACCCGTGGCCGGCGGCTCGTTGAGCGCCAGACTGATGAGCATGTCAGGGTGCCTCGTCGCAAAGAAGAGTGCGGCATGCGCCCCCGACGAATGCGCCACGATCCGCACCTTGGATAGACCGAGTGCGCGCACGAATGCGGCGAGATCCTCGCCGTGCGTATCGGCGGCGGCATCCGGCAATCCGTCGGGGCTCACATCGTTGGGAAAATGGTTGCGGCGGCTGTACGCTATGGCCCGATAACGGTCGGCGAATTTTGGCAGATGCGCGGCCCACATCCGGTAGTCCTGAAGGCCGCCGTGAACGAAGATGACCGCTTCACCCCGGCCGGCCTCCACATAAGCAAGTTCGGTGCCGTTGGCGGAGACTCGTTTGACGTCATCGGCCACAGCCGTGGTGCTGATGGCGCCCATAACGAACAGGGCTCCAATGGTTGCGCGGGCAAAAGCAAGGCGTCTCATGGCAGCCTCCAGTCGAATGTATCTGGTACGGTCGTTCAAAACACGTCGAGATCATGCGCCGTCACGACCCGTCCATCGTAGAGACGTCGGACCTCGTCCAATAGGACTGTTTCCGGGTCCGCCAGCGTCATTGCGCCGCCGGCGTTCGCGCGATGATAGAGCACCAGCAGCCGAGGCTTCACGCGCGCGGCGAGCGCGGCAAGCTCGCGTGACGAGGTGTGGTATCTTCGCCGGTAATGTTGCCACTTGCGCGACACGCTTTGATACGTCTGCAGCGAATAGGCTTCGTGAATCAGGACATCGCAGCCTTCGCAATGCTTGGCGAGACTGGGAGTCGGCGATGTATCGCCTGATATGACGATTATTCTGTCCGGCGTCTCGAAGCGAAAGCCGAATGCGTGGGCAAGCGCGCCGTGACTGACCGGAAAAGCGGTGACCCGGATGTTGCGGTCGGAATAGATCACGCCGGGCGCGATCTCGTGCACGTTCACGCGGCAGCCGGCGCGTGGCAGGCGGTCGATGCCGTTTGTGCGGTTATCGATATCGACCTTCCACGCCGCCAGCACGTGTTTTGTCATGGCCCGGAGGCCGCGGGGCCCGTAAACGCTGATCGGCTCGCTGCGCCCGAGAACCCAAGGCGTCAGGATCAGGTCCGGGTAGCCGGCGGTGTGGTCGACGTGCAGGTGGGTGAGAAACACCGTCGAGAGTTCGGCGGCGGCCGGTCCGAATGCCGTGATGCCCTTGTTGTAGGCGGCTGCCGCGCGGCGAATGACGCCGGGCCCGAAGTCGATGAGATAGGGTTTGCCATTCACCACGATCGCCGTCGCCGGTCCCGACCTTGCGGGATCGGGTCGCGGCGTGCCGGTACCGAGCATGACGATCTGCGTCTGCGCCGGTCGTGCACGCGTATACTTTTTCCTTGCCTTCATCGCGTCAGTCGATCCGGATATTGGCCGTCCTGATGACGGTCTGCCATTGTGCGCCGACGCGCTTGAGCAGGACGCCGGTCTCTGCGCCCGTGTTTGCGATTGGCTCCAGTGCCTGCATGCGGAGGCGCTCCTGCAGTTCGGTGGATTGCAGGATCTCCCGGAGCTCGCGCTCGAGCATCGTCAGAACGGATTCCGGAACGCCGGCAGGCGCCAGCATCACCTGGTAGAACCCAACCTCAAAGCCGGGATAGCCGCTCTCCGCGACCGTCGGGAATTCAGTTGCAATCGATATGCGTCTGGGACTCGACACCGCGAGCGCTTTCAGCCGGCCATCTCGCACACTGGGAAGAACGCCGGGGGTCGCCAGGAAGCCGGCCTCGATCTGTCCGCCGACGAGGCCCATGACGACTTCGGAATTGCCTTTATAAGGCACGTGCACGGCCTCGAAATCCGCCTGTTGGCGGAAGTACTCCATTGCGAGATGGCCGGGGTTGCCGGGTCCGCCGCCGCTGCCATAAAGCAGCGGCTTCTCCTTGCGTGTTCTGGCGTAGGCGACGAATTCCGCCATCGAGTTGACCGGCAACGACGGATGCACGACCAGGCTGAGCGGAAAGCTCGCCACCGTCGAAATCGGGGTGAAATCCCGCGCCGGGTCGAATGACAGCTTGGGATAGAGCCACGGATTGACCGTGAGTGGCGTATCAAGGACGAGCAGCAGCGTGTATCCGTCCGCCGCGGCCTTTGCGACGGCATCGGTCCCGACATTGCCGGCGCCGCCCGGCCGATTCTCCACCACGAACGGCTGCTTGGTGCTGGCAGCGAGTTTGTCTGCGAGCAGGCGTGCCGTGGAGTCGAGTGGGCCGCCGGCCGGGAAGGGGACAATGATCTTGACGGCCCTGGACGGATAGGCCTGAGCGACAGCCAGCGTCGGAAGCAGGAGCCCCGCGCTCAACGCAAGGGCAGCGACAGCAAGCTTCGAAGCACGCCGCAAGGTAACCAATCCATTCATGGAGGCCTCCTTGTTCAACGGTCAGGGAAAGCATGCACCCCGGAGACATGACCGTCGAATGCTATTATCTTAGGTTTCCATAACCATTTTGATAGGTCCAAACCAATGGAATCGGCTGATCGTATCGGGCGTCGCCTCAAGCTGCGCGACCTGCATCTGCTGATCACCGTGGTGCAACTGGGAAGCATGGCCAAAGCCGCGGCTGAACTCGGCGTCTCGCAGCCTGCCGTGTCGAAGGGGATCGCCGACATGGAGCAGACGCTCGGCCTTCGCCTGCTCGATCGCGGACGGAACGGCGTCGAGCCGACCGCCTATGGTCGCGCGCTGGTGAAACGCGGACTGATCATCTTCGATGAACTCAAGCAGGGCGTGGCGGAGCTCGGGTTTCTCGCCGATCCTTCGGTCGGCAGCCTGCGGATCGGCAGCACGGAAAGCATCGCGGCGGGCATGCTGCCGGCCATCATCGAACGCTTCTGGCGCGACCATCCAGGCGTTCACCTCGACGTGGCGCAAACCGTGATTAGCACATTGCACTATCGCGAGCTACGCGAGCGGAGCATCGATCTTCTGATCGGACGCATCCCGATGCCGTTCAACGTGGATGATCTGGAAGCCGATGTCGTGTACGACGATGAGGTCGTCGTGGTGGCAGGGCGGCAAAGCAAATGGGCGCGTTCGCGCACCGTCAAGCTCGCCGATCTCAGCAGTGAACCCTGGATTCTGCCGCCAGCCGATACAATGCCAGGATCGCTCGCGGCCGAACTGTTTCGCGCCGGTGGCGCCGGGATGCCGCGCGCGCCCATTACGACGCTCTCGATGCATTTGTGCTGCAGGCTGGTCGCAAGCGGGCGGTTCATCGCCATACTTCCGGGCTCGATCCTGCGCTTTGGCGGCCATGACGGGGTTCTCAGGCGTCTGCCGGTCAAATTGCCGGCACAGCCCCGCCCGGTCGGGATTGTGACGCTCAAAAATCGCACGCTGAGCCCTGTTGCAAAGCTGTTTATCGCGTGCGTTCACCGGGTGCTGGCACGGCCACCGCAGGCATAGTTTCGGTCCGGCAATCGCAAATATCCCCCGGCTTATGCGGAGCGCTTCCACGCATACCCAGAAGTTCGCTATGATGGCGTCCGAAAGGTCCCGGACGGCGCTATTCGCCCCAAAGGACATGCAATCAAAGGGAGTACATCATGAAACGCCGTACGTTCCTCACAGGCAGCGCCGTGGCCGGCGCAGCGACGCTGGTGGCGGCACCGGCGATCGCGCAAGGCGCTCCGGAGATCAAGTGGCGCCTGACCTCGAGCTTTCCGAAGTCGCTCGATACCATCTTCGGCACGGCGCAGACCTTTGCGAAATACGTGGCTGACGCCACCGACAACAAATTCCAGATCCAGACCTTTGCAGCCGGCGAGATCGTGCCCGGCCTGCAGGCGCTCGATGCCGTGAGCACCGCGACGGTGGAGATCGCGCAGACGCCGCTCTATTTCTACATCGGCAAGGAGCCGGCGCTGGCTTACGCCACCGGCGCGCCATTCGGCATGAACCACCGCCATCAGGGCTCCTGGTGGAGTTTTGGCGGCGGCGCCGAGCTCTGCAACGAGGCGCTGAAGCCGTTCAAGGCGCATGCGATCCTGTGCGGCAACTCCGGCACGCAGATGGGCGGCTGGTTCCGCAAGGAGATCAAGACGCCCGACGACCTCAAGGGCCTCAAATTCCGCATCGCCGGCATGGGCGGCCATGTGCTGGCCAAGCTCGGCATCGTGCCGCAGCAGATCGCGGGCGGCGAAGTGTATTCGGCGCTGGAGAAGGGATCGATCGATGCCGCGGAGTTCGTCGGCCCCTATGACGACGAGAAGCTCGGCTTCTACAAGGTCGCGAAGTACTATTACTTCCCCGGCTGGTGGGAAGGCGGCGCCATGCTGCACATGGTGGTGAACGAGGAGAAGTGGAACGCGCTGCCCAAACAGTACCAGGCGATCCTCAACCAGGCAGGAGCTGCGGCCGGCGCGTGGATGATCGAGAAATATGACAGCGTCAATCCGGCCGCGCTCAAGCGGCTGGTCGCGGGCGGGGCGGAGTTGCGCGCGTTCCCGCAACCGGTCATGGAAGCCTGCTACCAGGCGACGCAGGACCATCTGAACGAGATCGCCGAGAGGAGCCCGCTGTTCAAGAAGACCAAAGAGAGCCACGACGCCTATATGAAGGAAGTGCTGTTCTACACGCAGATCGCGGAAAACTATTACGACAACTATCTGCTCAGCAAAGCCCGCAAGGGCTGAGTTAAACGTTCGACGCAGCGAAGCCCGGTGCGTGCGCCGGGCGACAATGCCATCGGTAGCCCAGCGGTTCGCGGTTGGTGCGCGACAATAGCTACTTTTGCCGGCCTTGCAGCCCGACCGCAAAAGCGCAAATACTCCTCCCAGTTGGATTCCCGGCGGGAAATCCGGCCAAGAAAGCCCGGGAGCGGGCAACAAAGGGAGAGACGTCATGGCGCGGGAAACCGAGGGCAATGCGGCTGATGGCAGCCATTTCGAAACCAGCCGGCGCAGATTTCTGGGCGGCACAGGGTTGGCCGCAATAGGCGTCGTGATCGGCGGCGCGATGCCGCTCTCGCGTGACGGCATCGGCATTCCGCAGGCGCACGCGCAAGCCGCACCACCTGCTGCCGCGCCTGCGACCAAGGGACCGCAACACCTGAAATACCCAGGCAAGAACGAAGGCCTCGTCGTGCTCGGCGAAAAGCCGCTGGTTGCCGAGACGCCGGAAAGCCTGCTCGACGACGACACCACGCCGATCGAGAAATTCTACATCCGCAACAACGGGCAGATCCCGGAGGAGGCGAAGGACCCCGACGCCTGGAAGATCGTCATCGACGGCGAGGTCAACAACAAGATCGAGATCACGCTCGGCGAGTTGAAGTCGAAATACAAGGCGGTGACGCGGCGCATGGTGCTGGAATGCGGCGGCAACGGCCGCGCGGGATTTTCCCCGCCGGCGCGCGGCAACCAGTGGGCCAATGGCGGCGCGGGCTGCGCCGAATGGACCGGCGTTCCGCTCGTCGATCTCCTTAAGAAGGCCGGCCTCAAGCCGTCAGCGAAATACACCGCGCATTATTCGGCCGACCTGCATCTGTCGGGCGACGCCTCCAAGCCGACCATCTCGCGCGGGGTGCGCATCGAAAAGGCTGTCGACCCGAACACCCTGATCGTGTGGGGCATGAACGGCAAGCCGCTGCCCAACATCCATGGCGGGCCGGTGCGGCTGGTCGTGCCGGGCTGGGCGGGCTCGGCCTCGCAGAAATGGCTGACGCGCATCACCATCCGCGACCGCGAGCATGACGGCCCCGGCATGACGGAATTTTCCTATCGCACGCCGATCAAGCCGATGGTGCCCGGCGGCAAGGGCGATCCGGCGAACTTCCGCATCCTGGAATCGATGCCGGTGCGCTCGATCATCACTAACCCCGCGAACGGCGCGAAGTTCGCCGCCGGCACCAAGGAGCTGAAGCTGCGCGGCGCGTCCTGGGCCGGCGATCTCACGGTGAAGCAGGTCGACGTTTCGCTCGATTTCGGCGCGAGCTGGCAGCGCGTCACGCTGGAGAAGCCGAAGAACAAGTATGACTGGCAGCGCTGGACCGCGACCGTGAAACTGCCGACCGACGGCTATTTCGAGATCTGGGCCCGCGCCACCGATTCCAAGGGCGCGATGCAGCCGCATCAGGCCGGCTTCTGGAATCCGCAAGGCTATGGCGGCAACGCCATGCACCGGATCGCGGTGCTGGTCGGATGATGCAGCGTCTTGCGTGGTTCGCCATCGCCGGCGTGCTCCTGACGGCGCCAGCCTTGGCGCAAACGACGTTCACGCCGCGCGACGAAAGCCCGGAGGAGTTTGCCGCGGGCGCGGGGCGCGAGGAGACCTTCTATGCCTGCACCGCCTGCCACGGTTTTCGCCTGGTGGCCCAGCAGGGCATGACGCGCGCGCAGTGGGAAGATTCCATCAACCTGATGGTCCGCCGCCACAACATGCCGCCGCTCGACGACAAGGATCGCGAGAAGGTGCTCAGCTATCTCGAAGCCGCCTATCCGCCGCGCGCGCCGGCGGGGCGGGGAGGCTGGGTCAACCCGTTCGCGAAGTGAGCGGCGGTGGGAGCATGATCCGGAAAAGCGTGTAGCGGTTTTCCCTCGCGACAAACGCGCATGCGTTTGCGCGGAGATCATGCTCAAACAAAAAGGTAAAGCGTGATGACGATTCGAAGAAACGTCATCACGCTTTAACCCGCTACGCCGGCTCCAGGCCGAGCGCCTTGGCGCTCTCGATCCAGGTCGGCAATTCGCGCTGATAGAGCTCATTGCTCGCCTTGAAGCCGAGCGTCGGCTCCAGCGCGAAAGTGGAGAGAACCTCCTTCACCTTCGGATCGGCATTGGCGGCGACGAAGAGTTCCGACAGCCGGTCGACGATCGGCTGCGGCGTCGCCTTCGGCACCGCCCAGCCGGTGAAGCCGCTGATGGTGAAGAACTTCGAGGTCGCGCCCTGTTCCGGCAGCGTCTTGACGTTCGGGATGGCGTCGACCTTCTTCGAATGCACCGCGAACACGGTGCCTTTGTCGCCCGTCAGCACGGCCTGCGCGGCGGTGTAGCTGCCCATCGCGACATCGAGCGTGCCGTCCAAAATTCCCGTCCACATCGGCGCTTCGCCCCGGTAGTGGATCGGCTCGATCTTGAGATCATACTGCTTGTTGAGTTCGTTGATGGTCATGTGCGGCGCCGAGCCCGCGCTATAGGTGCCGAAATTCACCTGACCCTTCTTGCGCGCGAACGCGACGAAATCGTCCAGCGTCTTGACGCCGGATGCCGGGCTCGCGACCAGCAATAGCCCGGCGCCCGGGATGATGCTGACCAGCGTCAAATCCTTGTCCATGTCGTAGCCGGGGTTCTTGATCATCACCCGGTTCATCACATAGGTGGTCGAGATCGAGCACAGGATGGTGTGGCCGTCTCCTTCCGCGCGCGCGACTTCTTGCGCACCGATCGAGCCGGAGGCGCCGGCCTTGTTCTCGATGACGACGGTCTTGCCCACCTGTCTGGAGATGAAATCGCCGAAGGCGCGCGCCAGCAGGTCGGTCTGCCCGCCCGCCGGGTAGCTGACGACCATGCGGATATTCCGCGACGGCCACGCAGCTTGCGCCGAGGCGCCGCGCGACAGCAACGGCATGGCGGCGGCGGCCGTACCGGCGGCGATGAAGTGACGGCGATTGAATTTTGCGGACATGATTCCTCCCTGTTTTTTGAGGGAGCCTACCGCATCGCACGCCCACTGCCACGCGCTAAGGCCGGGACAGATTGGCGCATCGAGCAAAAAATTCGGCGTTCTTCAATGACTTGCAGGCGAGTTAACGCGGAATGCAACCGAATTTTTTCCGCATTGGAGAATATGCAGCGCTTGTAGCCCGCATGAGCAGAGCGATATGCGGGATGGACGTTCCCGCATGTCGCTTGCGCTCATGCGGGCTACAGTTACGGCAGTCGTACTAGGTCGTCGCGGCGATAAACGGAATGCTGCCGACGACGGCGATGAGCTGCACCGCATTGGACAGCATGCCGCCCCAATGCAGCCGCCGCAGCCGGCGCACCGCATCGGCATCGCCGGCGTCCCTGGCATTGAGCTGGACATCCCATTGCCGGAGAAACCAGCGCCGCGACCAGACCGCGAATGCCGTGATCAGGCCGATGCCGACGGCAAAACCCAGCCGGCCCGTTGCCGCAAAAACCAGCGTCCCGATCACGCCGGCAATGCTCGTCATCAGAAAATGCGCATTGAACATGCCGCGCAACAATTGGGTGACGGGCGGGATGTCGAGCTTCACCAGCAGAAAGGCGGGCGAGGCCAGCAGGAAATAACCCATCGGAAAAAGCAGGATGACGACGGCGGCTAAGGCAACTCCATCTGGCGTCATGCGATCATCCCTTCTTTTTCCCATCATTGGGCGAGGGCCTTTCGGCGGCAGCCCATGATGATACCGCCGGCTATATTGTACCATTAGGCTTTGGTCGGATACAACCTCAGCCGCGCTTGCCGCCAAGCGAGACGAACGCCATCAGGCACGGCTCCGGCAACGGATTGCGCCAGCGATGCCGCGTGCCGTTCTGCACGATGCAATCGCCCTGGCGCAAATGCACCTTTTGTCCGTCGTCCAATTCCAGCGTCATCTCGCCACGAACCACGACGCCGTAATCGATGGTGTCCGTGGTGTGCATGCCCGGGGCGCCGCGTTCGAAATGGTCGCCCATGCCGGGGAGCTTGTCCGACAATTCTTTCACGCCGCTCTCGAAGGTGACGCCCGGCGGCGGCTTGTAGCCTTCGGGGCGCCTCGGCGGATACGAAATCAGCCGGAATATCGTGCCGCCCGGGCCGGGAAAGCCTTTCGTCCCCGGCAGCATCGGATCCGGCTCCAGGCCGGTGAGGGCAGGCACGCCCTCCGTCCGGTAGAGTTCGTAGAACGTCAGTCCCGGATTGGCATCGATCTCCACCACGTTGGTCGTGACGTCGAAGGACTTGAACACCGACTTGCCGGCCTCGTTGCGGCCGGTCAGGGCACGCTTGGGCGGCGGCAGCTCGCTCGCATCTTTCGCTTCGGCTGAATGTGACACCGCGGCCAGCGCCCCGCCGCCGACCATGGCGGAGAGCGCCTGCAGCACCTGGCGCCGATCGCCGCCTTCAAATGGTTCAGACGGAAGCGTCACATCATCAGTGGATCTGTTCTTGCCCCGTGGCCACCAGCGCCTGGAAAATTTGCTCGAAAGCCTCCCCATCTGCGTTCTCACTTGTGTGCAATCGTCCCGCCACTGTAACGCGCAAAGGATGAGCAGCAGGTTGTCCGCAACTGTAGCAAGGGAGAGGATGTTGGCCACCCTACTTCCGGCTAGGCCGAACACGGGAAGGCGTGCGCGCAGTGGCGACCGTAGCCTGCATGAGCGAAGCGACATGCGGGCGGCCGGTCCCGCATGTCGCGTTGCTCATGCGGGCTACTTTCTGGCGTGTCTGAGACGCCCTCGTAATGGGCGAACTCGGCAGCATCACCGCTTCTGGCGCCAGATGTCGAGCAGCGAATCAACCTTTGTTCGCAAGGGCAAGCGTTCATTGGTCAGGGCATCGAGGAAGCCGGCAATTCGCTGCGATTTTGCCAGCGTATAGAGCGTGAGCAATGCGAAGGCGGCTGCCGTCACGGCGACATAAATCGCCTTCATTCCAAGATGATGATCAGTTGCGGCGATCAGGCTGCTCATGCCAAGGAAGCCTGTCGTCGTGGTGCCGATCAGGCCAATCATGGTCACGATGGTGAGCCTGAGGAAGATATTCGACTGGCGACGCAACAGATCGCTGTCGAGGTAAGCGCCCATGTCCTTCAGCTCCTCCCGAATGTCGAGGTAGAGGCGATCGGTGCCGAGCTCCTTGACCAGTCCATGGAACACCTCGCGCGTCTGCACGTGATCCGAGACGTCGTGAAACCAGTAGCGGTGAGTGAAGCGAAGGAATATTTCGAGCAGGCTCCTGATCTCGACACGGAATCGGCGCACGGTTTCCTGCTGGTCGATATTGAGACGTGTCACAGTCTGTACCAGGCGATCCGACATCATGAGCAAGGCGCCCTTATGCATGTGAGCGATCAGCCCCAGCAGAAAGAACTGATGGCGGAACTGGCCAAGCACGCCGCGCTCCGCATCCGTGAATACTGGCCTCGCGGCGTCGCCGACGATGAGAAACGCGTGATCGCAACACATCACGCGTGTGCTCAGCCGACTGCCGGATCGCGCCTCGTCATAGTATTTGTCGTAGCAATGGTTCTGTTCAAAGCGCGCCAGATATTCATCGGAGAAAGGCAGCGCTTCCCGGTCGCCGGGCGCCGTCGCATAGGCAAGCCGGGCGAAATCGCCTCGCGTCAACCGCTCCGGATGTTCGACGGCGAGATAGGCCATCAACGGCATGCGATAATACTCGAGTTGGCGGAACCGCAGCGCTCCCGCCTGATCGGTGTGATGGGCCGCCATGGGGTTGAGGAGATATTGCCAGTGTGCAGCAAGCGGCGGCGCACGCTCGCGGCACACCGATTCCAGGTATTGCTTTCTGGCTTCGTAGTCCGACACCGCGAGCACGCGCCCGTCTGCAGCCAGCCATTCCACCTTGCGCGGGCAGTTGATGCCATCTCCCTGTTCGGTCCAGCCCGAAGGATAGGCGCGGCCAAACCGATGCAATGAGTCCTGCACGACGTCGAGCGGCACGTCGGAGCCGGATACTTCGACGACGAGAATGACAAGATCGACGTCGTAGAAAAAGTAGAGATCGACATGCCGGACATCGAAGACGACCGGTGCGTTTCGCTCGGGGAAGCTGATCCGCGCCGTTGCTACGTCCAACCTGCGATAAACCTTTATCGGGGATTCGCCGTAAGCGGCCATTGAGCGGCGCTTGGCGCCTTCGCCGTAGAGAAGACGCTGCACGTAGGGCAGGAATGTCACAAACTCCCGATAATGCCGTTCCCGGAAGGCGTCGGGATCGGCGCAGAATTCATCATCCACTTCCTTCCAGACCCCGCCGGCATCCTTCTCGAGCAACTCCCAATGATGATGGATCTGCGAATCTTCCCTGAGTGGCAGTAATTGAAGCGGCCAGAGGAGGATCTGGTGGAACGTACGCACCAACGGCGTTGACTCCATTGGGGCCGACGCCATGCGCCTCTTTGAGGCCGGTTTGTCGGTGGTTTGCGGCGCCATGGGACGTCCTCGACATTCGGCTGGGATGCCCGTCGTGGCACCCGACACTAGCTGCCTCGGCGCATCATGACTCCAAAACCTCGCCGTGGGGAGGGGAGCATTTCATGCGAAGCTGGGCGCAAGCAAGCGTAGACCGGGAAACAGCCAGCGGTCGCGCGAACGCGCGCACCGCGACCAGCGCAGTGATGGCGGGCTCCGCGATATCCGGGGCGGGCCCCGCATATCGCGTTGCTCATGCGGGCTACTCACTGCCCTCGCGCGCGCCGGTGTCGCGCTACCTCACCGCGATCGGCGAGACCGTGGAGCCGGTGCCGCCCTGAATCTTCAGCGGCTGCATCACGAAGGCGAATTCGCCGACGCCTTTTTGCGCGAGCTCATCGAGCTTGAGATTTTCCAAAAGGTGGATGCCGTTCACCACCAGCGCGATCTGGTGCACGGGCAGCGACAATTGCTTGTCCGGATTGGGCGCGACCTCGACCGGCCAGTTGTCGGCGCCGAGCAGCATCGGGTCCTTGGTGGCGAGCCAGAGCGCGGCCTGCACGCCGATGCCGGGACAGGACTTGACGTAGCGCGGATTGTCCTTGCCGTAGAGCTTGCCCCAGCCGGTGTGGATGATCACGGCATCGCCGGCCTGCAGCGTCAGGTTCTGCTTTTTCAGCGCGCCTTCGAGGTCCTCCACGGTGATCTCGTAATTGTCCTCCAGCATCTCGACGCCCTTGAAGGCGGCGACGTCGATCAGCACGCCGCGTGTGAACAGCGCGCCGACATTATGGATGCCGAACTTCTTGAAACCGGTGCGGTCGACATTCTCGTCGACCTTCTGGCAATTGTACCAGCTGTTGAGATGAGTCTGGTGCGCAAAGCCGTCGAACTGCGTGCCGACCTGTCCGAGCTCGGTGATGATGATCTCTTCATTCGAGCCGCGCATGTTGGAGAACTGGTTCATGAAGGTGCGCTTGGCGTGCATGTCGAAGCGCCGCGTTCCGAAGAACGCCATGCTGGGACCGAGCACATGCGCCAGCTCGATCACTTCGCCTGATTTGATGAGCTTCGCGGCGTTCAGCACCGCCGCCGGCTTCTGGTGATTGGCCGAGCCGCGTTCGTCGGCCGCGCCCCATTTCGACGGACAGCGCTGGCTTTCGGTCGGCACCGTCCAGGTCGGCGCTTGCGCAAAGGCGGTGGCGGAAAACGCAAGCGTGATCGCCGCACCCAACGTGAATGCTTTCATTTCGATCCTCCCAAATGAGGGCGCTCTGGCTCGGCACCCCTGACGCGGATAATGCGGGTGCCATCGCGGCCAATTCAAGTCCGATAACGGCCGGAGGCGGTGTGCGATCGCAAGTTGCGGCGATGCCGATGACATGAAGGCAATTGGAATTTTTCGCCGGCGTCATGCCCGCTGACCTCTCGGCGAATTCGGAAGCCGCGTCGTGACCTCTCACCGCGCTGACGGTGCAGACGGCGGACGTTCTGCCGACGCACCAACCGACGCCTGACGCGCTCAGCGTGAAATCGAGCAACGTGTGCTGGCCGTGCGGGCCAGGTGGGTAACCCAGGAGGCGGTGATGCGGGATTGAAGCCGGGCAGGTACCGGTACCGGACACTAGGCAGATCGTCTGCCGCGCCGTCTCGGGAAGCCGTTCGCTGGGTGCAGCCAAGTCTTTCTGAGTTCCCGAAGGGCACCTTAGATGATTTTGGAATCGGCGATTCCACGTAGCGACTACGGCCACTCCTGACCCGCCCCCTGGGCGCCCCCGATCGAACTAGCGCCAGCGGACGCATAACCCCCGCAAAATTTCCGTGCTTCGAACGTACTCGCCGTGACTCCTGGGTCGCCGGCGGAAACACCTGGTTAGTTCCGGCGCGGCCTGCCGAGGTCCGCTGCACACGGTACAATGAACGTGTGGCTAGCCCGGCACCAACGAGGCTTCAACGCCGGGACGTCAATCGGCGCGGGCGCGTGCGGCTGCACTGATACGCAAGGACGTACGGATCGGCACCAGCTTTTCCCTCAATGCGACGAAACAGGGATGAAACCATTTTCCGGATCTAACGAAGCTATGGTGAAACCGTCGGGCTATTAGGTAACGCACGCTGGAGAGGACGGGCCAAGGGGGCGTGCATAGAGGGCGATGGTCGCCCTGAGGCAAGGGACGGATAGCCATGTCACAGATTAGCAAAGCCGTTTTAGGTGCTATCGCGATCACGTTGACGCTCGGTGCCATGCAGTTCGCTTCAGGCCACGACCTTGTAAACCGCTGGCAGGCAGTCTCCGAACAGCCAAGTCCCATCCTCCGTCACCCCGGCAAGGCAGATCGCCTTGCCGCCCCCAAGCCTTTTGCAGCGCCGACGAGAACGGTATCCTTGCGCCCGAACGATCTCGCCGATACCTCGGTCTTGCTGCGCATTCCGTCTGCGCAGGCTCGCACCACCAAGCCGCCGATCCTGCTGCGGAGTCAGAGTCGTAAGCCGACACTGGCCTGCGAGCCCGTGGTCAGCGCGCTAACGGAAGTCGCAAGGCTCTTGGAGCCCGGTCGGTGCGTGACCTGATGGTCCTCGCAGGTGCCATGACAGGTTCGCCGTCAGTCCTGCGATGCAATGTACCATTTTAATAAAGACCGTGGGCTGTGAGTCAGAGCGGGTCGCCTACGCGTTAATTTCACTCGCTTGCTCAAGAGCAGCAGCGAATGCCGAGGCGGACCACAGGGCTCCTGACGCGATCCATTCGCGGAGCCGATCACCAACAAAGAATGCCGCCGGGCGGCCAATATTGCATAGCGGCCGAGCCGGGAAGTTCATGTAGGCTGGGTCATGCGGATGAACATGCAAATCCGCCGAGCTTGACACAGATCAATGGAGCCATCCTCTCCTAATGGAGAGGTAGGACCAGACACTGGGAGGGCGATATGAAGATTCACCGGATGACTCAGGCCGCTGCTGTAGCACTGTTGCTGCTGGCGGGCTTTACAACGGCTTCCTTCGCTGATACCGGCACGGTGAGTGTCGTGTTTACCAAGGGCGGTTTTATCGTCGATGTCGGCGGCGGCCAGGGGGTACTGACCTTTCGGGGCAAGAGATATCCCTTCACTGTTTCAGGCATGAGCCTGGGTCTTTCCATCGGCGCCTCTACCAGCAAGTTCGTGGGCAGGGCACTAAACCTGCGGAGACCCGGCGATCTTGCAGGCAGCTATGTTGTAGCCGGCGCAGGCGGTGCGGTCGCCGGCGGTGCAGGGGGCGCGCAGTTGCAGAACGCCAACGGCGTCATCCTGCAGCTCAGTGGCGCCCGGGTGGGTGCGGAAGTATCAGCCGCCGTGGGCGGTGTAACGATCACAATGCGATAGAATCAAAGCCGGCGCCCATACTTCTGGGCGCTGGTGAATATCTTTCGGCTCGTTTCACCCTATGTCACGAACATGTCGCCTGTTCGCACAGTTCGGATCTGCCTAAGCTGCCCGACGATGTCCGCTTACCGGGGTTCGAGCCTTAGAGGATGCACGGGCGGCGAGGGCGTGCCCCGGGGGCTGTAGCCAACTTTAGCACCGCCGTGCGTCGCTCGCGAACGACAGCCCATCCAGGAGGTCCGAGATGGAGAAGGTCCAAGCACTCGCCACGATACTGCTGGCAGCAACCGCGTTGGCCGGTCCGCCGGCGATGGCCCAACAAGGTACCGAATCAAGGGGCGCCACAGCCAACACTGAGCGAGCGAACGCCATCGTGCGCCAAGCCATGACGATGAATGACAAGCAGGACTTCGAGGACGCCACGCGCGGGTTGATGGCTCAACTGAAGGATCCGTTCGTCAAGGCCGCCGACGGCCGCGTTGTCTGGAATACGCAGCGCTATGAATTCATCAAGGGTGATCCGCCGGCGACCGTCAACCCGAGCCTTTGGCGCGAGCAGAAGCTCAACACTGCGGCCGGGCTGTTCAAAGTCGTTGACGGCGTCTACCAGATCCGCGGCTACGACATTGCCAACATGACGCTCGTTGAAGGCGCGAGCGGTTGGATCGTCATCGACACGCTGCTTACCGAGGACGTTGCGCGCGCGGGGCTGAAGCTCGCAATGGAGACACTGCAGAGCAGCAAGCCGGTGGTCGCGGTGATCTACACGCATAGCCATGCCGACCACTTTGGCGGCGTGCGTGGCGTGGTCGACGAGGCCGATGTACGTTCGGGCAAGGTCAAGGTCATCGCGCCCGAAGGTTTCATGGACAACGCCATCGCTGAGAACGTGCTCGCGGGCAACGCCATGTCGCGGCGCGCCAACTACATGTACGGCGTCGCGCTGCCGGCGAACGACAAGGGGTCGGTCGGCACCGGCCTTGGCATGGCGCTTAGCGTCGGCACGCCCGGGCTGATCCCACCGACGGTGATCGTGAAGAAGACCGGCGAGGAGATGACCATCGACGGGGTGCGCGTCCAGTTCCAGATGGCGCAAAACAGCGAGGCGCCGTCTGAGATGATGATGTATCTCCCCGAGAAGAAGGCGCTGTGCCTGTCAGAGGTGGCGGTCAAACTGATGCACAACGTCTACACCATCCGCGGCGCCAAGGTCCGCGACGCGCTGGTGTGGAGCAAGTACATCAACGAGACGCTCGACCTATTCCCCGATGCCGAGGTGGCCTTTGCCAGCCATCACTGGCCGACCTGGGGCAATGCCAACGTGCGGCAGTTCTTGGCCAACCAACGGGACACCTACCGCTTCCTGCACGACCGCGCGCTGAACCTGGCCAATCAGGGCAAGACCATGCCCGAGTTGGCCAACGCCAACTTCTTCCCGAAGGGCCTGGCGGCAGATGCCAGCTCGCGCGGCTATTACGGAACGCTGAGCCACAACCTGCGTGCAGTCTACAACTTTTACCTCGGCTACTACGATGCCAACCCAGCGACCCTGGACCCGTTGCTGCCCACCGAATCGGCGAAGCGTTACGTCGCGGCGATGGGCGGCGAGGCCGCGGTCGTGGCGCTGGGCCGCAAGGCCTTTGACGACGGCGACTACCGCTGGGTGGTTGAACTAGTCAACAAGGCGGTCTTTGCCAACCCGAATAACGCCGAGGCGCGTGCGCTGCAGGCCGACGCGCTGGAACAGCTCGGTTACCAGGCCGAGTCGGCGACGTGGCGCAACGCCTACCTGATGGGCGCGTTCGAACTGCGCAGCGGTCCGAAGCAAATGGGTGTCAGCTCGAGCGGACCAGACACGGTGCGCGGCATGACGAACGAACTGCTGTTCGACTTCATCGCGCTGCGCCTGAACCACGAGAAGACCGAGGGCATGAAGGCGGCGATCAGCATGGTTTTCAGCGACAGCAACGAGATCTGGGCGCTAGAATTGTCGAACTCGGTGCTGAATAACACCAGGGGGCGCGTGCTCAAGAACCCCGACGTAACGATCACACTAACGCGGCCGGCTTTCCTGGCGATGCTGCTGCAGGGCAAGAAGCTGCCCGAACTGGTGCAGGCCGGCATGGTCAAGGTTGAAGGGGATCCGCAGGGCTTCGGTGCGGTGGTGGCCAACATCATGAACTTCGACCCAGTCTTCAACATCGTCACACCTTGAGAGCGCCGGCTCGGTGGCGCGAGCGCGCCGCTGCCCGGTGCCGGTGATGGCCGACCACGGCGCAACGGCATTCACTCACGTTCGACGGCGCAGTTGATCCAAAGACGAGGTCGAGGAGTAGCTCGTTGCCGATGTTGGGCACCATACGAACGCCGCTGGCGTCGAGCGCGACACGCGCGACTTCTGCATTGTAGCTGGCAGTGCCGCGATAACTCCGCGAGGAGACAAAGCGATGAAACGGAACGGCTTTGACCACGACTGGCTGATCGTCGGCTCCAGCTTTGGTGGCAGCGAGCAATAAATCTCTGGAGATCAGGTCTTTGAACTGTTGCAGGCTCGACGTTAGCCTCTGGGGTCGCAGTGCTGTTTGATCAGAGCCCCAGCACGAGCCGCCCATGCGTTAATTTCGATAGATGGGCAGATCCACCGATGCCCTCCCAAGACACGCTCAGGGCGGTGGGGAGACCCCGAAGCGAGGTGATCGGGATTCACATCGAGCAGGTACCGCTACCGGTTATTGCCCAATTTTTTCGAGGTCACGTGGCCAAACCTTTCGAACCCGGGCGAGACCACCGCTTTATTCGCACTGAACGGCGGCAATCTCTCAACTTGCTGGCAGTTTCAAGTGATCATGTCCCTGCCGCATCTATGATGCTGGACTTAGCAATAGCCACACAACGCCGATGGACGCAGCGCCAAACGAAGCGACAAAAGCCCAAAATAGCACGTCATCCGTTTCCATCACGGCCCTATGAATTGGGAATTGGAACGCGGTCGCTACCTAGACGCGCGGCCCGAAGCGTTAGTCCAATGCGCAGGGACAAGTCTCGCTATTCGTGGCCAGAAAATTGCTATTTCGCGCCACGCCGGGAGGCATCATATGCGTCCGGCGGTTTGTCGAAAGTTCGCGGAAATGGAACGACCACAGCTCAGGCTGCGTTTTCGCCTGACAGCGACGCTTTGACTGATAAAATGCATGACTTTCAACAGAGGTACAAATTGGACGGACGAAGAAGACCGTAGGCATCTTGAGCTGCACGACGCGGGCCGTTCGGCCCCCTCGATTTCGGTGGCCCTAAGGCGAACCGAAAGGGGCCGTGCATTCCCGGCTCACCATTTTACGAGCGTCCGCCGGGATAATCAGACGCCGGAGGATTGAATCCCGCAATCAGATTTCGTGAACAGTTGGGTAGGTGGGCGAGGATAGCCGCCCCGCGAAATGGAGACGGCCCCGCGTGAGTGGAGCCGTCTCCCGCTCACTGCGGACACGCCGTCGGTGAGCGCTCCGCCGCTGCGGGAGATCGCCGACGCCGCGAATGCGGCAT
>NZ_LLXZ01000127.1:13038-80939 GCF_001440395.1 Bradyrhizobium jicamae | reverse complement strand
GGAACGCTGGCCGCCTCGGGCAACTATGCGCTGACCTATACGGGTGCCGACCTTACGGTAACCCAGCGGGCCATCACCGTGACGGCCGACGCCAAGAGCCGGGCCTATGGCGACGCCAATCCGGCGCTGACCTATCAGGTCGGTGGCGCGGGCCTCGTCAATGGCGACAGCCTGTCGGGCGCGCTGGCAACGTCAGCGACGACAACCAGCAATGTCGGCGTGTACGGAATTACTCAGGGCACGCTCGCTGCCTCGGCCAACTATGCGCTTACCTATACGGGCGACAATCTGACAGTCACCCAGCGTGCCATCACGGTGACGGCCGATGCGAAAAGCCGCGCCTATGGCGACGCCAATCCGGCGCTGACGTATCACGTCGGTGGCGCTGGTCTCATCAATGGCGACAGCCTGTCAGGTGGGCTGGCGACGTCGGCGACGACGTCGAGCAACGTCGGCACCTACGGGATCGGGCAGGGGACGCTGACCGCCTCGGGCAATTATGCGCTGACCTATACGGGCAATAACCTCACCGTCACGCAGCGGGCCATCACGGTGACGGCGGATGCGAAAAGCCGCGCCTATGGCGACGCCAATCCGACGTTGACGTATCAGGTCGGTGGCGCTGGTCTCGTCAATGGCGACAGCCTGTCGGGTGCGCTGGCAACGTCAGCGACGACAACCAGCAATGTCGGCGTGTACGGAATTACTCAGGGCACGCTCGCGGCCTCCGGCAATTATGCGCTGACCTATGCGGGCGACAACCTGACCGTCACCCAGCGCGCCATCACAGTCACGGCCGATGCGAAGAGTCGCGCCTATGGTGATGCCAATCCGCCGCTGACCTATCAGATCGGTGGTTCTGGCCTGGTCAACGGCGACACGTTGTCGGGCGGGCTGGCGACCGCGGCGACGACGGCAAGCAACGTCGGCGTCTACGGCATCGGGCAGGGCACGCTCGCGGCTTCGGGCAATTATGCGCTGAACTACTCTGGCGCCGACCTGACGGTGACCCAGCGCGCCATTACCGTGACGGCCGATGCGAAGAACCGCGCCTATGGCGACGCCAATCCGACGCTGACCTATCAGGTCAGCGGCGCGGGGCTTGTCAACGGCGACACCCTGTCGGGCGCGCTGGCAACGTCGGCGACCACGGCGAGCAATATCGGCACCTACGGCATCGGGCAGGGCACGCTCGCGGCCTCGGGCAATTATGCACTGAACTACTCTGGCGCCGACCTGACGGTGACCCAGCGCGCCATCGCCGTGACGGCCGATGCGAAGAGCCGTGCCTATGGCGACGCCAATCCGGCACTGACATATCAGGTTGGCGGCGCGGGCCTCGTCAATGGCGACAGCCTGTCGGGTGCACTTGCGACGTCAGCGACGACGGCCAGCAATGTCGGCGTCTATGGCATCACGCAGGGTACGCTGGCGGCCTCGGGCAACTATGTGCTGAACTATACGAGCAATAACCTGACCGTGACCCAGCGCGCCATCACCGTGACGGCCGACGCGAAGAGCCGCGCCTATGGCGACGCCAATCCGGCACTGACGTATCAGGTCGGCGGCGCGGGCCTCGTCAATGGCGACAGCCTGTCGGGTGCACTTGCGACGTCAGCGACGACGGCCAGCAATGTCGGCGTCTATGGCATCACGCAGGGTACGCTGGCGGCCTCGGGCAACTATGCGCTGAACTATACGAGCAATAACCTAACCGTGAGCCAGCGCGCCATCAACGTGACTGCCGACGCGAAGAGCCGCGCCTATGGCGACGCCAATCCGACGCTGACCTATCAGGTCGGCGGCGCCGGCCTTCTCAATGGCGACATGTTGTCGGGCGGGCTGGCGACCGCGGCGACGACGGCAAGCAACGTCGGCGTCTACGGCATCACGCAAGGCACGCTCGCATCCTCCGGCAATTACGCGCTGAACTATTCTGGCGCCAACCTTACGGTGACCCAGCGGGCCATCACGGTGACGGCCGACGCCAAGAGCCGTGCTTACGGCGACGCCAATCCGGCACTGACGTATCAGGTCGGCGGCGCGGGCCTCGTCAACGGCGACAGCCTCTCGGGTGCGCTCGTGACGTCGGCGACGGCGTCGAGCAACGCCGGAGACTACGGCATCACGCAAGGCACGCTCGCATCCTCCGGCAACTACGCGCTGACCTATACGAGCGCTAGCCTCACCGTCACCCAGCGCGCGATCACAGTAACCGCCGACGCCAAGAGCCGCGCCTATGGCGACGCCAATCCGGCGTTGACCTATCAGGTCGGCGGCGCCGGTCTCGTCAATGGCGATACGCTCGCGGGTGCGCTCGTGACGTCGGCGACGGCGTCGAGCAACGCCGGAGACTACGGCATCACGCAGGGAACGCTCGCGGCCTCAACGAACTACGCCTTCACTTTCGTCGGCGCGAATCTCACGATTACGCCGGCAATCACTCCGCGCGTACCGACCGAAGAACTCGGCTCCTATGTGAAGTCACGGGTGACACTGCCCGCGCCGCAGCCGCCCGGCGAGATGCGTGAGGCCGAGAGCATCGAGCAGTCGTTTGCCGCGATCGCCTGCAAATCCAGGCAGTGCCTCGAGCTTCCTCATCCTAACAATCGGCGCATCGGCACGCGCGCGAGATTCGTTGATACGATACAGACGCGTGATCGCCTGCCAGCCTTTGCCGACAATTGACGCTGATTGCGTGAGACTGCGCGCATCGCGTGCGTCGCTGTAAGATTCGCCTTTTCGGAAGTGGCGTCTGGCCTTCAACTGGCGGCGCCACATGTTTCTGCACGCAGTGGTTGGTGCTATCGCCAGCAACTCAACTGCGCACACGCTACAGTTATGTCACACGTGGAACTCAACCTTAAACCGTTATTAATCCAGAAACCATATTGGTTGACTTTTTCATTGTTCGCCGTGTGCGACAGAACGTCGGAAGCGTGCAGCCTCATGCGAACTTACATGTCGACATTGCGAAGCTCTGACAGGCTCCGGTCGTCATGATGCCGCCGCTGTCCAAACATTTCAGATCGCAGACACGGCGGATGCGAACATCCGCGCGTCATCAGAGAGCAATCGGAAGACGCTGCGCGCTGCTCGTGGTCTGCGCTGTTGCAGTCGCGCCTGGCGGCATCGCGCAGGCGCAAATAGTCGAGCGCAATCTGCCGCCGGAGCCGCCGCGTCGCGCGCCAGCGATCAAGATCGGCACCGACGATCTGCTGAAGAGCGACGATGCCACGCCGCTCGGCGTGAATGTTCAAGCCATCGTCCTGATCGGAGCAAACGGCGGCGCGAAGCCGATAAGCGGCGCGAAGGGTATCGATCTGGAGCAGATCAGCGGCATCGACGCCGCCGGCTTGCGCGAACGACTCACGTCGTTTCTCGATCAGTCGCTCAGCCGCAAGGTCATCGCCGAGGTGCAGGCGGCCGTGGCCGCAGCCTATCGCGATGCCGGGCGGCCATTCGTGTCAATCACGCTGCCGCCGCAGGAAGTATCGGCCGGCGTGCTGCAGCTGCGCGTGATCCCCTTCAAGGTCGCCAACATCAAGGTGGCGGGGACGGCACCCGAGCGCTATCCGCCGAGCCGCATCCGGCTTGTCCCCGGACAGGAAATCGATGCGCGCAAGCTCGAGACCGACCTCGACTGGGCCAACCGCAATCCGTTTCGGCAGGTCGAAGCGGTGTTCGGTCCCGGCAAGGATCTCGGCATGACCGACGTCAATATACAGGTGACCGACCGCAAGCCGTGGCAGGTGTACGCCGGCTATGCCAATAGCGGCACGCTGCTGACCGACCGCAATCGCTATTATGTCGGCGTCAGCGGGGCGCCGTCTCCCGATGTCGTCGCGTCCTATCAGCTCACCGGCAGCGGGAATTTCTGGATGGACGACGGACTGTTCAGCCGGGTTGACGATGCCAGATATGTCAGCCAGGCGGGGCGGCTGCTGACGCCGCTCGGATTGCGCACGAGTCTCGAAGTCGTGGGCGATCACGTGCTGACCAATGAGCGGCCGAACAATCTGTTCCGGATCAAGACCGAAACCAGCCAGGCCTCGGCGATTGTTCGCACGGCGCTGTCCGATCTGCTGCCGGCGACGACCGGCGATCTCCTGGGCGGCGTCGAACTCAAGCAGCAGCTGCGCACGACCATTTTCGATGGTACGCCGGTTGCGGAGGGAAGCGCCGACGTCGCCCAATTGGTGGTCGGATGGAACGGGCGCTGGTCGGACAATCTGGGCACCAACACCCTCGATGTCCGTTTGAAGTCCAATCCCGGCGGCGTTCTGCCTGGTAACAATTCGAACGCCTGGAGCGCTTTCACCAACGGCCGCGTCACCGACACGCAAACCAATTTCGTGACCCTCGAGTATGGCCGCGTAACGCCACTGCCGAAGGGCTTGTCGCTAAAATCGGAGGTGTCGGTGCTGGCGTCGTCCAAGCCGCTTCCGGACACCGATCGTATCGGGCTCGGCGGCATCCAGGCCGTGCGCGGCTATGTGACCGAAGACGGCTCCGTTGACCAGGCCCTGATCCTGCGCAATTCGCTCTACGCTTCGATACCCAACATGCCCTCCTGGATGCCGGGCACGCTGGCACCGTTCCTGTTGGCCGATGTCGGCTGGGGGCGGGATCTGTTCTTCCGGCGCGCCGCCACGCTGTCGTCGATTGGCGCCGGTTTCGACTTTGCGGCCGGAGCGAACTTCAATTCCAAGCTGCTGGCGGCGAGGGCCTTGACCGACGGCCTGCATACGCCGGCCGGGTCCTGGCGCGTATCGGTGCAGGCGTCGGTCAGCTATTGATCATCGCCGGCGGATTCGAGGCTAGCTCAACACCCCGTACTTCCTGAACCAGGCCTGCATCTGGCTCCAGGCGTCCGCGGCCGCTTCCGCTCGATAGCTCGGACGATAGTCGGCGTGGAAACCGTGCGGGGCTCCGGGATAGATCTTGAACTCCGCGGTCTTCTTGTTTGCCGCCAGAGCCGCCTTGAAGGCCTCCACCGATGCGACGGAAATGCCGGTGTCAGCTTCGCCATAGAGGCCGAGCACTGGCGCCTTCATCTCGCCTGCGAGCTGGGTGGGGCTCTTCGGCCAGACCGGGTTCGGCGGATCGAGCAGCGAACCGTAGAACGCGGCGCCGGCCTTGAGAGCGCCACTGTGGGCAGCATATTCCCACACCGTGCGTCCGCCGCGGCAGAAGCCGATGATGCCCAGTTTCGAAGCGTCGCCGCCCTGCGATTTGGCCCAGGCAACGGTGCTGTCGAGATCGGACAATAGTTCGGCGTCCGGTTTCGAATTCACGATCGGCATAAGCTGCGGGATTTCGGTAATCTTCGTCAGGTCGACGCCCTTGCGGAAATAGTAATCGGGCGCCACCGCGAACGCGCCGAGCTTGGCAAGGCGCCGCGTCACGTCCTTGATGTATTCGTGCAGGCCGAAAATCTCCATCGCCACCAGCACCACCGGCGGGTTGGTGACGCCGGCCGGCCGCGCGAAATAGCCGGGCATCTCGCCGTCGGCGAGCTCGATCATGGCGTCTCCGGCCGTGAGGCCGCCGGTATCGGTCTTGATCGCGTCAGCGCGTACCGGCCCGGCCGCCAGGGTGTAGCCAGCCGTCACGGCAGCCGTTGCAGTCATGAAGCCGCGTCGCGAGAATGGTGCGACCCTGGTCAGTCCGATGATATCCGGGGTCGGCAGGGATTCGGCCCTCATGGCGGCTCTCCTTTTTTGGGAGGCGCATTCAGCTTGCAAACCAGCGCGAACGCAAATCACCTGCTTGCGAGATGTCAGCCGCTTGGGGGGTAACCGCCCAAAAATCGGGCACAAAAAAGAACAAGGCCGTCGACGCAGTATACCGTCAACGACCTTGCCAGCCCCGGATATTGAAATCGGCTCACGCCATCCGGTGAATTACAGGATGCCCGGGATTCAACCGGTGATGTGTGAACCAGTTCACAAAGGCGCAAAAATGTTGCGGCAAGGGGCGATGCAACGGTGGAAAATATCCTGGCCGCGAGGCGGCACGTTGCAGTCACGGCCCGCTATAAGGATTTAAAATGGCCAATTGCAAGTGGGGCCTCAGATCGTGCAGGCATGGTCAGTTACGCGTTAACCGGTTGAGGCGCTGCTCGTCACCGAACGCGGGTCCGGCCAGTTAGCCGCGCGCCTTGGCCCGGCTGCGGGTAGCTGCCCTGCTGGAGCGGGGCGCTGCCTTGACCGACCGCTTGCGCGGTGCGGGCGATGCGGCGGGTTCGGAGGCCTGCACGCTGGCAAAGGATTGCCGTAAGCCTTCGATTGCTTCCGTGAGCGTTCCGACCTGCTCGGAAAGCTTCCTGGTGTCGGCCTGCTGCGCGGCGACCAGGCGGCGCACGGTCGTCAATTGATCCTGCACCACCTGCAATTGATCGATCGATTCCTGCTGCGTCGCTTCCAGGCCCTTGGTCTTTTCAACCAGTTGCTCGGACGCCTGCGCCGTGCGCGCCTGCAACTGCCGGGTTGCGACGGCGCGATCGGTCTCGGGAGCGCTGCCGGTATAGGCGCGCCACAGGGCGATAGAACTAACTCCAAGCACGACAATGACGAGGGCCACAGCGGCGATCGCAATCGGCTGGCCGCCGAAACGCGCGATGGGGCTGGCACTCCGGGGCGTGAGTTCGATCATGCGACTCCAAATCCGGACGTGATTCCAAAGTTCCAAAATAGCACAGCCATGCTGCCGCTAAAACCCGGGATTTGCCGGGCGGGGCGGGGACACCGGGCAAAACCCCGCCCGATCAGGGGAGTGGGGAGTGCGCTGCCTGGGCTAACGGATTGGGCTAACGGATATGCGCCCGGATGAACTGGCCGGCCTGGGCCAATGCGCGCCGGCCGTCCGCGAGATTCGCATTCCAGACCGGCCAGGCGTGGATCATGTGCGGCCAGACCTGCAGTGTCACATCGACATCGGCCGCTCCCGCAGCCTCGGCAAGCCGCGTGGCATCGGCCAGCAACGTCTCGGCCGACCCAACCTGGATCAGGACCGGCGGCAAGCCCGCGAGATCGGCGAACAGCGGCGAGATCAGCGGATCCCTCCGGTCGACGCCTGACGGCGCGTAGGCATCCGCGAGTTCGTCGAGATAGGCCTTGTGGATCAAGGGATCGACGGTGTCCTTGGTCTGCAGCGTGCTGCCTGACATCGTGAGATCGGTCCAGGGCGAGACCAGCCAGGCGCAGGCCGGCAATGCCTCGCCGGCCGCGCGCAGGTGGTTGATCAAAGCGAGCGTCAGGTTGCCGCCCGCACTGTCGCCACCGACGGCGATACTTGCCGCCGCAATGCCTTGCTTGCGCAGGAAGCGCCACGCCGCGAGCGCGTCTTCATGGGCGGCCGGGTAGGGATGTTCAGGGGCAAGCCGGTAGCCGATCGCAAGGGTGCGGGTGCCCGCCGCGCGCCCTGCTTCCGTCACCAGTCGGCGGTGGCTGACAATCGAGCCGGAGCAGTATCCGCCGCCGTGGAAATACAGCAGCACGCGCGAAGGCTCGCTGCAGGGAACGATTGACCACTCACCGGCAACCCCGTCGCAATCGACCGCCTCGCATTTCACGTCAGACGCCACCGGCCATGTCGATCCGACCTCGTCGAGCCGTTGCCGCCGCTCCGACCAGCCGACCGGCCGCGGCTTCGAACCCAGCAATGCGCGGATGGCGTCGATCTCGCTGTGGGCCAAGGTGCATTCTCCCCGTGAGGCACCCATCATCGCACATTGATCGTGCCACGCAAAAAGTCCTACGTTCGAAGCCGCCCCTCAGCTTGGGACGTTGGATGAGGCCGGACAGCCAGCCTCAAGAGCATAAGCGGGGCCTACGCCACGGCTTTCGGGCGCGAGGCGTGGTTCACGATGAATTGGAGCGCCTTGATCCCCGGCAGGAAGAAGTAGCCACCTCCCAGCGTTTCCGTAAAGGCGCTCAGAGAAACCTCCGCGCCGCTCGCCAGTCCCGGCATGGAGAACTTCTTGGGAGAGGTCGACGATCCCACGACCGGATCGTCCTGATCGTGGAGACAGGCGAAATTAGGGTTGCGCACCCAACGCTGGTGAATGAACTCGAACTGTCGCTCGAGATCTGCATTGCACGCGATGAAGAAGATGCCGTTGCGCGGCGGTTGGCCCTCGATCTTCTCGAGATAGGGTCGGCCACGGCGCAGCAATCTGTGGAGCTTGGTCGACTTGATGCTCGATTTCACATCGATGCCCAGCGAGTCTCTCGGGTTTACCCGGCGGATATGGGATCCCTTGGGACAATCGAAGCCATTCGTGTCATCGACACGGAAGCGAAATGCATCGGCCTTCGAATCCGACACTGAAGCTTTCGGGTCGCCTTTCCACGATACCGGCAGGCCAGTCTTCCGGCGCCCCATCAGCTTTTCGCAGATATCCTCGCCGTTTTCGGCTTGGAATTTCTCAAATGCCTCTACCTTCTGTTCGATCTGACGAACCGCCAAGTAGCTTCCGTTGAGGCCGAAGCGACCGCCAGCATCTTTAGCGTCGCCCGTCCACCCCTCCAGGTTGGGACAGTAGGTGAGTTCGTCATACTCGTTGCGATAGCCCAGAATGAACTCTCCGGGCGCGACGACGCGATCGTCATACAGGGGGCCGGCATCTCGAATGGCCTGTTTGAGCCCGTCACTCTCTTCTACCCTGAGACCACGGATCACCGGCTGTGCAAGGCCATCGCGAAATCCGAAGATCTCCTGCAATCTCTCTTCCTTAAGGCCTTCCACCTTTTTAAATGCGCACGGATCGTTGTCGATCTTGATGATGCCGAACACATGCTCGTCAATATCCG
This sequence comes from Bradyrhizobium jicamae, assembly GCF_001440395.1. GTDB lineage: Bacteria > Pseudomonadota > Alphaproteobacteria > Rhizobiales > Xanthobacteraceae > Bradyrhizobium > Bradyrhizobium jicamae. Next base: position 72,123 of record NZ_LLXZ01000127.1, on the reverse strand, counting down.
AAACCGCGGACTTGGCGTCGCGCTCCGACCATTCGGCAATCAGGACATGCACAGGGACGCTGTCGGTGCCGTCATCGGACCAACGCCATTGCCGGTAACGGTCTCTCAATAGCAAAGCGCGCAAGTCGCTGCCCATGCCACTACGAAACGGGCTCGGGAACGGATGCGCTTCGGTCTCCTTGAAACCGAGTTTGGTCATCCCGGAATAGCTGAACGCGATCGCTACAGCCTGTTTGATCCGATTCTCTCTCGATTTTTGGACGTCTTTGGCGCTGATGACCAATTTGCGTTCGACGAATCCTTTGAGCCACTTTCGGGCATCGTCCTCGCGGTCGTCCATGATCGTCAGCAACCAGAACCGGCTGTTGTATAACCAGCCATATCCGGTCCCGATCATACCCTGAATATCGCCCAACTGCTCCGAGAGATGCGGCACCTTCATGTTTCGATCGCCCTCATGATCAGGTCGTCATTCTTGTCATTGCGTTCGCCGAACAAGGCCTCTCGAAGGGCGGTTGCGAGGTCGATCTGGTCGAGCGTCGCTTTGCACGCTTCGAAGCGATACGCATGCGGGAGCATGCTATCGCGAGCGTAGGACTTGAACTTCAACTCGCACTTCACGCCGCGGAAGATGGAAAATCGCGTCGGCGGGAAGCTGCGCGGCTCTTTCACATCCGGCTGTTCGAAGTCTGCCGATCGCCGGGGCATGAGCGTGGTCCATCTCCAGGCCAACGTGGTCCCGACCGTCGCGCCATTGATGAAATCATCGAGATAGCCGCCAAAATTGCCGTCATAGTTCGAGCAGAACAGATAGCGCCGCCCGCCTTCGATAATGTGCCAGTGGCCGAAATGGATGCCCGGTGCATCTCCTAAACGCCCCGCGGTGTAGAACACCCGTCCAAACAGCGTCACGATGCGCAGAGACAGCCGGATCCACCAGGCACTCCAGCCGTTCGGACTACGGATATCCGTCAGGCTGACCATGTGTGCGACTCTGTCCTTGGCCAGGAGCGCTTCGCAGGTGTCGATCGACGGATGAACCTGTTGGGCACGAGGCACGTCGTCTTCGGGCGGCCGATCGCTCCGGTCAACGGCGACGCAGATCAGCGCGGCGATCGCGAGCACGCCGGTGACGACGAGCACCTTCAATGCAAAAGCCGCGCTCAAGATAGCGCCGGGCCAGAAGGTCAAGACCAACGCGCACGCCAAGAGTGCCAAGACCAGCGGCACGCCGAAGATCCAGGAGAGCACATAGGTGTGCGACGATGACTGCGTCCGCGTCGGCCGGTCGAGTTCGCGGTAGACATTGTCCAGCCTGTTCCTCCATCGGTTAGACAGTGCCGGCAGCGCGGTCAGGAAAAACCAATACAATAGTCCGAGCGCGATCAAGGCAAGCGCCGCCCGGATACTCGCGTTTTGCACCCAGTAACTCGCGTCCAGCACGGAATGTGCGGCGGAGCACGGAGCGCCGAGGAACCAGGCGCCAATGCAGACGGGGCCCCAGAGCAGCGCACCCGCCAGCCAGACCGCAGCCAGCCACAAGCAGAACACCACCAGCACATAGCCGACCTTCGCGGAAATACTCGCACCGCTCCCACGCCAATAGGATCGCGGCGCCGGCTCGAGCGCCCATTCGAACTGCGGATCCTGGTATGCCCGCCGGGCGAGCGCGAGCGCGAACGACGCGCGGTCCGCACCGTGTTGGTTCGCCGCCTTCAGGGCACGCGCCTCGCGTCGTGTCCATTTAAGGAGGTCCTGCTCCTTTTGGATCTGCCGGGCCGTTCGGTCGCGGGCGCCGATGAAGCCGCCCGCGGCGATGCTGAGCCACTCCATCAGTCTGTCGAGCAATTGCCTGTTGCACTCGCTCTCGAGGGCAGGACCGCCTTCGGGCCAGTACGACCTGAAGAGCGACCACATCGCGCCGCGCGGATGATTGACGAGCCGGTACAGCATGTCGCGCGGATTGATGCCTTCCTCGACAGCAAGCTCGAGCATCAATGACGGCCGCTGGTCCGGCGAATCTGCCCGTGCTGGCAACAGCGCGATAGAGGCGAACTGAACCACCTCGACATCTCTGAAGAGAGCCTCCAACGCGGGGTATAAGTCCCCTGAATCCGAAAAGTCGATGACGTCGCTCCAGCGCGGCGCAATGATGCAGATCAGTTGCTGCCGGACCATCTTAAGCATCTCTGTCCTTTCCCGCCGGCGAGGTGAAGCGTACGCGCATGCCTGACATCAGCGCGCCGTCGTACGTGATGGCCTTGCGCTTGCGGCCCGCCAGCTGCAATTCAGGCAAGATGAGCAAGCCGATCAGGGCACTGGTCAAAATATCGACCGCGTAATCCTTGGCAGGACATTGCCGGGTGCCGTAACCGAACATCAGCCACCGCAGGCTCTGCTGATTGCCCCAATTGCGCGAGGGACAGAACTGCCGGCTGTGGCGGACTGCGTGCGGATCAAACATGGCCGCGATCGACAAAACCGTCATCCTTCCACCGCCGGAGCACGGCGCGTTCCGTCGCCCGCCCGTCTCGAATTCCGTATCGCGGGGCACGTCGCGCGCCAGCAGCGGAAAAATCGGCCGGAAGCGCATGAGTTCGAGCACATGGTCCCGCACCCTGTCGCGGAAGTTGGCGTCCTGCCAGACTGCGGGAGTCCCGAGCCGCTGGGCTTCGGCCCGCAGAGCCTTGTGAGCCTCGGGGCGTCGCAGAAGCTCCTGTACGATCAGGGCTCCCGATTGCACCGTCACCGGATGCGAAATCCAGGCTAGTCCCACCGCGTTTCGCTCAATGAATTTGAGGGAAGCCGGTACTTGCCACGCTTGTCGAATGTCATCGCTTACGCCAGAGATACGGGCACGTAGCGCATCCGCACAAAGCTCCGCCCTTCGCTGGACCCGCAATGTTGCTGAACTGCCGGCCAGCAATTGCCCCGCGACATAGCGGATCTCCATGAGATATTGCCGTTGTAGTCCGGGATCGTTGACGGCGCCATGCGCGCCCGCCGCCACCCTGTCGGTGGCCGAGTCGAACAGCGGATACATGGCGCGAAACACGATCCACATCAGGTAATCCTCAATGAGATCGAACGGTTTGTTGGTCCCTTGCTTTCTCAGATGCGCGACAAGTCGTTTGACTTCCTGATCGGCGGCGGCCGGCAGCGTCGGCGCCAGTGCGGCCAGCCGCGCGTCGAGCACGACCTTGTCGGCAGTGTAGGTGGAGCCGGGATCCATGCCGATCAGATATTCGCCGGATGCCAGGTTGGGCGCGTGTGCAGTGTTCGAAAAGCTTTGCGGTCTTGTCAGCACGCCTGTGACGGCGCTGGCGCGCGCCGCCACACCGAACCACCCGCCCACGAAAGGAAAGCGTCGAAAAATTGCGCCAAGGCCGCGCAAGACGATGATGTTACGATTCAGCCAGCAGAACAGACCATAAGAGAAGCGGCGTATGCCCGGCGGCAAAGCATCGGGTTTGGGTGCGGGGACTTTCATGCTCGATGCCGATCGTCGCGGCGATGCGCGACTGCTGCTGCCGCGCGCCTCTGGTAATAGGGCATTCCCAGACGCCGCGCCGCCTCGTAGGTTTCGATGAAGCAATCCTCCGCATCCGATGCATTGCCGGCACAGCGCAGCGTCTCGGCCAGTTCGAAAAGGGCTTCGGTCCTGTGTCCGTACTCCTCGCCGGCCTGGTCGACGGCCCTGCGTCCGACGCGGATCGCATCTTCCAGCCTTCCAAGGTTGCGATAGGCGACACCGAGGCCGACGCGCATGAAGATCTGGGCGTAGGGGCCGGCTGCATCGCAGATGCGGTCAGCAAAACCCTTTTCGAGCAGGGACGCAGCCTCGGACGCCTTGCCGTTGCGCGCAAGCGCACTACCCAGCGCCCCGGTGGAAACACCAAGCATGGTGGGCACGTTGTGCGTCATGCATTGCTGCACGGCCTCGCGCATCAAGGCCTCCGCCTTGTCGAGCTCCTCTTTCTCGATCCAGATCTGCCCTTGGACGAGGTCGATCAACAGACGTGAGTACGGGTGGTTGACCTTGGACAGAATCTCATAGGCCAGGGCGCAGACCTCTTCCCCGGCTTCGTAATCACCAAGGCGCCACAGCGTGCTGGCATGGAAGGAGTACAAGTTGATGATGGGGATGGCAGCCCATCCGGGTTGGACATAGTGCTCAGCCAACTCGGGCCCGTGGTCGGCGAGCAGGACGCGGCCTTCCGCGGCTGCCTCGGAATACCGCCCGAGCGCGTGAAAGTTCATGAGGCGTGTCTGATGCGCTCCCATCATCATGTGGCGCCGTTGCGCAAGGCGAGCCGCGTCCAGGCCCCGTGAAGCGTGCTGCAGACTTTGGCTGAATCGCCCGCGCATCCAGAGAAACACCGCCGTCTGGTTCGAAACCGATGCACGTGCGCGTTGGTCGTTCAGTTGCGCCGCGATGGTTTCGGCGCGTTCCATGTTCTTGAAGATTTCGTCGATGTGTCCGAGAGCCATCATTGCGCCGATCGCTTCCAGTCGAAGCGCGAGTTCCAGGGCCTGTGCAGCGGACTCGCTATCGGCATGGCGGGACGCTTCAATGCCCATCTCGAATAGTTGCAGGGCCTCCTGATTGGCTGAGCGCGAGATGGCGCGCGCCATCGACTTGACCGCGAATCTTGCCGCATGCTCCCATTCCTCACCCTTGAAGGCGTGATGAGCGAGCGCTGGCGCAGCATCCGCGTCGCCAGCACCTGGCTGCGAATGCAAGGCCAGGAAGGCAAGTCGATGCAACGCCTTGAGGCGGCCGCGGGTGAGGGTTCCCAGCACGACATCCCGCACCAGCGCGTGCCGGAACGCGAACGCGCGCGACTCAAGTGAACTACGCTCCTGATCGGGTGTCGTCAGCAACCCGGATGAGAGGCAAAGGACCAGCAATTCTTCCGCACGCGCAAGATCTACCCCCTGCATGGCGGCGATCAATTCTCGCGTGATGGGGTCGCCCAGAACGCTGGCGGCCTCCAGCGCCGACTTCGCGGCGTCAGGCAGCCTGTCGACACGCGCACTGATCACGGCCGCGATGGAGCCCGGGACCCGCAACTCTCCCAGCGGCTTCTGCAAACGATACGCGCCCGGGATACCTTCGAGTGATCCGTCATCGATCAGCGTGATGACGAGCTGCTCCAGGAAGAAGGGATTGCCGTCGGCGCGACGGACCAGTTCGCTCCTGACGCCATGCACGGAAGGATCATCGCCAAGCAAGGCTCGCGCGAGAGCGAGCATCTCACTGTCCCGCAGCGGCCCCACTACGTGCTCCGCGAACCACGCAGCCTGTTTCCATTGGTGTTCGAAATTCGGCCGATAACTGACACAAATCAAGACCGGCAGCCCCTGGAGCTTGGGAAGCAAGGCCTCGAACATCCGATGGCTCTCGCGATCGGCCAGGAAGACATCCTCGAGCACCAGCACGAAGGGACCCGCCTGCAGACGCCTGCGTACGAGCCACAGCAGGGCCTCGCCAATCCGACGTCGCCTTTGTGCCGGATTCAATGCCAGCCATGCTTTTGTCGGCGCGGCCAGTCCGAGCAGATCACTCACCGCTGCCAGATGTTCTGCGCCGTCGGCAGGCCACTTCGACACCAGGGCCTGCATTGCCATTTGCTTCGCTTCGGTCACGCCAGTGCGAGGCAGGCCCACCATGCTTGCGATCAGGTCAGCGGCGGTGCTGTAAGCTCTCGTGCTGGCATACCCCCAGGCCTGGGTAATGCATACGTCCAAGCCCTGGCTCAGGAGAACGCCTGTCCAATCGGCGATCAAACGGGATTTCCCGATCCCGGCATCGCCCCGTAGCCCGATCATGCACATTGTGCCTTTTCGAGAGGTACCGACGGCCGCCTCCAGCACCTGCAATGAATCTTCGCGTCCGACGAGAGGCGCCCATCGCTGCTTTCTCGTCAAAGGCGCGGCCGCCGAGCTTTCCGTCTCGACCATGATTTCGTGGAGTTCGATCCGCTCGGTCAATCCACGCACGGCGCGCGCCCCGACCGGCCGCGTGTCGATCTGCCGCGCTACCAAGCGCTGCGTCGAAGCGCTGATCAATATGCCCCCTGGGGGCGCCATCTTCTCCAGCCTCGATGCAATGTGGATAGTCTTGCCGTCCGCTCCGTAGTGCGACCACTGGTACTGTCCGACAATGCCTACCAGCACCTCACCGGAGTTGACGCCGATGCGGAACGTGGGACTGGCAATGCCACGAGCTTCGTGACCGGGTAGGGTTGCCCTCTGCATCTTGAGAGCAGCCATGCAAGCTCGCAGGGCGTGATCTTCCTGTGCCAAGGGGGCTCCGAACAATGCAACAAGACCGTCCCCGAGCAACTGGCTGATGGTGCCGCCAAAGGTTTCGACCGCGTCGACGAGATGGTCCAGCGCCTTGCCGAGATAGTCCCGTGCCTCCTCCGGGTCCACATGCTGCAACAGTGAGGTCGAGTTGCAAAGATCGACGAACAGGACGCTCACCTGTTTGTTCTCGGTCAACATCTGCGCCGTCTGCAACTTGGCGCGATGCTGTCGTCGAACGGGTGGCGCACCGCGAGCCGGTCCGCTGGGAGGCGGGAGCGGAGAAGGCGAAGGCCTGTCGGCGGCGCCGTTGAGACTGGCGCTGCATTGCGGGCAGTACTTGTGCTTGCGAGCAACGCGGGCCGAGCAAACGGGACACAAGGTCATGGCAGGGCACACTGATCGAGGGATTCAACGAAAAAACCGACGCTCATGGACATGATCATCGTCTCCTCCAGAAGATTCTCGGTCGCGTAGTCTTCTAGTTGAGATTCATCGGTAGCCTAGACGTCAAAGCGCAATCACGCGATCTCTCAACGTTCCCCGATCCTCAAACCGGATAGTGCGTTTCGGACTTCATGAGCGCGACTTCCGCATGTGAAATGGGGAAAGCTGAGGGCGTTTCCATTCGACGAAATTCGAGATGCTATTAATGAGGGTGTCTAAATTTCTATACGAACTCCGATGCCGCTAAGTGCAAGTGGACAAACAGTCCTTCTCCTTTCGCGGGTCGAGCAAGAGCCTCGCCGATGAACGTGTCTGATGAGACTGCCGTAGGCCCCTATTCCGACCGCAATACCGCCGACCATTGGCGGGTGGGGTTTGATCCGAACATGAAAGGTCCCTTGGATCAACCATCGTCAATATACGCTTCTACCAAGAATTGAAAAGAGTAAGCTGCTTGGTTGAAAAATGCCACAAGACCGATCGGTCGGGGACACCCGGGCGGTGAGTGAAAACCCAATCGGCCGGCCTTATAGCCCTTAGCCGCGGCCTCCGCCTCCTTGAGGGCCCTCCGGAACGCCGCTGCGCCCATCAAATTCGTCATTCCGCGGGCATTGATTGGCCCGCCCGTCGCGAGTCCGGTGCTAGCGGGCCCAAAAAAGTTGCGGCCAGGCTTTGGGGGAAGCCTGGCCGCGCGCGAACCGGTCTGGGACGGGGAGGGGTGGGGATGTGACCGGGTCGCGGGTTCGTAAATCCTTGTTCGTTATCGATCGCGTGACGAGGCGGTGGCGACCGCCGGGCGGCTGTCACCGAGCGAGACCCACACGTTCGGGTCGCTCTGCGACTGACGCTTGACGAAGCGGTATCCGGTCTCGGTCCAGGCCAGGACGTTTTCGTTCTGATTGTCGAGAACGAACTCGCCCTTGTCGCTCTTCACCGTCAGCACCGCGTGGCCTTCGCCCTTCTTGTCGCGCACCACCGTGATCAGCAGCGCCTCGCGCGGCCATCCGGCGTCGATCAGCATCTTGCGCTTCAGAAGCACATAGTCCTCGCAGTCACCGTAACCGTCCGTCGGCAACGACCACTTTTCGATCACACCCCAATGATCCATGTCGGTGATCGGCTTGATGGTCTCGTTGACCCACTTGTTGACCCGCAGCAGATCGCGCCACGCCGTCTGCGACATCACGATGTCGCGCGGCTGGGACGTGCCGCCGCGGCATTCGCCGGCGTTGTCGGCGCAGAATTCGACCCAGCCGATCGGCGAACGCGCGGTCTCGCCCAGGCTGGCGTAGAGGGCGTCGCCGGCCTTCGCCGAGACGCTCATCGAAGCGTTTATCCCTAACAGGATGGCGATGACCGCCAGCCCTTTCCCCTGTCCCCTGAACAACATCGTGACCCCCGTTTCTTGTTGGGACCACGTTTCGCACAAAGAATTTGCGCCGCCGCTAAGTCAGGCAAGTACATTTGACGCGAATACTAGTAAAAGGCGCGGCGAATTCGATCTATACTTGAATCGAATTCGACTAAAATTTGAAACAACTGCAATTGATTCAAATTTTACGGATTAACTCCTGTGACGCTGCAAATCGCAGGGATTGCGCCGGCAAAGGCGCCGCGCGTTAACCGACTTTGGCCGGCGCCGAACAGCTAAAAGGCGGTATCCGGCAACGCGGATACCGCCTTTGAGGCTGAAAAATCAGGGTTTTTGCCGATTGGCGCTTTACCGCGCGGTAACCGCGTCTTCGAGCGTCTCGCCAACCTGCTCGTGGACGAACTCCAGCGCGAAGCCTTCCTCGAGGTTTCGCACCACGCGGGACTGCACCTTGCCGAGCATGACCAGGGATTTCAGCGGCGGGCGGTTCTCCGCGGCGATGGCAGCACCCGACAGCGACAGGTCGATGATGCGGCAGGTCATCTTGCTGCCGTCCTCGAGCGTGAGCAGGGCGATCGGGTTGCGCGGCACGATACGATCGTGGCGGCGGTCTTCCGGCAGGTTGAGGATATCGCGGTTGGCGAGCCAGGTGAGCTGGGCGGCGAGCTTGTCGCGCTTTCGCGCGGTGGCGCCGACCGTCATGGCAAAGCCATTGTCGATGATGCGGGTGATTTTGCCCTCGACCCGGCCGATATGGTCGAGATAGGCGATCACGCGGTCGCCGACATTGCCGATGCCGGGCGCCAGCAGCGCCAGTCCGCCCGGCGACATGTTGATAATCTGGCAAGGAAATTCGCGCCGATCCGGCAGCATGTAGCGGCCGAGCAGGTGGACCTTGACGCGCTGGAAGCGCCGTCGCTCCTCGGCGGACGGGACAGTAACGGTTTTCTTTTGCGCAAACGACATCTTCGCCACCAGACAGCCGGTCCTTCGGCGTCGCAAAGACCCTAAGGCCGACAGGGTTAACGATGTGTTAGCGGTGGTTGCAGGAAGTGCGGGCATTCACGCGGCCCGCGGTCGCGGCGCGACGGTTCCGAGGTTTTTCCGCTGTCATCGCTTTTCAGGGGACTAGCCGCCGGGCGCGAACGCTGCAACGCCTTCTGCATTCGCCAAACGCCGCAATCCTGGACGGCGGGGGAGGTCGTCCGGTGTTTTGATGTTGCTCGCGAGGCCAATGGCTCCGAGAGTCTTGATCAACCACCAGCCGAGATCGATCTGACCAGGAAAGAGGCCGAGCTTCGCCGAGCCCGGAAATGCGTGGTGATTGTTGTGCCAGCTTTCGCCCATGCTGATCAGCCCGGCGATGCCGACGTTGTAGCCCTGCGCCGCCACGCCATCGATAACCCAGCTCTGTCCGCCGCTGCGATGAGAGAAGTGCCCGATCAGCCAATGACCGGTAACGCAGACGCTTACACGAACGAAGATGCCCCAGACCAGCCAACTCCAGCCGCCAATCGCGAAAAACAGAATTGCCCACGGCAATTGCTGCCACATCCACGTCCGCTCGACGAATGCATAAAATCGGTCGCCGGCGAGGCGTGGTTCGAGCCGAAATTCCGGCGGATGCTTCAGTGCCAGCCTGCAATGCATTTGCCACCACGCGTCGCGCCAGAAACCGGCACGGTGACAGGAATAATCATGGCAAGTGGACTGACGCTGCGCCCAGTCGCGAAAATCGTGCAGCCGGACCATGCCGTAGGGACCCGCCATTCCAACCAGCGTCCCGAGATAAACGCACAAATGCTCGACCCAGAGCGGGCAGTCGAAGCTGGAATGAATCAGCCGCCGGTGCATGCCGACGGAGTGCCCGAAGCAAAGGGTTACGCCGCTGGCCACGACAAACAGAATAATCGCGCTCCAGGAAATGAAGATCGGCGCAAGGATGATCGCCATTGCGGTCATGCTGCCGATCCAAAGCGACTTCACCGGCGCCCACTGCACGATACCGTCGAGCGGGTCGGTATTGTCGTCGGCAAAGATGCGTTCGGAGCCCGGCTGCAGTTGCAAGATCGTGCCTACTTCGGCGAATCCTGCTGGTTCATTAGCACAATCCGGTTGTATCCCCATAACAATACCAGACAGGCAAGCAGGGCCGCCGTCCCGACATCGAATGCCCCCGCCGCGCTGCCGGTCCATTTGGCGATGGCGCCGCCGATCGCCGGTCCAAGCATCATCACGACGAAAAAGACGGTGAAGAAAATACCCATCCCGATCGCACGCGTCTGAAGCTGCAACACGCGCGCGGGCAGGCTCATGATCGGCCCTGCGGGCAGGGCGCTGATTGCGCCGATCGCAATCACAATGGGAATCACCGCCGCGCTGCGAGGCAACATCAGCATCAATAGCGCGAACAGGACGCACCCTGTGACAAGTACCGACTGCGGCCGCCCGGTCCAATCAGCCAGAAATCCGCCGGCTATTCCGCCCAACGCCGCGAGCCACAGCACGATGCTGATGGCCGAGCCGGCCGCCGTGATCGACCAGCCGCGTTCGACCAGCAGCGTCGGGCCGAAACTGAAAATCATCGTGAAGCCGATATTGAAGACACCCCAGATCAGACCCGCGGTGATCACGGCGAAGAGGGCGCTGCGGTCGAGCCGTGAGGCGGCTGAAGCCGCGGTTGCAGCAATTGACGGCGATCGATAGCCCACAACAAGAAGCGGGATGCCGAGGCCGATCAGCGCGGCAACCGAAAGATAGGCAGCGCTGACACCATAGACGGCGCCGATCATGGGCAGGGTCAAAAGCGAGGTTGCGATGCCGACCGGCCACGAAGTGACGAAGATGGCCATCGCGGTCGCGATTTCCTTGCCGGCAAACCAGTCGGTGACCATTTTCGTCAAGATGACGCCGAGCAAGACGGCGCCACTGCCGGCGATTATCCGTCCTGCAATTTGCCAGCCCCAGGAATCCGAGACCACCATGGTGAGTTGGCCGATCAACATCACCACCAGCGCACCTGATCCGGCACCTTTGTCGCCGATCCTTTTTCCGACCGCGCCGCCCGGCAGCGACAGCGCAACACCCGGCGTGAAATAGATACCGATCAGGAGTCCGATATCGGCCAGGCTGGCATCGAATTTGGCGCCGAGCAGCGGGGCAACTGCAGCGACGCTCTGAAACTGGAGCGCTATGGTCAGCCGCACGATGAACAGCACGGCCAGAATACCCCAGCGATTGCTCAACGCTCGCTCCTCTCAGGGTAAACAATCACTGTGCCGATATTGGCACAGAGATGGCGTTTCTGTACCAGTTGATGGAGGTCCTTCGGTACCATTAGGATTACCCGTCGCGCCCGGCCGGGCCGGCCAAAATGCCTGTGAACGGAGGTACGAAATGCCGGGAGTGAAGCGTGAGCGTGATGGCAACGTCAGCCTGCTGACGTTGGATGGGCCTGAAACGCTGAACGCGATGACGCCTGATCTGTTGGGCGATCTCGCCATTGCCATCGGTGAAGTTAATGACGATCCGCAGGTGAGGGCGCTGGTGCTGACGGGCGAGGGTCGCGGCTTCTGCTCGGGGCAGAACCTCAAGGCCGCGCAGATCCTCGGCGACGACATCGCGGCCGGCGTGATGAAGTATTACTGGCCGACGTTCAAGGCGATGCGTGAGTGCCGCGTGCCGATCGTGGTCGCCGTCAACGGCGTGGCGGCGGGCGGCGGGTTCAGCCTGGCGATGGCGGGTGACATGATCGTTGCCGCGCGATCGGCGCGATTCATCCAGGTGTTCAGCCGCATCGCGCTGGTGCCCGATCTCGGCTCGACCTGGCTGTTGCCGCGTCTGGTCGGCCGGCAGCGCGCGCTCGAACTGATGATGACCAATGAGCCGCTCTCGGCCGAGCAGGCGAAAGAATGGGGACTGGTCCGCGACATCTTCGACGACGCGGCGCTGCGCGACGGCGCGCTCGAACTGGCGCGCAAACTCGCTGAAGGTCCGACGCGTGCGCTCGTCGCGACGCGCCGCCTGATCGACGAGAGCGAGCACGCCAGCTATGCCGACCAGTTCCGCCGCGAGATCGAGACTCAGGCGGAGATCCGCCTGAGCGCCGATGCGGTGGAAGGGCGCAACGCATTTCTCGAGAAGCGGGCGGCCGTATTCAGCGGCCGCTGATGTCCCTGGAGGTTATTGTCACGAGTCGTTGTTGAAGGTGTGGGGCCGAAGCAGTTTCCGCCCCGCACTCTTTCAGGTAGTATTGGCGCATGAGCGAAGCTGAGACCTTGTTTGCCGCCCTGCGTCAGTCGGCGAATGGCGACGTGGTTGAAATGCTCGAGCGTATGGTGCGGGACGCCCCGGATCATGCCTTGAACAAGATGAACGCGCTTGACCTCGCTGCCAGGGAAGGCCTCGCCGAGGAACGGGTCGTCGCGGCGCTATTGAATGCGGTGGCGCTTGGCATCTTCGAGATGACATGGAATGTCATGTGTCTGAGCTGCGCAGGTGTTCTTTCCGCCAACAAGAGCCTGAAGACGCTGGACAGGCGGCAGTATAGTTGTGCTTTCTGCGCCGCCGGCTATGAGACGACGCTCGACAACCTCGTCGAGGTAACCTTCACGGTGAGCCCGCGCGTGCGCAGGATAGCGGCCCACAGCCCCGATGGTTTGTCCGTGGCCGAATATTATCGACAGGTCTTTTGGAGTTCGGCCATCGATCTTCCGGCGGATCTGGAGAAGGTGCTGGACGAGGTCACGCTGGAAAGCGTCGACTTGCCGCCGGGAGAGAGGGCCATCCTCTCCCTGAATTTACCGGCGGGCACATTGATTGTGTTCGATCCCGTGACACATACGGCACAATTCCTCGACGTCAGCGGCGGGGAGACGAACGAACGCCAGAACCTGTCCGTGATCTTCAACAAGGTGCAGGTCCCGGTCGAAACCATCGCTTTGCATCCCGGGCCACTGCGGCTGACCCTGGAGAACCGTACCGATAGCCGTGTGCTGCCGGCGGTATGGATGGCGAACCAGGTGCTGGACAATCTCCTCAGCCGCCGCAAGCCCATTCTCACCGCGAAACGTCTCCTCACCAATCAGACCTTCCGCGACCTTTACCGGACCGACACGCTTGCCATCGGCCAACGTCTCAAGATTTTGAGCCTGACTTTCCTGTTCAGCGATCTGAAGGGCTCGACGGAGCTCTATGAGCGCGTCGGTGACCTCGTCGCCTTCGATCTCGTCGACGAGCATTTCCGGTTGCTGCAGGAGATTATCGTCTCTGAACGGGGCGCCGTCGTGAAGACCATCGGCGATGCCGTGATGGCGACCTTCGAGACGCCCGACCGCGCCATTGCCGCCGCGATCCGCATGCGCGAGGCGATGAGTGATCTCGGCGCCCAGCGTCAGCATCAGAGTTTGCGTCTGAAGATCGGCATCCATGAAGGATCATGCCTTGCTGTCACGCTCAATGCCCAGCAGGATTATTTTGGCCAGACCGTCAATATTGCTTCGCGCGTACAGAGCCTTGCGGCCTCGCGCTCGATCGTCGTGACGAAGTCGGTGGTGGACAATGCACAAACTCAGGCACTGCTGGCTTCCAACGGGCTAAAGCCGGCACTCAAACGCGTTGCGTTGAGTGGCATCGAGGACGAGGTGTCGGTCTACGAGATTTCTTGACGCTGCGGTCGCTGCGCTGGTGGTGCTGGCGAACCCGCGGTTGCCGCTTACCGCAGCCCTTCATACACCATGAAGCCGCGCGCGATCGCGAGCTTGCGCAGGGCGCGCGGGACGAACTTCTCGGGGCGGTGCAGATAGCGCCACGACGTCACCTTGAAGTCGCTGATGGTGCCGAGGTCGTTTTCGAATGGCGCCAGCAATCCGGTCAGGCTGATCGGCGCGTGCGCCCGGTTGTTGAACGGCAGCAGCAGCAACTCCAGATGCGCCGTCGTGCCGTCTTCGGACGTCGCGGTGATGCCGGCAATGGCCGCCAGCATTTCTTCCGCGACGTAAGTAACGATGTCCTCGATGTCGCGACGGCTGTCGGGGGTGAACAGCGCGGAGAAGCTCGTGTCCTTGAGGTCACGGCCGAGCAGGGCGCAGACTCGCGTCCCGGCAACACGAAACGGGTAGCCGGCGTCGTTGTCGTAGGACAGCACGAAAATGTCGCCGAGCAGCTCGCGTACCGCCCCGGGTTCGATCTCGCTGCGGTCGGGCGCCCGCGCATCGCCGCGTTTCGCATCCCAATAAGCGAAAAACTCGCGGCTCGATGGGTGTTTCATATCCTTGTCCTCGCCCCCCGGGTTGCCTGGCGAGACACTTCTGTCTCGCTTTTGCGCAACACGCCTTCCCTCGGCTGTTGTGCAGGACAGGCTTTGCAGCGTCCATGCCGCCAACGCGATTTGGCCGCGCCCGGCGCGGCTTTGCGTTGTTAACGTTAAATTAACTATGAGGTTGGCGAAGGCACGGCGGCGCGCGTAGGGTGGAACGCATCAGTCGGCGCCGGCTTATCTCTGAATTCTCGGCGCAGTTGGTACACGGGCCGCGTCAAACAGTTTGGTCATCGCGCGGGGAGGGGTGGGGATCTGATCCTTAGCTCCTGGGGCGCGAAAAGATCAACGAGACAAGGGAGGATGTTCTCAGCATCCTCCCTTTTTCTTTTGCGGTCGTGCCGCGTCCGGGGCACGGATAGGTGTGATTGTGCACTTGCACAGGGCGGGCAAAGCCGCCTATCTGAGCCAATACGCCGCGAAGCACCAGCTAAGGTCCTGGCCCCTTTGGAATCCCAGTCTTACTCATCCCCGGTCGAGCCGCCGGACGCCCCGCGTGAGCCGATCCTGACGCTGCCCGGCGCGCTGACGGCCTACATTGCGCTGATCGCGGCGATTCACTTGCGGGTGCTGCTGCCGGTGGATCTGGAGAACTGGACCATCGACGTCTTCGGTTTCATCCCGAAGCGCTACGACTCCACGCTGCTCAATATCACCTTTCCCGGCGGGGCCGGCGCCAAGGTCTGGACCTTCGTCACCTATTCACTGCTGCATGCCAATCTCAGCCATATCGGTTTCAACATACTGTGGTTGCTGCCGTTCGGCAGCGCACTGGCGCGCCGGTTTGGCCCGGTCAGGTTCTTCGTATTCATGGCGGTGACGGCGGCGGCGGGCGCTTTGGCGCATCTCGTCACCCATGAGCACGCCATCGCGCCGATGATCGGCGCCTCGACCTCGGTGTCCGGCGCCATGGCCGCCGCCATCCGCTTCGCCTTCGTGAAGGGGAGCTTTCTTTCGTTCCATCGGGGCGATGCCGATGCCGCGGCGAAAGTTCCGGCACTGTCGCTTTCCCGCGCGCTGCGCAACGGGCGTGTGCTCGGATTTCTGGCAGTGTGGTTCGGCGTCAACATCATCTTCGGCCTCGGCTCGATTTCGATCGGGTCCGAAGGCGCCAGTGTCGCCTGGCAGGCACATATCGGCGGATTCCTCGCCGGCCTGATGTTGTTCTCGCTGTTCGATCCGGTGCCGCGTGCGATGCCGCATGCCGCGGATGCTTCGTCGCCGGATGAACCTGGCCGCGTCTGATCGCCGCTTGCGGCGACGAGCGATTTAATCCATCATCCACGCAAGGTTTCAATGCAAGCTAAAGCCGCTGCCGCATAGGACAGCCGCGCTTGCCAACTGCGCCCGAAACGAAAGCGGCGCGGAACTGTTGATTGAAGACTCGCGAACAAGTCGGGCTCTCGGGGGCACGACAGGGATTCAGGAGGCGACAATGACGGTACGCACAATTCTCGATACCAAAGGCCATCACATCCTGAGCGTCGAACCGGACGCCAAGGTTTCAGCCGCGATCAAGCTCCTCGGTGAGCGCAAGATCGGCGCCGTGCTGGTGATGAACCAGGGACGTCTCGAGGGCATCATTTCGGAGCGCGACATTGTGCGGGTGCTGGGCGAGCGCGGCGCCAGGATTCTCGAGGAGCCGGTCAGCGCCGTCATGACGCGCAAGGTCGTGAGTTGCCGGGAGTCCGACACCGTCGCCGGCATCATGGAAATGATGACGATCGGCAAGTTCAGGCATCTGCCCGTGGTCGAGGACGGCAAGGTCGTCGGGCTGATCTCGATCGGCGACATCGTCAAGAGCCGCGTCCAGGAATACGAGGCCGAGCAGGAAGCGCTGCGCGACTACATCAAGACGGCCTGATCGCTATTCCTTCTCGGCCTTTTCCGCCGCCGCGGCTTCGCTCGCTGTCGTCGGCGGCACCAGAATGTGGATCGCTTCCTGGATCGAATCGATGGCGCGCTCGGCAGCGCGCGCACCATGGGCGATCAGATCGTCGGCGCGATGAAAATCGAACCAGCCGATCTTGCCGACGCGGGGTGAGATCAGAAGATCCGGCGGATCGCCGGCAAGCCGTGCGCGGGTGATGCGGTCCTGCATGATGTTGAAGGCATCGACCATCACCGAGGAGATGCCGGGCCGTCCGCCGCCGCCGAAGAACTCACGCTTCATCGTGCGCTCCGCGGAGAAGAATTTTCCGATACCGCGTTTCCGCGGCTCGGGTTCAGCCATCGCTTCCGGCATCACCGAGACCGACACGCCGGGTGTCGGGCCGTGGGAATAGATCGTCGTGGAATGCGCAAAGACGTCGCTGGAAAGATTGGCGGCGATGACGATTTCCGCGCCAAGCGCGCGTGCCGCCGACACCGGCACCGGATTGACCAGCGCGCCGTCGACCAGCCAGCGGTCTCCGACCAGGATCGGCGAGAAGATGCCGGGCAGCGCGTAGGAGGCGCGCATCGCATCCACCATCGGGCCATGCGTCAGCCAGATCTCGTGACCGGTGCGTACCTCGGTCGCGACGGTCGCGAATTTTACCGGCAGGTCCTCGATCAGGTTCTGGCCCATCGCCGCCTCGATTTCGGCCGCGAGCTTGGCGCCGCCGATCAGGCCGGAACCGTTCAGGCGGATGTCGAGATAGGAGAGGACGGTTCGCGGCTGCAGGCTGCGCGCCCATTCTTCCAGCGTATCGAGATGTCCGGCGGCATAGGCGCCGCCGACCACGGCGCCGATCGACGTTCCGACCACGACATTGGGAATGATTCCATGGGCCACCAGCGTCCGGACGATGCCGATATGGGCAAAGCCGCGGGCGGCGCCGCCGCCGAGCGCCAGTCCGATCACCGGCCGGCGGATGCTGCCGAGCCCTACCTTGTCTTTGTCTTGGGCCTTATCTTGGGCCTTGTCTTGGGCATCGGAGCCCTTTTGGCCGCGCCCCATCCAGCTGTCCAACACGCAAACTCTCCTGCGGCTGCCACGATATTCGCCACAGCGCGGCTGCGCCAGAATAGACTATCTCGATCCCGATGCATGGTTTATGCCCCGGCAAAGCTGGCCTAGGCAGGGAATGTGACTGGACCGCGACCGCAGCATCAACATGACGTGCTCGCACGGTTCCGCCATGACCGGCGGCCGGACTTTCGCCACCAAGGCTTGAATTTGCCGCGTTTTCGGTGAAAAGCATGGCCATGATTTCGGGCGGCAACGGCATCGCTGGAAACGGGCAGGGCGGACGGCCTTTCCCGGCGTTGGCGCTTGCAGTGGCGCTCGTCGCGGCGCTTTCGGTCCCGGCTTCGGCCCAGATGTTTTCAGACCGCCCGCCACCGGTACCGCCGGCCGCGGTTCCGGATGTTCAGACCGGGCCGGCCATGAACCTGGCGCCGCCCTCGGGGACCGGCGCTATCCCGACCGTTCCGCCATCGCTGAACCAGCCGACCATCGTGCCCCCCTCGATCGCCACGACCCCGCCGGCGGCCGCGCCGCAGGGGGCCTCGCCCGCAAACCAGGGGGTGCTGTCGCTGACGGCGCGTTACGGCAAGGACCTGCCGGTCATCAATGGCGGGCTGGTGTGGCGGGTGTTCGCCGACAAGCCCGACGATACCGGCACGTTCAAGCTGATTCGCGAGGAGCGCGGCGCGACCCCGAACATCGTGCTGCCGCCCGGCAATTACGTCGTCCACGTCGCCCTCGGCCTCGTCAGCGCGGTGCGGGCGGTGAGCCTGAAGGCGGAGACGGACCGCGTCGCCTTCGTGCTGCCGGCCGGAGGCCTGCGAATCGAAGGCCGCGTCGGCTCCAGCAAGATTCCGCCGAACCAGATTTCGTTCGCGTTGTACAAGGGCAGCCAGTTCGAAGGCGGCGCCGAGCGCAGCCCGCTGCTGCCGAGCGTTCCCGCCACCGACGTCGCGCTGCTCCCTGAAGGGACCTACTACATCATCTCCAACTACGGCGACGCCAACTCGGTGGTGCGCTCCGACATCCGGGTGCAGGCCGGCAAGCTGACCGACGTCACCGTCAGTCACCGCGCGGCGGTGATTACGCTGAAACTCGTCGGCGACAGGGGCGGCGAGGCGCTCGCCAACACCGCGTGGTCTGTCATCACGCCGGGCGGCGACGTCATCAAGGAATCGATCGGCGCGTTTCCCCGCGTCGTCCTGTCCGAAGGCGAATACCGGGCCATTGCCAAGAACGAAGGCAAGGTGTTCGAGCGTCCATTCAACGTCGTCAACGGCGTCGATACCGAGGTCGAGGTCATCGCGCGCTGAACGTCTACGCGTTGGACTGTCATAGTCTCTAACGCGCACTAACCATCGCACAGCTTAAAACTGTCATAATCGCCATATCGGCGTACCGCTGCCGCATTTTTTACACAGCCTTAAACCCGGCTGCATTGGATGCCCCGGGATTGAGTGCGCGTAAGCGGGGCAGGGCATGGTTGCGGCCAACAGATCATCGAGAAAATCGTCAGAGAAATTCAACACCGAGATGTTCACCGACGTCGCGGTCTTGCAGCGCAAATGGCAGGCGGCGTTGCGCCCGGGCGAGTATTTGCCTCGCTACGAAGACGTCATGCTTGGCAGTCTCGGCCGGCTTGCGGACCATGTGGTGTTGCTTCGCAACGACGACGACACGTTCGCCGTCTCGCACAGCGGCCGCTATATCCAGCAATGGCTCAATGATGATCGCTGGGACATTCCCTTGAGCGCGCTGCCGCCGGATTGCGCGACGGCGCTCGGCGAAGCCGCATCTCACGCGTTGCAGACCGGCCGCCCGTATCTCGCGGCGGCGCATTGCGTGCGCGACGGGCTGGTTCGAACTTATGATGTGCTGGCACTGCCGACGTCTTCGCGTTGGGGCGCCACCCTGGTCGGCGCCTATGTCAACGAGCGCGACGCACAATTCAATCTGCTGGATACGATCTTCTCGGCGACCGACGAGGGCGTATTGTCGCTGGCCGCGATTCGCGACGTTAATGGCAATCCGTCCGATTTTCAGATCGTTCATCTCAATCAGGGTGCGGC
This sequence comes from Bradyrhizobium jicamae, assembly GCF_001440395.1. GTDB lineage: Bacteria > Pseudomonadota > Alphaproteobacteria > Rhizobiales > Xanthobacteraceae > Bradyrhizobium > Bradyrhizobium jicamae. The sequence continues at coordinate 52,660 of NZ_LLXZ01000127.1, read as the reverse complement.
GCGGCTGCTGCGGAAACCGTCGACGGAATTGCTGTGGCACCGGCTCGCCACTGGAGGAAATCTGCTGTGCGGACCGGAGGTGCTCCGCCGTCTACGAGACATCATCGGCGGCGGCCACGGCGGTCAGATCGAGATCGACAGCGAGGACCGCTGTCTGCGGCTGGGCGTGACGGCGTTCGGCGACATGCTGTCGCTGACGGTTTCCGACGTCACGGCGCTGAAGCGGAGCGAAGTTTCATTCCGCCTGCTGTTCGACAACAATCCAATGCCAATGTGGGTGTTCGATGCCGAAACGACGCAATTCCTGAACGTCAACGACGCGGCCGTCCGGCATTATGGCTATCCCCGTGAAACCTTTCTGCAGATGCAACTTCGCCAGATCTGGCCGGCGGACGAATGGGCAAGCCACAGCCAGGCGCTGCAGCAGCTGGGCCACGTCTATAATTCGAGTCGCGACTGGCGGCATCTCAAGGCCGATGGCAGCGAAATCCATGTGCTGACGTTTGGACGGCGCGTCGCCTTCGACGGACGCGACGGCTATCTGGTAGCCGTCGTCGACATTACCGAACGCCGCAAGGCGGAAGCGCGGATTGTGCACATGGCCCATCATGACGGCCTGACCGACCTGCCGAACCGCGACTTCTATCAGGACGGCCTTCGCCAGGCGCTGGAGCGCGCGTCCGGCAACAGGCGCGTCGCAGTACTTTGTGTCGATCTCGATCTGTTCAAGAAAGTCAACGATTCATTCGGTCACCCGATGGGCGATCGCTTGTTGAAGTCGGTGGCCGAGCGGCTGAAGTCCGAGGTTCGCGGCGACAATCTCGTCGCCCGGCTCGGCGGTGACGAATTCGCCATCGTGCTGGCCTCCGAGGTGTCGCCGAACGAGGTGAGCGATTTTGCCGACCGGCTGATTGGCGCGTTGAGCGCGCGCTACGACCTCGACGGCATCGAGGTTATCGTCGGCGCCAGCGTCGGTATTGCGCTCTCGCCCGGCGATGGCGCGACCTGCGAGGAATTGATGCGCAATGCCGACATGGCGCTCTACCGGGCAAAATCCGATGGCGGTGGCGTCCACCGCTTCTTCGAGCCCGAGATGGACCGCCAGGCACAGAAGCGCCGCGACATGGAGCGCGACCTGCGCCGCGCGTTCGCCAGTGGTGAATTCGAACTGCACTATCAGCCGCTGGTCGATATTGCCGCCAACCGGATCAGCGGGTTCGAATCGCTGTTGCGCTGGCGCAATCCGGAAAAGGGCATGATCTCGCCGGCAGAGTTCATTCCGGTCGCCGAGGACATTGGATTGATCGTGGCGCTCGGCGAGTGGGTGCTGCGAGAGGCTTGCTCGGAAGCGGCGAACTGGCCGGACGACATCAAGGTCGCGGTCAATCTGTCGCCGGTCCAGTTTCGCAGCCGCAACCTGGTTCAGGCGGTGATTTCGGCGTTGGCGCATTCCGGCCTGTCGCCGAGGCGGCTCGAACTTGAAATCACCGAGTCGGTGTTCCTGGCCGAGACCGAAGCCAACCTGGCGATCCTGCATCAGTTGCGAGAGCTCGGCGTCAGCATATCGATGGACGATTTCGGCACCGGCTATTCGAGCCTCAGCTATCTTCGCAGTTTTCCGTTCGACAAGATCAAGATCGACCGCTCTTTCGTGAAGGACCTTGTCGAGCGCACCGATTGCGTCGCGATCGTGCGCGCGATCTCCGGCCTTGGCCGCAGCCTCAACATCACCACCACGGCCGAAGGTGTCGAGACGACCGACCAACTCGACTGGTTGCGCGCCGAAGGCTGTAACCAGGTGCAGGGCTTCCTGTTCAGCGCAGCGAAGCCGGCGTCGGAGATCGCGGAATTACTGGCTCGTTTTGGTGCGCGGGTCTCGCAGGCAGCGTAAGTGGTCGCGGGTTCAGACGAGGCCGTGCTCATCTGCGTGTAAAACAGCACAGCTCTTGCTGTTCGGCCAATCAGGCCGCAACGCACCGAAGCACGGCTTCGGCCTCGTTGGTCGCGATTCCCGCATGGGCCATCTTGTTTGATGCTCGACGCTGCAAAGCTGCGTCGGCTCGTCGCATTATTGCTTATCATTCAATGAGCGTTGTATCGCCCCACTCTCGCCAACGAGAGCCTCAGTCTCGTCAACCAGACAGCTTACGTCTCCGACACTGCGATCTTGATCTACGTCAACAGTGAAGGAGATACCATGGCGGTCGATTTCAGCCTCGAAGGCGCAAAATGGGGCTCACCCGAACTGGGCACTGCGGGTGGGACGGTCACCTGGGCCGTTGATAACAGTATCTCCCAGGCAGAACTGCAATCGATCAATGCCGCATTCGCTGAATGGTCCGAGGTTGCCAATATCCAATTCCAGCAAGTCTCGTCCACGGCCAATGCGGACATCGATTTTTCGAACAGTGCGCTCGATGGCGCCGGCAACGTCCTGGGGGTCACGGGCTTCAGCTTTACAGGAGGCCAACTTCAGAGTGCGGACATCCGGTTCGATAGCGGCGACAATCTGAGTGGCTCGGAATTTAGCCTCGTCGCGATCCACGAGATCGGACATGCGATTGGACTGGGTCACTTCAACGACGATCCCGCGGTAATGAACTCGACCGCCAATTTCGATCTCACCGGTTTGGCTCAATCCGACATCGACGGCATCGTGGCGCTCTATGGCGCCAACACCACCGACATGTCGGATGCGGGCACGGGGACCACGCCGCCCGACACCGCGACTGACACGCCGACAACGCCGACCGCAGGTGCGGACAATGGCGGCGCCGGCGGCTGTGGCGGAACCCAGACGGCTGCGGGCGATGGCGCCACGGGCACCACCATCGGCACCGGTGCAGATGCCGGCACGGGCGATGGCGCCACGGCCCATGCCTTCGGCGGTGACCTTGGCGGCCGCTTCGCCGATCTCGCATCTCTGCTGCATTCAATCCAGGGTGACCGCAGCGATGCAGCCGCCGCATCGGGCGCTGATTTGCACAGCGCGCAGCTCGCCGAATTGAGCAACGTGGCGCACCAGCATTTCGACCATCTGTGGGGTTGATCGTGCGCGCGATGGTCGCATGTCGTGACGACGCGACAATTTCCGGCGCAGAACGAGAGTTTTGCGCCGGGCATCCCGTTGAATGAAGATCAAGAGAGCTGTCTAAAGTCGCAAACAGCGAATGTGACGAACCCAAGTCTAGAACCGCACGTCTAGAACCGCGTCACGATCTCGGACAATACCGGGCGCGGACGATCCTCGGCGGGCTTTGCCGGGGTGCCGATATGAATGAAGCCGGCAAGCCTTTCGTCCGCCTTCAAGCCGAGCCCGTCGAGCACGTCGCGGTCGAATGCGAACCAGCCGGTGAGCCAGTTGGCACCGTAGCCCAGCGCGGTGGCGGCGGTGACGATGTTCATGGCGCTGGCGCCGGCGGATAGTTCCTGCTCCCAGGCCGGCACCTTGGGGTGCGGCCGGATAAAGCTCACCACGGCGATCACCAGCGGCGCGTCCATCAGCCGCCGCTTTTCAACCTCGATATCGGCGGCCGGCGCGGACGGGTTCTTCTTGGCAAACACCCGCGCGATGATGTCGCCGGCGCGCGCCCGGGCGTCGCCCTCAAACACGATGAAGCGCCACGGCGTCAGCTTGCCGTGATCGGGTACCCGCGCACCGATGGTCAGGATGGTATCGAGTTCGCTGGCAGTGGGGCCAGGGCCGCTCATCTCGCGCGGCTTTACCGAGCGGCGGATCTTCAGCAGTTCAATAGCATCGGGCACAAGGATGTCTCTCGTCGGAAATGGCTGCGCCAGAGATAGGGGCGCAGCCGGTCCAGCGGAAGCCATTTTAGATCGATTATGATCAGACGGCCACCCGCGCCCGCTTGACGTCCGGCGGGGTTGCTTCCTCGACCAGCGCGGCGAGCGCCTCGTCGGTCGGCATTACCTTCTGGCCATCGCTGCCGAGCCGGCGGATCGAAACCGAATGGGTCTCGGCTTCCTTCTTGCCGACGACGAGCAGGGCTGGGATCTTCGCCAGCGAGTGTTCGCGGACCTTGTAGTTGATCTTCTCGTTGCGCAGGTCGATCTCGACGCGCAGGCCGGCGCGCCGCGCGGCGGCGGCGACCACCTTGGCGTACTCATCGCCCTCGGAGGTGATGGTCGTGACCACGACCTGAGTCGGCGCCAGCCAGAGCGGGAAGTTGCCGGCGAAGTGCTCGATCAGGATACCGATGAAGCGCTCCATCGAGCCGCAGATCGCGCGATGGACCATCACCGGCGCCTTCTTCGAGCCGTCGGCGTCGATGTAGAACGCGCCGAAACGTTCCGGCAGGTTGAAGTCGACCTGCGTGGTGCCGCATTGCCAGTCACGGCCGATGGCGTCACGCAGCACATATTCGAACTTCGGCCCGTAGAACGCGCCTTCGCCCGGATTGATCTCGGTCTTGATGCGGTTGTTGCCGCTGGCCTGGATTTCCGCCAGCACGGTCGCCATCACGCGCTCGGCGTGATCCCACATCTCGTCGGTGCCGACGCGCTTCTCCGGACGCGTCGAGAGCTTGACCGTCAATTCGCCATCGAATCCGAAATCGGCGTAGGTCGACAGGATTAGCTCGTTGATCTTGAGGCATTCCTCCGCAAGCTGGGCCTCGGTGCAGAACACATGCGCATCGTCCTGGGTGAAGCCGCGCACGCGCATCAGGCCGTGCATCGCGCCTGATGCCTCGTAGCGATGCACCACGCCGAACTCGGCCAGGCGCAAGGGCAGGTCGCGGTAGCTCTTCAGGCCGTGCTTGAAGATCTGCACATGGCCGGGACAGTTCATCGGCTTCAGGGCAAACCAGCGCTTGTCCTCGGCCTCGTCGCCGGCCGACTGCGCCGCGAACATGTTCTCGCGATACCAGTCCCAGTGGCCGGAGGTCTCCCACAAGACCTTGTCGAGGATCTGCGGCGCGTTGACCTCGTCATAGTCGCCGGTCAGGCGGCGCCGCATATAGGCGATCAGCGCCTGGAAGATGGTCCAGCCCTTCGGGTGCCAGAACACCACGCCCGGGCCTTCCTCCTGGAAGTGAAACAGGTCGAGCTCACGGCCGAGCTTGCGGTGGTCGCGCTTCTCGGCTTCCTCGATCTGTTTCATGTAGGCGTCGAGTTCTTCCTGCCTGGCGAAGGCCGTGCCGTAGATGCGCGTCAGCATCGGGTTGTTGGCGTCGCCGCGCCAATAGGCGCCCGCCACCTTCATCAGCTTGAAGGCGTTGCCGATCTTGCCCGTCGACGACATATGCGGGCCGCGGCAGAGATCGAACCAGTCGCCCTGGAAATAGATCTTGATCGGTTCGTCGCCGGGAATGGCATCGACCAGTTCGACCTTGAAGGCCTCGCCCTTGTCGCGGAACACCTGCTTGGTCTTTTCGCGATCCCACACTTCCTTGGTGAAAGGCTTGTCGCGCGCGATGATCTCGCGCATCCGCTTCTCGATCGCGGCGAAATCTTCCGGCGTGAACGGCTCGTTGCGGAAGAAGTCGTAATAGAAGCCGTTCTCGATCACCGGGCCGATGGTGACCTGCGTGCCCGGCCACAGCGACTGCACCGCTTCCGCCAGCACATGCGCGCAGTCGTGCCGGATCAGTTCCAGCGCGCGGGGGTCTTCGCGGTTGATCAGCTCGATCTTCGCGTCGTCCGAGATCGGATCGTTGAGATCGGCGACCACGCCGTCCAGCGCCATCGCGACCGTGCGCTTGGCCAGCGAGGGCGAGATGCCCCTGGCGATGTCGAGGCCGGTAATGTCCTTGGCAAATTCGCGCTTGGCGCCGTCGGGGAAGGTGAGGGTGATCTTTTGCACGGGGTCGGCCGGTTTCAAATTAGCGAGGCCGAACTGGAATCCCGAGGCGGGCGTATTCTGGTCAGGCATGTCGATCTCCTGGAGCTCACTCCTGCGAACGAGCGCAGGTAAGCGGGAAGCAGCGGTATAGCAGGGGATTCGGCTCCTGCAATCGGGCAATATCGAGAAAATCGTGCCGAATCGTGATCACAATGAAGGATAGCGCCGATCGCTCTCACCTCACAGGAGGCCTGGTTCGCCATCAGGGATTGCCGGACTGGTGCGCATTGTTTAGCCTTGTCTATTGCGTCGTTGCTCGCCCGTTCGTCCGATTGTGCCGGTCTGATGATGTTTCGTTTTCTCGTTCTCGCAGCCCTGCTGCTGGTCAGTAGCGAATTGCGTGCCGAAACGCCGGCCGAGAAGGCCGGCTTTGCGCCGAGGCTGATCATCTACAACGCCAAGGGCCCGGCCAATTCCTGCGGTCCGGGTTGCGACCGCTGGATCGCGATCGAAGGCCAGGTCGATGAGGGAGCAGCAGTGCGTGTCAGCCGCTTCCTGCGTGACGCCAAGGACACGACGCGGCCGATCTATTTCCATTCGCCGGGCGGTTCGGTCAGGCCGTCCTATGTCATCGCCCGGATGCTGCGCGCCAAGAAGGCCGTTGCCCGCATCGGCCGCACCATTGCAACCGCCTGCGCCGGCGGAACCCAGGTCGACGCGGCCTGCCTCAAGATCAAGACGGCTGGCGGCGAGGTTGAGGCCGAACTCACGACCCGCAACGCCATGTGCAATTCGGCCTGCGGCTACCTGCTGCTCGGCGCCACCACCCGCGAGGTTGCGCCCGATGCTGTCATGGCCGTTCATAATTCCAGGCTGACGCTGGTCGTTCACGGGCCGATCCCGGCGCAGGTGATCGCCGAATACAAGCAGCGCCGCATGGCCAGCGCCGATCGCGAGCGCGCCGCGTTCGTCACCTCGATGGGTGTCAGCCGCGAGCTGGACGATCTCATCAAGACGGTCAAGTTCGAGAGCCTGCACGTCCTGACAAGGGCCGAACTCTATCGCTTCGGGATCGACAAGCGCTCGCTGCTCGAAACGCCCTGGACCTTCGAAACCGCGGTGCGCCCCTACGTCCGCAAGCTCGCTTCGGCCAGGCTGGGCGAGGGCGCGTCGTTCCGCTCGATGGAGTGGCGGCTGTTCTGCGAGAACAAGACACGCGCCAGGCTGATGTTCGTCCGGGAAGCCGATCAGGACGCCGGCAGCAATAAGGACGCGGGCAGCAACAAGACGGTGATGTTGATGGCGGGTCCGGAAAAATCCGTGGCCTTTGGAAGGTACCCCGCGCGGGTCGGCAAGTTCGAAATCTGGAGCGACATCGTTGCGCCCGAGGCCATGGAGGCGATGCTGGCCGCTCCCCGCCTGCAGATGGGCGAGCGCGCACCAGCGGCGGAAGGCAAGGCCGACCTGTCGACGTTCGACATCGATACGGTTGGCCTCGGCGCGGCGTGGACGCGGCTGCTGGCGTCGTGTCCGGCCAACAACCCGCGGCCCGCAGCGGCATCTACCATCAAAGCCGATCCGGCAGCGGCCGCCAACCCGGCGAAGTGAGCACAAGGTACGGATTCGATCGGCGGCCATGCATTTGCATGCAGTTGCATTAAATTCGGCGGGCGACTATAGGCGGCGGCGTGAAACGCTTCGCGCCCACCGCCCTGATGCTCGGCAATGTCGTCACCGGCTGCTCGGTGCTGGCGCCGGCGGGTATGCTGGTCGAACTCTCCTCCGGTCTTGACGTCTCGATCCGCACGGCAGGTCTTCTGATCACCTTCGGCGCGATCATGCTGTGTGTCGGTTCGCCGGTCACAGCGTGGCTGACCTCGAGGATCGAGCGCCGCACCTTGCTCACGGCTACGCTCGCCGTGCTGGCGCTGACCAACATTGCGTCGGCCTTCGCGCCTGACTACGCGAGCCTGCTCGGCATTCGCCTGGTCATGCTGGCGGTCGGCGCGCTCTACACGCCTCAAGCGGCGGGCACCGGCGCCCTGATCGTGCCGGTGCAAAAGCGCGGCAGCACCATCGCCTACATCTTTCTCGGCTGGTCGCTGGCGGCTGCGGTCGGCTTGCCGGCGATCACGTTTATCGCCAGCCGCTATGGCTGGCAGGCAGTCTATGTCGCCATCGGCGCGATGAGCTGCCTGAGTTTCCTTCTGCTGGCGTGGCGCCTGCCGGCTGGGCTGATGGGGGCGCCGGTCGACCTGAAGACATGGGCCGCCATCGGCCGCAACCGGATGATCCTGCTGCTGCTGTTGATCACGACCGCGCAGATGTCCGGCCAGTTCGTGATATTTACTTACATGGGCCCGTTGCTGGCGCGGTTGACGGGCGCGGGCCCGGATCCGATTGCACTGGTCTTCGCCTGCTACGGTATCTGCGGCGTCATCGGCACCGCGATCGCAACCCGCATCGTCGATTCCTGGGGCGCCTGGAAGACCTCGGTCCTGTTCACATCGGTGCTGTTCGCCGGCGTGAGTGGATGGGCGCTCAGCGCCGGCATCTATCCCCTGATGGCGGCGGCCGTCGCGATCTGGGGGATTGGATTTGCTTCCACCAATTCCATGCAGCAGGTGCGGCTGGTCGGCGCGGCACCTGCGCTTGCGTCGGCGTCGATATCACTCAACACGTCGGTACTCTACGTGGGGCAGGCGATCGGTTCGGCCATCGGCGGTTTCCTGTATGCGCGCGATCTCTTCCTCGCCAATGGCTATGTCGGGGCGGCCTTTGTCGCGATCGCCTTGACGACGGTGATCCTGACCAAACCCAAAAAGGCCTGATCCGGCGAAGGCGGTTTACCGGTTTGCGTAAGGCGCGCCGCTGGCGATCCGGGTCAAAGCCGGCGTTGCCGCCATCTTGACCAGCACGTCCTTGACCGGGTGCTCGGTCCAGGCCTGCGTCACGTAATCGCGATGGGTGACGCCGTCGGGCGTCTGCACGAACACGACGCTGCCGGGACGCAGCGGCCCATCCATGCTCTCGGTGACGGTGATGCCCTTGTCGCGGAGCATCTGCATCAGCTCGAGGTCATGCCGCTTGGTGTAGCGGGTGTACGAGGAGACGAAGAAGCTGGTGCGGTTCTTCTCGATCCAGGATGCGAACTTGTCGAGTTCGCCATAGACGGCGTCGAGCAGGAACACGCCGCGGACGCGGTTGGGGAGGCCGCCGACCTCGAGGCTCCAGGCCGTCGGCAGGAAGCCGCCGCTATAGCCGACGATCACGATCGGCATGTTCGCAAACGCCTGCGCCGACTTCGGATCGCCGTAGAGACGGGCAAGGTGGCCGGCCGATTCATCGATGAAGCGCTTCAAGCCGCCGGCCTGCCAGAACTTGCCGGCCGAGGAGTCGGCGGCGTTGACCGCCATTTGCGGCGCGAGCAGCACGGCGTTGACGCCGGAATCGGTGATCTGCTGCGGCACCAATTGCCGGTCGCGGACGTCGCGCTCCAGCGTCGCGCCGTTGCCGTGGAAGAACACCACGATCACGCCGGGCTTCCTGACGTCAAACGTCTCGGGGACATGCACCAGCACGCGGCTGTCGTTGTAGGTCTCGTCCTGCCAGTAAACTTTGCCGCCATAGCTGCGGTGGCCCTTGCGGTCGCCCTTGGTGATGTTGAGGAATGGCTCGTCGGAGCGCGGGTTGTTGCCGAAATAGGGGAAGGCCGAAGACTTCATGCTGACCAGCGTGGTCTGCTCTTCGCGCTCGGTGCGCGACAGCGTCAGCGTTGGCGTCAGCGATGCTACTCTCACAGGTTCGGTACGAACGGTACGCGGCGGCGTCAGCGCGACCTGGTGCTGGACCTGCGGCAGGCTTTCGCTTGCAGTCGGGAAACGGTCGGCGAATTGCGGTCCGGGGAAACGCTCGTCGAACGTTTCAGCCTTGGACTTCGCTGCCCGCGATTTGGCGCCATCGGTGTTTGCCGCCAGCATGCCGGCGCTTGGCGCCTTGCCGCACTGAACGAGCACAAAGGATAGCGGCACGATCAGCGCAGCCAGGGAGATCCAATGCCATCGCAGGACTCGGCGCGGCACGGCAGATAGCGCCGACCGCATGGCGCGACCAATTGCTTGGAATTTCGGATTAGCTCCGACCATCCACCCCAATGTCCCAAGATCCACCGTCAACCGGGGTTAAGTTTGCACGCGGCGACGTTAAGCGTCCGGAAAAACTCCCCACGTCCGGAAGCTTGAGGAGACCACCCAATCGTGTCGCGATTGTGGGAAGGTCACGATGTTTTCGCAATCGGGTAGTGGCACGGGGGCCGTGGCGGTACCATCGAACCTATTTTGCGTCTCAATTTAAACCCTTGTTAACACTGCTTGAATTGCGCGGCGTCAGCCTGCACGATGCAGCTCTCGGCTGCGGGCGCTTGAATATGGGGTCCGAGATGGCAGCATCACAAACGGGAAGCCCGGCTTGGCCTGGCTCGCTCACCAGTAGTGGCTCCGGCGTTTCGGTTCTGGTGGCGGTGGCCATCGTCGTCGCCGACATGGTCGGCGTCGGCGTCTTCACCAGCCTCGGTTTTCAGGTCAAGGACATTCCGTCAGGCTTTTCGATCCTGTTGCTGTGGGCGGTCGGCGGCATCGTCGCGCTGTGCGGCGTGTTTTCATACGGCGAACTCGGCGCGATGTTTCCGCGCTCGAGCGGTGAGTACAACTTCCTCGGCCGCGCCTATCACCCCGCTTTTGGTTTTGTGGCGGGCTGGGTGTCGGCGACGGTCGGCTTCGCCGCGCCTGTCGCACTCGCCGCCATGGCCTTCGGCGAGTACGGCAAGTCGGTGCTGCCAGATGCGCCGCCACTGGTGCTGGCGGTCGGCGTGGTCTGGCTGGTGTCGCTGGTGCAGCTTACAGGCATGCGGCACTCCTCGACCTTTCAGCTGGTCGCGACCATTCTGAAGGTCGTGTTGATCCTGGCCTTCCTCGCCTGCGGTTTCGTGATCGGCACCGCGCAGCCGGTGTCGTTTGCGCCGTCGGCTTCCGACTTCACCTATGTCGTCAGTGCGCCGTTCGCGATCAGCCTCGTGTTCGTGATGTATTCGTTCTCGGGCTGGAACGCGGCAACCTACATCATCGGCGAGGTGAGGATGCCCGAGCGCAACGTGCCGCGGGCGATGCTGATCGGAACATCGATCGTGCTGGTGCTGTATGTCGCGCTCAACGCGGTATTCCTGCATACCGCGCCGATCGACAAGCTCGCCGGCCAGATCGACGTCGCCCGCATCTCCGGCAGCTATATCTTCGGCGAATTCGGCGGCCGCATTGTCGGCGCGATGATCTGCTTCGGGCTGATCTCCTCGATCAGCGCGATGATGTGGATCGGGCCGCGCGTCATGATGACGATGGGCGAGGATCTTCCGGTGCTGCGCTCGTTTGCCCGCCGCTCCGGCAATGGTGCACCGGCCAATGCCATCCTGTTTCAGCTCACGGTCGCCAGCCTGATGCTGTTCACGCGCAGCTTCGAGGCGGTGCTTGAGTTCATCCAGTTCGCGCTGCTGTTCTGCTCGTTCTTCACCGTGCTCGGCGTGATCAAGCTGCGTATCACGCATCCCGATCTGCCGCGACCGTACCGCGCCTGGGGGTACCCGGTGACTCCTGTGGTCTTTCTGCTCGTGACCGGTTTCATGATGTACTATCTTTTGGCCGAACAGCCGCTGCGGTCGATGCTGAGTATCCTGATCATGTGTTCCGGCCTGCTGATCTACGCTGTCTTCCGCAAGCGGGCGGATCAAGGCCCTGTGGCTGTCTCTGCGGGGCCCGAGTGAACATGCTGCATTCACTGAGAATGGCGACGCTGGCGGCCTTCATGCTGCTGGCGGCTGTCGCTGCCGGTCACGCCCAGACTGCAACGGTGGACGACACCGCGAAATTTCTCGCGGGCATGATGCCGGCGGCGGACTCGCCGCTCGCGCCGCTCACCAGGGAGCCGGCCTGGCAGCGCCATGCCAAATTCTTCGACGGCGCGTTCGCCCAACTCGAGCAGCGGCAATTGTCAAAGATCCGCGCCTGGGCGGACACCAACCTCGCGGCGCCCCGGCCGACCATGTTCTACATGTTCTCAGGGCCGGACTTTCTCTACGCAAACGCGTTCTATTCGAAGGCGTCGACCTATGTGCTGAGCGCGCTGGAGCCGGTCGGCTCGGTGCCGGACCTGACGCGACTGCCACGCGGCGGCATCGCATCGGCGCTCTACAATGTCGAGCGTTCGCTCGGCTCGATCCTGCGCTTCAGCTTCTTCATCACCAAGGACATGAAGACCGATCTGCAGGCGGGGCAGGTCAGCGGCACCTTGCCGATCCTCTACGTGTTCCTGGCGCGCTCGGGCATGACGGTGAAGAGCACGAGTCCGATCTCGCTGGACGACAAGGGCGCGGCGTATTCCGCCGGCGAGAATCCCGGGCCGAATGCCGTGCGAGGCGTGCGTATCATCTTCGCCGGAGACGATGGGCAGGAGAAGACGCTGTATTACTTCTCGACGGATCTTTCCAATTCCGGTGTGCGGGCGAGCGGCTTCCTGAAATTCTGTGAGACGCTCGCACCCGGCAACAGCTTGATCAAGAGCGCGTCCTATCTGCTGCATTCCGGCAATTTCACCACCGTGCGCAACTTCCTGCTCAACAACAGCGCCACCATCATCCAGGACGATTCAGGAATTCCGCTGGCGTATTACAGCACGAAGAAATGGCGCCTGTTTCCGTTCGGCCGCTATCTCGGGCCGATCGACGAGTTCCCGGGTCGCTACCAAGAATCATATGCGGCAATGTTCCGCCGCGCGCAGCCGATCGATTTCGGCATCGGCTATCGCTGGCGCACGCCGGAAACGAACGTGCTGCTGTCGGTGAGATTGCCCGACGATGGATCGCCCGCCATCGACGCCACAGCGTCGGCCGAGGCGGCGCCGCCACCATCGCGCCCGCGCAGGCCACGGCCGCCGGCGGATATAGGGCCGCGGCCGTTCTGGCCGCAGCAGCCGCGGGGCGGGTTTTTCTTCTGGCGCTAGAGTGTGATGACACTCTGACTTACTGATTTGAGCATGATCTCCGCGCAAACGCGTTCACGTTGGTCGCGAGGGAAAGCCGCTGTCCACTTTTCCGGATCATGCTCTAAGCGAGGCGCACTCACGAAGGATTGACTCCGCGCCAGCGTCCGTAGCGCCACGGCAGATACCATCGCGCGCCCGGTGGTGCCGTGAGCGGCACGTTGTCGATGCCGGACGTCCCCCACGGGTGGCAGCGCAGCAGCCGCGCCAGCGTCATCCAGCCGCCGCCCCACAAACCAAAACGCTCGATCGCTTCGTCGCCATACATCGAACATGTCGGCAGATGCCGGCAGTTGTAGCCGACCAGGAGCGACAGCGTGTGCCGGTAAATCCAGATCAGCGCGCGCCCGGCGTTGCGCGGCAAACGGGACAGTCCGTTGGCACAATCCGTGCAGCGCTTGTGTGATGACGGTGACTGATCTGCGGGCGCCATGGAGCTATGTACGTAGTTTTGCGGGAGTTCCCAAGCAAGGAACCTAGAACGTGCAGATATTTACGCCACACTTCGCAACTATCGCACCGCAAGATGCCGGAGCAAGCCAAGGTATTATGGACGACACAGGACAGGACAGTTACCGTTTTGACGACGCTTCGATGACAGAATCATCCCGCGTTGAAGAGGGGCCATTGCCATCGCCCGTTGACGGCGGCTTGGGGGAAGGAACCAAATTGAAGTTTGCAAGGTCGCTGAAATTTCGCGGCTGGGCGCTTCTCGGCGCCACCGCCTTTTGTCTCGCTTTGCCCGGTGCGATCACGACGCTGGGCAATTCGGCGCATGCCGGCGGCGTCCTCGAAGAACGCAAGCAGCCGATGCACTTCAAGTGGAACGCCTGCCAGCCCGATTGCAGAGGCTGGGTCTCGGCCGTCGGCATCGTCACGTCGGATAGTCCGCGGGAGTTCGACGAGTTCGCCAAGAACCGCCAGCTCGCCGGCGCGACCATCGTGCTGGATTCCAGCGGCGGCTCGGTCAACGATTCCATCACGCTCGGCCGGCGGTTCCGCAGCCTCGGCGTGTTGACCACCGTCGGCGCCACCGTGCGCACGCAAACCCCGAACGGCGTGCGCACGAGCGTGACGCCGGAAGCCTATTGCGAGTCGATGTGCGTGTTCCTGCTGCTGTCGGGCAAGACCCGTTACGTGCCGCCGACCGCGCATGTCCGCGTCCATCAGATCTGGATGGGCGACCGCGCCGACGACGCCAAGGCCTCAAGCTATACCGCGCAGGACCTGATGATCGTACAGCGTGATATCGGCCGGCTCACCAAGTACACCTTCGACATGGGAGGCACCGGCGATCTGCTGTCGCTCGCCCTCAGTGTGCCACCGTGGGAAGATCTGCACGAATTGTCGCGCGGTGAATTGCGCCTGAGCAATCTCGTCACGACCGATGCGCTCGCCGACGTGTTCCCGCAGGACAATTCGGTGCCGATGGCCGAGGCAAAGCCGGCCAAGCCGCAGGATCGCTTTGTCAGCTCCGCCATGGAGGGTGAGGCGCAGCCGCAGCCGGGCAAGTCGACCAAGACCGCCGAAGCCGCGGTTCCGACCGGCGGCAATGCGACCGCGCCGGCGCAACCGGCCCAGCCGCAGAAGTAAGTTTCAACGGAGTCATTCCGGGGCGCGCACAGCGCGAAACTTTGGTGCGTACTTACGCACCAGAGAACCTCGAGATTCCGGGCCTGGTCCTTCGGACCATCCCGGAATGACGACCCACGCTTACGCCTGCGCCGGCTGCTTGGCCTTGGCTTCAATCTGGCCGATGGCGTCGACTACGGCGTCGAAGGTAAGCAAGGTGGAGGCGTGGCGGGCCTTGTAGTCGCGCACCGGCTCGAGCAGGGCGATATCGGCCCATTTGCCCTGCGGCGGACCGCCGTTTTCCTTCAACATCTTGCGCACGGTTTCTCGCAACTCACGTAACTCGTCAGCCGTCGAGCCGACCACGTGGCTTGCCATGATCGAGGAGGAGGCCTGTCCCAGCGCGCAGGCTTTCACGTCATGGGCGAAGTCGGTGACCACCGGGCCTTCCATCTTGAGGTCGACCTTGACGGTCGAGCCGCACAGTTTGGAGTGGGCGGTGGCACTGGCGTGGGGGTCGGGGAGGCGTCCGAGACGCGGAATATTGCCCGCAAGCTCGATAATCCGCTTGTTGTAGATGTCGTTCAGCATAGATCCGGGTCCCGGGCTCGGCCATGCGAGCGCCCTTGGCGGCTGGGTTTCACCGTCCTATATATGGACAGGAACGGCGGAAAAACAGCCCGGCCGTTTGCCGAGGGCGGCCCGACATGAAACCTGTCCGGCCGCCAGCGTGTTGTGGATGGGACTCAGGCGCCCGGCGGCAAAACCGCCCCGTCTGCCCGGTGACACTCCGGTCTTTGTGGGCCGGTCGAACGGAGAAGACATGGACGCATTGATCAAATCCATCCGCCCTGGCAAGCCTTCTGACGCCAAGCCTTCCGAGGTGAAGTCGCCCGATATGGCGCCGGAAACCCGCCCCGCAGAGCTCGATCCCGCCGAATTCCTCGCCGCTGCCGTCCGCGCCGACCTGCCGCGCCCGTCGCGCGCCGAGGCCGAACATGCCGTGCAGACGCTGCTGAGCTATATCGGCGAGAACCCCGGCCGTGAGGGACTGTTGGATACGCCGCGCCGGGTGGTCGAAGCCTTCGACGAACTTTATCAGGGCTACCACCAGTGCCCGGCCGAAGTGCTGGACCGCACTTTTGGCGAGACTGCCGGCTATGACGATTTCGTTCTCGTCCGCGATATCGAATTCACCTCGCAATGCGAGCATCACATGATGCCGTTCTACGGCAGGGCGCATATCGCCTATACGCCGGTGGAGCGGGTGGTCGGCCTGTCGAAGCTCGCGCGCCTGACCGACATCTTCGCCCGCCGACTGCAGACCCAGGAGCACCTGACCGCCCAGATCGCGGCTGCGATCGACGAGGTCCTGAAGCCCCGCGGCGTTGCCGTGCTGATCGAGGCGGAGCATACCTGCATGTCGGTGCGCGGCGTCGCCAAGCATGGCGCGATGACGTTCACCAGCCGGTTCACCGGCATGTTCCGCGACAACCCGGCGGAGCAGCAGCGTTTCCTGTCCCTGGTGCGAGGCCCGAACCGGTAACCTCGCTGAAATCTAAGCGAGGACTACCGTGTCCACATCCGCAACGATCAATGAGCGCGAAGAAGGGCTGGCCTTCCAGCCCAAATTCGACGCGTCCGGTCTCGTCACCTGCGTGGCGACCGACGCCGCCACCGGCAATGTGCTGATGGTCGCGCACATGAACGACGAGGCGCTGCGCAAGACGATCGCGACAGGCGAGGCCTGGTACTTCAGCCGCTCGCGCAATGCGTTGTGGCGAAAAGGCGAGACGTCGGGTCAGACCCAGCGCGTGATCGAGATGCGCACCGATTGCGACCAGGACGCGGTCTGGATCCGCGTCGAGCAGACCGGCGCTGCCTGCCACACCGGACGGCTTTCATGTTTCTATCGCAAGGTCGATACCGCCGACGGCGGTACGCGCCTGTCGTTTGTGGATGCGGACCGGCAGTTCGATCCGAGCACGGTCTATCGCAAATAGCCGGCGTCGGTTCCAGGCTGGTCATGCCAGCAATTCACCGATCATAGCGGCTGCGCGTCTCGCGCCGTCGGCTTCGACCGGTTTCGGTTGATCCGGCCTCGACACAGCCGACACCATGGCGTCGGCAATCATGTCGGGGGTGGACGAAGCAAAGTCCATTTGGATGCCCGCGCCATAGCGGCGAAGGCGGTGGGCGACGTGAAAGTTCTGCTCGAAATGGTTTCGCAGCGGAAAATAGACAAACGGCGTCCCGGCGGCAGCGAGTTCCATGCACGTCGTTAGCCCGCCCTGGACCAGCGCCAGATCACACGCGGCAAGATGCCGGTCGAGATTGGCGACGAACGACCTGATCTCGACACCCTGCGGCGCACCCAGCGACGCCGTGTCGATGCGCGGACCCGCGACCACCACCATGCGTAATGCCGGAAGCCTGGCCTTGACGATCGGATAGGCCTGCAGCACCCGCTTGATCAGGTGGGCGCCGATCCCCGAGCCGCCGACGGTGACGATGCAAACCTGCTCGCCGTCCCGATAGCCGAGCGCTTCGCGAAGAGATTGGCGGCTGCCGAAGGTCTGGGGGTGCTCGCCGATGACGTAGCCGGCGAAATCGAAATGTCTCGGCACCCAATCGCGCATCAACGGCAAATCCGCGCCGAACGATAGCGGTGCGATGTCTTCAGGGCTGCCGACGAAAATCGCCCGATCGCGCACGGCGGGGTGCCGCTCGATATGTTCAATCATCTCGGCATTGTAGTCGGCGGTCAGCAGCGCCTCATGCTTGCCGCCGGACGGCATCGGCACGTAGCCGACGAAGTCGGTCAACCAGGCGAGTTTTGCCTTTTTCAGCTCGGGGTGTTCATGCCAGTAGTGATCGATATCCCAGGCTTCGTCCGCGATCACGATGTCGTAAGCGCCTTGTTCGACGGCATCCTGGAAGATCATGAAGTTCTTGATCAGCACCTCGTCCATGCGGCGAAGCGCCTGGAAGCAATGCAGTTCGTGTTCGCCGCTCTCCAGCTCGATATGCCGCGTCTCGCTCGCCAGCCTTGCACTGAGCGGATGGACATGCTCGTTGCCGGCCTCGAGCAGACGCGTGACCGGATCTTGCGCCAGCCAGTCAACGCTGAGATCGGGGTGAAGCTTGCGCAGTTCGCGCGCGATGGCGATGTCGCGGCGGCCATGACCGAGGCCGATCGGCGAGGAGAGATAGAGCGCGCGCTTCTGCCCTGTGCTGCGCCGCAAGGTTTCACGCGTCCGCGGGCGCATCATAAGGCGGCGGTCGATAAAGTCGTTGATCAGCGCGTTTGATTTTGCCGGATACCGCCCGAGGGGGTTATGGCCGCCGCCTGCAATCGCTTCGAACTCCGCGCCGCTGACTTCGGCGTGCGCGGCCTTTGCGCGCGCGCACGGCTGGATCTGGTCGTTGTCGCCGTGGATGAACAGCACCGGGCAGCGGATGCTCCGATACATTTCCGCGCTGACATCGAACCCGGGAAGCACGTTTCGCGCTTCCACCGTCTTGATCAGGGTCGCTCCGTCCGTTTCGGCGGCCCAGCCAACCCCGTCCTCGATCTGCTTGGTGGAATGCGGCTCGCTGCAGATGTTGCGAATGAAGAACTCGGCGAAGTCGGGATAATCCTTAAGCCAATAGTCACGGTTGAACTTGTCCCAGCCTTCGTAACGGTCTCGATCCGCGAGAAAATGAGAGGCCGCAAGCCTTTCGTGCTGCGCAGGCCCGATGGGCGAGACGGTGCCTGCGAGGATGGCTGCCCGCACGCGTTCGGGATGATAGGCGGCGAGGACGGAGGCGAGCAGACCACCGAACGAGAGTCCGATCAGGATCGCTTGACCGACGTCGAGAGCATCCATGACGGCGAGCGCGTCCGCCAGGTAGTTGTCGAGCGTGTAAGCGGCGACATCGTGCGGCCGGTCGGATTTGCCGTTGCCGCGACCGTCATAGGCGATGCAGCGGAAGCGTTCGCTGAAGTAGGGCAGTTGCGCCTTGTAGATTCGCGAGTGAACGATGCTCCAGGGCGGGATGAACAGGATGGTGTCAGGCGCATCGCCGTAGATTTCGTAGGCGAGATTTACGCCGTCGCGGGTAACCAGACCGCTACCGTCCGGCAGTTTTGCGCGCATGCTTCACCTCTTGTCTGACGAGGTTCCTTCCGCAATCCGGATCAGGTCGCCGACGCGACGAAGCGACGCCCGTATCGGCGAGCCCTTCTTCTCCAAACCCAGCAGGAACAGGCTTTCGCCGCCGATGAAGCTGGAGGCGGCGATCGCGCCGACTTCCTCCGCCGAGAACGGGCCGAGCGGGCCGATCGCCTGCTCGGTTTTCCGTGCCAGGCCCACGATCAGGTCGACCCAACCCATGATGCCGGCCCGGATCACCTTGGCTACCTCCGCATCATGCCAGCTCACGGCAATCAGTTCCTGCAGCACCCGCACGTAGCCCGAGGCGATATCCTCATCCAGATAGTCACAGGCGCGGTCCCATTGCGCGGAGAGTTTCAGGGACGGATCTTCGAACAGCCTGTTCTGCCGATCGAGCAGTTGCGCATTGAGATATTCAAACAGCTCCAGGACCAGGTTCTGCTTGGATCCGAAGTGATAATGGATCTGGCTCAACGGCACGCCTGCTTCTGCCGCGACTTCGCGGGTCGACAGTCCGGCATAGCCGGCGCGGCGCAACACCTTCTTGGCAGCTTCCAGCAGGCTGGTGCTGGTCTCAATCTTCTTCACTGCCGCGCGTGCCATAGTGCCTCGTGATGTGATCGATGTGCGCCAGGACGCTACATGAAATCCGGCCGAAATGGCCAGCTTCGCCGTTTCGGTTCTGCCTGTCGGAACACGGGTGCCCGACGTCAAGCCGTGCACCAATGCTTGTCATCCTACCTTCGCCTTGTGTCGTGGCAGCGGGATCAGCATGGACACTTGCTGCCGGTAGCGGCGGTATTGGTCGCCGAACAGCGCAATGAGATCGCGCTCCTCCAGCCATATGCCGATCAGGATGTAGCCGGTGGTGGCGATGGCGAATACGAGATGACCGACCGTCATTGTCGGCGTTGCCCAGAACGCAAGCAGGAAGCCGAGATAGATCGGGTGCCGCACCGCCTTGTAGAACATCGGCGTCTTGAACTCAGGCGGCGGCAACTCGCGGCCGAGCAGGCGCGCCAGCACCTGACGCAGGCCGAACAGCTCGAAATGGTTGATCATGAAGGTGCTGGCGAGCACCACCGCCCAGCCGATCCAGGAAATCGTCTCGAGGAAAACTGCCGCAAGCGGATCGGTGGCGGACCAGACGATCTCGGTCATCGGCCGCCACTGCCAATAGAGCAGAAGCAACGCGAGGCTGGCGAACAGCACGAAGGTCGTGCGCTCAACCGACTGCGGCACGATTCTGGTCCACCAGCGCTTGAAGGCGGGCCGCGCCATGACGCTGTGCTGGATGGCAAACACGCCAAGCAGGAGGGCGTTGATGATCAGGGAGGGAACGAGGGGCCCGGCCGTGCCGCTGTCAATGGTCTTCGGGACCGGCAAGTTGCCGACGAAGGCGATCGCATAAAGGAAGGTGCCGAGAAACAGCACGTAGGTGAGCGTGCCGTACAGCATCGCCATCAAGCCGCCGGTGATGGTCTTTGCAGGCGGTGAGAGCAGGGCATGGTCTGTCATGGTCTTGATCCTCTCTGGGAAGATTGCGGAACCTCATGCGCTTCGGTGGTCGCGGTTGGCCGGAACTTTCCGTCCTGCCGCGTCGGCAAAATGCCGTCTCAATATATCAGTCGGTCGAACGACCGAAAAGTTCACATCCCTTTTTGTTGGAAATGCGGCCCTTAACCCGTCATTAACCATAATTGCGGCAGTCTCGACCGCGTACAGGCCCTGATTGCCAGGGCCTTATGAGCCCGCGCGAGGTTTCGCGAGGAGCGGGGCAGCGGAGACATGGCGGTCGACACCACAAGCGCCACGGCTGCGGCAAGTGTCGATCCCACGCGCGCGCGGATCGCGGGCTCAATCAGGCAGGCGGCCTCGACCACCGGCGCCAGCTTCGAATATCTGCTCGCCACCGCGAAGATGGAATCCAATTTCAACCCGAAGGCCGCCGCCACCACCTCGTCGGCGCGCGGGCTGTTTCAGTTCATCGACCAGACCTGGCTCGGCACAGTGAAGGAGGCGGGACCTCATCTCGGCTACGACAAATATGCCGACGCCATCACCAAGAATTCCGACGGCCGCTATTCGGTCGACGACCCCACCGCGCGCGCCGCCATCATGCGGCTGCGCGACGATCCCGAAGCTGCTTCGGCGATGGCGGGGGTGCTGACGCAATCCAACAGTTTCAAGCTGACCGGCAAGATCGGCCGCCGGCCGACTGATGCCGAACTCTACATGGCGCATTTCATGGGCGTCGGCGGTGCCGGCAAACTGATCCAGAGTGCCGAGGACAATCCGAATGCCTCCGCCGTGCGGATGTTTCCAAACGCAGCGGCGGCCAACCAGTCGATCTTCTATGACCGCTCCGGGCAGCCGCGCAGCGTCTCCCAGGTTTATTCGGTGCTGAGCACGCGCTACGCCGCCGCCGCCAATTCGCCAGTGACGCAGACGGCGATGGCGGCCGCCGGCGGCGACTTGCCACGGCGCGTCACGGTGGCGAGCAATGCTGCGCCAACGGCAACCGCAATCGACAACGCGGCGTATCTTTCGAGCTTCCCGGATCAACGCGCGGTGACGCCGGTCGCGGCAAGTTCGCAAACCGCCTCGGCATCGACCGACCCGATCTTCCGCTCGCTGTTCCAGGCCGGCGAACGCGCCCAGCCGATCTCGCCGGCGGTGCAGGAATTGTGGGGCAGCAATTCATCAGTTGCGTCGGCGAGCGCGGTCTTGTCGAACCATAAGCCCGAGGTCCGCGCACCCGGCCGGCTCGATCTGTTCAGCGACCGCAATGGCACGTTCTCAAGCTAGGCCGGCAGAGGACGTTGTCCGGATGAAATCCAGGATACGTAGGCTTTCGGACCCGCCTGTCACGATGGGGTTGCCGGATTTTATCGTCCACTCGCGTCAAGCCTGAGTTGTTCACCGGAAAACACGAAGCAGTTTGGTGATGGAGCAGGGCTCCTTCGCGGGATTCTTCGCCGGATGTGTCGGGCGAGGAAAGGATCCATTATTGCGACGCGGTCCCAAAACCTTAACGAGGCGTTGCCTCGCTCTTAACAAAACGTCAATAAAACCAGCCGTTTATGGTGAACCCTTTGTTAAGCGTCATGGTTTATTTTTTCTAATAGTGGCATCGCGTTCCGGTGTCGATTGAGGTTGCGTAGCCAGGACCATGATTGTTCGGCAGTTCATCAGTTGGATTCGTACCGCTCCGGCAGGCGAGCGGGCAGAGGCCACGCGGGCGTTGGCGCGGGCCTGGTTGATTTCAGATCTCTCCAACGACGATCGCATCGCCGCCGAAGGCGCGCTTCTGATGCTGCTCGATGATCCGTCGCCGCTGGTCCGCCAGGCGATGGCGGAAGTCTTCGCCCGCAGTTCGGACGCGCCGGCCGCGATCGTGCAGGCGCTGGCGCTCGACCAGCCCTCGATCGCGCTTCCCGTCCTCGAACATTCGCCGCTTCTGATCGATGCCGACCTCGTCGACATCGTCGCCACCGGCAACAGCGACATGCAATGCGCCATCGCGCGCCGCCTCCATTTGCCGCCGTCGGTTTCGGCCGCGATTGCCGAAGTCGGCTCGGCGGCCGCAGCCCTCGAACTGATCGAAAACGCCTATGCCGAGCTGGCGCCGTTTTCCTGGGACCGCATCGTCGAACGTCACGGCCATCTCGCCGCGATCAGGGAATCGATGCTGGTGCTGGAAGGGTTGCCCGCCGCCACCCGCGCGGCGCTGGTCGCCAAACTTTCCGAGACGCTGGCGCAGTTCGTCGTCGCGCGGAACTGGCTGAGCGCGGACCGGGCAGGGCGGCTGGCCAGCGAGGCGCGCGAGCGTTCGGCTGTAAACATCGCGGCGCGCTCACGCGGCGAGGACATGGCCGGGCTGATACGGCACCTGCGCGCGACCGGGCAATTGACGGCGGGCCTGATCCTGCGCGCGCTGTTGTCGGGCAATCTCGATCTGTTCGATGCTTCGCTCGCCGAACTGGCCGATTTGCCGCTGGCCCGCGTCACCGCGCTGCTGCATGACCGGGGCGGCGCCAGTCTGCAAGCGCTCTTGATCCGCGCCGGCTTCCCCGAATCGACGTTCGGCGCCTTCCGCATCGCGCTCGAGGTCAGCCAGGAGACCGGCTTCGTCGATACGGTCGGTGGTGCCGCAAGATTGCGCCGCCGCATGGTCGAGCGCGTGCTGACCTATTGCGAAACCGACCGCAAGGCCGCCGAGCCGCTGTTGATCCTGCTGCGACGCTTTGCGACCGAGTCCGCGCGCGAGGAAGCCCGCATGTTCTGCGAGGAACTGGTCGCCGACGAAGCGTTCGTGCCCCCCGTGCGCGATCTGATCGCGGCGTAAGACTCGAAATTTGTAGGGTGGGCAGAGCGAAGCGTGCCCACCATTTCTAGCAGCGCAAGAATGGTGGGCACAGCGCAAGCGCGCCTTTGCCCACCCTACGTTTTCTGGCCGCGGCGTAGTTCTCTGTTTCAACGTCATTGCGAGCGAAGCGAAGCAATCCATCGTTCCGCATATGCGGCGCGATGGATTGCTTCGTCGCTTACGGTCCTCGCAATGACGGGGAGGGAGCTGCTTACTCCGCCGGCACGATGCTCGGCGCCAGGATCGCTTCGAGATGCTCGGGGCGGTCGCGGTTGACCTTCAGCAAAAATTCGTCCGCGACGCCGCGGAGTTGCTTGCTGAGCTTGCTCGCCGTTGCGGCGGTGTCGAGCTTGGTGCGCTCGCGCACGATCGCCTGAATGGCGTTGATGTGGTGGGTGATCAGCTCGGGTGGGACCTGATCGAGGTCGGGCGCGTGCTCGATGATGCGGCACAAGCTTTCAGCGGCAGCGCCCGCGGAAGGGAAGCCGAAAGTGGCGGCGTCGCCCTTGATGTCATGGGCGGCGCGAAACAGTTCTTCGCGGTTGTCGACGGTGAATCCGTCGCGGAGGATGACCGCATGCGCGGCCGAGAGCCGGTCGGCCTCGATCGCCATCCAGGTCTTGAATTCGCCGGACAGCCCCGCAAGCGCCTTTTCCGCGCGGCCGACGGGATCGTCGAGATCGGATTCGGGTACGCGCAGCAGCACCTTGCGTAGCGGATTGGGCTGCGTGATCACGTGGTGATCGGCAAACGATTTGACCTGTATCGTCCCGGGCTTTTCTTTCGCCATGATGGTCTCCCCAGGGTCGCGCTAGACGTTCGAACGCGCTTTGTCGAGCAGCGACGGCTGCTGCATCACTTCCACCTCGCCGCCGACGCGGCGCTCCGGGCCGATATAGGTGTTGGTGGTGTTGCGCCGCCGGTCCGGGCCGAAATAGGTCTTGGTCTTGATGAAGGGACGCGGGCTGGCGACGACGTTGAGGATACGCTGATAGAGGCCCTTGGCCGAAATCGGCTTGGCCAGAAACTCGGTGACGCCGGCATCGCGCGCGACCGTCACGCGCCGCTTCTCCGAATGGCCGGTCAGCATGATGATCGGCGCGTAGGGATTGCCCTTGGATTCCGGCTGCCGGATCATCTGCGCCAGTTCGAGGCCGTCGAAGATCGGCATCGCCCAGTCGGTGATGACGATGTCGGGCACGTAGTGGCTGTACATTTCGAGCGCGGTGGCGCCGTCCTCGGCCTCATAGACCTCGCGTGCGCCGAACGAATGCAAAAGCGTCCGCAGGATGCGGCGCATATGCGGATTGTCGTCGCAAATCAGAAATCGCAGCTTGTTGAAGTCGATGCGATACATGGTCCGGCCCGGCCCAGCAAAACGGTATACTGGCGTTAACCATATCGCGGCGGCCGTTAAGGAATGGTTGCGAAGCGGGCCGATTAGCCTCGTAGGGCGCCATTTTCAGAGAGAGATTCAGTTCCACGCCCGATGGCGTCAGGACCCGAACTGCTCGCGCAAAATGCGTTCCTCGAGGCTGTGACCGGGGTCGAACAGCATCCGCATCGAGATCGTCTTGTCCGAGAGCACCTCGACACGGCGGACGTCGCGCACGTCGTCATGGTCGGCGGCGGCGGCGACCGGGCGCTTTTCGCCCTCAAGCACCTCGATCACCACGAAGGCGGAGTTCGGGAGCAGGGCGCCGCGCCAGCGCCTCGGCCGGAACGCGCTGATCGGGGTCAGCGCCAGCAGCGCGGCGTTGATCGGCAGGATCGGGCCTTGTGCGGAAAGATTGTAGGCGGTCGAGCCTGCCGGCGTCGCCACCAGGATGCCGTCGGCGATCAACTCCGCCATCCGCTCGTGTTCGTCGATCAGGATGCGCAAATGTGCGGCCTGGTTGGTCTGGCGGAACAGCGCGACCTCGTTGATGGCGTGATGCAGATGCACCGCGCCATGCACGTCGGTGGCGCGCATCAGCAGCGGGTTGATCAGCGATTCCTTCGCCGCCGCCAGCCGCGTGTGCAGATCATGCGTGGTGAATTCGTTCATCAGGAAGCCGACGGTGCCGCGATGCATGCCGTAGATCGGCTTGCCCGAGCGCATATGGGTGTGCAGCGTCTGCAGCATCAACCCGTCGCCGCCGAGCGCCACCACGACGTCGGCATCGGCGGCAGCATGTTTGCCGTAAAGCTTGGTCAGTTGCGCCAGCGCTGCCTGCGCCTCGGCGCTTGCGCTCGCGACGAAGGCGATCCGGTCGTATCGCTTGGAAGTGGCCATCGGACGACGAACTCATAGCTGGCGCCGGATTGCGCCGCGCTCGTCTATACACCTTGTCGGGGCTTGTCGAGATGTCCGGAGCGCTCTTTCGCGCCGGTAACGTAAACCGGCGGTCATCGGACGTCATTTTTCCTGCAAGGTCCGGATCGGGTCCCAGTCCGGGCCCGGCGGGTTTAGGGCCAATTCCCGGGCCCGCGCGGCAAACAGCGCCGCCGGGCGGTCGATATCGGCCGATCGGCCGAAACACTCGGCGGCGCGCTCGAATTCGCGGGCCCGCCAGTGCGCCAGCCCGTTGGCATAGTTGGCGATCAACGTCCGCTGCGCGGGCGTCAGCCCGGCCTCCAGCGCCAGCAACTGGTAGATTTTCAGTGCCTGGGTGCGTCCCTTGACCCTGATGGCGTCGAGTTCGCGCCAGGCGAAGGTCTCTCCGGCCAGCGCAACCGTGGTCTCCGAAGCGATCACGGTGGTGCCGTAGAACTTGTTGGCGCCCTCCAGCCGCGACGCCAGGTTCACGGCGTCGCTCATCACCGAGTAGTTGAAGCGGCGCCGCGATCCGAAATTGCCGACCAGCGCCTCGCCGGAATTGATGCCGATCCGCTGCGCCAGTTTGTATCCCTGGAAGAGTGGAGAAGACGCGTTGAGCTCGGCAAGCTGCTTGCAGCAATCCAGCGCAGCGCGCGCCGCGTTGGCGGCATGATCGGGATCGTCGGCCGGCGCGCCGAACACCGCCACGACGGAGTCGCCGATATATTTATCGACATAGCCGCCATGGCTCTCGATGACGTCGGTCATCGCCGACAGATATTCGTTCATCAGCTCCATCAGGCCGTCGGGCGACATCTTTTCCGCGATCAGCGAAAACCCTTCGATGTCGGAAAAGAACACCGTCACGTTGCGGGTCTCGCCGCCGAGCTCCGGCAATTTGCTCGACGACAGCATGCGGTTGATGACGTGCGGGGCGAGATAGAGCGCAAAGCTCTTTTGCAAGAGGCGGCGGTCCTTGTCGGCGACGACGAAGCGGAAGCCGATGGTGGCGGACAACGCGGCTAGGCTTGCCAGGAACGGCTCGACCACCGGCAGCGCCAGCGCGTGGTTGAAGGCGATGGTCGCAACCGCCACGCCAAGCATCATCATGCCGGTCCAGGCTGCGAACGCGATAACCGGCCGAAACCGCCAGGCGGCCGCCGCGGCGAGCGCGGCAACGAGCGTCGCGATCAGCAGGCGGGGGATCGGACCGGGTTCGATCACGCCATTGCGCATGATCAGGTTGTTGACCGCCGTGGCATGGATATAGACGCCTGCGATCATGCTCTTCTTGAAGCTGGCTACGACCGGCGTGCTCTCAGTCGTGCAGCGCGGGACGCGCGCGCCTTCGATGCCGGTGGCAAAACGCTTGGAGGTGAAGCGGCGGTCCTCGATGTCGAGCACGGTGCCGAAGATCACCACCTTGCCGGCGAACCAGCGCCGGAAATAATCCTTGTCGTTCTTGACGGCGCAGGCCCGCAGATCGGCAAAGGTGAAGGTCGGAATATCGTCGCCGCCGCCTTCGAAATTCAGCGTCATCGTATTGGGTACACGGCCCGGAACCTGGTAACCGGCCAGCGTCAGCCTGCCGCGCTCGTCGAATTCGGGTGCCGCGCCCAGCGCCCGCGAGGCCAGCTCGACCGCCATCGTGGGCACCCTCGTGTCGTTGACGGCAAAACTCAGCGGCATGCGCCGCAGGATATCGTCGCTGTCGATGTGGACGTTGAGGGGGCGGATGTTCTGCTGCTGGCGAACCGCGACGCGCTGTCCCGGCGACGGCCGGACCGGCTGGTTGCCGCCGAGGACCTCTCCCAACACCACCTTGCCGTTCGCCGACGCACCGGCCAACGCGCGAAGAAAGTCGCGGTCGAATCCGCGGACCTTCTCGCCGAGCGTGCCTTCGCCGAACGGTATCTCCGACTGCTCGATCGATTTCGGGATCACCATGTCGAAGCCTGCGACCTTGGCGCCGCCTTCGAGCGTCGCCGACAGCACGCGGCCGATCTCGCCGGTCCATGTCAGCATCGGCGCGTCGTTGAACGGGGCGGTGCGCAGGCTCTCCTCGTCCATCGCGACGACGACCGCCGGCGACGCGGCTGGATCCTGCCTTCGGCCGAACACATCCCAGCGCAGTGCGGTGAGGATATCGATGGAGAGCCCGCGGATCGGCCGGGCCGCGGGCGAAACCGACGCGGCGGCGCAAATCAGCGCGATGGCCGCGATCGCCATCCTGTTGCGCGCGCTGCGCCGTATCCTCAAGCTGGAAGGTCCGGCACGCCTATTCCATCCGCAGCAGACGGCCGACAATGGGCGTCGCGCCAGGCTTGGCCTGCTCATCGACGCGGAACACGATCTTCGACGACTTGAACGAAGCGGCGTAGAGGCCGCCAGGCGCGAGCGCGACGTTTTCGCTGGCGAAGTCGACGAACCGTCCCTTGAGCTGCGTGCCGCCCAGACTGATCTCCTGACGCTCATCCGGCACGTCGAGGCGGCGAATGACCAGCTTGCCGCGTCCCTTGGCCTCCACCAACGGCGAGGCGCCGTAAAGCGTGAGCTGCGGCTGCGGCAAGGACGCCGCCTTGTTGGCGTCGACGCTGCGCAGCACGGTGGCGGCGACGCCGCTGGTCTCCCGCGTCGTCACGTTCGCCTGGTTGGCATCGCAATTGGTCTTCTCGGCCTTGACGTCGGCGAGGTGAACGGCGCTCTCCTCGGTGCCGACGACGACGGTGCCGGCGCCACTGATCGTCTCGCGCCGGCATGATTTCAGGTAGCTGAGAATGACGGAGCCGCCGTCGGCGATCTTGATCACGGCCTTGGGCGTCACATAATCCATGAACTCGGCGCCGGTAACCTTGCCCTGAACGTCTTCGACGACTGCGACCGGCGATTGGGCCAACGCCGGAGAAGCCAGCGCCAGCAGGCCGAGACAGACAGCGATCGTAGGTTTCATCTTTTGGGACCCCATTGAAAAGCGCAGGTTCATTAGTCGTGCCAGCGCCAGAATGGTTTCATGTATGGATCAAAAATACCCCGCAAATACGCCCGGGGAACCGACCGATAGCACCTAACGGCCGGCGGGGACAACCAGCGGACGTAGCGACCAGTTTCTCACGGGATGCTGTCGGGATTGTGATTTTCGGGGAGGTTTCTCCGTGTTGTGCACCACCGCTCCATTGTCGCAGTCTTGCGTCAGAATCCGCTGGACGCGGTTGAATAGCGGGGCGCGCGCAGGGAGCAATGGCATGGCTTTTCGTTTCACGGCGGCGCGTCCCATGCGTCTTGCCGCCATCCTTCTGGTTGTCTTTTGCGTAGGTAGCGCGCGTGCGGAGGAGGCGAGTTCGCCCACCTCGCAGCAGCCGGGCGCAGCTACGCCGTCACCTTCGCCATCGGGCCAGAAGGGTGGAGCAGGGCGAGGTCCCGCCACGCCGCCGCCGTCTGCGGCCGAGCAGCACCGCCTGCCGCCGGATTCGACCACCAGGCAGACGCTGGCGCTGCCCGGCCGCACGCTCAACTTCACCGCTACCGCCGGCTCGATCCGGCTGTTCGACGACAAGGGCGAGCCGCAGGCCGATATCGCCTACACCTCCTACCAGCTCGACGGCGCCGATCGCGCCGGTCGGCCGGTGACGTTCCTGTTCAACGGTGGCCCGGGCGCGTCGTCGGCCTGGCTGCAGTTCGGCGCGGCCGGTCCCTGGCGGGTCTCGATCACGGGCGAGGGCGCGGTGTCATCGGCGACGCCCGATCTGTTGCCCAATGCCGAGACCTGGCTCGACTTCACCGATCTCGTCTTCATCGATCCCGTCGGCACCGGCTACAGCCGCTTCGTTGCGACCGGCGAGGATGCGCGCAAGCGGTTTTACTCTGTCGACGGCGACGTCAGCGTCGTCGCGCTGGTGATCCGGCGCTGGCTGGAAAAATATGACCGCTTGCAGTCGCCGAAATTCGTCGTTGGCGAAAGCTATGGCGGCATTCGCGGACCGAAAATCGTACGCAATTTGCAGACCCAGCAGGGCGTCGGCGTGCGCGGACTGATCCTGGTTTCGCCCTTGTTCGACTACCGTGACTTCTCCGGCTCGAGCCTGCTGCAATACATGAACACGCTGCCGAGCATGGCGGCGGTGGCGCGCGAGGCCAAGGGAGAAGGCAAGAGGCCGGTGACGCGCGCCGATCTTGCCGACGTCGAGCGCTATGCGCAGGGCGAATTTCTGACCGATCTCGTCAAAGGACAGGCCGACAAGGAGGCGACGACGCGGCTTGCCGACAAGGTGGCGTCGTTGACCGGCATCGATCAGGCGGTCAGCCGCAGGCTGGCCGGCCGTTTTGAAATCGGTGAATTCCGCCGGGAGTTCGACCGCAGCAACGGCCGCGTGACCGGGCGTTACGACGCCTCGGTTTCGGGCCTCGATCCCTATCCGGATTCGAACTACTCGCATTTCGGCGATCCGTCCGGCGATTCCCTGATGGCGCCGCTGACCAGCGCGGCCGTCGATCTCACCACGCGCAAGCTCAACTGGCGTCCCGATGGTTCGTATCACCTGCTCAACGAGGCCGTGTACAGGGCCTGGGATTTCGGCCGTGGACCGGCCGAGTCGGTCTCACAGGTGCGCCAGATTCTGGCGCTCGACCCGAAAATGAAACTGCTGGTCAGCCACGGGCTGTTCGATCTCGCCACGCCTTACTTTGCGTCGAAGGTGATTCTCGACCAGTTGCCCGCCTTTGCGCGATCGGACCGGGTGAAACTCGTCGTCTATCCCGGCGGCCACATGTTCTATTCGCGCGACGGCGCACGCCAGGCGTTTCGTACGGAAGTCGAGAAGGTGATGCAGTGAGCGCAAGATAAAACCGGCGCAGTTTTCCAACTGCGCCAGTTGTTTGTGTGCGTCATTGCGAGCGAAGCGAAGCAATCCATTTCACGGCATAACGGATAGATGGATTGGTTCGTCGCTTCGCTCCTCGCAATGACGCGGAGAGACGAACTCCTCAGTAAACCAGTCCGGTGCCCGGCGCCTTTTCCAGCGCGGCGGCGAGCGAGCGATATTCTTCGCTCGAGGTGCCCGTGAGCTGAGCGATCTTGTTCAGGTGAAACTGTGCCTGATCGCGGTTGCCCTGTTCGACCTGCCACAGGCCATAATATTGCCAGGTCTTGACGTGGTTCGGATCGGCCTTCAGCGCGCGCTCATACCAGATCTGCGAGACCTTGTAGTCGCCGAGTTGACGATAGGAATAGCCGATCAGGTTAGCGACGGCGGCGCTGTCGTCGTGGCCGAGCGCCTTCAATTGCGCGATCGCCGCAGCATAGTCGTGGCGCTCATAGATCGTGGCGTAGGCGGCGCGATAGCCGTCGGCAAAAGCGGTCTGTTCGCTGCCGGGACGGACTTCGCTGGATTTCTTCTTCTTCGGCGGCGGCGGTGGATCGTTGTCGGGCGCAGCGTAAACGACGGTAACGACAGGGGCTGCCGCAAGCGTGAGCGACAACATTGCGAGAGTCAAAAGCCTGATCGCTAACTTATTCATGCATTTCTCCTGATGGCCGGCCCGGCGATCCTACACCGAAGCCCGTTGATGTGAACACCTGGCGGTCGAGAACATTCCCGGGTGCCTTTTCACCGCGATTCCGCCAATTTTCACCGGCGGCCCGTCGTCAACGGACATGACGAAGATGTCATTCAGATGAACGGAGTCCCAAAGCTCGATTCAGGAGGGGTTCAGCGCGCGGCCGCTAGCGTCGCTTGCATGATCGGCGGCCCGGCCGTTCGACCGGAAGTGCCCGCGGGTCCCAAGGAGAAGGAAAAGGAGATAACCATGCTCAAGACCATTTCCGCAGCGCTCGTTGCCGTTTCCGTTCTCGCCGCGCCTGCATTCGCCGGCACCCCGGGCAAGAGTGCGCCGGCGCATGTCATCAAGGCGGAGCAGGGCAAATCGAAGGCGCTGAACGCCAATGCCAAAATGGGCCGCCATCACAAGCACTATCGGCATCATCGCCACCACAAGCACATCGGCGCGCTGAAGACGCATGCGAGGCCGCACGTCGCGGTCAAGCACGTGACGCCTTCCGCGAAGCGCAGCTGAATCTGATTCGCCGGCGCGCGCTTCGCCCCCATTGCCCCCCGCGCCTGCGAATGTCAGGCCAGCCCACGCGCCATTTGCTTTGCCAATGGCCGTGGGCTGGCGCGCGCTCAATTTTTCGGGAGCTATGTGAGGGGATAGCCGAGTTGCGAATTCCATTCCGCCGCCGATCGGTCTAAGAGACGGCGATCAGGCAGGGGAAGAGTTCGCTTGAAAGTTTGCTTGGAGCGTTCAGTCAAAATCGCGGCGATGATGCTATTGCCGATCGCGCTTTCGGCCTGCGCGGCCAGCGACGAGAGCAAGCCGATCACGTTTACCGACGATCGCGGCGTCTCCAGCCAGCCATTTCCCAAGAATTACCGCGCCGAAGTGCTGGCGTTTCTGAAGACCTATCTCAACAATCCCGTCGGCGTGCGCGATGCCGCCATAGCCGAGCCGGTCGAGCGCGTCATCGGCGGGCGCCAGCGCTATGTTGCGTGCGTCAGGTTCAGCGCACGCGAATCCGAGGGCGGCTACCGCGAGCCGCGCGAACGCGCCATCCTCTTTGTCGATGGGCGGCTTGACCGCATTATCGAAAACGCCGTCGAGCCCTGTGCCGGAGTGGCCTACGCGCCGTTCGCGGAACTGGAGAAAATGACGCGCTAGATTCAAGCGCGTTGCCCGGATTTGTCCCGGCAGCGGCCTGGTGCTCCTTGGTGGCTTCCTGCGCCTCGCAGCCCACACGAGAGTGTGATGGTGTGTGTCGCATTCGATTGGATCGGAATGATTGACATGGCGCGGGCGGATTAATTATATCGTATCCGATTTAATCGTATAAGATGCAGAAGGAGCAAGATCCCATGTCCGAACCCATCCCTGACCGCCGCCGCTTCCTTGGCGCCGCTGCCGTAACCCTTGCTGCTGCACCGTTCGCCCTGAGTGGCCGCCTGTTCGCCCAGTCAGGCGACGCCAAATCCGGCGCGGGCGCGGTCAAGCCGGGTGCCCACACCTCCTTTGCCGCGTTGAAGCAGATCGACGCCGGCGTCCTCAATGTCGGTTACGCCGAAGCCGGGCCCGCCGATGGTCCCGCCGTCATCCTGCTGCACGGCTGGCCCTACGACATCCATGCCTTCGTCGATGTGGCCCCGGTGCTGGCATCGGCAGGCTTCCGGGTGATCGTGCCGCATCTGCGCGGCTATGGCACGACGCGCTTCCTCTCCGCCGATACGCCGCGCAACGGCCAGCAGGGCGCGCTCGCCCGTGACGTGATTGCGCTGATGGACGCGCTCCGAATCGAGAAAGCAGTGGTGGCCGGCTTCGATTGGGGCGCGCGGACCGCCGACATCGTCGCCGCCATCTGGCCGGAGCGCGTCAAGGCGCTGGTCTCGGTCAGCGGCTACCTGATCGGCAGCCAGCAGGCCAACGCCAAGCCGCTGCCGCCGTCGGCCGAACTGCAATGGTGGTACCAGTACTACTTTGCGACCGAGCGCGGCCGGCTCGGCTACGAGAAATACCGGCGCGAGTTTTCCAAATTGATCTGGCAGCTCGCCTCGCCAAAGTGGAATTTCGATGACGCCACTTTCGAGCGGAGCGCGGCATCGTTCGACAACCCCGACCACGTCGCGATCGTGATCCACAATTACCGCTGGCGGCTCGGTCTTGCCCCGGGCGAGGCCAAATATGATGAGCTGGAAAAGCGGCTGGCCGAGTTTCCGGTGATCTCGGTCCCGACCATTACCCTCGAAGGTGACGCCAACGGCGCGCCCCATCCGGACCCCGGCGTCTATGCCAGGAAGTTCACCGGCAAATATGTCCACCGGCCGCTCACCGGGGGCATCGGGCATAACCCGCCGCAGGAAGCCCCGCAGGCGTTTGCCGATGCCGTCATCGAGGTGGCCGGTTACCGAGGGTGAGGGAAGATATAACCGCCGGCGGCCACCCGGCGCCGGTGGCGTTCCCGGGGCGGAACCGTGAACGAATTCCGATCACTTTTCGGCGATGCTTGAACCTTGCCTTATTCATCCCGGACATCACCTAAGTAGGAAATCCCCCGGTTAACCTCGAAAAAAACCTTACATGCGAGGGAACTGGAAGGCTTTGTTGCTCTGTCGTCACAGCAGCGCGCCGTCGGGTCGCAGGCCATGCCGCAAAGCAACCTAAATGAGGTCACGTTGTTTGGATTGGTATCCGCAACGTTCGTAACGGGGATAGTCGATGAAGAAGATTCTGCTCGGCGCTGCCGCGCTGGCCGCCATCGCGGCTCCAGCCTTTGCGGCCGACATGCCGCCGCGCCCCTACACCAAGGCGCCGGCCTATACCGCGCCGCAGGTTGTCTATAACTGGACCGGATTCTATGTCGGCGGCCACGTCGGTGGCGCCTTCGCAGGCGGCAACTCCCTGCAGAGCAACGACGCCCGCTTCCTTGGCGGCGTGCAGGCCGGCTTCGACTATCAGTTCGCGCCGAACTGGGTGCTGGGCGCCGAAGCCCAATATAGCTGGCTGTCCAGCGGCGGTAATAATGGCACGGTATTTCCGGGCGGCACGGTCGTGACCTCCAACAACGACCAGCTCGGCTCGGTGACCGGCCGGCTCGGCTACACCTGGGGCCCGGCGCTCCTCTATGCCAAGGGCGGTTACGGCTGGCGCGACGGCAACAATCTCGGGGTATCGGTGGCTGGTGTGCCGGCGGGCTTCACCACTAATGGCAACCGCAAGGACGGCTATACCGTCGGCGGCGGCCTCGAATACATGTTCGCCCCGAACTGGTCGGCCAAGGCCGAGTACCAGTATTACAATTTCGGCAGCACCACCTTCACCTCAGGTCCCGCCGATATCACCGGCCGCAGCTTCCGCGACGACGAGCACACCGCCAAGGTCGGCGTGAACTACCGGTTCGGTTGGGGTGGCCCTGCCGCTTCCAGATACTGATAGCGACCGAGGTATCAAAATGCACAAAGGCCGGCTTCATGCCGGCCTTTTTTGTTTTGGCGAACGACGCGGCGAGCGCGTGTCGACTGCCTTTGGCGGTCGCGAAAAAAATTTCGCGCTGCATGCAACTTTTCGTCACGATCCGATATTATGGTTCCGGCCGGCTGGTGGGACAACGAACATGCGTGCTTTTGCGTTAGGGCTGATCATTTCCGCGGCGGTGTCTCCGTGCCTTGCCCAAACTGTCCTGAAATCCGAACCGCTTATCCTTGCTCCCTATGAAATCGCCTTCGTGCAGGATCCCTCATGCGGGGCCGGCAAGGTGCGCAAGGTAACCGGCGCGATCAGGGGACTGCAGCGGCGCAAGGCCTGTGTAACCCTCGCTGCGGAGCAGGCATCGCTGGCCTCGGCGACGCCGTAAGATCCGATTTCCGCCTCGGATGTCGTCCCGGCGAGCGGGACCCACAGGCCGAGGCCGGTCGCTTGTCTGGTGTCCGGCCGTTCTTACGGATGCCAACCTTATGACGCCAACTGCAATTCCGTCTGTGCGTCGCGCTCGGCGTCGGCCTTGTTTCGGGCCGGGTCTTCATGCGGCTCGAGCTGGCACGGCTTGATCTCGTAATCATGGTCCAGCACCGGACGGGGGCGGGCGCTGCCTTGCTCGGAGACGACATCGACCACAAGGCCGCTCTTCTGGGCAATCTTCCAGACATCGGCGGCGGTGGGATAGGCCTTGCTGAGCTTGGCATCGTTTGAGAACAGCGCGTAGGGCATTGTCGGCTCCGGTAAAAACGGTCAACGCGGAAGCCAGGTCCGGGTTTCAGGCTTGGCTGCCATGCCGCCATTCCACAGATTGTTTCGGGAGCAAATTGGCTCGCTTCGGCCCATTTTCGTGGAGTCTCTGAGTCTTTAACGAGCCGTAAATCCCCGGAAAAAGAATCCCCGAGACTCCCCGGCCAGAATCGCCGGATGGTTCCGGCCATGAGAACGAGCCTCCAGACCTCCTGCCAGCGTGTTCAACTCACGCTGACTGTCTGCCTGCTGGTCGCCTGCGCGGCCAACATGGCGCTGGTCTATGCCTGGCTCTGAGGTCGCGCCGGTCGGGAATGTTGTTCGGCGTCTTCAAGTCTACTTCGCCGGCCGCGTCGGCTGCTCGCTTTCTTTGATAGCTGCGTGCACCTTTGCCATGGTCGCGCTGCAATAGGCCTCCCGCTCGCGGCTGAACCGCTCCTGATGAGCGCGGAAATTAGCCACCCGCGCCCTGATCTCGGCTTGGAAATCGACTCGGAAATCGTCTCGCAGGTCGAGACGGGCCAGCGGGGCGGGCCTTGATAGCTCTCTCGGCATGTCCATTGGCGCGGCGACGGCGGGCGTCGTCTCCGGCAACACAGTCTCGACGGCACGCAACGGCATGGAGGGCAACGGCATGTCGGACAATGGCATGTCGGGCAATGGCATGTCGGGCAATGGCGCGGCCGCGCGGGCGGGTTCGAATATCTCGACGGCGGGCAGGGCAACCGGCGGCATGATCGCCCTCTCGGCCTCCGGCATCTTGCCGGTTACCGATTGCACAAACGCCATCGTCTGCGCGATCAGGAGATCGCGTTCCTTCATCCATTTCATGAAACACCTCGGCCCAAGCCACTCCATCAAACAGCTTTTGTGGAATCAAGCGGCCGCGGAGGTAACGGTGGATAACACCGTTGCTTTTGCGCGCGAGGTGACAAAACGGTGACAGTTCGGTTGGCTGGCGTGCATACGCGCCGCGCTGATTGACGATGTCACTCTTAGCAAGCGCGGGTCGTTTAAAGCCGGCGCTGGACTAACGTTCGCGGGGATTTGTGTTCGGGACGAAGGGTGCGCCGATCACGCGGACCGGCGGCTGGTCGCTGACATAGATGATCCGCTTGTCGGCCGCTTGAGCTTGTTCGACGCGGGCTATTCGATCGGCGAGCCGAGCCGGCTTTTCGTCGAAGCCGAGCAGCATCACGCCGCCAGCAATTGCCACGCTGACCAATGTGACGGCAGCCAGCAGAACCATGTTGCAGTCTTCTTCGCGAATTCTCATGGGAAGAAAACGTAATGGATCGGCCGTGGTTCCGCGTGCGTCAGCGTTACGCGGAGCAGGGGCGCAATCCGAGAATCATGCTCGAATTACACTCTTAACGAGCGGGTAGCTGCCGAGCTTTTACCGGTTGCAGGCCTGGTTCCGATGATGAGTTGCCCAACAAAATTGCGGGGCGGGGCGTCGGCTGGCGCCGGGCGATTATCCATATGTATGCTTGCAGACATATAACGGTTGCATTTATACCACAGGATAAAATCGGCAGGTTGAGCTGCCGCTGTGCGGATTCTGTTACTGACATGAAAGTTCATTTTGGGGCCGGAGGTTGGGTTCAATGGCCTGACTACGAAGACTTCTCGATCGAGTTCATGAAGCTGCTCGGTATGGCTCAGGAAGGCGGCTCGTTGATATCGGAATGCTTCCTTGCCGCTGGCCGAATTGATCCAAGCGATGGCGGCGAGTCCTGGTATCGGGAATGGACGAGGATGGCGGAAGCCAATAATGCGCGCGCCAACGCTTCCCTGGAGCAGGGTCATGTACTGACCGCACAAAGCAATTGGCTCCGCGCCATCAATTACTATCAAGCGTCAGCGTTCGCATTCGATATCGCCGATGAGAGGCAGCAGGCCGCAATCGAGGCCATGCGAACCTGCGCCCGTCGCTACATCTCGCATTTGACGCCTGCCGGCGAGATCGTGGCGATTCCCTGGCTGGAAGGCCACACGTTCGAAGGCTATTTTTTGCCGGCGGCCGCAACTGGTCGAAGCCCTGCCGTCATATGCATGGGCGACCCGGGGCATCGCAAGGAGGAATATCTCTTCAAGGTCGCGCGCTACGCGCGCGAGCGGGGAATGTCGCTGTTGGCGGTGGATCTGTTTGGCTCGGACGCGAGCGCCAAATTCGAAGACGTCGTCGGCCGCCCCGACCTGGAAACGTCGATCAGCCACGTAATGGACTACCTCGCGACGAGGGATGATATCGACGAGCACCGGATAGGAATTCTGGGCGACGGCGCAGGATCTTCCTTCGTGGCGCGCGGCGTCGCTCTCGACAATCGTTTCGCCGCGGCGGTTTGCGACGGTGGAATCTGGGATATGCAGGAGCGGGCTTTTTTGATGGACCGTTTCCCGTCGGGCAACTCCGGGAATGCAGGACCTGGCGGCGTCAGGTTCGGGCGAAAATTCCGCTGCCCGATCCTGATTACCTTGGGCGCGGAGGGCTGGCTCGAAAGCGACCACGCGACCAGTCTGTTCGAACGGTTGAAGGTCGATCAGTCCGACATTTCACTAAAAATCTTCGAAGGCTCTGAAACCGCTGCCGCGCAGGGGCATAGCGACAATCCCACGCTCGCCAACGAGTTCATTTTCGACTGGATGGCCGATCGCCTCAAGGTGGCAACGAACTGACCCGGACCGCAGGGCCGCGTTAGATAAAACGGGGTGACGCTTCGAAGAAAAAGCACCCCGCGTTAGTCGGGCCGCAGCTATTCATATGCCTATGGCAACCCTCAGGCTGGCCTTCTCAAGGCGGTCCTTCAGTGCCGCGAGCTTGCTGGTAAACTCGCTGAGTTCACGGTCGCTGAACTCCGCGAAGATGAAATTGTTGAGCTCTTCCTGCTGAGCAGCCAGGCTTGCGATGTGTTTATAGGTCCTGTCTGTCAGGGACATCTGCACGACCCTGGCATCTTCCTCCGATGCCTTCCGGCGCATGAAGCCTTTCTTCTCGAGCATTTTCGACTGGGTCGTTACGAAGGACGGGTCAACGTGGAGCATCTTTGACACCACCTTCACAGATACGCCCTCTCCCTGGTCCAGATCGGCCAGGGCCATCAGGATCATCCATTGCGGGCCGCTGATGCCGAGGGCTTTTGCCCAGAAATAGCGAATCTCCTGGAGGTGCACGTTGATGGCGGCAATCTCCCAGGCGAATTGCCGGGCGATGTCGTGATTCTTCCCGCCGGCCTCATTCGATTCTCCGCGTTTGGCGCGGTTCGACGAGTCCGATCCCTTGCGTGGGTCCTGTTTCATGGCTGCGTCCCGTCCCAAGGTCTACGGGAAGCAGCTTAGCAGATTTAATAACGAAATCATCCAATTGGAGTGGTCTTCAGACACAACGTCGCGCCCCCGGCGGTGTTGCCGTCGCGACACAGTCGTGTCGGATAGAGATAACTGAGTTCATAAAGTATTTTGATTACGTAAGTTGCGCATGCATAGTTCTTGAGACGGTCAGGGGGGTCCTCGATCGTTCCGTTTTGGTGGTTCGCTTAAGTCCCTCGCGTTCATGCGGGTGTGTCCGAAGGCGCGAAGCGACTGGAGCGGTTTTTAAGGACGAGGGCGGGCTGTCCTCTGGGGGATCAGTCAGGTCCGCCCTCGTTCTACAGAGAGCAACTTGGAGGTTTAACATGAATATGATCAAGAGCCTTGTTCTCGGCTCAGCGGCGGGTCTGATCGCCATGAGCGGGGCACAGGCGGCGGATCTTCCGGTCAAGGCCAAAGCGGTCGAGTACGTGAGGATCTGCTCCCTGTATGGTGCGGGTTTCTTCTACATCCCGGGCACCGACACCTGCATCAAGCTGGGTGGTTATCTGCGCGTTGACACCACGTTCAACGGCGGCGTCTACGGCGGCCCGTTCTATAACGGCGACGGCGGCCAGGGCAATCGCTACCGCGATTACTTCCTCTCCCGTTCTCGCATGGCGCTGACGGTTGATACCCGCACCGCCACCGAATACGGCGTTGTCCGCACCTTCGGTCAGGGCGACTTCCAGTTCCAGAACTTCGGAACGACCAACCCGGGCACTGCCACGACCACGGGCGCGCCGCTCAACAACGCGCTGCTCTCGACGGCTGGCGGCGGTTACGTCGCGGTTGAAATGGTGTTCATCCAGTTCGCTGGTTTCACCTTCGGTAAGTCGGCTTCGGCCTACGCGACGCCTTGGAACGGCTATCCGGGCAACAACAACTCGTACTTGATGGGCGGCCCGGACTACGTCACCGGCGTCAACAACATCCAGTACACCGCGCAGTTCGGCAACGGCGTGTCGGGCACCATCGGTCTCGATGATCCGTCCGTCTTCAACCGCACCGCTGTCTGGAATCTGGCTAACGGCATCAATGTCAACGGCACCGGCACCAACACCTACAGCGGCGTTCGTGCTCCCGACATCGTCGGTAACATCCGCGTCGACCAGGCTTGGGGTCTGTTCCAGATTTCAGGTATGGCTCACCTCGTGAGCGCCACCTACAACACCGTCGGCGCCGGCGGCGCTCCGACCAACCTGTCGGAAATCTCCGGC
>NZ_LLXZ01000127.1:0-13028 GCF_001440395.1 Bradyrhizobium jicamae | reverse complement strand
GACAAGTGGGGCGGTGCTGTGACGGCTGCGTTGCAGATCAAGAACCTCCCGACCGGCGCAGGCGACGACATCAAGATCGACGCCACCTACGCCAAGGGTGCCACCAAGGCCGTGATCTCGACCAGCGGCGGCTCGCCGAACTTCGCGATGTACGGCAACACCGGCATTGCCAACGGCTACCAGAGCGTTGGCTTCGGCAACTCGGCTGACGGCGTCTTCCTGCCGGGCGCTGGCGGTACGGGCGGCATCATCCTGACCTCGGCTTGGGGTATCCGTGGTGCGTTCAACCACAACTGGGATCCCTACTGGTCGACCAGCCTCTGGGGCAGCTACGCCTCCGTCCGTTATGACGGCGGCACCAACGACAACATCAACGGTCTGGGCACCACCACTGCCAAGGGTGCATACTGCGCCATGTTCGCGGCAACCCACGGCGGTCAGGCTGCTGTCGGCAACAACGCTGGCAACTACACCTGTAACCCGGACTTCAACATTGCCCAGGTTGGTGTGGTCACCCGCTGGACTCCCGTCAAGAACCTGACGTTCTCGGCTGAAGTCGGCGCGTTCTTCCTCGACCAGAAGATGACGGGAAGCTCGACGTTCACGGCGACTGCTCCGAAGCCGACCGCTCTGTACGAGTTCAAGGACCAGAGCACTGTGTTCCTGAACGTTCGCGCTCAGCGTAACTTCTGATCCCGAAAGACTTGAAACACTCGGAGAATCCCCGGCAGGCAACTGCCGGGGATTTTTCTTTGGCTGATGGTCATCTTTGCAAGTGCCGGCCCGGCATCAATTGGCGCGCAGAGGGCAGAAGGAGATCGGCGGGTCCGTCAAACAAAGTCTGGAAACGATAAAGAATGAAAAAATGTGATTTACTCATGTAACTATATAATCTAATATGGTCCCACGGTAACCGGTCGCTAGCTGGCTGCCTGTTGATCCTGAGGGGGCCAAAACTCCTTCATGATAAACCTCCAAAACCTCCGGCAATGCCCTGCCGGAGGTTTTTACTTTTTCAGGACACCTGCATCCCGTGATTCGGAGCGTACCGCGCGAGCGGCGGCTTCTTCCCGGCAAGGAAAGCTCTGCTGTCGGGAGTGGGCGCAAGAACGCGAAGTGCTGCGTGCCTTGAGATTTGCGCCTGAAGCCTCGAGACTTGGGTCGTGGTGCCGGCTGAGGGGATTGAACCCCCGACCTTCGGTTTACAAAACCGCTGCTCTACCGCTGAGCTAAGCCGGCGAATTTGAAGCGATGGGCGAGCGTGAAATGGTTCACCGCTCTGGGTCCGATCTTCGCGGCTCGAATACCAGACTTGTCCGCAAAGGGCTAGAACCCCGCATTCACTCGCCGCTGGCCACGCATGAAAAAGGCGGCCCTTCAGCCGCCTTTCGTGCTCGATTCGGCTGGTTTCACTGGCAGATGTGCCTGCGGCCGTCCTCGCCGCGGAACCAGGTGCCGGGGGTGCAGACAAAGCCGTTGCGCCGGGCGTATTCGTCGCCGCCGATCGGGGCGGCGATGGCGGCCGGAGCGGTGGCAATCGCCGCCGCCGTGCCGACCGCACCGCCAACGACGCCGGCCGCGACATCGCCGGGCCAGAAGCCACTGTTGTCATGGCGGTTATAGCTGTTGCGCCAGACGCGGTCCTGATAGGCCTGACGCTGGTAGTAGCTGCCGCTATAAGGGCTTCCCGGCCCACGGTTCTGGCAGTTGGCGTTCGGATAGAACTGCGCGCAATAGCCGGGATTGTAGATGACCTGCTGCGCGAGGGCAGGGGTTGCCAGCGCGGAAGCGAAGATCGCGGCGGCCAGCACTCCATATCTTGTCATGGGGGATACTCCATTGCGGGGGACGCGAGCTAAGCGTGCATGCGCTTGATCGTTCCGCGGCAGGCGCGCGCGCCTTGTCAAACCAGCGTGATGCCGCGATTCGGCGTGAGATTTGCGATTTCGGTTGTGCGATCTCCACCGGCCGCCGACGGCGCGATCATCCGGGCCGCGCTCTACAACGAGCAGGCCGACCGCCGCTCCCGGGCGTCGATGAAAAGCCTGTTCGATGACGTCTTGACCTGACAAAGACTTCCGGCTGGTATTTCATGGCGTTTTCGAGCGAAGCCTGCCTCGGACTTGATCCGCGGGCGGGTTACCGGTGCGCGTGAAGAAGATGCGGGCAAAAATCCAAATGAGACGTCCGGCTTTGAGCCGGACTTCAACTGATAGAGCGAGCAGGGGGCGTATGTTCGGAGTTCTGGGGCTGGGGTTTTTGCTGGGCATGCAGCATGCGCTCGAAGCCGATCATATCGCTGCCGTCTCCAGCATTGCCGCGCGCCGCAGCCATGTCGCCGACATCGTCAAGCACGGGCTGACCTGGGGACTCGGCCACACGCTCACTCTGTTCGTCTTTGCCGGGATCGCCATCCTGCTCGGCCGCGCGATCCCGGACGACGTGGCCCGGCCGATGGAGACCGCCGTCGGCGTGATGCTGATCGGCCTCGGGGCGCATGTGCTGTGGCGGCTGTGGCGCGACCGCGTGCATTTCCACCGGCACGGCCATGACGACGGCACGGTGCATTTCCATGCCCATAGCCATGCTGGCGAAACCGCACCGCATGCGCGCGACGCCCACGCGCATGCCCATGGCTTTCGCTGGCGCACCCTGCTGGTCGGCTTGATGCACGGCATGGCGGGCTCGGCCGCGCTTCTGGTGCTCACGGTCGCGCAGGCTTCCAGCCCCGCCGCAGGCCTCGGCTACATCGCGCTGTTCGGGGTCGGCTCGATGATCGGTATGGGCGCGCTGTCGGCGGTGATCGCGGTGCCGCTTGTGGTCTCAGCCCGCTCGCTTACCTGGGCTAACCGCGGCCTGCAGGGAGCCGTCGGCCTTGCCACCGTCGCGATCGGAATCATGACGGTAGTCGAGACGGTGCTGGCCTGAGGCCGGCCCGTGTCGGCGTACAGGCCGGTGAACGAATTATAAGTGTTGGGAGGAGACAGGATGAAGCGCCGAGATTTTCTGGCCGGAAGCGCCGCATGTTTGTTTGCCGCGATGACGGGCAAGGTGTTCGCGCAGACAGGGCCGCTGACCAGGATCATCTTTCCGTTTGCGGCCGGCGGCGGCGGTGACGCGCTTTGCCGGCTGCTGGCGCAGCACATCGCGCCATTGCTCGACCGCAACATCATCGTCGAGAACCGCACCGGCGGCGACGGGCTGATCGGCATCAAGGCAGTGAAGGGGGCTCCTCCCGACGGCACCACCATCCTCGTGACCACGGGGCCGACGATGTATCTCTTGCCGATGGTCGAGACCAC
Source organism: Bradyrhizobium jicamae (assembly GCF_001440395.1). Classification (GTDB taxonomy): domain Bacteria; phylum Pseudomonadota; class Alphaproteobacteria; order Rhizobiales; family Xanthobacteraceae; genus Bradyrhizobium; species Bradyrhizobium jicamae. The sequence goes on along the minus strand of NZ_LLXZ01000127.1, from coordinate 9,726 downwards.
GCCGAGTTTCGATGCGGCAAAGGATTTCGTTCCGGTCAGCCAGCTCACGCGCTTCGAGTTCTGCGTGTTCGTCGGCACGGCGGTGCCTGCCGAGGTCAAGGACTTCAAGCAGTTCGTCGCCTGGCTGAAAGCCAATCCGGACAAGGCGACGTTCGGCGTGCCCAGCAACGGCACCATTCCGCACTTTACCGGCTCGCGGCTCGAGCAGGCGCTCGGCATCAAGCTGACCCGCGTGGCCTATCGCGGCAGCGCGCCGATCATCAACGACCTCGTCGGCGGCCACATGCCGTTCGCGATTTCCACGCTGACCGACGCCATCCCGCAGCATCGCGCCGGCAACGTCCGCATTCTCGCGGTCGGCAGCGCGGCGCGTTCGCCGTTCCTGCCGGAAGCGCCGACGCTGCGGGAGAGCGGTGTCGATCTGGTGGCGGATGCCTGGTACGGCATGTGGCTGCCGGCGGGCGCTTCGCCGGATTTTGCGAAAAAGCTGAGCGAGGCCGCCGCCGCCGCGCTCGCCAAGCTCGAGGTCAAGGAAAAGCTCGGCGCCATCGGCCTGATCCCGGTCGGCTCGACGCCGGAAGGCCTGACCAAGGAACTCGCCGCCAACACCGCCTTCTGGCAGCCGATCGTGAAAGAGACGGGCTACAAGATTACGAACTAGGAGATCGGCATCAGACCAAAAAATGGCCCCTCTGAAGGGGCCATTTTCACTGGTCGGCGTCTTCACTAGTCATCCCAGTAATGACGCCGGATGACGACGCCTCGGTCGCCATAATAGTTGCGGTGATACCATCCGCGATGCAGGCCGCGATCGTGTTGATAGAACCCGAAGCGGGGACCGCCGAAGTAACGGTCGCCGTAGTAATCCCGATCGCCACCCACATAGACGCCGAATCCGCCTGCGCTTGCGGCCGTGGGCGCACCGATGGCGACGGTCGCCAACGCGGCCAGCACGTATGAGAGCTTTCTCATTGTTCCTCTCCACTCGTTGTTACCGCGAGTAAAACGAATCCCGCCTTGGCCTGTTGCAGGGAACACCGAGAAACTTTCTTGAATGCATGTTCACCATCATGGCAATGAATGTTCATTGCACCTAGTGCCGCGATGCGCGCGGATCGCAGCGAGATCCGGCTCGGCGCAGTGAGCCAGCATCGGTTGCCTTACCTCGTCGCGTCGCCGAACGAGAGCGTGATCGGAATTGCGGCGGCGCCGCGTGGAATAGCGAGGCGGTCAGGGCTGCTCGCTGAACGGCCACACCTGCGGGAAATTATCGCAGTAGGCGCCGGTTCCCGAGGAATGTGGGTGCTAATCGCCTGAATTACTGCATGATTTGTCAATGCTGGTATTCGTGCGCGATGGGCCCCGAAACCTGCCGCGCGCTTTGACTTGATGATGATTCCCGAGTTTAGCTACCATTATTTCTCTGATGGGAGTTGGCCATCGAGGCAGGTGCGCCGGGGTTTCGGTTGACCCCATCTAGCGCATCTGCCGAGCGTAAAGGATAAGCACCGCATGGGTTCATATTTTCGGCGGCAGCTTGCGGATTACGTTGAATATCATCGTGACCCTTGGAACTGCGCGATGCATGTCTTCGGCATCGTGTTCCTGTTTCTGGCCGCAATCCTTCCGCTCAGCCTGTGGCCGATCACGGTATTCGGGATCCAGACCAGCGCGGCAAGCATTGCTGTCATACCGGTGCTCATCTATTGGTTCTTGCTCGACTTCGCGCTTGGCGCAGGAATCCTTGTGGCTGCGGTCGCGTTGCTCTCGGCCGCTGCCGTAATCGTTGGTCAAACGACGACTGTAGGCATGTGGTCACTTACGGCCATCCTGATTGTCATCGGCGTCGCATCGCAGATTATCGGACACCGCGTGTTCGAGGGGCGGCAGCCGGCGCTGGTCGACAATCCGACTCACCTGTTGCTGGGCCCAATGTTCGTCATGGCGAAGCTGTTTATCGCGTTGGGCTTTCGTCGCGATCTCGCCATCATTATCCAAGGGCAGCCGCAAGGTGCTGCATCTTGATCTCGAATCGTTCAGCTTGAGTGCACCCCGTAGCATGACGCGCATACTGGTCACAGGCGGTAGTGGATTTATCGGGAAGCATCTCGTCTCGGCGCTTGTCACGCGGGGGCAGCAGGTGAGGGTGCTCGATCTTCAGCCGCTTCCTCGCGCATTGGCGCAGGTTGAGCACGTCAGCGGATCGGTGCTTGATCGGGACCTGGTGGACCGCGCGATGGACGGGATCGAAGAGGTCTATCACCTGGCCGGCCTGCCGGGGATGTGGCTGCCACGGAAGGCCGATTTTCATACCGTCAATTTCGGCGGCACCGAGGTCGTGATTGAGACGGCGCGCAAGCGCGGCATCAAGCGCTTCCTGCACTGCTCGACGGAGTCCATTCTCTTCCGTGCTTCGCCATCGATGGCTCCCGTCGACGACGATGCATTCCTGCCGGACGACATGCCGGGTCCGTATACGCGCTCAAAAATGCTCGCCGACCGGTTCGCAATGCAGGCAGCCGCATCCGGATACCCGGTCGTCATCGGCTGTCCGACCATGCCGGTCGGGCCTTATGACCACAACGTTACCCCGCCGACGGCGATGCTCCGGTATTTCCTCAACCGCCGTCTTCAATTGCATCTTGATTTTGTGGTGAACCTCGTCGACGTGCGCGACGCCGCCGAAGGGCTGATCCTGGCCATGGAGCGCGGACGCGCCGGACATCGCTACGTGCTCGGTGGCGAAAGCATACCGCTGAGACGCGTTCTCGAGCTCATGGCGGAGGTCAGCGGCCGTCGCGTCCGGTGCATTCACGTGAACGGCAAGGTCGCCGAAATGGTCACGGCAACGCTGGAGTTCATCGCCGATTATGTGACGCGCCGGCCGCCGTCCGGCACGGCCGAGGGCGTTCGTATCGCAATGCGAGCAGGTGCCTTGTCGATCGAAAGAGCGCAACGAGAGCTGGGCTATGCGCCGGGTCCCGTCGAACCCGTATTGCGTGAAACCATTGCGCATCTGCTTGATGCCGGAAACAATCAACCCGAATGGGACTCAACGCCGAGCACTCGCTCTCGACCGTTTCATGTCGAGCGCCGGATCGGCGGCTGATCCAAACGCGCAAAGATGGTCCGCGACATGCTGAATGATCCCAGTCAATGGTTGGCTTTCGTCTTTAGTGGCTGGACCACGACGTGGCCCACACAGTTGCTCGCCATCATCTGGATCTTGTGGGTCATCAGTTGGGTCGCCGCATCGTTCTGGTCCGGGCAGACCAGGAAGAATGTGATGAGTTCGGACTCGCTCAAGTACCGCTCTCTCATTTACATGGGAGCAATTCTCTTCTTGCCGTTGACCGGAAAGGTCCTGGGGGAAAAGCCGCTCTGGCAGTTTGGCAGCGCTGGCATCTACGTGCTGGCGTGCCTTGTCCTTGTGGGGATCTCGTTCACCTGGTGGGGGAGAATTCATCTCGGGCGTTTCTGGTCGAACGCGATCACGCACAAGGAGGGCCATCAGGTCATTGATACCGGTCCCTATGGCATGGTGCGCCACCCGATCTATACGGGGCTGATTGCGGGGATGCTAGTGACAGGTATCGCGGTCGGAACCGTGACTGCGATACTCGGTGCGGCGCTGATCTCGCTCGGGATGGGGTTGAAGGCCCGGATGGAGGAGGGTTTCCTCACGGCAGAACTCGGCGCGGATGCCTATGGATCGTATTGCCGTCGCGTCCCGATGCTGATTCCGTTCCTGCGGCCCACCTGACGCCGCAATCTATCGTTTCGGTCGCGCCGCCGCCGGTGTCGCGGCAGGCGGCGTGAGACGGCGCGGAATCAGGACGCGCTGGCCAACTGCCAGCGGCGCACCGTCAGAATATTGATTGGCCTGGGTAAGCGACCACAGCGGCACGTGGTTGAGTGCCGCAAGCCGCTGCAAGGTGTCGCCCGAACGGGCGAGTTGCTGCGTCCCGCTGTCCCACAGCTCCAGTGGGGCATCGGGAGGAACGACGTAGCGCAGCGGCAGCGCCTCTCCCTTGGGCGGCAACGGCGTCGACGGAAGCTGTGTAATTGCCGTCACCAATTGCTCATGGACGGAATCCATCTTGTCGATGTTGATGTGGGTGACTTCCTCGTGCTGCTTCAAATCGAAGCTCGCGTAGTGCCCCTGATAACCCTGCTCGGCCACCACATCGCCGCCGCCCAATACGCTGTCGGACAGGAAAATGTTGATGAAGCGCTCGACGTTCAGCGGCACCTTCGGACTTGCGTGGGCTGGATCGACGGTGACCACCAGGCTTACCGAGATGTTTTCGGATTTCAGTATCCGGGCGAAGGTCAGGGCGCACAGTCCGCCCATCGAATGACCGATCAGGACGATCGGAGCGCCATTATCACGGTAATCGCGGATGGCCTGATCCGCGATCAGCCGGCAAATGGTGAATTCGTAGACGTCGGCCCGGATGCCGGCTTCCTGCAGGCGCTTGGTCAAGCGGTCCATCCCGCGCGAAAAGATCGGGCCGAGCGCGCCGCGGAACAGGTAGACGCGTGCTTGCGGCTGGATCGCGGCGGGGGGCGCGTCAGGAGCGACGGTTGCGACAGCCGTGGCCGTGCGCGCGACCGGATCGGCGACCGCAAGATTGCAAGCCGCCGACAAGATGCAGGCGGCAAGGGCCGTACGGATCATCTCCGCCGCAATCTGCGTCGGACTTCTCATTTACATTCCGCTCGCGATTTAGGCGTAAAGCTACGCCTGACCCTGAATGCCGGCGGGCCGCGCCACCCGGCGCTCTCGGGGGTGATCTATCGTCGAGGAATCGGCAGAATTTGCGGCATTCGTCGCTTCAGCGACGGCGCTTGTACTACTGGCGTACCGCCGCGGCGCGTGCCGTGCCTGATCCCACCGCATCTGCCGCTCCAGGCTGCCGCGGCTTCGGCGCCCTCGAAGCGGGTGCAGATCGGCCGAAGACGACAGCGTCGATCTCGCTGATCACCTTCCGCTGCATGATCTGGTTCTTTTCGATCGACATGTGCCCGACGCCGGGAACGCTCTGCACATTGATATTTTCGAGCTTGCCCTGGAACTGCGCGGTCTTCGCAACCGGCTCGCCATTGCCGTTGGCGATGTAGAAGTTGACGTAGCGTCCCACGCGCCCCGAGAGCTTGGTGCGGAACACCGAATCCAGGCCGATGGCCAGCTTCACGGGAGCGCCAAGCTGATCCAGCTTGGCGACCATGTCGGGCAGCGCAGTCGCGCCCGAGGAATGGCCGACCAGAATAATGGTCTTGATCCGGCCGCTCTTGTACGCGATCGCGGCTTCGTCGGCGAGCGACGACCACGAGGCGAAGTTCGCAACGGTGACCGGGATACCCTGCGCCCGCAATTGTGCCGCGATGTCGTCGAGCCCCAGCGAAAAGATATTGAGCACCCCGCGGAGCAGATAGACGTGGGCAGTTGAAGCTGCCGACGCGGAATTCGGCGCGGCAGGCGCGGAAGTTGCGCCGATCGGCAGGAGCAGCAAGGCCGCAATGGCGATCGCGTGCAGTCGCCGCCACGATGTCCGGCCGGAAAAGGGTGACCAGCCGACAGATCCGATATTGCCGCGATAGGGCTTCATTGCGCTCCTCGAAGGGTTGCAAGGTGTTCCGCGAGCGACCGTAGCGCCCGCGCGCTCGGAGCCGCAATAAACGTGGCATGAGCGGCCGCAATTTACCAACACGACGTGTCGCCGCCGCAACACCGAGGTTTCCTAGATGGTTTTGCCAGAATAAATAATTGGCGCGGGCGGGACCGGTCGCTCACGATTTCATCCCGATCCGCTCCCTGATCGCGCCGAGTTCCGCCTCGTCCCAGATGCCGATCAGCACGCCGTTCTTGACCTGTAATTGCTGGGCAGCATAGGCCGCGATCTTCGCGTTCGGCGTGGTGACGTGCATCTTCGCATGCAGCGCCCAGTCGAACAGTTCGGCTTGCAGGCGCGCCACGATGTCGGCGCAGGCAGGATCGGCGCCGCGGTCGACGAATTCCTGCGGATCGGTTTCGAGATCGTAGAGCATCGGCCGGAAGCCGGAGGCGTGGATGAATTTCCAGCGGCCGTCGAACACCATGAACAGGCGGCAGCGATCGATCGGCTGGTTCAGCATCACGCGGACGTCCTGCATGGCGTAATCGTATTCGGAGAACACCACCTTGCGCCAGTCGGCAGGCTTGTTGCCATGCAGGAGCGGCAGCAGCGAGCGTCCTTCCAGGATGTGATCCGGCGGCGTTGAGCCAAGATAGTCGAGGAAGGTTGGCGCCAGGTCGATCGCCTCGACCAGCGCGTCGCTCACCGTGCCGCGCGTAGCGTCGGCAGCGCTTGAGGGATCGATCACGATCAGCGGAATCTTGGCCGACTGTTCGTGGAACAGATCCTTCTCGCCCATCCAGTGGTCGCCGAGATAGTCGCCATGGTCGGAGGTGAACACGATCATGGTGCTGTCGAGCAGGTCGCGCGCTTCGAGGAATTGCATCAGCACGCCCATCTGGTCGTCGATCTGCTTGATCAGGCCCATATAGGTCGGAATGACTTTTTCGCGCGCCTCGTTGCGCGACATGTTGCGGGAGTAGCGCATGTCCATATAGGCGGCGAACACCGGATGCGCGTTGGCGCGTTCCTCCTGCGAGCGGATCACCGGCTGCACGTCCTGCGGCCCATACATGCTGGCGTAGGGCTCCGGCGCGATATAGGGCCAGTGCGGCTTGATGTAGGACAGATGCAGGCACCATGGCCTGCCGTCGCTCTCGGCTTCCGCGATGAATTCCATCGCGCGCTGCGTCATGTAGGGCGTCTCGGAATGTTCGTCGGGCACGCGCGCGGCCTTGTCGGCGTGAACCAGCAGCCAGCCATTTTGCAAGGACCCGTCATCGGCCGCGCCGGAATTGGCCCAGTGCTCCCAGGGATTGTCAGCGTCATAGCCATGCTGGCGCAGATAATTGTCGTAGGCCGGCCGTGGCCGTCCCGTCGGATGCAGGCCGTCGTCGCGCTCATAGGGCTCGAACCCGCATTCGGATACGTGCACGCCGATGATCGAGTCGGCGGGGATGCCGAGATTCTTCAGCCCCTCCAGGTCCGGCGCCATATGCGTCTTGCCGACCAGCACGTTGCGCACGCCGATCTTCTTTAAGTGATCGCCGAGTGTGGGCTCGCCGACGCGCAACGGCCAACCGTTCCAGTGCGAGCCGTGTGAGCGCATGTAGCGGCCGGTATAGAACGACATCCGTGACGGGCCGCAGATCGGCGACTGCACATAGGCGTTCCTGAACAACACGCCGCGCCTGGCCATCGCGTCGATGTTCGGCGTCTTCAGAACGGGGTGCCCGGTGCAGCCGAGATAGTCGTAGCGAAGCTGGTCGCACATGATCCAGAGCACGTTCTTCGCAGGCGTTTTGGTCGTCATCTCAGGCATTTCGGCTGGAGTCCGGAAGCAGTGGGAGAGGGCGGGATGGTGCGATATGTCAGCGCAAATGACAATCGAGAGCGCGGCCGATCTCCGGGGGCGGCCTTCCGATCCCCAGGCGTTAACGTTTGGATAGCGCCATTTCTCGCAATTGAGCGGCGCTACACGCTTTTGCGTTAGCCTTACCGGCAGTTTGGCCGGCCGCCTTAACCCTTGAAATGACGGGTTGGATTAAATTGGGACGTGAGGAAAACCGGGTCCCGAGCGATGCGCATTGGCGTCACACTGGCACTTTTCATCGCGACGACGTCGTCCGCCGTTGCCAACGGCGCCTTCGAGTTCGTGATTCCGGGCCGTCCTGGAGTTCCCATCATCATTAATGGCGTCGATGCCTCCTACGCGGTGGTCGAGGGCGAGTGGGGTCTGGGTCAGGGCAACCAGGTCCAGCCGACCATCTATGGTGGCCGCTATATCGATCCGGTCCCGCAGGTCGGTCGCTATTATCCGAGCGCCGGCCGCATGCCCGGCTATGGGCGCCTCGAAATCGAGCCGCCGGCCAACCGTCGGTTGCCGCAGCCGGCCGAAAGCTATCACCAGTCCTGGTCGGTGCAGTCCGCGCCGCTGCCGGCACAATCCAACGTGCCCGTCGATCCGCCCGAGATCATCTACGCGCCGCGGGATGATCGACGATGGCCGCACCGCCGTCCGCGCTGAGAAAATTACGACAACGAAAACTTCAACAGGAGAGAATAATGCGTCAGATACTTAAGGGATTGGTGGCGGCGGTGGCCGTCATGGCCGCAGCACCCGCGATGGCCTGCGGTTATTACGCCCCTTGCGGAGCGCCGGTCTATGTCGCCCCGGTCGCAGCCTATGGCTATGGCTATGGCTATGGCTACGGCTGCAACCCCTGCGGCGTCCGCGAGCGTCTGCCCGATCCGGAGCAGCAGTATTATTGGATCAATCAGGGCCCGACCTATTCCGGTCCCGGCAATTTCGCGCCGTATCCCGTTTATCGCGAAGGTTCGATCTCCGGCTACGGCTATGGCTACAACCGTCCGTATTATCGCGCAAACCGCTACGGCTATTATCGCGGTCAGCGCGTGCTGCGCCGCTACTACTGATCTGATCGTAGCTTGAAAGCTTCGACGCCCGTTCGCGTGCCGCGAGCGGGCGTTCCTTATTTCATCAGGCCCAACCTGACAGCGCCGATGTAGAGCGCCAGCACTGCGGCGTTCGACACGTTCAGGCTCTTGATCTCGCCGGGCATATCGAGCCGCGCCACCACGCGGCAGGTCTCGCGGGTCAGTTGCCGCAATCCCTTGCCTTCGGCGCCCAGCACCAATGCCAGCGGTTGCTGTAGCGCCACGGCGCCGAGGTCCTCGGTCCCCTCGCTGTCCAGCCCGACCGTCATGAAACCGCGGTCGTTCAACTCGGTCAGCGCGCGCGCAAGATTTTGCACCGTCACCAGCGGCACCAGTTCCAGCGCGCCCGAGGCGGATTTCGCCAGCACGCCGGTGGCCTCCGGGCTGTGCCGGGCCGTGGTGACGATCGCTTTCACCGCAAACGCCGCCGCCGACCGCATGATCGCGCCGACATTGTGCGGATCGGTGATCTGGTCGAGGACCAGCACGATGCCTTCTTGCGGCAGCGCATCGATATCGGGCGAGGGCAGGGGCTCGGCTTCAGCCAGCATGCCCTGATGTACCGCGTCGGGGCCGAGCCGCTGGTCGATCACGCTCGGCCGGACGATCTCGGGGAGAACGCGGGTGTCGATATTTTCGTCCGCCAGCCGCCGGGCGGCGTTTTCGGTCAGGAACAATTTTCGGATCTGCCGTTCCGGGTTGGCGAGGGCGGCCGAGACGGTGTGCCAGCCATAGAGAATCACGGGGCCGTCCGGGCTCGATTCCCGGTCGCGCCGGCCCGGCGGACGGGCGAATTTCCGCCCTTTTTCGAAGGGTTTGCCGCCGCCACGGCGGAACGGCGGCTTTCGGTCGCGATCGCTCATGCGACGCTTGTGTCACGGGGGCCCGAATATGGCAATTTGGCCCTCCGAAGCGCGTTTTTGGTGGTCCGCGTTGGTTGACTTTGCCACCCCCCTTCGCCCATAAACGCGCCGGCCGCAGCCGGTTCGATCCGCGCTTTCGGCCTCAGCGTCATCCATGGTCCGGTCCTCCGCCACTCGGGCGGCTGGTTCCTGACGCTGACGGACGGGGAAGTGTCCCGAGTGGCAAAGGGAGCTGACTGTAAATCAGCCGCCGTATGGCTTCGAAGGTTCGAGTCCTTCCTTCCCCA
>NZ_LLXZ01000126.1 GCF_001440395.1 Bradyrhizobium jicamae | reverse complement strand
CTCTCGTGCCCGTGGAGGAGCCGTCCACAGCATCACGAGCAGACTTGGCAAAGCTGCTCTTTGAGGCGGATTGGCTTCGCTAGGCTAACGCCGACACAAGCCACAGACCCACATGCAGGCCGCGCCCGTCTGCTCCGATATTTGCAGCGAGCGCGTTGCAAACCGCTTCTGTGGCGCGTATCCGTTGCTCGCCCGAGGCATTTTCGAGCAGCGCAGGCAACGGGCCAGCCTGCGTGATGAATGCCATGCTTTGCTTGGTGTCCTTACCGTCAATCGGCACATCGGTCGCCTTGAGCGCCACTTCGCGAAACCCAGCCCCAGTCAGGATGCCACGCAGGCGCTCCTCGTTCGCGAGCGAAAACATCCCCGGTGCCAATGGATCCACCGGCGGCTGAGGCGGCACATGCGGCCGTGCAGCCTCGATCGGTACGCGAAACCACGGACTCTCCGGCATGGCCCGAAAACAGACGAACACCAGCCGCCCGCCTGCCTTCATGCCGCTGCGGATATTGGTGAAGGCCCTGATTGGGTCATCGAAGAACATCACGCCGAATCGCGAATAAACTAGATCCGCCCAGCGCGGTTCGAAGGCGTAGCTCATCGCGTCGGCCAGCGCAAAGGCGGCATTGCTAAGTGTCGCCTCGGCGACACGATGTTTGGCGAAGTCAAGCATCGGGACCGAGACATCGACGCCTAACACAGCGCCTGATGGCCCAACAACCCTGGCAAAGGCCAACAGCGTGTCGCCGGTGCCGCATCCGATGTCGATCACGTGCTCGCCCGGCTTTGCGGCCGCGGCATCTAAGCTGACGCTCGTGACTGACGTGAAGACGTCACTGATCACGGCTTGCTGCGCAACCCATGAGTGACCCATGGTGCTGTTCCAAAACTCTGCTCCACGGGTGTTTGGCGTAGGTATTGGCATTGGCAAATATCCTTGGTTCTAAAAAGGCCGATGGAGTTATCCTCGCAGGCTGCACGATATCTCAGATCGGACGCAAGGCTGAAATGTCCGCAACGGGTCATTAGCCTCCATGCAAGGCACTGACACCAAGGTCTGATTCAACTTGCAAAGCGAACCTCACCGCTCTTCATCTGGATGCACCCACTTGTACGGTGTAATCTCCCGCTGCTCGGTCAACTTGATCATGCGGACAGGCGGCTTGTAGCGGCGGGTGCCGCAGGACCGGCATCGGAACGACGGCTCTAGCTTCCAGATCGGCGTATCACGCGGCCGGTGGATAGCATCTAATGGCATGCTTGCCCTTGTCTTGCAGCGGCAGCACTCGACCTCCAGCCAGCCGTAACCGCCGTTCAGACATTGGCCAATCGTTGGGCTCGGCTGCGCGGGCCCGCCATAGCCTTCCATGCGGATTGACCATGCTTCCGCCTCGGCTCGATCCGCCGCGCGGGCGGCCTTCCTAGCCTCTTGGCGGGTCGTTTCGGCGCGCATCTTCGCGCTCATGATCCGGCCGCCCCAGATGACCTCGCGCGTCTTAGTGCTCATGCCGATATTTCAGCGGCGGCGATCCCAATGCGTAATCCACGACAGCTAGCTGCTCATCCGGCCTGTATCGCTTCAGCTTGGTCAAGCGTTTCGCTGCGCTTCCTGTGAGCGGTAAATTAGGAGGGCGCACAACAACGGCTCGGTGTTGCCTTTGGGTAACCCATGCTCTGCTCACTAAGCGATAAGGTCAGCCTTTTGAGGGAGGCAGGCATATGGATGTGTATTTGAACACCAGACGTGAGCTGCTCGTTGTCAAGAAGGGATGTCCGATCCCTCCCGTTGCTCCAGGAGGATGGCGCAAGAGCAAGAAGCGGGTTGCCAAAGTTAGCGAGGAAATCAAGGCCGCGATTCACACGCATGGCTACTACATGCGCAAGCTGAAAGACCGACACCACACTAAAGGCTGTAGGGGTATCGCGGCGGTTCCGGCAAATGTGCAATCTCTACAGCATCACGACTAACCAAGAAGCCATTCGCGCGCTGTTCCGCGTCATGAACCGTTATGTCGGCAACCTCGCGCCGATGCCGGGCGTGTTTCCCGATTATCCCGCGCCGGTCGTTCGCAATGCAGGCAGCGAACGGGAGTTGGTCCTGATGCGCTGGGGCATGCCGCCACCGCCACGCACAGGCGGACCGCCGGTAACCAACATCCGCAATACCTCCTCGCCGCACTGGCGCGGCTGGCTGAAGCCGGAAAACCGTTGTCTGGTGCCGTTCAACAGCTTCGCCGAATACGCGCCGGAGCCGAACCCCGAGACCAAGAAGAAGGATGTTGTCTGGTTCGCGATTAACGAGGATAGGCCGCTGACCTGCTTCGCGGGCATCTGGACCGAGTTCAAGGGCGATCGCGGTACCAAGTCGAAACCGATTCCCGGCCCGCACCTGGTCTATGGTTTCCTCACGACCTCGCCGAACGCCGTGGTCGAGCCGATCTATCCGAGGGCCATGCCGGTCATCTTGATCACTGACGAGGAACGCGACATTTGGATGCGCGCGCCGTGGGATGAAGCCAAGGCGCTGCAACGGCCGTTGGCCGATGATGCGATAAGGATCGTCGCCCGGGGCGCTGACAAGGAAGACAAGGCCGCTGCATGAAATACACTACCGCCGACATGGAAAAAGCCGCGCGTCGAATCCTCGAGATCGCCAACGCTGTCGAGCCGATGCAGGCTGCATCCACATGAGAAGGTCAACGAGCCGTTTTTGTTTCGCGATGGCGGCAGTCCGGCAGAATATGGCACCGGCATGAAACTCGCTATCGAGCGCGGCGCTTGTAATGCACGAATCCGGGACCTTCGTGACCTTCACTGCGGCCGGCGCCGAGCTGTTCACATAAAACACCCGATGGGTTGAGTTTTTAGTCCGCCCAACGCGGCGCGGGCGTCTGGCATCGATGGCTAGTTGGGCGGGAATAGCACGTACAGGACGAGTGCGACCACTGCCGGTCACCCCCGGAATGGCTAATTCAGACTTACGAATGGGCACGTGATTCCTGTTTGATCCAGATCAACGCGCGGCCTCGAACGAGATCAACGATCAACCTTATGGCGCGGACCGACTGGACCTTTGCATTGTCCATTGCCGCCACGCTGGCCTTGGCGGTCAGCGCGATCAGCATCCTGTTGTTCGCGATGTAGGTTACCAATGAAAAACCCGCCGGCGTGAGATGCGAAAACTGATTCTTGCTATCTTTGCCTCTGCGATGCTCGGCCCGTTTGCCGCGACCGGCGCCAACGCCACGCCGATCGCGCCATCCGTGGCGCCGACGTCAGGCGTGGAACAGGTCGGCTGGGTCTGCAACCCTTGGGGACGTTGCTGGTGGCAGCCGAACTACTATCGTCGCTATGGGTACTATCGTCGATATCGATTTGACGACGATGACTGGCCTCGCCGCCACGGCTACGGTCCAAGTTATTGGGGTCCCGGTTACAGTTGGGGCGACGGTCACGGCGGTTGGCGTCGCGGTTGGGACGATGACAACGAGCAATGAGCCGCCGGCGTGACCGGCGGGCCTACTCTCAGCGGCTCAATCGCGAGCGCTCGAACCTGAGCTGGTAGCGGGCTATCAACAGTCGGATCAGGTGATTTTTCAATTCCCGCGGCGGTCGCCCGCGCACGCCGGAACGTTTTGGCCCGTAGCGAGTCGTACAGGCGATATCGATGCCGGTTTTCCTTTTTGGGCCGATCCATGGAAAAAGCGGCTGGCTATGCGATCTCGCTCGGAATCGTCGGCTTTGGTGTTTGGATCCTCATTGCCGGCCTGAGTT
>NZ_LLXZ01000125.1 GCF_001440395.1 Bradyrhizobium jicamae | reverse complement strand
AATCATCTGCGGCGCAGCCGTCGGCTCGAGCTTCTGGGCGCGTTCGGCCAGGCGCGCATTATCGGCGCGCAGGCGAGCGGTCAGTTCGGCCAGCCGGTTGTCCGGCGAAGCCGGGGTGGCGGCGGCCGGAGCAGCAACCGCAGCGGCGGCCGGGGTGCCCGCGTTGCGCGCGATCTGCGACTGGTCGATGCCGGTCGCGACCACGGAGACGCGGATGATGCCGTCGAGCGATTCGTCGAAGGTGGCGCCGACGATGATGTTGGCGTCCTGGTCGACTTCCTCGCGAATCCGGGTGGCGGCTTCGTCGACCTCGAACAGGGTCAGGTCCTTGCCGCCGGTGATCGAGATCAACAGGCCGCGCGCGCCCTTCATCGAGGAATCGTCGATCAGCGGGTTGGCGATCGCAGCTTCGGCTGCGGTCAGCGCGCGCTTCTCGCCGGTCGCCTCGCCGGTGCCCATCATCGCCTTGCCCATTTCCCTCATCACCGCCCTTACGTCGGCGAAGTCGAGGTTGATCAGGCCTTCCTTGACCATCAGATCGGTGATGCAGGCGACGCCGGAATAGAGCACCTGGTCGGCCATCGCGAAGGCGTCGGCGAAGGTGGTCTTTTCGTTGGCGACCCGAAACAGGTTCTGGTTCGGGATGATCAGGAGCGTGTCGACCACCTTGTGCAGTTCGGCGATGCCGGACTCGGCGGTGCGCATGCGGCGCTGGCCTTCGAAGTGGAACGGCTTGGTGACGACGCCGACGGTGAGGATGCCCATGTCGCGCGCGGTCTTGGCAATCACGGGAGCAGCGCCCGTGCCGGTGCCGCCGCCCATGCCGGCGGTGACGAACACCATGTTGGCGCCCGTGAGATGGTCGCGCAGCTCGTCGATGACTTCCTGCGCCGCCGCCGCGCCGACATCAGGCTGGGACCCCGCGCCGAGGCCCTGCGTCACCTGGGTGCCCATCTGCACGATGCGCTGCGCCTTCGACATGGTCAGCGCCTGCGCGTCGGTGTTGGCGACGACGAAATCGACGCCCTGCAACCCGGCAGTGATCATGTTATTGACGGCATTGCCGCCTGCTCCACCGACGCCGAAGACGGTAATCCGCGGTTTCAGCTCGCTGATGTCAGGGGGGGTCAGATTGAGTGCCATGGTTGCCTCTCTTACGACGCGCGCGTTGGTTCGCCCCGGCCGACGGCCGCGGGATTTGGGGAAAATCGTTTGGTTACAGGTCCGGTCATCAGAAGCCCTCGCGAAGCCATCGTCCGACCTTTCCGAAATAGCCGTCAGTCCCTGTTTTGAGCTGCCGCGTATGCCGCGGTTCGACGTGTTCCAGATGAGCGTATTGCGGATAGACCAGGAGGCCTGCGGGTACCGCGAACGAGGCGCTCTTGGCCTCGTTGGGCAGCCGGCCGAAACCGAGCGGACGGCCGATCCGGACCGGCCGGTTGAGAATGCGGGTAGCGAGTTCCACGGTGCCGGTGAGCTGGGAAGCGCCGCCGCTCAACACAACCCGCGCCCTCGGCTCTGCCGCAAAGGGGGAATCCGCGAGCCGGTCCCGGACCATTTCAAAAATCTCCTCGGCGCGATGCCGGACGATGTTGGCAATCGTGGCGCGCGAGACGATCTGCGGCGCATCGTGCTCCTCGCCCGCAGTCGGTACAGACATTAGCTCGCGCGCGTCGGACCCGCCGGTCAGCACGGTGCCATATAACGTCTTGATTCGCTCGGCATCCGCAATGCATGCGCCGACGCCGCGTGCAAGATCCATCGTGACGTGCTGGCCGCCGAGCGCAAAACCGCTGGCATGCACGAAACGGCCGCCGGAATAGGTCGCGATCGTGGTCGAACCTGCGCCCATTTCGACCACGGCGGCGCCGAGATCGGCCTCGTCGTCGGTCAATACGGAAAGACCTGCGACATAAGGACTCGCCGCCATGGCCTCGACGTTGAGATGGCAGCGCTCGACCACCAGCATCAGATTGCGGGCAACGGTGGCATCCACCGTCACCACCTGCATGTCGACCCCGAACTGCCGGGCCACCATGCCGCGGGGGTCGCGGATGCCCTTGACGCCGTCGAGCGCGTAGCCGACGGGGAGTGCGTGCAGCACCGTGCGCCCCTCGCCGGTGGCGTGGCGCATGCCGGTGGACGTCACGCGGGTGACGTCGTCAGCAGTAACCGCGCCGCCGCGGATATCGGCGGCCGCTTCGACAAGCTGGCCCTGCAGCCGGCCGCCGGAAACCGACAGCAAGACCGACTCGACGCGGACCTTGGCCATCCGCTCGGCCAGCGCCACCGTCTGCCGCACCGCCTGCTCGCATTCATCGAGATCGACCACCGCGCCGGCCTTGACGCCGCGCGACTGGATCTGGCTGTAGCCGATCAATTCCACGGCATGGCTGCGGCCGCGCAGCGCCTCGCTCGGCGGCGACGGCTTCAGCCGCGCGATCATGCAGGCGATCTTGCTGGTGCCGATATCGAGCGAAGCCACCAGCGCCGTGCGCTTGTGGTCGACGGGCCGCGTCTTCGGGGTCTGGTTGCGATCGAGGCCGGTCATGCTGAATCACCCGGCTTCTTCTTGGTCTTCTTGTCCTTGAACAGTTCTTCGCGGGCCTTCGCCGCATCTTCCGACAATTGCACCGTGAGCCTGTCAGGCAGGCGCATGTCGACGGCGACGATGTCGCGCGAGAACAGCCGGTCCTCCTTGTCGAGCTTGCTGAGCATGGCCAGCGCATTGCCGACGTCGTTTTCCGGCAGGCGGATGTCGAGGCCGTCCTTCAGCCGCAAATTCCAGCGCCGCTCGCCGACCAGGATCGCAGCCTTGGTGACGCTACGGACCTGCGGATAGCGGTCGAGCAGCGCGAGGAAATCGCGGGCCTTGAGGTCGGCGCCCTTCCCCACCACCAGCGGCAGCGTCATGAAGCGGCGCGACACATAGGGCTCCAGCACCGCGCCGTCCTCGGAGATCACGGCCAGCCGGCCGCCCTGCTGCCACAGCGCGAACGCCGTGCGCTCGACGAGGTCGATCTGCAACTGGCCGGGATAGAGCTTCAGGATGGTCGCATCTGATATCCACGGATTTGCCTTGAGCTTGTCGCGCAGAGTGGCGGCGTCGAGGAACAGCAGCGACGAGCGGCCATTGACGCCGCCGATCGCGAGCACCTCGTCCTGGCTCAACTGCCTGCGGCCGTTGATGACGACTTCGGTAATGCGGAATCCGGCCGAGTTGGCCAGCGCATTGCGGGTGTCGCTGAGCGCGGCCGTGAATGCGTCGAGGTGACCACCCTTGACGATGCCAAGGCCGGCGCTGCCGAGCAGCATCAGGACGGTCAAGGCGACGCCAAGGCGATTCGGCAGGTAGCGCTCGACCAGACGGACCAGGCGATTCGACGGCTCGCGATCGATCACGGGTTTGGCCGGGGTACGGGCACGGGCGCGACGGCCCAGCCACTCGCGCAGCAGCACGACCGCTCCAATAGCGGCTGCTTTCAGGTCAGCCTGGGGCCCCACCGATCTCACCGACCGCGTGAGGCGTCCTGCACCATCCATTGCACGAGCCTGTCCAAGTGTTGTTCCCGCAAGCTTTTTGCGGGTCTTCGCGAGTATTGGCTCAGATGACGTCTCGGCCGTGCCGGACTTAAGTGCTGACCTGACGTCGGAACAGCGCACACCCCGGCAGCCAAGCGCCACATGCGCCGCCAGCGTTAACCTTCGGACTTACTGGTAAACAAAGTGTAAAAACGCGGGGGTGGGGGCGCGTTTTGATGCGTCTTTTGAGTAGTTTGCCGCTCAACTGTTAGGATTTTGAAACAATTTTAATGGTCGGGCCCCGGTTCCCCGTTAACTCCCGGCCCGGCCGGTCATGCCCTGCCGCGGCTGCGCCGTTCGGCCAAGGCGATCTGATCGCGCAGGAAATCCGGAAATTCGATGCCCTGGGCCTTCAGCGCCTTCGGATAGAGCGAGGCGGCGGTCAGGCCCGGCAGGGTATTGGTTTCCAGATAGACCAGCCCCTTTTCCGAGACGATGAAATCGGTCCGGGAATAGCCGGTGCAGGACAGCGCCTTGTGCGCGCGGAGCGCCTGATCCTGCAGTTGAGCGGTGATTTCGGGCGAGAAGCGCCCCGGGCAGATCTCCTGCGTCGACTTCAGCAGATATTTCGCCGTGTAATCGAAGGCGCCCTCCCCCGGAACGATCTCGATCGGCGGCAGCGACATGATTGTCCCATCCGATTGCTCCAGCACGCCGCAGGTTGCTTCCACGCCCGCGATGTACGCCTCGATCAGATATTCCTCGGTCTTGGCGGCGTTGCGGACCGCGACGAGATCCTGCTTGGCGTTGACGAAGATCAGGCCGTAGCTCGAACCGTCGCGCGCCGGCTTTGCAATCAGCCTGCCGTATTCGGCAAACGCCGCGTCAAGGTTTTCCAGTTCTATGCCGGCCGGCGTTGCGACGCCTGCAATCGCCGCGAATCGTTTGGCCGCGGTCTTGTCGAAGGCGAGATTCGACGACGCCGACCCGGAGCCGGTGAAGGGAATGCCGCGCAGTTCGCACATCGCCTGCAGTTCGCCGTTCTCGGCCCGCCCGCCATGCAGCCCGAGCACCAGCACGCGATCCTCGGCCTTCGCCTTGTCCAGCGCCGCTTCCAGCGCAATGCCGCGGCTATCGGGTTTGAACTCATCCTCGAAGGGACGCGAATGCCCGAGCAGCGCCTTCGAGCCGACTTCGTGGACGGTGTCCGCCACGTGCCAGAACCAGAGATCGGCCTCCGGCAAGGCGCGGTGCAACGCCTGCGCGCTCGCCACCGAAACCAGCCGCTCTTTATTGGTGCCGCCG
Source organism: Bradyrhizobium jicamae (assembly GCF_001440395.1). Taxonomy (GTDB): domain Bacteria; phylum Pseudomonadota; class Alphaproteobacteria; order Rhizobiales; family Xanthobacteraceae; genus Bradyrhizobium; species Bradyrhizobium jicamae. The sequence continues at coordinate 7,327 of NZ_LLXZ01000125.1, read as the reverse complement.
AAGAGAATGGTCGTCCGCATCAGCCTCTACCTATCCGTCATTCCGGGGCGATGCGAAGCATCGAACCCGGAATCTCTTCCCCATACTACTTCGAGATTCCGGGTCTGCTCCTTCGGAGCATCCCGGAATGACGATCAGACCGGAATCCCGATCCGCTTGATTTCCCAATGTAGCTCTATGCCAGAATTCGCTTTAACCCGCTCGCGCACGGTTTCGCCCAAGGTTTCAATATCATGGCCGGTGGCGTTGCCGGTGTTGATGAGGAAATTGCAGTGCATTTCCGAGACCTGCGCGCCGCCGACGCGCAGGCCCCTGCAGCCGGCGGCGTCGATCAGTTTCCAGGCGCTGTTGCCGGGCGGATTCTTGAAGGTGGAGCCGCCGGTCTTTTCGCGAATCGGCTGAGCGGTTTCGCGGTGATTCTGCACCTCGTTCATCCGCGCGCGAATGGTTTCAGTGTCGGTGATCTTCCCGCGGAAACGCGCGGAGGTGAAAATGATCGACGGGTCGACGCCGCTGTTGCGATAGACGAACTTCATGTCGGCATTGGAGAAGACATGCCTGGTGCCGTCGCGGCCGATGCCGACGGCGTCGAGCAGCACATCCTTGGTCTCGCCGCCATTGGCGCCGGCATTCATCCGCAGCGCGCCGCCGATGGTGCCGGGAATGCCGAAGAAAAATTCCATGCCGCCGATGTCGGCGCTTGCCGCGGTTTCCGCCACGCGCTTGTCGAGCGCGGCCGTGCCGGCGCTGACGATGTCGCCCTCGGCTCGGGTCTCGCCGAACGCCCGCGGCGACAGGCGGATCACCACGCCTTCCATGCCGCCATCGCGCACGATCAGGTTGGAGCCGACGCCGACGACATAGACCGGCAGTTCCTTCGGAAGCAGCTTCAGGAAGTAGGCGAGATCGTCCTCATCCGCCGGCGTAAACAGCACCTGCGCCGGCCCGCCGACGCGAAACCAGGTCAACTCAGCGAGCGACTGATTCGCGAGCAACCGCCCGCGCAATTGCGGCATCGCGGCTTTCAGATCGGGCGTGATGTCGGGAAAGGCCACTGTTACCCCAACGCCTTCAATTCGCCGGGCAGTGCGTAGGCCCATTGCGTGATGTTGCCGGCGCCGAGACACACGACGAGATCGCCGGAGCCTGCGAGGCCGTGAACGATTTTTGCCAGCTCCGCCGAACCCGGCAGCGGGATCACCTCGCGATGGCCGTGGGCGCGCAGGCCCGTGACGAAATGGTCGCGGTCGATGCCTTTGATCGGCGCCTCGCCGGCCGGATAGACTTCGGCGACGATGACCGCATCGGCGTCGTTGAAGCAGGTGCAGAATTCCTCGAACAGCGATTGCAGCCGGGTGTAGCGATGCGGCTGCACCACGGCGACGACCTTGCCGTTGGTGGATTCACGTGCCGCTTTAAGAACGGCCGCGATCTCGACAGGGTGATGGCCGTAATCGTCGATCACGGTGACGCCGTTCCATTCGCCGGTCCGGGTGAAGCGCCGCTTGACGCCGCCAAAACCTGCGATCGCCTTGCGGATCGCATCGTCGGACATGCCGAGTTCATGCGCCACCGCGATCGCCGCCGTCGCGTTCGAGGCGTTGTGGCGCCCCGGCATCGGCAGCATGAGGTCGGCGATCTCATGCGTGGTATCGGTCTTGCGGTTGCGAAACACGACCTTGAATGTCGAGCCGCCGCCGTTCGGCGTCAGGTCGACCAGCCGCACGTCGGCCTGCGGGTTTTCGCCATAGGTGATGATGCGGCGGTCCTCGATCTTGCCGACGAGGCTCTGCACCACGGGATGATCGGTGCACATCACGGCAAAACCGTAGAACGGCACGTTCTCGACGAAATTGCGGAACGCCTCCTGGATCGCGTCGAATGTCTTGAAGTGATCGAGATGCTCGGGGTCGATGTTGGTGACGATCACGACGTCGGACGGCAGTTTCAGGAACGTGCCGTCGCTCTCGTCGGCCTCGACCACCATCCAGTCGCCCGCGCCGAGCCGCGCGTTGGAGCCGTAGGCATTGATAATGCCGCCGTTGATGACGGTCGGATCGAGACCGCCGGCATCGAGCAGGGTCGCAACCATCGTCGTGGTCGTGGTCTTGCCGTGGGTGCCGGCGATCGCAACGCAGCTTTTCAGCCGCATCAGCTCGGCCAGCATTTCGGCGCGGCGCACCACCGGAATGCGCTGGGCGCGCGCCGCCATCAATTCGGGATTGTCGCGCTTGATCGCGGTCGAGACCACGACCACGTCGGCGCCGTCGACATTCTCTGACCTGTGGCCGACCGAGACCTTGACGCCCTTCTCCCGCAGCCGCGCGACATTGCCGCTTTCGGAGGCGTCCGAGCCCTGCACGGTGTAGCCGAGATTGACCAGCACTTCGGCGATACCGCTCATGCCGATGCCGCCGATCCCGACGAAGTGAATGGGTCCGATCTCGCGCGGCAGTCTCATGCAGTAATCCCTATCGTCATCATCTGCCTTATGCACTATTGCGCATAGGAGCGGATGATCCAGTATTCCGCGAAGCCGAGGCTCAAATCAGGCGCCGCTGAGTACTGGATGCCCCGCTTTCGCGGAGCATGACAAGGGGCAATTTTGCGCCCGACCGCCTAGATTCCGGCGGTTTTCATCACCAGATCGGCCAGCCGTTCGGCGGCGTCGAGCCGGCCGACCTGGCGGGCGGCAGAGGCCATCGCGGTCAGCCGGGCGGGTTCGGCGGCAAAGGCGGAGATTTCGGCGGCAAGCCGGTCGGGCGTGAACTCGGCCTGTGGGATCCGCACGGCGCCCTCCACCTTGGCCAGCACGCCGGCATTGGCGAACTGGTCCTGGTCGATCGCGCCCGGCAGCGGCACCAGGATCGAGGGCCGGCCGATCGCGGCGAGTTCCGCGACCGTGCCGGCGCCGGAACGCGAGACCACGAGATGGCTGGATGCCAGCCGCGCGGGCAAATCAGAAAAGAACGGCGCGAGCTCGGCCTTGATCTTGAGCCGGTCATAGACCGCCCGCACCCGCGCCATGTCTTCCTCGCGCACCTGCTGGGTCAGGACGATGCGGCTCCACAGCACCGGCTCGAGCCGTTCGATCGCTGGTGGCACGATGTCGCTCATCACCCGCGCACCCTGGCTGCCGCCGACCACCAGCAGGCGCAGCGGCCCGTTCGGTTCGGGCGAGGCAAACGGCTCTGCGGCCGCGGCAAGGATCGCGGGGCGCATCGGCGTGCCGACGGTCGTGGCCTTTCCTGCGAGCGAGGGATCGCGATCGAGCACGCCCGGCAGCGAGGTCGCAATCGCATTGACGCGACCGGCGAGAAAACGGTTGGCGCGGCCGAGCACGGCATTGGCGTCGTGAATGATGGCGGGCACACCGAGCAGCCGTGCCGCGATCAAGGGAGGCAGCGTCGGATAGCCGCCGAAGCCGACCACGGCCGCGGGCTTCAGCCGCCGCACGAGGTTGATTGCAACGCCCGTTCCATAGCCGAGCGTCATGACGGTACGCGCCAGCGACAATGGATTGCGTCCGCGCACGGTCTCGCTCGGCACCACGTCGATATTGTCGCGGGTAAAGAGCCCGCTGTAGCGCAGCGCACGGGCATCGGTGGCGAGCCGCACGCGCAGCCCGCGCTTGATGAGCTCGACGCCGAGCGCTTCGGCCGGAAACAGATGGCCGCCGGTGCCGCCGGCGGCCAGCAGAATGAGAGGCGCGTTGTCCATGGCTTCAAATAGCCGACGCCGCGGCGCTAGTCACGCCCTCAGGCGTATCCGCGCGCCACGCCGGCGGCGTTCATCGATTCCACCTCGGTGCGCGGACGTTGCCGCGTCAGCGCCAGCATCATGCCGACGCCATAGGCCAGCGAGATGATCGAAGAGCCGCCATAGGAGATGAAGGGCAGCGTCATGCCCTTGGCCGGAATCAGTTGCAGGTTCACCGCCATGTTGATCGCCGCCTGCACGCCGAACAGGATCGCTAGCCCCGAGGCCGCAAAGCGCGCGAACATGTCCTCGCTGGCATAGGCGCGCGTCAGCGTGCGAAGCACGACGAAGGCGAACAGCCCGACCAGCGCCAGGCAGAGGATGATGCCGAATTCCTCGGCGGCCACCGCGAACACGAAATCGGTGTGGCTGTCCGGCAGGCTGCGCTTGGCGATGCCCTCGCCGGGCCCGAGCCCGAACCAGCCGCCGTTCCAGAACGCTTCCATCGCCATGTCGACCTGGAAGGTGTCGCCGGAGGCCGGATTCATGAAGCGCTTGATGCGGCCCGCGACGTGCGGAACCAGCAGATAGGCGCTGAACAAGCCCGCCGCCGCCGCGCCGGCAAGGCCCGCCACCCAGATCATCCGCATGCCTGCGATGAAGAACAGCGCGCCCCACACCATCAGGACCAGCATGGTCTGGCCGAAATCCGGCTCCATCACCAGAAGCGCCACCAGCATCAAGAGCAGCGCCATCGCCATGGAGGTCGCCGGCATTTCCGGCCGCTTGGTCGATTCCGCAAACAGCCACGCCGCCATCACGACAAAGGCGGGTTTTGCGGATTCGGAAGCCTGGATGTTGACGCCGAGCAGCGTGATCCAGCGCCGCGATCCCTTCACCTCGGCGCCGAAGACAAGCGTCGCCACGATCAGGATGATGCTCACCACGAAGACCAGCAGCGCGAGACGGCGGATCTGCTTCGGCGACAGGAACGACACCCCGATCAGCACCATCAGGGACGGCAGCAGGAACAGCATGTGCCGGCTGAAGAAGTGGAAGGGATCGAGCCCGATCCTTGTTGCCACCGGCGGGCTCGCCGCCAGCGACAGGATCACGCCGCCCAGCATTAGCGCCATGATCGCGCCGAGCAGCAGCTTATCCACGGTCCACCACCAGTCCGAAAACGGGGTGCGTTGGTCACGGTGGAGCATGGGGGTCCCCAAATGGCAGAGGTAACGCCCATTGGTGGCGCAGGATGGTTTATGGGGGGTTAATGGGATGGGTAACTTTTGAGATAGTGGCGCGCCCCCGCTACAGGTCGTCATCCCCGCGAAGGCGAGGATCCAGTACGCCGCGGTTTCTCAGTTCGACTACCGGCGTCTCTGGAATACTGGGTCATCCGCTTTCGCGGATGACGACAGTTCGTAGGATGGGTGGAGCGAAGCGATACCCATCAATGCGTTTGGCGAAAGATGATGGGTTTCGCTGCGCTCTACCCATCCCTACGGTCGAACTACTTTATCTTCGTCTCGGCCGCGATCAGCTCTCGCCCATCCGTGGTCGTGATCGTCAGCCGTATCTGATCACCGCCGCCGGCCGGAATCGCCGTGGAAATGCGATTTCCGTTTTTCGGATCGGCTGTCACGGCGTCGTCGAACAATATCGCGTCGCCGCGTTTCAACGTGACGCGCAAGGGCGCGGCCGGTTCGATACTGAAGAACTGGAGATTCACATCGGAGCCTGCGGTCGAGAAGTTGATCAGGATTTTCTCGTTCGCATGCGTCACGTTGCTCATGCCGACGGTTGGGCTGTAGGTTTCAGGAATTGACACTTCGCCCCGCGCGGGAAGCATGGCGCGGTGGAAGAACTGGTCCGACACGCCCGCCCACAATTCGACGTAAGGCCGCGCTTCGTTCGGGTCCTTGCGCGCATCGGTTTCGTTCGTGAACGACTTATATCCCCACGTCCACATCTTCAGGCCGCGCGTCACCGTATTGTCGGCGATGCGGATGATCCCCTCCTCGTTGTCGTGGTTGATCACGCCCCAGAAGTTGCCGCCCTGCATATCGGGCGCCGCGTACGCGATGCCCATCGTCGGCCAGTTCCTGAAGTAGCGCAATTTTTCGAAACGGCTTCTGCCCGGCCCCGCGCTCTCGTCGCCGTCGGACAGGTTCTTCGACCAGGCGGGCGTGCTGTAGGCCGCTATCGGCGCAATGATTTCGGCGCCACCGGTTGTCCTGGGATTGTTCGGGTCCGATCCCGGTGCGAGCGTTGTGCACGTCCAGTACTCGTAATCGACCGTGTGGGCTTGCGGGTTTTTCAGAACCACGCGCGTATCGAGCCCGGCGCGATCGGCTTTCAGCGTGACATAGTAAGTCGCTTCGATACCCGTCGTCCCCTTGAGAAACTGGGCGGGTGCCGCAGAATACGCGAAGTCCCTAAGCGACATCGATACCGTCACTTCGCCGGCACTCTCCTTCACGATCCTGAAATTCCACGGCTTCAGCCATGTCCTGCCATGCTCGGGATCCGGGAATGTGGGAAAGATGCCGCCATAGACCATCAGCCAGTCGTAATAGAAGATGCCGGCCTTCATCCCGTAGGGCACACCCACCTCCGTGCGATAGAGCTGTTCGTGGCCGGTCGGCTTGTAGATGATGGAAATAATGCGCCCGCCGAACTCGGGGACGAGCGTCACCTTCAGATAGCGATTCTCCAGCACGCGGGTCTTGAACGTGCGATCAACGATGGTGTTCTTGTCGAGCGAGCCGTCGACGAATCCGTTCTCCGCAGTGGTCGCGTACTGGACGGTGCTCCACGAAATCGTCGACTCGCGCAAGGACACGCTGTCGGACGCTAGCGCCGCATCTACGACGGCATGAAACGCTGGGATCGCCGAGAGCACCCCAAGCGCGAAACGAATATGGGTGCGCGAGGGAGCATGAGTTGCCATTTGCGACGCCCTCGAAATTAGAGCACGATGTAGGATGGGTAGAGCAAGCGAAACCCATCAATCCGGTCCCGCAGCGATGGGTTTCGCTGCGCTCTACCCATCCTACGCGATCCTCTTTATCACACCACCGGCTTCACGCCGGGCATCGCCGTCACCAGATCGCGGAACGCGGCGCCGCGGATTTCGAAATTGCGGTACTGGTCGAACGAGGCGCAGGCGGGCGACAGCAGCACCACGGGATCGACGATCCCCGAGGCTTCGGCATCGCGCGCGGCATTCGCCACCGCGACATCGAGCGTTTCGGAAATCTCGTGCGGCACGCGCTCGCCCAGCGTTCCCGCAAATTCCTGTGCGGCCTCGCCGATCAGATAGGCTTTCCGGATACGCGGAAAATATTCGGTCAGCCCCGTGATGCCGCCCTGCTTCGGCTTGCCGCCGGCGATCCAGAAGATGTCGGCGAAGGACGACAGCGCGTGGGCGGCCGCGCCGGCATTGGTGCCCTTGGAATCGTTGACGAACAGCACGCTGCCGCGGCGGCCGACCTGCTCCATGCGGTGGGCGAGGCCGGGAAAGCTGCGCAGGCCGTTCTGCAACGTATCGGTCGAGATGCCCATCGCCAGCGCGCAGGCCGACGCGCAGGCCGCGTTCTGCGCGTTGTGCAGGCCGCGCAGCGAG
>NZ_LLXZ01000124.1 GCF_001440395.1 Bradyrhizobium jicamae | reverse complement strand
CCTTCTTGATCAGCTTGTAGGCCTTGGTCCGGCCGAAACCGCCCCGCTCCAACGCCTTTTTTAACGGAATCAAGTTCCGTTTCCGGCGGGGCTCATCCGTCATCGCAATTGATCCCTCCGGTGCTCGGCTGTTCATCCTGTCCGCCGCCGCAAGTTGGTCCGCTTCGGAGTTCTTTGAGACTAGATACGACGATGCTCATGGAGCATCCAGTCTAAGGTACCGATTACCATCCAATGCCGACAGCATTGGCATCTTCACCATTGGGCAGAGAAGAAAGATCTGCGTCAATTCATTCAATCACGGCTTCGGTCCTTACCCTAGTGAAGGCAAAGGAAGCGTCGAGCATCATGGGACAACTGAAAGAGCCCAGCATCCTTGTGAGCCAGTGAGATCGCAGAAGAACATGGCGATCATTTTCGGTTGACTCGCTTTTTGCGTCATCTTTTAGTGTGTGACAAGTTTGTTCAACGTGTACTAATCGTCCTTAGAAGCCGGCGTGTGCACCGCAGTTCAAAGAATCTATCGAGAACAACTACCGATTGTCGCTTCTTAGAGTCATGTGCTATCCGGAGACGTTGCATGGCAGGAGCGTTGGATCGTAAGGGGCAGGTTAGAATGCGTCCGCTGTCCTTCGATAACCTCTCTGACAGATCCTGATGCCCCGGATTGTCACGGTCAAAACGTAATCTCGAGCGACGGTAGCCTCTAAGCGGCCTCGAGCATTCCGTGGTCTCGATATGAGGCCCCCGGTAGCGGCCGATCAGGATCCGCCGCCCTCCGGCGATTAAGGCCTGCTCCCGTATGCAGCGCCGACTTTAGCTCGATCGCCACACGGATCTTCTCGCGGAATGCGCAAAGGCCTCGAAGATCGCGGGCAGGGCACCGGCTCCTCCCCCGCGGTGATCGTGGTCGACCCGCACGATCCGAGAGTCGAATCGCCAGGCACCCCAGTTCCGCGGCATGCCCCAGGCGGCCACAATCTTGATCACAGAGATCGAAAACTTGAAGGCATGCCCGAATCAAATGACTGAGGAAATGGATATCGAGGCGGTACTTCGGAAGGTACATTCTCGGGGACTGACGGCTATCAAGTTTCTAAGGGCCATTGATTACCCAGATCGCTTTCAACGCTCCCGCGACGTTGGCGCGCATCTCGGCCTCATGCCACGCAAATACGCATCTGGGGAAGCGATCGGAATGGCGCTATTTCGAGGTGCGGCAATGTGATGCTCAGGACCATACTTTACCAGGCAGCGCTTGCACTTCTAACCCGCACCCAGCGTTGGTTGCGGATGGGTGGACTGCCCCGGCCCAGTGAAGATCGGGCCAGTGACGCATGCAT
>NZ_LLXZ01000123.1 GCF_001440395.1 Bradyrhizobium jicamae | reverse complement strand
CGCGTGCCCGGCTCGAGCGGATGATCCGGCGGCAATTCGGGTGCGATCGCCGTGCGCGGGGCGGCGGCATGCGGCTCGAGGATTTCGCTGATCGCGCGCGGCGTCACCGGCGGAGCGGCCGGCGCAACCGGCTGCGCGGCGTGGAAGTCGCGCGGAGCGGCTTCAAAATGCTCTTGAGGATGTCCCTGCAGCGCAGCCGGATTCGGCAACTCCGGCTTCGTCTGCTGCGCATAGGTCATCAGCGGCGTGGTCGGGCGGGGCAGTTCTATTTCGGCCGCTGCAGGCGGAGGAGCGGCCGGCGCCGGTGTCGCACGAGCCCCACGCAGATCGCCTTCGATCATCGACAGGCGGTCGACCACATGGCCGAGCGTGTTGTGAACGGTCTCCAGCGAGTCCTGCGTGCGGCGGTCGGTTTCCGACTGGCTGAAGCGGATGTCGGACAGTTCGCGCTTGACCAGATCGACGATGCCGGTGTCGGCCGGCTGCGATGCGCCGACGGCATTGCGGTTGGAGTCGGCGAGCGCGACCAGGCTGGCGTGCTGGCGTTCCAGCGAGCGCAGAATGTCGTGCAGCCCTTCCTCGACCCGTCCGAGATCGATGGCGGGCGCGGCGGAACGATCGTTGGAGGCTTCCAGGCGCTCCAGGAGATACGCGACGCGCTGTTCGAGATGGGCGAATGCCGACGCATTGTCGTTGCCGACGGGAATGCGGTCGAGGCGTTCGGACAGCGTACGCACGGCGTTTTCGAGAAATTCGGAATGCTCGCTCGCAGCCGGCGGCTGCCGGCCTTCCAGCGTCGAGGTCAGTGCAGTCAGGCGCTGTTCGAGAGCACCCCACGCATCGCTGTTGCTGTCAAAGCGGGAGAGCTGGTCGACCTTGGCCGACAGCGTGTGCACGTCGTCGGCGAGCCGGGCCAGCGCGTCGTTGGAGGCGACGTTGGAGACGATGCCGCGCAGCGCCGCGATCGCGCTTTCGAGCTGCTGCACCGTCGACGGATCGTCGTTCGAGCGCAGGATCAGGTCGAGCTTGGCGCCGAGATTATGGATCGCCTCGTCGTAGCCGGTGAGCTGCTCGGCCGGGGTCAGCGAGCGCAGCACCTCGCGGATTTCGCCGAGCGCGCGCTCGATGCCGGCCAGCGTCTGGCCGTCGGTGCCGTTCTGCCGGTTGTCGTCGATGCGGCGGGACAGCGAGCGGATTTCGTTCTCGAGCGATTCGATCTCCCGGCGCGGCACCGCCTCGGTGATGGCCTGGCGGATTTCGGCGAGTTCGCTGCGGAACGCCGCAATCGACTGCTCGATATGATCGGGACGCTGCAGCGCCTCGATCTGGCTGGTGATCTTCAGGAGGTGCCGTTCGAGCGAAGAAAAGTCCGGCCCCGCGGGCGCGGCCTGCATCGCCGGCTGCGCAACATGGGGCTGCGCGGAAGCGGCCGGGCCGTTACGCGGCGGCGTCTGGCGCTGGGGCGAGCCGTCGAGTTCGTTCTGGCGCGCGGCGATCTCCGCGATCGCAAAATCCATCGAGGCCGGGCTGAGCGGCGGCGCAGGGCGATAGACTTGGGCCGCGGCACGCTCGACCAGATCGGTCTGGCGCTGCTTTTCCTGCATCTGGACCTGACGGGCGGGTGCGGGATTCGAAATCTGCGACAGCCGCGCATCAAGGCGCGAAATGGCGTCGTTGAGCTGGCGGGCCACCGTCGGCTCGCCACGGGCCGCTTCGCCACGCGGAGTAGGCCGCGAAATCTGCTCGATCTGCTTGGTGATGGAATCCAGCCGCTGGTGAATGTCGGCCACATCGGGGAGCGGCCGGCCGGCCGACCGCGGATCGGAAGCCGCGCCGAAACTGGGCGGAGCCAGATCGCCGACGGTCGAATTAAGCCAGTCGTTCAGTGTCATGCCGGCGCGGCGTGCAGCCGCCTCGGCCCTTTCGCGGACGGAAGGATCGATGCCGTCAACACTCCACGATACGCGCGAATTCATGCTTTGGTCCGGTTCCGCTACGGCGCCCCACCAGCGCCATCAGCCTCCCCGCGCGTCCCAATCGCATTTTCGCGCAGGTTGACTGTGTCGGAACTGACTTTTTCCCGTCACGGTAAATAACGGGTTAAGGAAAGGGACGGACGGCCCCAAAAGTTACGGGGCGGGCAAATCGGCCAGCCCTAACCTTTGTTTTCGCGCTGGCCGTCCTCAAGAGGCACGACGTTGGTCCGCTCCGCGCCGGAAGTGAGAGCCGACAGCGCCTCGATCGCCTCTTCGCACCATTCCGCCACGGCGCGCTCGTGGGCGAGGCCGATGCGAAGTCCGAGCAGTTTGCCCAGATCGGCCGGCGGCGAGGTGCCATCAGGGAATCGTTTGTTGAGCAGGCGCTCGTAGCGGGCGAACCGGTCGCGGTGATGCTCCAGCCGCGCCATCAGGTCGGTGCGCAGCGGTTCGACGTCGACGCTGTCGAGCGCGTAGAGTCGCACCAGCAGATCGTCCTTGATCGAGGCGGGTACGCTCGGCCGCGCGGCCCAGTGACGGAGTGCAGCCCGACCCTCCGGCGTCAGCGTATAGACCAGCTTGTTCGGCTTGCCGGATTGCACCACCTCGCGGCCCTGGATATGGCCGCGGTCGCGAAGCTTGGTGAGCTCCCGATAAATTTGCTGGTGGTCGGCCTTCCAGAAGAATCCAATGGAGTTGTCGAACGTCTTGGCGAGCTCATAGCCCGTCATCGGACGTTCGGTCAGGCAGGCAAGGATCGCGTCACCCAGCGCCAAGACGCTAGCCTCCGGCTTCATTCGTGATTTGACATTATGCATAAAGTTGCATATGCGTCAACGCGCATAATGGGGCCGCGCCTTGCGCGAGTGCCCCGAGCGCGTCAGCGCCCGCAGAGGAGGACATGATGACCATGAGCGGCCTCGACAAGTGGTACAGCTACATGAAGTCGCATGACACGGCAGCGTTGTGGGACCTCCTTCACCCCGATGCGGTGTTCGAAAGCCCCGTCGTCCATACGCCGCAGCGCGGGCGCGACATCACCTTCAAATATCTGGCGAGCGCCGAAAAGGTGCTGGGCGGCCCCGGCTTCAAATACACCGGCGAATGGCGCAGCAAGAACGGCGCGGTCCTCGAATTCGAAAACGAGATCGAGGGCATCAAGATCAACGGCGTCGACATCATCACATTCAGCGATGACGATAAGATCACGCACTTCAAGGTGATGGTGCGTCCGTTGAAGGGAATCAATCTGCTGCACCGCTTGATGGGGGAGCAACTCGCCAGGCAGTGACAAGAGGCGAGGGAGCAAGGCCGCAACCATGTGCGGCGCCGTTTATGTCGCAACGGCTGTCCGGAGAATTGCCGGCCTGCTCACTCCCTAGGACTACCGGAACGCGATAAGGTCGGGTTCCGGACCGCCACCGACGAATTTCATTTTCAACGCCTTCGCCACCTGCCGCTGCCGGGAGAACATCATGCCGATCTACAAAGCCCCCGTGGAAGACGTCACCTTCCTGCTCAACGACGTGTTCCAGATCGACCGCTACGACAATCTGCCCGGATTCACCGACGCCTCCGCCGATGTGCGCGAAGCAATTTTGGGCGAGGCCGCAAAACTCTCCGAAGAGGTGCTGCAGCCGCTCAACCGCGTCGGCGATCTCGAAGGCTGCAAGCGGCATGACGATAGCTCGGTGACGACGCCGAAGGGTTTCAAGGAAGCCTTCAAGCAGGTCGCCGAGGGCGGCTGGCTCGGCCTGTCGGCTCCGGCGGAATATGGCGGGCAGGGGCTGCCGGTGACGCTGAGCCAGGTCGTCACCGAATTCCAGAGCGCGGCCAACATGGCGTTCTCGATGTATGGCGGTCTGACCATGGGCGCCACCGCGGCGCTGCTGGTGCACGGCGACGCCGAACAGAAGAAGACCTACGTGCCGAAGATGGTGTCGGGCCAGTGGACCGGCACCATGAACCTCACCGAGCCGCAATGCGGCACCGATCTCGGGCTGTTGCGCACCCGCGCGGCGAAGCAGCCCGACGGCAGCTACAAGATCACGGGCACCAAGATCTTCATCTCGGCCGGCGAGCACGACCTTGCCGAAAACATCATCCATCTGGTGCTGGCGCGCATCGAAGGCGCGCCCGCCGGCATCAAGGGCGTCTCGCTGTTCGTGGTGCCGAAAGTCCTCGTCAATGCCGACGGTTCGCTCGGCGCACGCAACGGCGTGTCCTGCGGCTCGATCGAGCACAAGATGGGCATTCATGGCAATTCCACCTGCGTGATGAACTACGACAACGCCACCGGTTGGCTGATCGGCGAAGAGAACAAGGGCATGCAGGGCATGTTCGTGATGATGAACGAGGCCCGCCTCGGCGTCGCCGTGCAGGGCCTCGCGCAGTCGGAAGTCGCCTATCAGAACGCCGTCAACTACGCCCGCGAGCGCCTGCAGGGCCGCGCGCTGACGGGCGCAAAGGAGGCGGACAAGCCGGCCGACCCGATCATCGTGCATCCGGACGTGCGCCGCGTGCTGCTCACCATCCGTGCCTTCAACGAGGCGGCACGCGCCATGGTGGTGTGGACCGCGCTGAAGAGCGACGTCGCCCACCGCTCCTCCGACCCGAAGGACCGCGATGCCGCCGACGACCACATGGGCCTGATGACCCCGGTCATGAAGGGCATGATGACCGACATCGGTTTCTCCAACACGGTGCTGGCGCAGCAGATGTATGGCGGTCATGGCTATATCGCCGAGCACGGCATGGAGCAGTTCGTGCGCGATGCGCGCATCGCCATGCTCTATGAAGGCGCCAACGGCATCCAGGCGCTCGACCTCGTTGGCCGCAAATTGCCGCGTAATGGCGGTCGCGCCGCGATGGCGTTCTTTGCCGAAGTCGCAGGCTTCGCCAAGGAGCACGGCGCCGACGAGGCGATGAAGCCGTTCGTCACGCCGCTGTCGACCGCGCTCGGCCATTTGCAGCAGGCCACCGGCTGGCTGATGCAGAACGCGATGGCCAAGCCCGACAATGCCGGCGCCGCCGCCACCGACTACATGCAATTGTTCGGCCTCGTCGCCTTCGGCTACATGTGGGCGCGAATGGCGAAGGTGGCGCAGGACAAGATTGCGGCTGATGGCGCAACCCCCTACCTGAGCACCAAGCTGGTGACCGGCCGCTTCTTCATGGAGCGGATGTTGCCGGAAACCCACGTCCATCTCGCGCGCATCCAGACCGGCTGCGCCACCACCATGGAATTGGCGGCGGAAGCGTTCTGATTTTTCGCCGTTTCTCTACCCTTTCGCCTATAATATTATGATCCTCATACCAGGAGGGCGTCATGCCTGAGGCATATATCTACGATCACGTTCGCACCCCGCGCGGCCGCGGCAAGGCCGATGGCGCACTCCATGAAGTCACCGCGCTGGCGCTCGCCACCGTGCCGCTGCAGGCGCTGAAGGAGCGCAACAATCTCGGTGAAGACGTCGTCGATGACGTCGTGCTCGGCGTGGTCGATCCGGTCGGCGAAGCCGGATCCGACATCGCGCGCTTCGCGGCGCTGAAGGCGGGCCTCGGCGAGACCGTTCCCGGGGTGCAGATCAGCCGCTTCTGCGCCTCCGGCCTCGACGCCGTGAATTTTGCCGCCGCGCAGATCATGGCCGGCCAGCATGAACTCGTGATCGGCGGCGGCGCCGAATCGATGAGCCGCGTCGGTATCGGCGCCTCCGGCGGCGCCTGGCCGATGGACCCGTCGATGGCGGTGCCGGCCTATTTCATGCCGCAGGGTGTCTCGGCCGATCTGATCGCCACCAAGTACGGCTTTTCGCGCGATGACGTCGATTCCTATGCCGTGCAGAGCCAGCAGCGCGCGGCAAAGGCCTGGGACGAGGGCCGCTTCAGCAAGTCGGTGGTGCCGGTGAAGGACGTCAACGGCCTCACCATCCTTGCTAAGGACGAGCACATGCGCCCCACCACGACGATGCAGTCGCTCGCGCAACTGCAGCCGTCCTTCACCGTCGTCGGGCAGATGGGCGGGTTCGATGCAGTGGCGATCCAGTCGCACCCCGAGATCGAGCGCGTCAATTACGTCCACCACGCCGGCAACTCGTCCGGCATCGTCGATGGCGCCGGCGCCGTGCTGCTCGGCAGCAAGGAAGCGGGTGCGAAACACGGCCTGAAGCCGCGCGCAAAAATCCGCGCCTTCGCCAATATCGGCTCCGAGCCCGCGATGATGCTGACCGGCCCGGTCGACGTCACCGAAAAGCTGTTCGAGCGTTCCGGCATGAAGAAGTCGGACATCGACCTGTTCGAGCTCAACGAGGCCTTTGCTTCCGTCGTGCTGCGCTACATCCAGGCGTTCGAGATCGACAATGCGAAGATCAACGTCAATGGCGGCGCCATCGCGCTCGGCCATCCGCTCGGCGCGACGGGGGCCATGATCCTCGGCACCGTGCTCGACGAGCTGGAGCGCACCAACAAGTCGACCGCGCTGGTGACGCTGTGCATCGGTGGCGGCATGGGGACCGCGACGATCATCGAACGGGTCTGACTGCCGTAGGGTGGGCAAAGCGAAGCGTGCCCACCACAAAACTCTCCGCAAGTGATGGTGGGCACGGCGCTTCGCGCCTTTGCCCACCCTACGAGATTAGAGTTCAACCGCCGCGCCTGACATCGGCTGCCGGCACGAGGGAGCACCACATGGCGTTCAAGAATTTCAAAGTTGAAACCGACATCGACGGCATTGCGCTCGTCACCTGGGACATCCCCGGACGTTCGATGAACGTGCTGGACGAGACCTCGACCACGGAACTCGAAGAGATCCTGAAGCAGACCACGGCTGACGCCGCGGTGAAGGGCGTCGTCATCACGTCAGCCAAGGAAGCCTTCTGCGCCGGCGCCGACCTGTCCATGCTCGAGGGCATGAACAAGGAATACGCCAAGGTCCTTAAAGAGAAGGGCGAGGTCGCGGCCAACCAGATGCTGTTCGACCAGAGCCGGCGCTTCTCGCTGGTGCTGCGCGGCATCGAGACTTGCGGCAAGCCGTGGGCGGCGGCGATCAACGGGCTGGCGCTCGGCGGCGGCTTTGAGGTGACGCTGTCCTGCCACTACCGCGTCGCGGCTGAGAATCCGAAGACGCGTCTCGGCCTGCCCGAAGTGAAGGTCGGCCTGTTCCCCGGCGCCGGCGGCACCCAGCGCGTGCCGCGCCTGGTGCCGCCGCAGGATGCGATGACGATCCTGCTCAAAGGCGATCCCGTCACCGTCGACAAGGCCAAGGCGCTCAATCTGATCCACGCCATCGTGCCGGCCGCCGATCTGATCAAGGCGGCGAAGGACTGGATCAAGGGCGGCGGCAAGGCCGTCGCGCCCTGGGACGAGAAGGGTTTCAAGCTGCCGGGCGGCCCGGTGTTCTCCAAGGCCGGCATGATGATGTTCCCGGCCGGCAACGCCATCTACCGCCGCGAGACCTACGACAATTACCCGGCGGCGCGCGCCATCATGAGCTGCGTCTATGAGGGCCTGCAGTTGCCGATCGACGCCGCGCTGCGCGTGGAGTCGCGCTACTTCACACAGGTGCTGCGCTCGAAGGAAGCCGCGGCGATGATCCGCAGCCTCTTCCTGTCGATGCAGGAGCTGAACAAGGGCGCACGGCGTCCGCAGAACGTGCCGGCGAGCAAGATCAAGAAGATCGCCGTGATCGGCGCCGGCTTCATGGGCGCGAGCGTCGGCTATGTCTCGGCCCGCGCCGGCCTCGACGTCGTCCTGATCGACCGCGACCAGGAAAGTGCCGACAAGGGCAAGGCGCACGCCAAGAGCGTCATCGATGGTCTCATCGCCAAGGGCCGCGCCAAGCAGGCCGAGGCCGACGCCATCATGTCGCGCATCACGCCGACCGCGGATTACGCCGCGCTCGGGGATTGCGACCTCGTCATCGAGGCCGTGTTCGAGGACCGCAAGGTCAAGGCGGATACGTTCGCCAAGGCGCAACAGTACCTCAAGGCGGATGCGATCTTCGCCTCCAACACCTCGACGCTGCCGATCACCTCGCTTGCCGAAAACTTCAAGGAGCAGGGCAAGTTCGTCGGCATCCATTTCTTCTCGCCGGTCGAGAAGATGATGCTGGTGGAAATCATCCTCGGCAAGAACACCGGCGATGTCGCGCTCGCCGCTGCGCTGGACTATGTGCGCATCATCGGCAAGACGCCGATCGTGGTGAACGATTCCCGCGGCTTCTACGCCAACCGCTGTGTCGGCCGCTACATCGCCGAAGGCAACGAGATGTTCCTCGAAGGCGTGCCGCCGGCGATGATCGAGAACTGCGCCAAGATGGCCGGCATGCCGGTCGGTCCGCTGTCGCTGTCGGATGAAGTCGCCCTCGACCTCGGGCTGAAGGTCATCAAGGCGACGGAAGCCGATCTCGGCCCCAACTCGATCAACCCGGATCAGAAGAAGCTGATGGTGGAGCTGGTCGAGAAGCAGGGCCGTCTCGGCCGCAAGAACAGCAAGGGCTTTTACGACTATCCCGAGAAGGGCAAGGGTCAGAAGAGCCTGTGGCCGGGGCTATCAGCCCTGCAGCCGAAGCAGCTCGATCCTGACACCATCGACATCGAGGAGCTGAAGCAGCGCTTCCTGGTGGTGCAGGCGGTGGAAGCCGCGCGCACCGTGGAGGACCACGTCATCACCGATCCCCGCGAGGCCGATGTCGGCTCGATCCTCGGTTTCGGCTTTGCGCCGTTCACCGGCGGCACGCTGTCCTACATCGACTTCATGGGCGCCCGGAAGTTCGTCGAGCTCTGCCATAAGCTCGAAGCCAAATACGGCTCGCGCTTCACCCCGCCGAAACTGCTGGAAGACATGGCGGCGAGCGGCGAAACCTTCTACGGCCGCTTCCCGCCGAAGAAGGCGGCGGCGTAAGGCTCTCCTTCGTCATTCCGGGATGGTCCGAAGGACCAGACCCGGAATCTCGAGATTCTCAGGTGCGCAATTGCGCACCATAGTTCGATGTTTCGCATCGCCCCGGAATGACGGACACAAACGATAAGGGCCGGATCGACGATCCGGCCCTTTCGCATTCCCGTGGATGAAAACTCACGCCGCCTTCAGAAGGCCTTCCTTGGTCAGCGCTTCCTGCACCTTCGGCCGCGCCGCGACGCGGGCCTTGTAGGCCATCAGGTTCGGCATATCAGAAAGATCGAACTTCAAGCGGTCGGTCGCCCACATTAGCATGGTGAAGAGGTAGCCATCGGCGACGGTGAACTGCTTGCCCATCAGGTAGTCGCGCCCCGTTAGCGCGGTTTCCAGATACTTGAACTTGCTCATGGTGCGATCCTTGAAGAAGGGCTTGGCCTCCTCGGCGAGCAGCGGCGAGAACATCGGTCCGAGATTCTTGTGCAACTCGGTGGTGATGTAGTTCAGCCATTCGAGCAGCTTGTAGCGCTCGTCGGAATCGCGGGGCGGCGCCAGGTTCTTGCCGGCCTTGTCGGCGATCATCTGGACGATGATCGGGCCTTCGGTGACCAGTTCGCCCGAATCCAGCGCCAGCGCCGGGACCTGGCCCTTCGGGTTGACCGTCAAAAAGTCGTCACCGTTTTCCAGCTTCTTGGCGCGCAGGTCGACCTTGACCAGGTCATAGGGCAGACCGGCCTCCAGAAGCGCGATATGGGGGGATAGCGAGCAGGCGCCCGGGGAATAATACAATTTCATGGGGTTTTCCTTCCCTCGACATTATTGGCGGGCTGACTAAATGCATCTGCATGAAATAGTCAAGATTGATGCAGCTGCATTTAGTGCGGTACACTGACAAGTGACAGATACGGACCGGACCATGAAACGCAAACCATCGACCGAGGCGACCGCCGCCTGGATCCGCCTGATGCGGGTGCAGAGCCGGGTGCTGGATGCCGTGGAGCAGGACTTGAAGAAAGCGGGGTTTCCGCCGCTGGCCTGGTATGACGCGCTATTGGAACTGTCGCGCGCGCCGTCCGGCGAGATGCGCCCCGTGGAACTGGAAAAGCAGATGCTGATCCCGCAATATTCCACCTCGCGGCTGATCGACCGCCTGGTCGACGAGGGGCTGGCGGCGCGGCGCGAATGCAAGATCGACAAGCGCGGCCAGTTCGTGGAGATCACCGAGGCCGGGCGCGAACTGCAGAAGAAAATGTGGAGCGCCTATTCGGCGGCGATCGAAAAGCACGTCGGCTCCAAATTGTCCGATGCGGACGCCCTGAAGCTGTGCGGCCTGCTCGACCGTCTCGGCTGCTCCTGCTCTGACGTGAAGGCAGCGGCGGCCACCCGCGACGGCGTGCCGGTGCGATGACATCTTTGATACGTTTCGTTGGTGCGGACGATGCCGTCCACATCCCCTCAGCTACACGGCGCGTTCGGTCGAATCGCCAGATATCCGGATTTTTTCATGGCGCGTGACCAGATCGATATGACGCCGCTGCAATCCCGTGACGAACTCGTCACGTGGTTCGAGGCTGGCATCAAGCCGCCGTCCGAGTTCCGCATCGGCACCGAGCACGAGAAGACCCCGTTCACGCTGGAGGGGCGTCAGCCCGTGCCGTATGAAGGCGCGCGCGGCATCGGCGCGCTGCTCGAAGGCATGCAGCTCCTGCTCGGCTGGGAGCCGATCATGGAGCGCGGCAACATCATCGGTCTTTATGATGTTACCGGCGGCGGCGCGATTTCGCTGGAGCCCGGCGGACAGTTCGAATTATCAGGCGCGCCGGTCGAGACCGTGCACCAGACCCAGTCCGAGCTGATGGCGCATCTGGCGCAGGTGCGCGAGATTGCAACACCGCTCGGGATCGGCTTTCTCGGGCTCGGCATGACGCCGTCCTGGTCGCGGTCGCAGATCCCGGTGATGCCCAAGGGTCGCTACAAGATCATGACCAACTACATGCCGAAGGTTGGTCGGTACGGCATCGACATGATGTACCGGACCTGCACGGTGCAGACCAATCTCGACTTCTCCTCCGAAGCCGACATGGTCAAGAAGCTGCGCGTGTCGATCGCGCTGCAGCCGATAGCGACCGCCCTATTTGCCAATTCGCCGTTCACCGAAGGCAAGCCCAACGGCTACCTCACGTTCCGCTCCGAGATCTGGCGCGACACGGATAACGCGCGCTCCGGCATGTTGCCGTGGGTGTTCGAGGATGGAATGGGATTCGAGCGCTGGGTCGACTACGCACTCGACGTGCCCATGTACTTCGTCAAGCGCGGCGACACCTATATCGACGTCGCCGGCTCGTCGTTCCGCGCCTTCTTCGAGGGCCGCAACAACTCGCTGCCCGGCGAGCGCCCGACGCTGTCGGACTGGGCCAACCACCTCTCGACGATTTTCCCGGAAGTCCGCCTCAAGCGCTATCTGGAAATGCGCGGCGCCGACGGCGTGCCGTGGGACCGGCTGCCGGCGCTGCCGGCGTTCTGGGTCGGCCTGCTGTACGACAATCAGAGCCTGGATGCGGCCTGGGACCTCGTCAGCCACTGGACCGCGCAGGAGCGTCAGGCGTTGCGCGACGACGTGCCGCGCTTCGGTTTCAAGGCCCGGATCAAGGATCGCTATCTGTTCGAGATCGCCCGCGACTGCCTGAAGCTGTCGCATGCGGGCCTGCGGCGGCGCAACCACGTCGATCATTCCGGCCGCGACGAGAGCCGCTACCTCGAACCCCTGGAGCGGATCCTCGATTCGGGTCGTACGCCGGCGGAAGAGATGCTGGATAAATTCAACGGCCCCTGGGGCGGTTCCGTCGAGCCCGTCTATCAGGAATACGCGTTCTGATTGAACGGGTTGCCTCGCTTTTGGGCCGTTCATCCACCGTACAGGTTGATGGCGCTCAAATGGCGCCCGGATAAAACAGACAGGGCGGGATGACGATTTGAGACAAGTCGTCCCGTTCTGAGAACGCGTACCCGAAAGCAACCGCGAATGGGGACTATTCGCATGCTCAGGGCGTGTGTGGTGACGCTTGCCTTCCTGGCAACGGTCATCGGCGCATGTCCGGCACTGGCGCAGGCCAATTTCGACCGCCCTGGCGGCGATTACCTCAGCGCGCCTGTACTGTCCGGCGATCCCGCCGAATGCGCGCTGGTTTGCGAGCGCGACAAGCGCTGCCGCGCCTGGAGCTTCAACTATCCGACCGACCTCGCCAACCGCGCGGTGTGCTGGCTCAAGAGCAACGTGCCGGCGCGGGTGCAGAGCGAGTGCTGCGTCTCCGGTGTGCGCGGCGCCGGCGTGCTCGAGCGGCGCAACGAGACAAGCGAAACCTCGATCGACCGCTTCGGCGGCGACTACAAAAGCTTCGACCTCAAGAGCAGCGACGGCGGCGACGATGCCTGCAAGGCCGCCTGCACCGCCGACAACAAATGCCGCGCCTGGACCTATGCCCGGCCGGGCTATGCCGGCAAGGAAGCGCACTGCTTCCTGAAGAAGGACATCAAGCCGCCGCGACGCAAGGCGGGGTTCACGTCGGGCGTGGTGCGATAGCGGCCGCCTGCACAGGATCGTAGCCCGGATGAGCGCAGCGATATCCGGGACAGTGATCTTGTAGGGTGGGCAAAGGCGCACTTGCGCCGTGCCCACCAAACCCTCCATCGGCTGCACGAGCCGTGGAATGGTGGGCTCGCTTCGCTCAGCCCACCCTACGATTCCGCCTCCGTCGGCAGCACCGTGACCTCAGGCCACAACTTCTTCCACCGCGCTGCCTTGGCCTCATAATTCGCCGCGGAAAAATTCGGTCCCGGATTGGGCCGCACGATCATTTCTGCGACATCATCAAAACCATTCGGCGCGTAGACGTCGTAGCCATTCCGCACGCGCCGGATTCCGATCTGTGTGTTCCTGGTCAGAAACCGATCGATGCCCTCGGTTGAGCAACGCAACGGCGGATATGGCAGGCCGTGTTTCTCGGGATACCAGAGATGCACGCGCGCCTGATTGCGCGCCTGGATCGCGATGCCGCGTTCTCTGAAACGCTCCGCCAGCTTGCCAATAACCGCGTCTTCCGCTGCCCACGACGTATCGGGATCGAAATAGAACACGTCGTAATCGTTGATGCCGTAATCGACCGCGCGCTTCGTCAGCACGTTCCACGCGGTCTGTATCAGGCAGCCGGAGACCAGCCACGCGTCGGGGAGCGCCAGCCGGAACAGTTCCTCGGTAATGCTGGCGTTGATGGAGTTCTGTAGGGCGGCTGAGAGGAATTCGGCTTGATTCATCAAAGCGCCGTCCGTCGCTCGTAGGGTGGGCAAAGGCGCACTTGCGCCGTGCCCACCATCTTGTTTCGCGGTTGGAAATGGTGGGCACGCTTCGCTTTGCCCACCCTACGAATTCGTTACGCTTGGGAGTCGAATTCCTTCACCGCCTTCTTCGACGCCAGCGTACGCCAGTGCCGGCGCAGGAACGGCTCGACGGTGGCGCGGCTGCTCTTCGACAGGCGGATCAGCACCATCGGATAATCGCGGTAGTGATCGGTGAAGTAAAACGCCTTCGGCTGGCTCTCCACCAGCATCTCGCGCTCGTCCCCTGGCACGCCCGGCATCACCAGGCTGTCACCGTCTTCCTTCAGCCGCACCAGCATCTTCTTGCGCACTTTGAGGGCCGGCGTGCCGTAGGAGGTGCCGTCCTCGACCTCGGGCCAGCGAAGCGCGATTTTTCTGACGTCGTCGAAGGTCATGGGTCTGAAAAGAATGTAGCCCGGATGGAGCGAAGCGAAATCCGGGACAGCTTTCGTGGCGGATGCAGTTTCCCGGATTGCGCTTCGCTCCATCCGGGCTACGTCGTCCTGTTCACTGCACCGAGGTAAAAAACCGCCCGAGCCTAAAACCCGACAGCCAGGTCCACACCGGCTGGCTGCGCATGCCGAGATCCCATGAGCCGACCACCGCATCGGCGCGGCCGATCAGATTGTCGATCGGCAACAGGCCCACGCCGCCGTCGCGCACTGCGACGCGGCTGTCGGCGGAATTGTCCCTGTTGTCGCCGAGCACGAATAATTGCCCTGCCGGCACCGTCACCTCTTGCGTGTTGTCGAGCCTTCCATTGTCACGCATCTTGAAGATCGCATGGCTGACGCCATTCGGCAGTGTCTCGATGAAGCGATAGGCCTGCTCGGTGTTGCCGCGATCGTCTTCGGCAGCGCCTACGCCGTCCGGCGTCAGCGACGCGGCGTGGTCGTTGATGAAGAGCTGGCCCTGCCGCAACTGGATGCGGTCGCCCGGCAATCCCACCACGCGCTTGACCCAGGCTTGCGAACGGTCGCCCGGCCAGCGGAATACGACGACGTCGCCGCGCTTGGGCGTATCGCCGAACACGCGTCCGGTCTCGGGCAGCGTGACCTGGATCGGCAGCGACGCCGCGCCATAGCCATAGGGGAATTTCGAGGCGAGCAGCGCATCGCCGATCAGAAGGGTCGGCTCCATCGAGCCTGACGGCACGTAGAACGGCTCGGCGATCGCCCCCTTGGCGACGAACACGATGCCGATGATCGCCGCGATCTGCACGGCCTGCGCGCGCCAGCTCACGGGTTTGGCTGTCGATGCCACTTTCTCGTCGCTCATTAACCCGTTCCTCCGACCGTGATCCGTTCCATCCGCAGCGTCGGCTGGCCGACGCCGACAGGCACGCCCTGGCCGTTCTTGCCGCAGGTGCCGATGCCGGTATCGAGCGCGAGATCGTTGCCGACCATGGTGATCCTGTGCAGGTCAGTCGGCCCGTTGCCGATCAGCATCGCACCCTTCAAGGGGGCGCCGAGCTTGCCGTTCTCGATCTTGTAGGCCTCGGTGCACTGGAACACGTACTTGCCGGAGGTGATGTCGACCTGGCCGCCGCCGAAATTCGCGGCATAGACGCCGTTCTTCACCGACGCCAGAATTTCCGCAGGATCGCGGCTGCCCGCCAGCATGTAGGTGTTGGTCATGCGCGGCATTGGCACGTGGGCGTAGCTCTGGCGGCGGCCGTTGCCGGTCGGCTTCATGTTCATCAGCCGCGCGTTCTGCCGGTCCTGCATGTAGCCGACCAGGATGCCGTCCTCGATCAGCACGGTGCGGTTGGTCGGCGTGCCCTCGTCATCGATGGAGAGAGAACCGCGGCGCGACGCCATGGTGCCGTCGTCGACCACGGTAACGCCCTTGGCCGCGACCTGCTTGCCCATCAGCCCTGCGAACGCCGAGGTCTGCTTGCGGTTGAAGTCGCCTTCGAGGCCATGGCCGACCGCCTCATGCAGCATCACGCCGGGCCAGCCGGCGCCCAGCACCACGTCCATTTCACCGGCGGGGGCGGGCACCGATTCCAGATTGACCAGCGCCTCGCGGATCGCGCCGTCGGCGGCCTCGCGCCATGCCTTGGTCTCGATGAAGCGGGCATAGCCCTCGCGGCCGCCATAGCCCTTGCTGCCGCTTTCCTGCCGGTCGCCCTGGCCTGCGACGACGGAAATATTGACGCGCACCAGCGGGCGGATGTCGCGATAGCTCTCGCCGTCGGGCCGCAGGATTTCCACCACCTGCCAGGTGGCGCCCAGGCTGATGGAAGCCTGCCGCACCCGCGGATCCTTGTCGCGCACATAGGCGTCGATCTCGGCCAGCAGCTTTACCTTGGCCTCGAAGCCCGGCGCATCCAGCGGATTCTCGTCGCCATAGAGGCGCACGTTGGTATGCGCGGGAGCAGCGGCAAAATTGCCGCTGTAGCCGCCGCGGACGGCCGCGACCGCATCCGCCGCGCGAATCAGCGCCGGCAGCGAGACATCGGAGGAATGCGCGTAACCGACCGCGTCGTCCTTCACGGCGCGAAGGCCAAACCCCTGCGAGGTGTCATAGGTCGCCTGCTTCAAGCGCCCGTTGTCAAAGCCGAGTGCTTCGGTCTGGCCATATTCCAGAAACAGCTCGCCGTCGTCGGCGCCCTGAAGGCCCCTCGTGATCTCGCGTCTCACGGCATCGCGGTCGAGATTGGCGCGGTCGAGGAGGGAGGTTGTCGCTGGATTGGTCATCAAATCGGTCCGTTGTCGGAGGGGCGCATCCAAGATAGTTGTTTCCCCGCCATTCCGCGAGGGGCGGGATCAACACGTTGCCGAGACGATGGCTGCAGTCGAAATTGTTCCGATAACGCAAGACCATATCGAAAGTTTTCACGGCGCCCTCGACTTCGTCGCGCGGGAGCGGCGCTATCTGGCGTTTCTGGAGGCCCCGCCGTTCGAGGCGACTCGGGCCTTCGTTCTCGACAATATCGCGCATGGCTATCCGCAGCTGGTCGCGGTTTCGTCCGGCCGGGTCATCGGCTGGTGCGATGTCGTGCCCAGCCCGAGGCCGATCTATGCCCATGTCGGCGTTCTCGGGGTCGCGCTGCTGCCGGAATTCCGGCGGCAGGGAATAGGCGGGTGCTTGATCCGGCAGACGCTCGGCGCGGCGCGGGAGTTTGGGCTGCGGCGGGTCGAGCTGACGGTTCGCGAGAGCAATACGGGGGCGATCGAGCTCTACAAGAAATTCGGCTTTGCGATCGAGGGGCTGCAGCGCAACCGCATTCTGGTGGATGGCGGTTACGAGAACCTGGTCCTGATGGGGCTACTGTTTTAGTCGCCGGCCCTCACGGCAGCTTCTCATTCTCTTATCGAACTGGCCGGTTGGATGAAGCGGCGCGTCGTTCATTGGCGTCGTCCTCCGCAACGGGCGAAGCGGGCTTCAGCATGCCATGCGCATTGGCCCAGCGGGACAGCTCGTCGAACACCGGCTTCAGATCTCTCGCGGCTGATGTCATCTCGTATTCGACGCGCGGCGGCACTTCGGGGAACACGGTGCGCTTCACCAGGCCTTCGTTTTCGAGATCACGCAATTGGGTGGTCAGCATGTGCTGCGTCACGTCGGGAATGGCGCGCCGCAATTCGCCGAACCGTCGCTTGCCGCCGACAAGCTGCCACAGGATTTCGCCCTTCCACTTGCCGGAGAGCACCCGAAGCGCGCGCTGAAGCTGCGGCGCGACGGTGCAATCGGAGTGGTCGGGCGGCCCATTAGTCTGCTTTTTCATACTACACCAGAAAATCCATCCTACTTGTCAATTTCATCTTAGTACCGAATTTTGGTTTTGAAAGCCGCCTTCAAGAGCCTTGGGCACCTCAAATGCCCCGGGCGCATCCGCGGCTGGGGGCCGTTTCTCAACCTTCGGGAGTTTTCGATGTCGGACGTTGCCGTGCCTGCCGGGCGCCGTTGGCCCCATGTTGCCGTGTGGATTGTCAGGGGATTGCTGGCGCTGGCCTTTCTGGGGGCCGGGGGTGCAAAACTCTACGGCGTGCCGATGATGGTGGAGGAGTTTCATCACATCGGGCTCGGGCAAGGGTTTCGCTATTTGACCGGCGGCCTCGAGGTTTTCGGCGCAATCTTGCTGCTGCTTCCACGAAAAGCAGCTTTCGGCGCGCTGCTCTTGATCTGCGTGATGATCGGCGCCGTGATCACCCACCTGCTCGTCATTGGCGGATCGCCGGTGCCGGCAATTGTCCTCCTGGCGCTCAACGCGGTCGTTGCCTATTCGCAGCGTGAGGAGATTGCCTCCCTCGCCAAGGCCTTTTGAGGCCGCGGCCATGCGCCTGTCGTTCCGCCAAACTGCAAAATGGGTCGGGCTGGCGCTGACCTTCATCGTGCCGCTGGTCGTGACCCTGCTGCTGACGGAGCCGGGCTCGGCCGTCTCGAAACCGGTGGCGAAGCCCGCCTCGCCACCGATGCATCGGCTGGTGCTGCCGATCAATACCGACGATCCCACCACGATGCGGGCGCTGATCTCGACTTCGCTCAACCTCCCGAAATACTATGGGGAACGGAACGAAGCGTTCACGATCGAGGTCGTCGCCTATAATGCCGGCGTTCACATGTTGCGCGCCGATACCTCGCCGGTGAAGGACATGCTGCGCGTATTGCGGACGGTCAATTCGAACATCCGGTTCGTGGTATGCGATGCGACGAAGCAGGGCATGGAGCGCCAGGAGGGCCGTCCGGTCACGCTGATCGACAATGTCGATCTCGTACCGAGCGGGCCCGGGCGCATCATCGAACTGCAGGAAGCCGGCTGGTCCTACATCCGGTCATGACAAGCGGACATCAGCCATGACGCCACATCGCGGGCTAACACGCCGCATCGTCGTTGCAGGACTAATCGGGGCTTGCGCCTCGGTTGCATCCAATCGCGCCCGGGCCGACGGTCCGCCGCCATTCGCAACCGTCCGGCATCAGTTCATCCAGCTTCGTGGCGCAAGGCCGGTCCCGTCAGTGCCAATTCCACGCCTCTCCGGCGGCGCGATCGATTTGACGTCCTTCCGGGGCAAGGTCGTGCTCGTCAATTTCTGGGCGACCTGGTGCGCCGCCTGCCGAACCGAACTGCCGCTACTGGACCGGCTGGCGGCAAGCGACCGCAGGGATTTTGAGGTGATCGCCGTGGCGACGGATCGCGACCGATCGGTCGTCGCGCCGTTTGTGAAAGGGTTGAAGCTTCGGCGCCTTGCCATCGGGCTCGATCCCGATGGCCTCGTGGCAAGAGCCGGAGCAAGCGGAGCGGCCGACACGCCGTTCGCGCTATATGCCATGCCGATCACCTTCCTGATCGGCATCACCGGACAGGTCGAAGGCTATATCAGCGGTGAAGCGGACTGGCTCTCCACGGAGGCGCGCCGGCTGCTCGACTATTACGCCAGCGCCCGTTGAACAGAGCTAACGGCTCTCGCCGCTACGGCAGCTTGTCATATCCCTCGCCGAGCCCATTCAGGCTGAGCGGGAAGCCGATGCCCTCTTCAGGCGTCTCGAAGATAATGAAAGTCGCGGTTTTGGCGCCCCGGAACTGCCCGAGCAGCTTTTCGTCCATCACCACCTCGGCGACGCAGCCATTGGGCAGGCAGCGAACGAAACCGGCGCGGCCGACGTCCTGGTTGTCGAGTTTCAGCCCGAGGCCGGAGGGCAGCAGCACGCCGAGGGGGGCGACCACCCGCATCAGCTTGCTCTTCTGGTCGGCGGTCTTCAGCACGATCACGGTAAGGCCGGCGTTGGACCGGTCTTCGGCGACCACGCTCTGGATCAGGGCGCATTGCTCGCCCTGGGCGCCCGGCGGGGTGTCGCAGCGGATCTGCCAGTCGCCATGGACCGACCGCACGGCGCCTTGCGCACTCGCGGCCTGGGTCAGGCCGAACAGGAAGGCCACGGCGAGCAGGCCGCCGAGCCAGCAGCGGGCCGGTTCCAGGCCAAATCCTGCCTGATGTTTCGAACGCCCCATCCGGGTCGATCCTCTTGGTTTCCGCCGGCGGCCGGTGACGTTTCCGGCCCTAGCTGGCAGCACACATTGTAAACTGGGTTCATCCGGACTGATACGCAATGACGGCGCCTTGAAGGCAGCCGGGAGCCAATTCACGTCGTCAAGGACTGGGCTGCCCAAGCGAATCAGGTCATCCGGGATCGCCGTGACTGTGCCTACATCCGGCAATCCTGCTGTCAAGCGTCGCGGGCTTGCGAAACGGCCGGTTTTTGCTGATTTAGCTGGAAAATCCGGCATCCGGCGAATAGCAGGTGACGCATGGCTTTGCGCCCCACTACTGCATTGCGAGAGCCTTAGAATTATGGTTTGAGAGGCTGGATTTCGACGCGTTCTAACGATCTGGCCCGGGATACTGTATCTCCGGTAGGCCGTTTGTGAGGGCGGATCGTGCGGCATATCCGGCCATCCGGCGGGAATGCTTTGGGGATTTTTTCTAAGGGAGCGCGAGCGGCATGAAGATGTCGAGTGGCCAGATGGGCCGGCGGTTGCTGGGGTTTGCGGTGGCGGGCATGACGCTCGTCGCCGGTGGGTCGGCGTTTGCGGCACAGCCCAAGCCGTGGGAAATCACGCTGCAGGAAGCTGCGACCCCCGTGATGGAAAACATCATCAGCTTCCATAATTTGCTGCTGGTGCTGATCACGCTGATCACCCTGTTCGTGCTGGCGCTCCTGGTCATCGTGGTGATCAAGTTCAACGCCAAGGCCAATCCGGTTCCCTCCAAGACCACCCACAACACGCTGATCGAGGTGGCCTGGACGCTGATCCCGGTGCTGATCCTGGTTGGTATCGCGGTGCCGTCATTCCGCCTGCTGTTCCAGCAGCTCGACCTTCCCAAGGCCGACCTCACGGTGAAGGTCACCGGCAAGCAGTGGTACTGGAGCTACGCCTACCCGGATAACGGCAAGTTCGAGTTCGATTCGCTATTGGCGCAAGACAAGCAGCCGCGCCTGCTCGGCGTCGACAACGAGATGGTGGTGCCGGTCAACAAGGTGGTGCGGGTTCAGACCACCGGCGCCGACGTGATCCACGCGTTCGCCGTGCCTTCGTTCGGCATCAAGATCGACTCGATCCCCGGCCGGCTCAACGAGACCTGGTTCAAGGCGACCAAGGTCGGCATCTATTACGGCCAGTGCTCCGAACTGTGCGGCAAGGATCACGCCTTCATGCCGATCGCGGTCAAGGTCGTGACCGACCAGGAATTCGCGGCCTGGGTTGAGGCTGCGAAGAAGAAATATGCGACCAACCCGGCGAACACGTTCGCCTCGGCTGGTGGCCAGGCCGCGCAGTAAGGCGCGGCCAACGGCCAAGCAAGGGACAAGGGCGACGGGACCTGAAAGAGGTCCGAAAAGGGACTGCAAGGCAGGATTTCAAAATGGCAACGACCGCTGCGACACATCACGATCACGCCCATGACGACCATGCGCATGCCAATCCGACCGGATGGCGGCGCTGGCTCTACTCGACGAACCATAAGGACATCGGCACGATGTACCTTATCTTCGCGATCTTTGCGGGCGTCATCGGGGCTGCGATGTCGATCGCGATCCGCATCGAGCTGATGTATCCCGGCGTCCAGCTCTTCCACGAAGCTCACACCTACAATGTGTTCGTGACCTCGCACGGCCTGATCATGATCTTCTTCATGGTTATGCCGGCCATGATTGGCGGCTTCGGCAACTGGTTCGTGCCGCTGATGATCGGTGCGCCCGACATGGCGTTCCCGCGCATGAACAACATCTCGTTCTGGCTGCTGCCGGCTTCCTTCACGCTGCTGTTGATGTCGACCTTCGTCGAGGGCGAACCGGGCGCCAATGGCGTCGGCGCGGGCTGGACCATGTATGTGCCGTTGTCGACATCGGGTCATCCGGGACCGGCGGTCGACTTCGCGATCCTTTCGCTGCATCTGGCCGGTGCCTCCTCGATCCTCGGCGCCATCAACTTCATCACCACGATCTTCAACATGCGCGCGCCGGGCATGACCCTGCACAAGATGCCGCTGTTCGTGTGGTCGATCCTGGTGACGGTGTTCCTGCTCCTGCTGTCGCTGCCGGTGCTGGCCGGCGCCATCACCATGATGCTGACCGACCGCAATTTCGGCACCACCTTCTTCGCGGCTGACGGCGGCGGCGACCCGCTGCTGTTCCAGCATCTGTTCTGGTTCTTCGGCCACCCCGAAGTGTACATCCTGATCCTGCCCGGCTTCGGCATGATCAGCCAGATCGTCTCGACCTTCTCGCGCAAGCCGGTGTTCGGCTATCTCGGCATGGCCTACGCCATGGTCGCGATTGGCGGCATCGGCTTCGTGGTGTGGGCGCACCACATGTACACCGTCGGCATGTCGTCGGCGACGCAGGCCTATTTCGTCGCCGCCACCATGGTGATCGCGGTGCCGACCGGCGTGAAGATCTTCTCCTGGATCGCCACGATGTGGGGCGGCTCGATCGAGTTCAAGACGCCGATGCTGTGGTCGATCGGCTTCATCTTCCTGTTCACGCTCGGCGGCGTCACCGGCGTCGTGCTAGCCAATGCCGGCGTCGATCGCGTGCTGCAGGAAACCTATTACGTCGTCGCGCACTTCCATTACGTGCTGTCGCTCGGCGCCGTGTTCGCGATCTTCGCCGGCTGGTACTACTGGTTCCCGAAGATGTCGGGCTACATGTACTCGGAGTTCATCGGCAAGCTGCACTTCTGGGTCACCTTCATCGGCGTCAACCTGGTGTTCTTCCCGCAGCATTTCCTCGGCCTGTCGGGCATGCCGCGCCGCTACATCGACTATCCGGACGCGTTCGCGGGCTGGAACCTGGTGTCTTCGGTCGGCTCCTACATTTCGGGCTTCGGCGTGCTGATCTTCATCTGGGGCGTGATCGACGCCTTCGCGAAGAAGCGGGCGGCCGAGGCCAATCCGTGGGGCGCGGGCGCCACCACGCTGGAATGGACGCTGACGTCGCCGCCGCCCTTCCACCAGTTCGAAGTGCTACCGCGCGTCCAGTAAACGGTCATTCGCGGCGCGCCACGTTTGCGCGCCGCGGCTTTGATGAAGCGAGATAGATCTTGTCGGTAGTCGACCATAACGCCATCGATGTTCGGCCTCGGATTTCCGAGGCGGAAGTCGGCGACTACATCGCGCTGTTGAAGCCGCGGGTGATGTCACTCGTGATCTTCACCGCGCTGGTCGGCTTCTTCATTGCGCCGGGCCATGTCCATCCGATCATCGCCTTCACCTCGATCCTGTGCATCGCGGTCGGGGGCGGCGCCTCGGGCGCGCTGAACATGGCGCTTGAGGGCGACATCGACGCCAAGATGTCGCGTACTGCCAACCGGCCGATCCCGCGCGGCCGCATCACGGCGGGCGAAGCCATGGCGTTCGGCCTGACACTGGCCTTCTTCTCGGTGATGACGCTCGGCGTGCTCGTCAACTGGCTTGCCGGCGCACTGCTTGCGTTCACGATTTTCTTCTATGTCGTGATCTACACCATGTGGCTGAAGCGCTGGACCGCGCAGAACATCGTGATCGGCGGCGCCGCCGGCGCGCTGCCGCCGGTCGTGGCATGGGCCGCGGCTACCGGCTCGCTGTCGATGGAGCCGGTGCTCCTGTTCCTCATCACCTTCTTCTGGACCCCGCCGCATTTCTGGGCGCTGGCGCTGTTCCGTTCCGACGACTACGCCCGCGCCGGTGTGCCGATGCTGCCGGTCGTCGCCGGTCCAGACGCGACGCGGCTGCAGATCCTGCTTTACACCGTCGTGCTGGTCGCGACCGCTTTCGCGCCCTGGCCGCTCGGCTATTTCGATGCGGTCTATGGCGTCACCTCGCTGGTGCTCGGCGCCGGCATGATGTGGTTGGCAATCGAGGTCTATCGCCACCGCGAGGGCAAGCAAGCGGCGCGCGCGACGCGCCGGCTCTTTGCCTTCTCGATTCTTTATCTGTTCGCGCTGTTTGCGACTCTTCTGCTCGAGGTCGTCGTCCGCGCTGTCATGCCTTTCTTCGGGTAGGGGGCGTATGGCGAGCGCATGGACGACAAGCAGCAGCAAGATGGAATCGTCCTCACCGAGGCGCAGAAAAGGAGTCGTCGTCATCGCTCGATCGCCATTGCGCTCGCGCTCGGCGTCCTCGTCGTGCTGTTCTTCGCAGTCACCATGGTCAAGGGGCCGGCCGTTCTCGTCCGGCCGATGTGATTGAGATGCAGAACGAACCGCAGATCAGCGAGGGCAGGACGGAAGGCGACAAGATCGCCTCGCGCCGGACACTGACGCGCGATGCGGTTGTGGCGTCGATCTGCGGTTTTGTCGTGGTGTTCATGGTCGGCGCTTCCTACGCCGCCGTGCCTTTCTACGACTGGTTCTGCCGCGCCACCGGCTTCAACGGCACCACCCAGGTTGCGACCTCGGCGCCGTCGGAGGGGCCGCTTGCCCGAAAGATCTCCGTGCGGTTCGACGCCAATGTCGGCCCCGGCCTGCCCTGGAAATTCGAGCCCGAGCAGAACGAGATCGAGGTCCGGATCGGCGAGGTCGTCACCGTCTTCTACACCGTGACCAACCAGGCCGCGCGCACCACCGCCGGCGTTGCGGCCTATAATGTCGCGCCGCTGACCGTCGGGGCCTATTTCCAGAAGATCAACTGCTTCTGCTTCAGCGAACAGACCATGGGTCCGGGCGAGAAGCGCGAGATGCCCGTGGTGTTCTATGTCGATCCGGCGCTGGCGAAAGACAGCGAGAACGACGGCCTGAATACCATCACGCTATCCTACACCTTCTATCCCGTGCGCGATCCGGCGCCGAAGCCGGTGGCGGCCGGCGAAGGCGACAAGCGCAAGGGAAGCTTGTGATGGGAAGCTTGTGACGAGAAACCTGCGGCCGCCGGCTTCCGTATCTTGGAGGACGTCGGCTTTGAAATTTGAGACGAATATGTGCCGAAGGGAACGGCACATCTAACGGAGAGACCGCAATGGCTACGGCGCACGCGAAGCACCACGACTACCATCTCGTCGATCCGAGCCCGTGGCCGGTCGTCGGCTCGATCTCGGCCTTCATCATGGCGGTCGGTGCGATCACCTGGATGCATCACATGTTCGCCGGTGCTTGGCTCATCTTCGGCGTCGGCACCATCGGCGTGCTCTACACCATGGCGAGCTGGTGGGGCGACGTGATCCGCGAAGCCCAGTACAAGGGCGACCACACCCGCGTGGTGCAGATCAGCCACCGCTACGGCATGATCCTGTTCATCGCCTCCGAAGTGATGTTCTTCGTCGCCTGGTTCTGGGCCTTCTTCAATTCCGCGCTGTTCCCTGCGGATGCAGTCCACGCCACCCGCGACGCCATCTTCGGCTGCGGTCCGGGCACGGCGATGGGCGCCTGCAGCGTGCCGGGCACCTGGCCGCCGAAAGGCATCGAGACCTTCGACCCCTGGCACCTGCCGCTCCTCAACACGCTGATTCTGCTGACCTCGGGCACCACCGTCACCTGGGCGCACCATGCGCTGCTCGAGAACGATCGTCAGGGCCTGAAGTACGGCCTGATCCTCACCGTGCTGCTCGGGGCCGCCTTCACCTGTGTGCAGGCCTATGAATATGCCCACGCCGCGTTCGGCTTCTCCGGCAACATTTACGGCGCGACCTTCTTCATGGCGACCGGCTTCCACGGCTTCCACGTGCTGGTCGGCACCGTGTTCCTGCTGGTCTGCCTGTTCCGCGCCTATGCCGGTCACTTCACGCCGAAGCAGCATCTCGGCTTCGAATTCGCTGCCTGGTACTGGCACTTCGTCGACGTGGTGTGGCTGTTCCTGTTCATCTGCATCTACGTCTGGTTCCGCGGCGCAGGGCCCGTGGCCGGCCACTGATGCAGGCTTGACATGCTACAAGGGGCGGTCGGAAGGCCGCCCCTTTTTCTTTCTTCCCTCTCCCGCAAGGGGAGAGGGGGAGGAGATCGATGGATCAGACGCAACCCACGCTAACCCAGAGCGCACTCCGCGGCATCGCCTGCCGCTGCCCGCGCTGCGGCAAGGGCAAGCTCTATGCGGGCTTCCTCGAGCTGCGCCCGAATTGCGAAGCGTGCGGGCTCGACTATGCCTTCATCGATGCTGGCGACGGGCCTGCGATCTTCATCATCATGCTGGCGGGCGCCATCGTCGTCACCGCCGCGCTGATCGTGGAGGTCAAATATCAGCCGCCATTCTGGCTGCATGCGGCGCTCTGGCTGCCGCTGATCGCGGCGACCACGCTGCTGCCGCTGCGCTCGATGAAGTCGCTTCTGATCGCGCTGCAATTCCACCACAAGGCCGCGCCCGGCCGGCTGATCGATCGCGAGCCGAAATGAGCGCGCTCTCGTCACGGCGGCCGGCGGTGACCGGCTTTGCCATCTTCACGCTGTTGATGGTGATGGCCTTCAGCGGGCTTGGCATCTGGCAATTGCAGCGCCGCGTCGAGAAGCACGCGCTGATCGCACGGCTCAACGAGCGCCTGGCGGCCGTGCCCGAAGCCCTGCCGGCGGCGGCGCAATGGCCTTCGCTGACCCCGGCCAAGGATGAATTCCGCCGCGTCAGCTTCACCGCGACCTACGCGCCCGTGCCGGATGCGATGGTCTACAGCGCCGGCTCAGCGGTCCGCGACGACGTTTCGGGCCCCGGCACCTGGGCTTTCCTGCCGGTGCAACTGGCCGACGGCAACAGCATCGTGGTCAATGCCGGTTTCGTCCAGAACACGATGCAGGATCGCAACCAGCAGGATCGCGCCGTGCGCCGGTTGATCACCGGTGATCCTGTGCAGCTCACGGGCTACATCCGCTTTCCCGAAAACGCGGGCGCGCTGACGCCGGCGGAGAGTGTTGCAAAACGACTTTGGTTCACCCGCGATCATCTGGCGATGGCGCGCGCGCTGGGCTGGGGCGAGAGCGGCAAGAGCGTCGCGCCGTTCTATGTCGATCTGGAAACGCCCGTACCCGACAACGGCATCCCCAAGCCCGGCCCGCTCTCCGTGCATCTCAAGGACGATCACCTGCAATACGCCATCACCTGGTTCACGCTGGCGTTCGCAGTCGTCATTGCCTTCGGCGTGTGGTGGCGTGGCCAGCGCCGCGCCTGATAGCCAGCCCCCGTATTGTCCCGGTCTAGCCTGTCGGAACGTTTGATCCGCACAATCGTTGCGGTTCCACAGTAAGAGTACCGAACAATGGGCCGTTCAATGTCTATTCATGACGATTGTCATACCAGCAGCCATGGCGATACGGACGGGATTGCGAATTTGGCTGGGGATTTCGATGGAATAGCCTTGGTGGTCGACTGGCTCGATGCATGCCGGAATCGCGACCTGGCGACATTGCTCGACCTCTATGCCGACGACGCGATGCTCAAATGCCAGTGCGGCGAGGCCAAGGTCAGCGAAGGCCGCGCCGAGCTCGAATCCTATTGGCGTCCGCGCCTCGGTGCGCTCGTACCCACCGCATTCGGACTTGAGGAAATCATGCCGACCGCCGACGGCGTCGTCCTCGATTATCTGAGCCACGAAGGCAAGCCGGTGCGCATCGCCTTCACCTTCAGGCGCGATGGAAAAATTCAAGCGTCCCATTGCATGCCGGTGGCGGAGTCGCAGCAGCACGCTGCATGCATGCAGGACTATGCCGGATAATTCTCCATCCTCTGGTTGCTTCCGTTTTGCAGCGCTCCGAGCTGAAGCAAGCCTGACCTCGCACCCCCGTTAGACCTGCTTGGCGGCGCGCGCGTTGGAAGCGGCGTCGCCCGCCGGAAGCCGGCAACGCACGCAGGTGCGTCCCGCCTCGCGCAAGAGTTCGAACGTCCCGCTCAGCGCCCGAACACGCTCCAGCATTCCGGTCAAACCGCGGCCGAACATCCGATCCGCCGGAAAGCCTACGCCGTCGTCGAAGATCTCCACGATCACTTCGTGATCGGCGATTCTCGCTGCGACATGCATCGCGCTCGCTTTGGCATGACGAAGCACGTTTGTCACCGCTTCCTGGATCACGCGATAGACCGTCTGCGACAGCAGGCCGTCGACACCGTTCAGTGCCGCATCGATCTCGGAGGTCACCTTGAGATCGGGCGCCTGCGCCTTCGCATTCTGCAACAGCGTCTGGATGCTCCTCTCCAGCCCGAGCTCCTGAATGTAGAGCGGCCGCAGCCGGTCGAGGATGCGGCGGTTCGCCTGCTGCAATGTCTCGACCGACTGCAGGATTCCCTCGGCCGCGCTCCTCAATTCGGCCTCGCCGGCGGGAATCGATTCCAGCAGCACCACCGTGTTGGCGCGGATCCCGAACAGCAGCGGGCCGAGCTCGTCGTGAAGCTCGCGCGCCATGTCGTGTCGCTCGTCATCCTGGAGCGACACGATCCGGCGCAGCAGGCTGCGATTATCCTGGCTGAGGCGATGCAAGGTGCGGGCGAGTTCGTTGGCTTCCTGCGCGCTCCTGCGGATCTCGGGCGGGCCGGACGGGGGAATGAGCTGATCGTAATCGCCCGTTCGCATCCGGGTCAGGCCGTCACCGAGATTTTGCAGCGGTCTCTGGGCGGAGCGCGCGGTGAAGTGGGCAATGACCCCCGTCAGCAGCATCAGGCCAATTCCGGAGCTCGCGATCGCCAGAAATCCGATCCATTTCTCGTAGATGTCGGCAGACATGTCGGGTGCAAACACGATGTTGCCGACCTGCTTGCCCTCGATCGACACCGGGAAGGTCGCTCTGAATTCGGGTATGACGAGGAGACGGACGAACCAGCCGGGCACCCTTCCCGGGGGGGTCTGCACGTCGGGGGGAGGAGCATCGGGGCCGGTTCCGAGGCGGCGAAAGCGGATGGTTTCGGAGGCCCCCAGCGATTGCACGAAGGCATCGAGCGTCTCTTGCGGATTGGCCGACGCGCGAAGCGCAGCGTTGAGTGCGGCCGCGACTGCTCTGGCCGAGCGAGCCGCCGGCTCGGTTTCCTCTGTAAGTTGCGCTGTGGCGAAGATCTGGAGCGAAACCGCTCCGGCCAGCAGCGCGGCCACGAACATCAGGCCGAGCGGCAGCAGCAACCGCGTTCGTAGAGAAAGTCTTTCCCACATTTTCGCTATTCTAAGTTCCCGCAACCCAAGATTTCTCTTTTCAAATACCGCCAACCGCCTATTTATTCCTGAAGGGGATGGATGATGCAAAATTCCACCAGATCGGCAACGAAGGTCCTGATCGTCGACGACCACCCGGTGGTCCTGTCGGGCTGCCGGGCGCTGTTTGCATCGGACAATTCCGTGAAGATCGAGGAGGCCGCCGACGCCAAATCCGGCCACCGCGCCTATGTTACCAGGAAGCCCGATGTCACGGTCATCGATATCAAGCTTCCTGATGTGTCCGGTTTCGAACTGATGCGGCGCATCCGCAAGGACGATCCGGATGCCCGGATCATCATGTTCAGCATGAATGACGATCCCGCGTTCGTGGTTCGCGCCATCGAGATGGGCGCGCAGGGCTATGTCTCGAAAGGCGACGATCCGAGGATGCTGGTGAAGGCCGTGCGCAAGGTGGCTGCGGGAGACAATTTCATCTCCCCGCAACTGGCTGAGGCGGTGACCTTTTCGGGCGCTTCGATCAAGGCCAATCCGGCGTCGCAAATGACGGCGCGCGAACTGGAAATCCTGCGTCTATTGGGCCGTGGCGACAAGATCGTCGAAGTCGCCGACGCGCTGGAGATTTCCTACAAGACGGTGGCCAACACCACCTCGCTGCTCAAGCAGAAGCTCGGTGCCAAGAACCACTCGGACTTGATCCGGATCGCCGTCGAAATGGGATTGGGCTGAGCGCCGTCTGCGTCGTTCGATGACCGCTGAACCGGTCGCGCCATGTGGGCGCGACCCGTTCGTGCCGCTGCAATTCGCCTTTCGCCCGGGCAATGGGATGACGATCGGCGAATTCAGCGAAAACCTACCAGTGATGATGGCGACGATGATGGCGCCACTTGTGATGACCGCGGCCTCTGTACCACCCGTAATGATGACCGCGGCCTCGGTGTCCGTGACCGTGGTGGCCGTGCCCGTGCCCGCGCTTGACCTGGATCACGGAGCCGTCTTCGGCGGTCAGGGGCGCGATGCCCATTCTGGCGGACGCGGACAGGGTCATTGCCAGCGAAGCGATCAAAGCCGCGCCAATCAGAACGATACGTCTCATGCAGGAGTCCTCCCAATCGCTTGATCGCGATGTCTGACACAAGTTTCTCAAGATCGACTTTGTTCCATGCCGCGGTCGCGTGATCTGCGATCGGCGGCATGATGCCCCGCACCGCCGGAGAGCTGGACAGGATCGCCAAAATCGGCTTGGCCGGAATCGGGAAAAATTGGCAATATGGGTGCCTGACGTCTGACAAGGAGAGCTGGATGAACAGCCCGGATATCGTAGCAACCGCCTTTGCGCGGGCATGGAGCGTCTATCGACTGATCCACAGCGGTATCGACGACGACGATGCCCGTGGCGCGGATCTCCAGCGATTCATCCGACAGCGCTGCGAGGCGGGCGAAACCGACCCCGAATTGCTGGCGGTCGAGGGGCTCAAATACCTCAAGGGGCTGGAAGGGGTCCCGGAGGATTAACCTGCCGCGGCCTCACTCCCGTCCCGATATCCGGGAAAAACTGGAACAGGCGGTTTCTTCGCGCGTTGCCGGTTGCATCATTGGAGGACCCCGAGGAGGACGCCTTGAAGAAATTTCTGATGATCGGAACGATTGCCCTTGCCGCATCGGCGGTCGCCGGAAGCGCGGTTGCCGCTGAGTTCTACGTGGTGCGCGACGCCACTACCAAGAAATGCACGGTGGTCGATACCAGGCCGACCACGACGACCACCACCATCGTCGACAACGGCACGTTCAAGACCAAAACGGAGGCCGAGACCGGCATGAAAACCATGAAGGTCTGCACAAGCAATTAAGACAGACCCTTCCAGGAGAGAGGGCCGCAGTTTCGCCTGCGGCCCTCTTCGTTTTGAGCCGCATCAACTCCGATAGCGCAGCGCCGCGGCCAGCACCGCAAAGGCCGGGGTCGGCTGGCGGCGGCTCGGGTAATAGAGGTGATAGCCGGGAAAGGGCGGACACCAGTCCGCCAGCACCCGGATCAGGCGGCCGTCGGCGAGATGCGGCCGCACCTGGTCCTCCGGCAGATAGGCAAGTCCAAGCCCGGCGAGAACGGCGTTCATCCGCAACGCCATGTTGTTGAACACCAGTTGCCCCTCGACGCGGACCTTCAGGGCGCGTCCGCGCTTCTCGAATTCCCAGGCATAGATTCCGCCATAGGTCGGCAGACGGATATTGATACAGCGATGGCTCATCAGGTCCTGCGGCTTGCCGGGCCGGGGGTGCGCGGCGAAATAGCCGGGCGTGCCGACCACCGCCATGCGGAAGTCAGGCCCGATCCGCACCGCAACCATGTCCTTGGCCACCTGCTCGCCGAGGCGGATGCCGGCGTCGTAACGTTCCGCGACGATGTCGGTCAGACCGTAGTCGATGTTCACCTCCACCCTGATGTCGGGATATCGCGGCAGCAGTTTCGACAGCGCAGGCCACAGAATCGTATTGGCCGAGTGCTCGGCCGCAGTGATGCGGACGGCGCCCGCCGGCTTGTCGCGCAGTTCGGTGAGCGCGGAAAGTTCGGCATCGATCTCTTCCAGCTTCGGCGCCACCGTTCGCATCAGGCGCTCGCCCGCCTCGGTCGGCGCAACGCTGCGGGTGGTGCGGGTCAGGAGCCGCAGGCCAAGCCGCTCCTCCAGTCCGCGGATCGTATGACTGAGCGCGGATTGGGAAACATCGAGTTGCGCCGCCGCCCGCGTAAAACTTCGCTCGCGCGCCACCACCAGGAAGGCAAGGAGATCGTTGATGTTCTGTCGCGCCATTCATGAATCCATTTCATAAGTGCAAGCTGGTTATAGCATCTAATCCGGAGCCGGTGCAGCCGTTAGCTTTCTGCAGACCGGCGAAGCACAGTCCTTCTCACGCTCTTTCAAACGTGAACGCCGGGTAGGAACAGCCGAAACGTGGCGCAGTTACAGGATGCTTGAGGCGGACGCCGGCACGGTCGCGCCGAAGCTCTTCGAAAACGACAGCAGAACGGGAACACGACATGCAAGGTCCGAGCGACTTCGAGGTATCACGGAGGAAATTGTTGCTGGGAACCGCCGCATCGGTGGCTTTTGGTGCAACGCCCTTCGCCCATGCGCAAACGCCTGCGGTTCCTGCGCAGGCTGACGTCGCCGATACCGTCTCCATGTCGAAGGTCTCTTTCAACGTGAACGGTAGCCTGCGCGAGATCGCGCTCGACACCCGAACCACGCTGCTCGATGCGCTGCGGGAGCATCTGCATCTCACCGGCAGCAAGAAGGGCTGCGATCACGGCCAGTGCGGTGCCTGCACCGTCATCGTCGGCGGACGACGGATCAATTCCTGCCTGACGCTCGCCGTCATGCATCAGGGCGACAGCATCACGACCATCGAAGGGCTGGGCACGCCCGAGAACATGCACCCGATGCAGGCCGCGTTCGTCAAGCATGACGGCTTTCAGTGCGGCTATTGCACGCCGGGACAGATCTGTTCGGCGGTCGCGGTGCTCGATGAAATCAAGGCCGGCATCCCCAGTCACGTCAGCGCCGATCTGAACGCGCCGCTGCAACTGACCAACGCAGAACTTCGCGAGCGCATGAGCGGCAACATCTGCCGCTGTGGCGCCTATTCCAATATCGCCGAGGCGATCTCTGAAGTCGCCGGGAGGCCCGCATGAAATCATTCAGCTACGAGCGCGCCCGCACGCCGGCCGAGGCTGCAGCCTCTGCCCTGCGCAGGCCGGACGCCAAGTTCATTGCCGGCGGCACCAACCTGCTCGATCTGATGAAGCTCGAGATCGAGACGCCGGCGCATCTCGTCGACGTCAATGGCCTTGCGCTCGACAAGATCGAAGCGACGCCGGAGGGCGGACTGCGGATCGGCGCGCTGGTGCGCAACACGGATCTCGCGGCCGATAGCCGCATCCGGCGCGACTATGGCGTCCTGTCACGCGCGCTGCTGGCGGGCGCTTCAGGACAACTGCGCAACAAGGCGACGACCGCGGGCAATCTGCTGCAGCGGACACGCTGTCCTTACTTTTATGACACCAACCAGCCCTGCAACAAGCGCCGGCCCGGCAGCGGCTGCAGTGCGATCGGCGGCTTCAGCCGCCAGCATGCGGTCATCGGCGCCAGCGAGGCCTGCATCGCCACCCATCCGAGCGACATGGCGGTCGCGATGCGCGCGCTCGACGTGACGGTTGAAGCGGTTCGGCCTGATGGCACGACGCGAAACATCCCGATTGCTGATTTTCATCGTCTGCCCGGTGACACCCCGCATATCGAGACGACGCTGCAGCCGGGCGAGTTGATCACCGCGGTGACGCTGCCCAAGCCCGTCGGCGGCACGCATGTCTATCGCAAGGTGCGCGATCGCGCCTCCTATGCCTTTGCGCTGGTCTCGGTTGCCGCGATCGTGCAGCGCGACGGCAGCGGGCGCGTTGCGCTTGGCGGTGTCGCCCACAAACCCTGGCGGGTCGAGGCCGCGGACGCCGAGCTGCCGCGCGGCGCGCGCGCCGTCGCGACGAAACTGCTCGCCAATGCCAGGCCGACCAGGGACAACGCATTCAAGCTGGCGCTGGCCGAGCGCACCATCGGCGCGGCGCTGACCGAAGCGAAGGGTTGAGCCATGAAATTCGATAGCCCCGCAACGACCAACCCGATCGACCGGTTGAAGGTCGTCGGTCAGCCCTTCAGCCGGATCGACGGTCCCCTCAAGACCACCGGCACCGCGCCCTACGCCTATGAGCGGCACGATGTCGCGGCCAACCAGGCCTATGGCTATGTCGTCGGCGCGGCGATCGGCAAGGGACGGATCGCCGGCATCGATCTCGGCAAGGCCAAGACCGCACCCGGCGTGCTCGCGATCGTCACGGCCGAAAACGCCGGCAAACTCGGCAAGGGCAGGCTCAACACCGCAAAGCTGCTCGGCGGGCCCGAGATCCAGCATTATCATCAGGCCATCGCCGTCGTCGTGGCGGAAACCTTCGAGCAGGCGCGCGCCGCGGCCGCGCTGATCCGCGTCGACTATGCCAAGGAGCAGGGCGCGTTCGATCTGGCTTCGCTGACAGACAAGGCGAAGCCCAATGCCATCACCGGCGGTCCCGCCGATACCGCGGTCGGCGACTTCGCCGCCGCGTTTGCGGCAGCGCCGGTTCGGCTCGATGCGCGCTACTCAACACCTGATGAAGCCCATGCGATGATGGAGCCACATGCGACGATCGCCGCATGGCAGGGCGACAAGCTCATGCTCTGGACCTCCAACCAGATGATCGCCTGGAACGCCGCCGAGATGGCGACGATCCTGGGAATCCCGAAGGAGAACGTCCGCCTCGATTCGCCGTTTGTCGGCGGCGGCTTCGGCGGCAAGCTGTTCCCGCGCGCGGACGCGCTGCTCGCTGCGCTCGGCGCGCGCGCCGCGAAACGGCCGGTCAAGGTCGCGCTGCAGCGCCCGCTGATGTTCAACAACACCACGCACCGTCCCGCCACGATCCAGCGTATCCGGATCGGAGCGACGACGGACGGCAAGATCACCGCGATCGGTCATGAAAGCTGGTCGGGCGATCTGGCGGGCGGCAAGGCGGATGGCGCGGTCAGCCAGACGCGGCTGCTCTATGCCGGCGCGCACCGCATGACCGCGACGCGGCTCGCCACCCTCGACCTGCCGGAAGGCAATGCGATGCGCGCACCGGGCGAAGCGACCGGCATGATGGCCCTGGAAATCGCCATGGACGAAATGGCCGAGAAGCTCGGGATCGATCCGGTCCAGTTTCGGATCGTCAACGATACCCAGGTCGATCCGGAAAAGCCGGAGCGGCCGTTCTCGCAGCGGCAGCTTGTCGAGTGTCTGCGCAACGGCGCGGCGCGGTTCGGCTGGAGCCGGCGCAATCCGCAGCCGGGCAGAATGCGCGACGGACGCTGGCTGGTCGGCATGGGTGCCGCCGCCGCGTTCCGCAACAACCTGCTGACCAAATCGGCGGCGCGGGTGCGCCTCGACAGCAGCGGCATCGTGACCGTCGAGACCGACATGACCGACATCGGGACCGGCAGTTACACCATCATTGCCCAGACCGCGGCCGAGATGATGGGCGTGCCGCTCGAAAAGGTGAAGGTGCGTCTCGGTGACTCCGCTTTTCCAGTGTCGGCCGGCTCCGGCGGCCAATGGGGCGGCAACAACTCCACCGCGGGCGTTTATGCCGCGTGCGTCAAGCTGCGCGAGGCGATTGCGCAGAAGCTCGGCTTCAACTCTGCGGAGGCGGAGTTTGCCGATGGCGAGGTGCGCGCCGGCAATCGCCGCGTGCCGCTGACACAGGCTGCGGGCGAGGCTGGCATCACGGCGGAAGACGAAATCGAATACGGTGATCTGGCCAAGAAGTATCAGCAATCGACCTTCGGCGCGCATTTCGTCGAAGTCGGCGTCGATGCCGCGACCGCTGAGATCCGCGTGCGCCGGATGCTGGCCGTGTGCGCCGCCGGCCGCATTCTCAATCCGAAGACCGCCCGCAGCCAGGTGATCGGGGCGATGACGATGGGCGTCGGCGCCGCGCTGATGGAGGAACTGGTGGTCGACAGGCGCGCCGGCTTCTTCGTCAACCATGACCTCGCCGGCTATGAGGTGCCTGTCCATGCCGACATTCCGCATCAGGACATGTTCTTCCTCGACGAGACCGATCCGATGTCATCGCCGATGAAGGCCAAGGGCGTCGCCGAGCTCGGCATCTGCGGCGTGGCGGCAGCCGTTGCCAACGCGGTCTACAACGCGACCGGCGTCCGGGTGCGCGACTATCCCATCACGCTCGACAAGCTGCTGGAGCGGATGCCGGACGTGGGTTGAATTGCCAGCTATCTCGAACCGCCAGTATTTGTTCCGGGAGTGCCATGATCACGCGACGAGGCCTCATCGCAGCCACCGGCCTCGTCGTGCTGGCGGCAGGCGCCACGCCCCCTGTCCGGGCGCAAGCAAGGAGCGCAACGATGGAAATCAAGCGAAGCGGTTCACAGCCGTCCGGCAAGGGGTCTGCGGAATATTTCACCGGCAGCGTGCGCGTCGATCCGCTGTTCCAGGCCCCAGATCCCGCGCGCGCCGCCGGCGCCCACGTCACTTTCGAGCCTGGCGCGCGCACGGCATGGCATACCCACCCGCTGGGCCAAACGCTGATCGTCACCTCCGGCCGCGGCTGGGTGCAGGTCTGGGGCGGGCGCGTCGAGGAAATTCACCCGGGCGACGTCATCTGGTT
Organism: Bradyrhizobium jicamae; assembly: GCF_001440395.1. Lineage (GTDB taxonomy): Bacteria > Pseudomonadota > Alphaproteobacteria > Rhizobiales > Xanthobacteraceae > Bradyrhizobium > Bradyrhizobium jicamae. Next base: position 52,310 of record NZ_LLXZ01000123.1, on the reverse strand, counting down.
TCCGCCGGGCGAAAAACACTGGCACGGTGCGACGCCGGCAACGGCCATGACGCACATCGCCATTCAGGAGCGGCTCGACGGCAAGGCCGTCGACTGGATGGAGAAGGTCAGCGACGAACAATACCGGGCTTGACGCCGCGATGTGCCAGAAGGCGACATTGCCCATGCTGCGTCGTCTCGGCGGAGCAATTCTAATGTCGCTGCCAGCCTGCTTTGATGGATGCCGAAATAGCATCAACGAATAAGCGGGTTTTCGTCGGCACGAGACGGCCGGGCGGCAAGACCGCGTAGACGCCGCCTTCGCCTCTTCCGGTCCATCCCGGAAGCACTTGAACAAGTTTGCGCGCCTTCACTGATGGACCAGCCAGCCAATCGGGCAACAAGGCAATACCGGCACCTTCAAGGGTGGCCATCAGGATCGCTTCCGAGTTGTCGGCAACGAGATTGCAGTTCGGACGTACGGTCTTGCGCTGTCCTTCTTTGGTCAGCACCCAGTCGGGCCAGTAGGGATGGCTCGGAAATCCCAGACACGCATGGTCCTTCAAATCGGCCGGCGTGCGCGGCCGACGGCGGGCTTCGAGATAGCTCGGGGCGGCGATCAGGATGTTCGTGTATGAAGCGATGCGCTTCGCAGTCAGCGAACTATCGTTGAGCACGCCTACCCGAATAGCAAGGTCGAACCCATCCGCGACAATGTCGACGATCCGGTCGGTGAAGTGCGCATCGATCCTGATGTGCGGATGTTGTGCCAGGAACGACGCGAAGGACGGAGCGATCCACTGCCGACCGAAGGTGACCGGCAGCGATATCTTCAGAACGCCTTGAGGGCTCGCCGCGAAATCGCTCGCCTCGGTGGTGGCACTCACAAGCTCGTCCAGAATGGCCTGAACGCGCCTGAAGTAGAGGGCGCCAACTTCGGTGAGCGATACCCGGCGCGTCGTGCGCGAGAGCAATCGGACACCGAGCCGCTGCTCGAGCTGGCTCACACGGCGAGAGACGACTGACGCATCCCGGCCGATCCGCTTGGCGGCGCCGGCAAAGCTGCCGGCTTCGCCGACGGCAACGAAGGCCGTCAGTTCCTCCAGTGATCCGCCTTCCAGCAATTCCTGCATCATTTGCACGAGTTTAATGCTGCCGTACCCGATTATCGGCACGGCCTGCACGTTCTACATCGGGCGGACCGAAAGGTCGAAAGGAAACACGCCATGAAGACGTTTCTCAGCATCGGAGCCGGCCCAGGCATGGGCTTCGCGACCGCCGAACGGTTCGCCAAGGAGGGATTCCGATTAATTTTGGCCGCCCGGAACGCCGCCAAAACCGGGCAGTTGGCCCAACAGCTCAAGTCGAAAGGGCACAAGGCCGAAGTTCGGACGGTAGATTCGAGCGACCCGGAGAGCGTCGCCAGACTGGTCGCCGAAGTCGAAAAGCAGCACGGCTCCATCGACGTCTTGCACTACAACGCTGCCTCCATGCGCAAGGCGAGCCTCGCGGAGCAGCCGCGCGACACCCTCAACGGCGATCTGGCGGTGAACATCGGTGGTGCCCTCGTTGCCGCCAAGGCCGTCGCTCCGAAGATGGAAGAGCGGAAATCCGGCGCGATCCTGTTGACGGGAGGCGGCTTCGCACTCGCACCGAGCCCGGACTATCTGTCGCTCAGTATCGGCAAGGCCGGCATCCGCGCATTGGCACTCGGGCTCTTCGAGCCCTTCCGCGAGAAGGGAATCCACGTCGCGACAGTGACGGTTGCTGCCTTTGTGTCTCCGGAATCGAAGGAAGCCGAGTCGGTCGCCGAACATTTCTGGCACCTCTACAGCCAGCCGAAGGAGGCGTGGACCGCGGAGGCACACTACAGCCCGGCCAGCGCCTGAGCAGCAAACCGATCCCAACGAACGCAAACACCGGCCTGCGTAGGTCGCCTGTCGACTTACGGGCGGTCGAGCAATTCTGGAGGACCAGATGACATCGGCAATTCGAATAAAGAGCACGGGAGGACCTGATGTCCTCTGGCTTGAGCAGGTCGAACAGCAAGCGCCCAAGTCCGGGGAGGCCTGGATCGAGCACGACGCCATCGGCGTGAACTATCTCGACATCACGCAACGCAATGGCGCGGTGCCGATACCGCTGCCGAGCGGTCTCGGACTGGAGGGCGCGGGCCGCGTCACCGCGGTTGGTCCGGACGTCAACAACGTCGCGGTCGGCGATCGGGTCGGCTACGCACTCGGTCCGCTCGGCGGCTACGCGACCGGCCGCCTCTATCCGGCGAACCGTCTGCTGAAACTTCCGGAGGCAATCAAATCCGAGGATGCCGCGGCGGTGATATTCAAGGGCATCACAGCCCAGTACCTCATTAAAAGCACGTTTCCAGTCAAGGCCGGGACGACCGTTCTGCTCTACGGCGCTGCCGGAGCGCTCGGCCAGATCCTCGCGCCCTGGGCGAAGCATCTCGGAGCTTTCGTGATCGGCGTCGTGTCGAAGGAGGCGAGCATCGAGCGCGCGAAGGCTGCTGGATGCGATGCTGTCGTGATCTGGAGCCGAGACCTCCCGGCGGAGATCGCGCGGCTCACGGATGGTCGTAAAGCCGACGTGGTCTACGACGGCATCGGGCGAACGACGTTCGCCGCCTCGCTGGATAGCCTGCGACCGCGTGGCACGATGGTGTCGTTCGGCGCTTCGACGGGCGCGCCTCCGCCGGTAGAGGTCGGAACGCTCAACGCCAAGGGCTCGCTCTTTCTGACTCGTCCCGGACTGGCTGCGCATGCGACCGACATCAACGAGTACCGAGAGCGGATCCTCGACGTGTTCGATGCTGTCCAACGCGGCATCATCAAACCGTCGGTCTGGAAGACCTACGCATTGTCCGATGCTGCTGGCGCGCACGAAGCGCTCGAACAGGGGAGGTCGGCCGGTGCGATTGTTCTGAGACCGTAAATGGACGCCACCAGCGACGTCGTGCTTCATGAATGGCGGGAATATGGCGGTGGACGAAGATCATTCTTTGAAGCGGGCGCTCGAATCGTCCTGAAAACGCGCTATGAATGGACCATGGAAAAGGTCCGGCGTCCCCTGCCGTTCTCGGCATTCGAATGGCTCGTGTCCGGCCGCTACCTGCGTGCGCGGCGCAAGGAAGGCTTCATTTCCGTCATCGCCGGCTTTTCCTTCCTCGGCATCATGCTCGGCGTGGCGACGTTGATCATCGTGATGGCCGTCATGAACGGCTTTCGCAAGGAGCTGGTGGACAAGATCGTCGGCCTCAACGGCCATCTTCTGGTGCAACCGCTGGAGTCGCCGCTGACGGACTGGAAGGACGTCTCCGAGCGCATCAGCCGGGTTCCAGACGTCAAACTCGCCGCCCCCGTCGTGGACGGTCCAGCGCTGGCATCGTCGGCGCACAATGCTTCCGGAGTCCTCATTCGCGGCATTCGCTCCGAAGATCTCAACAAACTCACCGCGATCGCCGGCAACATCCAGCAGGGCTCGCTGGATGCATTCAATCAGGGGCAGGGGGTCGCCATCGGCCGCCGGCTTGCCGATCAATTGTCGCTGCGTGCCGGCGACAACATCACGCTGGTCGCGCCGGATGGAGCCATCAAGTCGAAGGGCACGGCGGCCCGTATCAAGCCGTACAAGGTTGCGGCGGTGTTCAGCATCGACATGTCGGAATATGATTCCGTCATGGTGTTTCTGCCGCTCGCCGAGGCGCAGGCCTATTTCAACCGTGGCAATGACGTGAGCGCCATCGAAGTTTTCATCGAAGGCAGCCCGGACAAGGTCGACAGCTTTCGCAGGCCGGTGACAGAGGCTGCGGGACGGCCGGTGTTCCTGGTCGACTGGCGGCGGCGTACCTCGGCCTTCTTCGCGGCGCTGCAGGTCGAACGCAATGTCATGTTCCTGATCCTGACCTTGATCGTGCTGGTCGCCGCGCTGAACATCGTGTCGGGCCTGATCATGCTGGTGAAGGACAAGGGCAGCGACATCGCCATTCTGCGTACCGTCGGCGCCTCGCGAGGCTCGATCATGCGGGTCTTCCTGATCGCGGGTGCCGCGATCGGCGTGCTCGGCACGATAACCGGATTGCTCGTCGGCATGCTGGTTTGCCTGAATATCGAAACGATCCGGCAGTTTCTGTCCTGGATCACCAACACCGAGCTGTTTCCGCCAAAACTCTACTTCCTGTCGAAGCTGCCGGCAGAGATCGATTTCGGCGAGACCGCCGCCGTCGTGGCCATGGCGTTGACGCTGTCGTTCCTCGCCACGCTCTATCCCTCCTGGCGTGCCGCACGGCTCGATCCGGTGGAGGCGCTTCGATACGGGTGAGGGCGGGCGACCTCTAATCTCCATGAAGGTGCAACCCTCGCGCGCAGAAGTATGCGAGAATGCGAACTATATCCGCGTCATTGCGAGCGCAGCGAAGCAATCCATCTATCCCCGCGCTGAGACGTGGATTGCTTCGCTGCGCTCGCAATGACGCGGAAAGGCCGCGGCGCACTGGATGCTCTGCCTTCCGAGGGCAAAGGCGGCTGGGCTCCAATAACCCGCCCCCCGTCTTTTCATCCACGAGCCATTTCCCCTTCGCCCCAAAACGCTCTATGGTGGCCCTCGCTTCGCTAGGCGAAATCTAATTCATGATCAATATCAAAGGCTTGGCATAAGGCTGGCGCCTTTGGAGGGTGGTTTGACGCGCTATATTTCGACGCGGGGGGAGGCCCCCGTTCTGGGTTTCTGCGATGTGATGCTGACCGGGCTCGCCCGCGACGGCGGCCTCTACGTGCCCGAGGTCTGGCCGCAGCTGTCGCGCGAGACCATTGCCTCCTTCTTCGGCCGGCCCTACTGGGAAGTCGCCGTCGACGTGATCAAGCCGTTTGCGGCGGGCGAGATCTCCGACGCCGATCTCGGCCGCATGGCGAATGAGGCCTACGCCACGTTCCGCCACCCCGCGGTGGTGCCGCTGAACCAGGTCAGCCCCAATCAATTCGTGCTGGAGCTGTTCCACGGCCCGACGCTGGCGTTCAAGGACGTCGCGATGCAGCTGATCTCGCGGCTGATGGATCACGTGCTGGCCAAGCGCAACCAGCGCACCACCATCGTGGTTGCGACCTCGGGCGATACCGGCGGCGCCGCGGTCGATGCCTTTGCCGGCCTCGACAATGTCGATCTGGTCGTGTTGTTCCCGAACGGGCGCATCTCCGACGTGCAGCGGCAGATGATGACGACGACCGGCGCGTCCAACGTGCACGCGGTCGCGATCGAGGGCACCTTCGACGATTGCCAGGCGCTCGTGAAAGCGATGTTCAACCATCACGGTTTTCGCGATGCGGTCTCGCTGTCCGGCGTCAACTCGATCAACTGGGCGCGGATCGTTGCCCAGGTGGTCTACTACTTCACTTCTGCCGTGGCGCTCGGCGCGCCCGCGCGCACGGTTGATTTCACCGTGCCGACCGGCAATTTCGGCGACATCTTTGCAGGCTATGTCGCGAAGAAAATGGGCCTGCCGGTGCGTTGGCTGCGCATCGCCTCCAACGTCAACGATATCCTGCCGCGCACGCTCAAGACCGGCATCTACGAGGTCCGCGAGGTTCACGCCTCCGCTTCGCCATCGATGGACATCCAGGTCTCCTCGAATTTCGAGCGGCTGCTGTTCGAAGCGAGCCGCCGCGATGCCGACAGCGTTCGCCGCCTGATGGGCTCGCTGAAGCAGTCCGGCCGCTTCGTGCTGCCGGATGCCATGCTGGCCGCGATCCGCGAGGAGTTCGACGCCGGCCGCGCCGACGAGACCGAGACTTCGGCCGCGATCCGCACCGCCTGGCGCGAGGCCGGCGAGCTCGTCGATCCCCATACCGCGGTGGCGCTGGCGGTGGCCGATCGCGACACCTCGGATTCGAAGATCCCCAACATCGTGCTGTCGACCGCGCATCCGGCCAAGTTTCCCGATGCGGTGGAAGCCGCCTGCGGCGTGCGGCCGCAACTGCCGGCCTGGCTCGACGGCCTGATGACCAAATCCGAACACATCACGGTGATGAAGAACGATTCAGCCGAAGTGGAGCGATTCGTGCGCTCGGTGAGCCGCGCCGCGAAGCAGGGAGTAGCCGGATGAGTGTCGACGTGACCAAGCTGCCGTCCGGCCTGACCGTCGTTACCGACACGATGCCGCACCTGGAAACCGCAGCGCTCGGCGTCTGGGCCGGCGTCGGCGGCCGCGACGAAAAGCCGAACGAGCACGGCATCTCGCACCTGCTCGAACACATGGCCTTCAAGGGCACGACCAAGCGGTCCTCGCGCGAGATCGTCGAGGAGATCGAGGCGGTCGGCGGCGATCTCAACGCCGGCACCTCGACCGAGACCACGGCCTATTATGCGCGGGTGATGAAGGCCGACGTGCCGCTGGCGCTGGATGTGCTCTCCGACATCCTCACCAATCCGTCCTTCGTGCCTGACGAGCTCGAGCGCGAGAAGAGCGTCATCGTGCAGGAGATCGGCGCGGCGCAGGATACGCCCGATGATGTCGTGTTCGAGCATCTCAACGAACTCTGCTTTCCGGCCCAGCCGATGGGCCGCTCGCTGCTCGGCACCGCCAAGACGCTGAAGAAGTTCGACCGCGACATGTTGCGCGGCTATCTCTCCACGCATTACCGCGGCCCCGACATGGTGGTGGCGGCCGCCGGCGCGGTCGACCACAAGCGCGTGGTGGAGGAAGCGGCGCAGAAATTTGCCAGCTTCGACGCCACGCCCGGGCCGAAGCCGCAGGCTGCGATGTTCGGCAAGGGCGGTTCGCGCGTTGTGCACCGCGACCTCGAACAGGCGCACCTGACGCTGGCGCTGGAAGGCGTGCCGCAGACCGACCTGTCGCTGTTTTCGCTGCAGGTCTTCACCAACACGCTCGGCGGCGGAATGTCGTCGCGGCTGTTCCAGGAAGTGCGCGAGAAGCGCGGCCTGTGCTACTCGATCTACACCTTCCACGCGCCCTATACCGACACCGGCTTTTTCGGCCTCTATACCGGCACCGATCCCGGCGACGCGCCGGAGATGATGGAAGTGATCGTCGACGTCATCAATGACGCGGTGGAAACCCTCACCGAAGCCGAAATCGCCCGCGCCAAGGCGCAGATGAAGGCGGGGCTGTTGATGGCGCTGGAAAGCTGCTCGTCCCGGGCCGAGCAATTGGCGCGGCACATATTGGCCTATGGCCGTCCGCTGACGGTGGAAGAGCTGGTGGCGCGGATCGACGCTGTCAGCGTCGAATCCACCCAGAGCGCTGCTCACGCACTTTTGTCGCGCAGCCGGCCGGCGGTCGTGGCGCTTGGCAGCGGCAGGGGTCTGGACACGGCGGTATCTTTTGCGGAAGGATTGACGCGGTCGAAGGCGAAGACGCTTCTGCATTAGGTTCCTGACCTCTCCCCGCAAAAGCGGGACGAGGGGAGTAGTTCGGGCGGGAGAGAGTGGGCATGGCCCTGTTTCGGTTGCCAACCAGCGGACCTGCCGCGCTTGTGCCGCGCGGCCGCGGCCTCCTGTTGCGCGCGCCGCAGATGGCGGACTTCCCGCAATGGGCGCAACTGCGCGAATCAAGCCGCGCCTATCTGACGCCGTGGGAACCGATCTGGCCGTCGGACGATCTGACCCGCGCCGGCTTTCGCCGCAGGCTCCGCCGCTACGCCGAGGATATCGCCGCCGACCGTTCCTATCCGTTCATCATCTTCCGCGAGGCGGATGGCGCCATGATCGGCGGCATCACGCTCGCCAATGTCCGCCGCGGCATCGTGCAGGCCGGCACCATCGGCTATTGGGTCGGCGAGCCCCATGCCCATCGCGGCTACATGACCGCGGCGCTGCGGGTGCTGCTGCCGACGCTGTTTGGTGAGCTCAATTTGCACCGTATCGAGGCCGCCTGCATCCCCTCCAATTCGCCGTCGATCCGGGTGCTGGAGAAATGCGGCTTCACCCGCGAGGGGCTGGCGCGGCGCTATCTCTGCATCAACGGCGTCTGGCAGGACCATCTGCTGTTTGGCCTGCTGCACGAGGATTTCCGCGGCTGAACCGCTGATTTCTAAGCCTTTTTGGTGCCTTGGGTTCGCCGCCATTGGGCTGCTATAACGCCGCCGGAAACAATGACGATCGGATGTCAGGGACGTCGCATGGGTGACAATCGTTTGGCTGGGATCGCGGTGGTGGCCGCAGTCGCGGGTGGGCTGGCGTGCCTAACGGCCGCGCCGGCATCGGCGCAATCGCTGGGCGATCGCTTCAAGAGCCTGTTCGGCGGCAAGTCGGACGAGGAGCCGGCTGCCACTGCGCCTGCGGCGGCGGCGCCGCAGGATACGGGCGATCTGACCTGTCCGCCGGTTACGGTCCGGGCGGGGGCATCCACTTACGCGGTCGGAGCGGCCGGCAAGCAGCCGGTCGGCAACGACCTGCGCTTCCAGGCGACGATCAGCAAGATGGCCCGCGAATGCAGCGTCAATGGCGGCGTGATCACGGCGCGGATCGGCATTCAGGGCCGCGTCATCGCCGGTCCCGCCGGTGCCCCGGCGTCGGTCCAGGTTCCGATTCGTGTCGCGGTGGTGCATGGCGGCGTGGCCGAGAAGACCATCGCCACCAAGGCCTACCAGACCACGGTCAACATGACCGAAAGCGGCAGCGAGCCGTTCACGCTGGTCGCCGAGGATCTCACCTATCCGGTGCCCCCCGGCGCCGCCGGCGACGCCTACATCTTCTATATCGGCTTCGACCCGCAGGCCCTGAAGCCCGAGCGTCCGGCACCGAAGAAGAAGAAGCAATAAAAAAGCCGGCGCGATCATCTCGCGCCGGCTTTTTGATTGGTGGTGAAGAGCGTTCAGTTCAGCTTGGCGCGAACTTCCGCAATGCCCTTGGTGAGCAGGTCGTCGGCGACCGAACCCTTGACCGACTGCGACAGGATGGTCGAGGCGGCTTCGACTGCGGCGTTGGCGGCAGCGGCACGGACGTCGGCCAAAGCCTGGGCTTCGGCAAGAGCGATCTTGCCTTCGGCGGTCTTGGTGCGACGGGCGACGAAGTCTTCCATCTTGGCCTTGGCTTCGGTCGCGATGCGCTCGGCTTCAGCCTTGGCGTTGGCGACGATCTCCTCGGCCTCCCGCTCGGCGCTGGCGCGGCGGGTCTGGTACTCGCCGAGCAGCTTGGCGGCCTCCTCTTTCAGACGGCGAGCGTCGTCAAGTTCGGCCTTGATGCGTTCGGCGCGGTGATCGAGCGCCGTCAGCACCGTCTTGTGGATGCCGAGATAGGCAAACAGCACCAGCAGGATGATGAAGGCGATTGCGACCCAGGTTTCCGGTTGGGCGAACATCGGTCTATCCCTTCAACGAAGCGTCGACGGCGCTGCCCACCGCCTTGCTGTCGGGCAGCACGCCGGTGAGACGCTGAACGATCGCGCCGGCCGCATCCGCGGCGATGCCGCGGACATTGCTCATCGCGGTTTGCCGCGTCGTCGCGATCTGCTTCTCGGCGGCGGCAAGCTTGGCGGTGAGCTGGTCTTCCAGCGACTTGCGCTCGGCTTCCGCAGCCGCATTCAGCTTCTCGCGGGTCTCGTTTCCGATGGCCTGCGCGCGGGTGCGGGCGGAGGCGAGTTCGGTCTCGTACGCTTTCAGCGCCGCGTCCGACTCGTCCTTGAACTTCTGCGCCGCCGCCAGATCGCCCTCGATCGCGTTCTGGCGTGCATCGATCACGCTTTCGACGCGCGGCAGCGCGATGCGAGAGACGATGACGTAGAGCGCGACGAAAGCGATGACGAGCGACACCAGTTGCGAAGCAAACGTGCTCGACTCGAACGGAGGAAATCCGCCGTGTCCGCCGTCGGCTTCGGTGTGGGCGCCGGTGCCCTTGGTGCCATGACTTTTTTCAGCCACGGGGTTCTCCTGTTGCAGTCAGCCGCGCCGCCCGGAGGCGGCGCGATAGGGTGCAGCTCAGAGCGGAACGAACAGCAGCAGCAGCGCGATCAGCAGCGAGAAGATGCCGAGCGCTTCGGTCACGGCGAAGCCGAAGATCAGGTTGCCGAACTGGCCCTGGGCTGCGGAAGGATTGCGCACGGCAGCGGCAAGGTAGTTGCCGAAGATGATGCCCACGCCGACGCCCGCGCCGCCCATGCCGATGCATGCGATGCCCGCGCCGATAAGTTTAGCTGCTGCCGGTTCCATTTCTAGAGCTCCTTGAGAGGGTAAGACAAAGTGTGGGTGGAAATTCCCCGGACCGCTTAGTGTCCCGGATGAATGGCGTCGTTGAGGTAGATGCAGGTCAGGATCGCGAACACGTAGGCCTGCAGGAATGCGACCAGGAGTTCGAGCGCGGTCAGCGCCACGGTGAGCGCCAGCGGCAGCATGCCGCCGAACCAGCCGAGCGCGCCGAGCGAGACGCCGAGCATGGCGACGAAGCCCGCGAACACCTTCAGCGCGATGTGGCCGGCCAGCATGTTGGCGAACAGACGCACGCTGTGCGAGACCGGCCGCAGGAAGAACGACAGGATTTCGATGAACATGACCAGCGGCAGGATGTAGCCTGGAACGCCGGACGGCACGAAAATCTTGAAGAACTTCAGGCCGTTCTTGTAGATGCCGTAGATCAGGACCGTGAAGAAGACCAGGAAGGCCAGCGCCGCGGTGACGATGATGTGGCTCGAGACCGTGAACGTGTAGGGGACGATGCCGATCAGATTCGAGATGCAGATGAACATGAACAGCGAGAAGATCAGCGGGAAGAACTTCATGCCTTCCGAGCCGGCGGTAGAGCGGATTGTGCTGGCGACGAACTCGTAGCTGATTTCGGCGATCGACTGCATCCGGCCGGGAACCAACTGCCCTCTCGCCATGCCGCCGATCATCAGCAGCGAGATCACCGCCACGGCGATGAACATGTACAGCGTCGAGTTGGTGAAGGCGATCGTGTGGTTGCCGATATGGCCGATCGTGAAGAGGGGTTCGATATTGAACTGGTGGATCGGGTCGATTTTCATCCGCGCGGCTCTTTATCCACCGGCCTGGCCGGCAATCGAATTTCAAATGCGTGACTTTCCGTCGGTGCTCAGCGCCTGCGGGAAGCTACGCCTGCAGATCTCACCACGTTGACCACCCCGGCGACGAAGCCGAGCAGAAGAAACACGATGAAACCGAACGGCGATGTCGACAGCAAACGGTCGAACCCCCAGCCAATCGCCGCTCCGACGACAACGCCCGCGACCAACTCTGAGGAAAGCCGGAAACCCAGCGCCATCGCAGATGCTCTGGCAGCCGTATCTCCGCTTTCAGTACCGGGTTGATCAGTCCTTACTTTCCGGCTGTCGCGAATTTCGGACAACCGTTGATCCAGACTTCCGAGCCTTGCGGAAAGCGCAGCTTCGTCGGAAGACGGCTGATCGCGATTCCCACTTGCGTTGTCGTTCTTGTCTTCGGCCATGCCCAAGACATTAAACGATGCCAACGGTTGATGGAAATTACGCCCGTCACCCTTGAAAGCCGCGCGGACCATACTTACCGCGTCTAATCAAGTCAAGATTAGGCCGTAGCCAGTTAGTGCTTTGATTTGATTGGAATTATTCGAAGGATGCCTGCGACACTGTGGACTGTCATCGCAGTGCAGCAGCTATTCCAGCAAGGATCGATCTTGCGCCCGTCTGGACGGTCTGTTGGGATGCCCCGCGCGAGACGAAAATCCTCGTTCCAGGAGGGCGCATGTCGCGTCAGGTCGACTACTATTTCTCGATCCAATCGCCCTGGGCCTATATCGGGCATCAAGCTTTTCGCGACCTTGTAAGTACTTACGATCTCAAGGTTAATCACAAGCCGGTGGTCCTGGTCGATCTCTTCTCGGAGACCGGCGGCCTGCCCCTGATGAAGCGCCACCCGGTGCGGCAGCGCTACCGGATGGTCGAACTGCAGCGCTGGCGCGACAAGCGCGGGCTGAAATTCAACCTGCAGCCGGCCCACTGGCCTTTCAACGCCCGGCTTGCCGACGGTGTCGTGATCGCGGCGCTGGAGGGCGGCCTCGACCCCGACCGATATCTGCGGCGGGCTTTCGCCGGCGTCTGGCAAGATCAGCTCAATCTCGCCGATCCCGCCACGATTGCAAAACTCGCCGACGAATCGGGGCTGCCCGGCAAGCAATTGGTGGAGCGCTCCGGCGCAGACGACATCACGGCGGCATATGAGCAGAACCGGCAGGAAGCGCTGGCGGCCGACGTGTTCGGCTCGCCGGTCTATGTGCTGGATGGTGAAGTGTTCTGGGGCCAGGACCGCATCGAATTGCTGGACGATGCGTTGAAGTCGGGACGGGCGGCCTATAGCTCAAGGGTGTGAGGCGCGCCTTGAAAGCGCCCCGCCGGTCGAGGAAACCGGCAACTCCTGAGGCGGGAGCAAGCCCATGCGTACAGCGAAATCGTCCTCGAAACTCTTAGGCCCCGTCGCGCTCGCGTTCTGTCTCGCAGCCAGCGGCCACGCGTTCGCAGGGCCGATGCCGGAGACCGAGAACGGGCGCTATTCGCTGTCGCCGGCCGGCGATGGCGTATTGCGGCTCGACACCCGTACCGGCGCGGTCTCGACCTGCACCAATTCGGGCGCCGGCTGGGCCTGCTATGCGGTGCCCGACGAGCGCACGGCGATGGATTCGGAAATCGGCCGCCTGCAGGCTGACATTGGCCGGCTGCAGGCCGAGAATGAAAAGCTGAAATCGGAACTCGCCTCGCGCGAACCGACTGTATCGGGCAAGATCGAGGAGCCGCTGCCGAAAGCGGACTCGCTCAAGCCGCCGAAGGTTGCCGAGAGCGAGCGCAAGATCGAAATCCCGCTGCCGAGCGATCGCGACATGGATCGCATGATGTCCTTCCTGGAGCAGGCCTGGCGGCGCCTGATCGAGATGGCCAACCGGCTGCAACGGGACGTCAACAGCGGCAAGATTTGACAAGGCGGCCGTCGTCCCTGCGGCGTTCTCGCCGTCGTCCCTGCGAACGCAGGGACCCATACGCCGCGGCCTTTTGATTTGGGATGATCGAAGTCGATATCGTTCGCAACAATGACCGCCTGCGGTTATGGGTCCCTGCTTTCGCAGGGACGACGTGTGGAGAGAATCTTCATGAGTTCATCCAAATCTCTCTCCCGGTCCGCGCCGTCCGTGGTCAGCGCCAACACCATCGTGTCTTCGCTGCTGACCGTGCAGACGTCGGGCACAGGCTTCACCGATCTCACTGCTGAGGTCGCAAAATTCGTGGCGGAGGCGCGGGCGCGCGAAGGCGCGCTGACGGCGTTCATCCGTCACACCTCGGCGTCGCTGACCATCCAGGAAAACGCCGACCCCACCGTGCTGGTCGATCTGACGACCGCGCTGAATCGGCTCGCGCCGGAAAATGCCGGCTGGCGCCATGACACCGAGGGGCCGGACGACATGCCCGCGCACATCAAGACCATGCTGACCGCGACCTCGCTGCAGGTCCCGGTGCTGCAGGGCACGCTCGCGCTCGGAACATGGCAGGCGATCTATCTGGTCGAGCACCGTGCGCGGCCGCACCGCCGCGAGATCGTGCTGCAGTTCGCCGGCATGACGGACTGAGAACCCATTAAAAAACAAACCGGCCGCGGATCGCTCCGCGGCCGGTCCGTGATTGATGGTTGTGAAAACCGGTTACTTCGTGATGTCGACGTCCTTGGTTTCCGGCAGGAAGAAGAAGCCGATGACCACGGTGATCGAGGCGAAGATGATCGGGTACCAGAGACCGGCATAGATGTCGCCGGTCGCGGCCACGATCGCGAACGAGGTCGCCGGCAGCAACCCGCCGAACCAGCCGTTGCCGATATGGTAGGGCAGCGACATCGAGGTGTAGCGGATCTTGGTCGGGAACAGTTCGACCAGCATCGCTGCGATCGGCCCGTACACCATGGTGACGTAAAGCACCAGGATGAACAGCAGTCCGATGATGGCGGCGACCTGCGGTTTGAAGATGTCGAACGGATGGTTCATCTTCACGAGCGTCGGGTTGGCGCCGCGCTTCGGATAGCCAGCCTCCTGCAGGGCGGCCGTCGCGCCGGCATTGGAGTCAGCCGGTTTGCTGTAGGGCACGTCCTTGCCATTGATGCGGATCAGCACGGGCGAGCCGGCGGCACCTGCGACGGTGTCGTACTTCACCGAGGACTTCGCGAGGAAGTCGCGGGCCAGATCGCAAGGCGCGGTGAACACGCGGGTGCCGACCGGGTTGAACAGGTCGCCGCAGCCCTTCGGATCTGCCACGACCTGCACCTTCACCGATTCGATGGCCTTTTCCAGCGTCGGGTTGGCGTTGGTCGAGATCATCTTGAAGATCGGGAAGAAGGTCAGCGCCGCAATCAGGCAGCCTCCCAGGATGATCGGCTTGCGGCCGATCTTGTCCGACAGCGAACCGAACACGATGAAGAAGCCGGTGCCGAGCAGGAGCGACCAGGCGATCAGGAGGTTGGCGGTGTAGCCGTCGACCTGAAGGATCGATTGCAGGAAGAACAGTGCGTAGAACTGGCCGGTGTACCAGACCACGCCCTGACCCATCACGCCGCCGAGCAGTGCGATTAGCACGAGCTTGCCGTTGCTCCAGTTGCCGAAGGCTTCGGTCAGCGGAGCCTTCGAGCCCTTGCCCTCTTCCTTCATCTTCTGGAAGACCGGCGACTCATTCAGCCGCAGTCGGATCCAGACCGAGATGCCGAGCAGCACGACCGAGAGCAGGAACGGTATGCGCCAGCCCCACGCCGCGAACTCAGGCTCGCCGAGGATCGTTCGTGTGAACAGGATCACCAGCAGCGACAGGAACAGGCCGAGCGTCGCGGTGGTCTGAATGAACGAGGTGTAGTAACCGCGTTTGCCCATCGGCGCGTGCTCGGCAACGTAGGTCGCCGCACCGCCGTATTCGCCGCCGAGCGCGAGACCCTGCAGCAGGCGCAGCGCGATCAGGATGATCGGGGCCGCGATGCCGATGGTTGCGGCATTGGGCAGCAGGCCGACGATGAAGGTCGACAGGCCCATGATCAGAATGGTGACGAGGAAGGTGTATTTGCGGCCGACGATGTCGCCGACACGGCCGAACACGATGGCGCCGAACGGGCGGACCAGGAAGCCGGCGGCGAAGGCCAGCAGCGCGAAGATGTCGCGGGTTGCCGGCGGGTAGGCCGAGAAGAACTGCGCGCCGATGACGCTGGCGAGCGATCCGTAGAGGTAGAAGTCATACCATTCGAAGACAGTGCCCAGCGAGGAAGCTACGATGACGAAACGTTCGTCCTTCGTCATCCCACCGGCCTTGCCGGATGTGGCAGTAATTGTCGACATTCCGATTCGCTCCCCTTTTTTATGATCGCGCAGATAGGCGTTGCGTCAGATCGACGCGCAATTATTAACTTCACTACATGTTCGCGAAGTTGGGCCCAATAGTACTTTCGGTGGGATCGGCAGCGTTTTCCCGCCGTTTTTGGCCGCTGCGATCGTGAATCGCCGTTTGTCGGCGCAGCTTCGGACTAAAGTCCAATGACTGAAAAGACGAGCGCGATGCTCCACATCACGATGGAAATCACTGCGGTCCAGCTCGCGAACAGCAAATAAGTCTCGCGCATGACCATCGAAACCGTCCGTTGCGCGGAGGCCTGGGGCGGACGGTTTTCCTTGGAAAGATAGAGCCACATCTCGGTGCGGCGGTGGTCCTTGGTTCGGGCTTCCCAGGCTTTCAACACCAGAATCAGTGTCATCAGGATGCTGAGAAAGCCGCCGGCCTGGAAGGCGGAGCGCGGCAGGAATGACAGTCCGATCATGACGCAGAAGATGGCGAGCGAGGCGAAGCCACAGGCGCGAAGCACTGTCTCGTAGGCGATACGGCGCATCTCTTCCATGATCCGCCACCCCGTCAATCAAGGATAGATGCCGGTTCAAAAGCCGGCGCAGGGTAGCGGCAGCGCGACCCGTGCTCAACTCCGCTATTGGGCGTTACAGGCCGATCTTGAGAAAGTTACCGGCGGCGGGCAGCGCCAGGAGGGCGGTTCCTGCAAGCCATATCCAGAGCGATGCGTCGGTTGATTCCGAGGCTCCGGTGACCCGCTCGTAGATCGCCGCCGGAATCCCGCCAAGGATGACGGTTGCTGTCGAAACCATCAGGGATGCGAACATCAGCGTCAGGGACAGGCTGCCAAACAGCAGCGGGCCGGCGAGCAATTGGACGTACAGCAGCGTGAAAATCAGCGCGAGCTGATTGAAGATGCCGTTGATCATGCCGAAGAATGCGATTCCGATGAAATAGAAATTGCGGCTCACGATGCGGCTCCACCAATCCGGGGCGCCAGATTGAACAGCAGCAATGTGTAGTGAAACGCAACGCGCAGCCAGAACAGCCAGACAAATCCGAACAGCCAGATCAGGACCGGCGGGGTAACCTTGGGCGTCATGACAGCGACGGCGGCGACGACGGGATCGGTGATCCGGCAGAAGAATCGCCAGATGTAGTTCGGCGAGTCCGCATCCACCATCAGGCCGAGCAGAACGCGGCCAAGCAACGTGTACATCAGTGCGGCCAGAATGAAGTTCGGCAGGTGGAAATACCAGTAGGTGGCCAGCGCTGTTGAAATACCCAAAGTGGGACTCTCCTGGGGGCTTGAGCAATCGACGACCTGGCACGCGTAACCACGAGATGCACGACACAACAATGGCAAGCGGCGACCCTTCGGGCAAGCGAAGTCACTTGCGCTTCGGCCAAAACAAAACGGGGCCCTTATCGAGGCCCCGTTCGCCGAAACGCGCTTGTTGCACGGCTATGTCGTCTTCTCCTCGAGCACCGTCCTGCCGCGCGGCTTCCGGATCTCGTCGACATAGGCTTGAATTTCCGCCGATGGCTCCCTGCCGAGCTTGCTGACGATGTAGATGACCGCGAAGCCCAATGGCGCTCCCAACAAGCCGCACGCAATATTGTTGAGGTTGAACCACCCGACCTTGTTGGCCAGCGGGTGAGCCAATGTCGGGAAGCTTTCCATGGCATTGGGTAATGCCATGGCCTTCGCAATGTCGACCACCGGAGCCCCTGTGAGGGGGTTCAGCAGCGAGGTCATGCCGAAGTACTTCACGCCTGCGCCCGGGAAGTATCGCGTTGTCACGAGATAGAACAGGCACAGCCCGAATCCGGCAATGATGCCGCAGATGGCGCCCGTTGCCGTCGTCCGCTTCCACCAGACGCCCATCACGAGGGCCGGGAAGTTGCCGGCCATCGCGAGCGAGAACGCCCAGCCGACCATGGCCAGGATGTCGGCCGGCTTGGTTGCCGCCGTCGCGGCCGCGACCACCGCGACGACCACCAGGAGCGCGCGCGCCACCGTGAGGCGGCGAATGGTCGGAGCGTTCGGATCGATCATCTTGTAATAGATGTCGTGCGACAGCGCGTTGGCGATGGCAAGCAGCAGGCCGTCGGCGGTGGAGAGTGCGGCGGCGAGACCGCCCGCTGCCACCAGGCCCGAGATCACATAGGGAAGCCCCGCGATCTCCGGCGTGGAGAGCACGATCACGTCCGTGTTGATCACGAAGTCCTGCAGCCGCACGACCCCGGGATGATCGGCGATCGCTTTACAGGCGGCGATCACCGCATCGATGCTGCTGGCATTCTTGCCGCAGATCTGGATCAGCCCGAGTTCACCCCAACTGAACAACCAGGGGCGAATGGCGGACAGGTCCCGCCCGATGATGTTGGTGTAGACCTCCAGCTTGGAGAACGCCGCATAGGCCGGCGCCGAGAAGTACAGCAGGAAGATGAACAGCAACGACCAGGCGACGGATTGGCGTGCCTCACGCACCGACGGGGTGGTGAAGTAACGCATCAGGATGTGCGGCAACGAGGCCGTTCCGACCATCATGCACATGATGATCGCAAAGAAGTTGAGCGGGCTATAGTTGATGAAGGGCTGGAGGTGCGGCTTCAGCGCTGCGGCCGTCGACAGACCGTTCGCCAGCATTTGCTGCTCGCGCGCGGCAATTTCCGCGATTGCCTGACCGTAAGTGAGTTGGGGGAGCGGAATCCCGTATTTCATGGTGGACAGGATCACGATCGGCGTCAGATAGGCGATGATCAGCACGATGTATTGTGCGATCTGCGTCCAGGTCACCGCCCGCATGCCACCCAGCATCGCGCAGAGCAGAATGCCGACAAGGCCGGCAAAGACCGCAAGCTCGAACTGCATTCCGAGGAAACGCGAGGCGATGATTCCGGTGCCGTAGATTTGCGCCGTTACATAGGTAAAGGAGCATGCGACCAGCACGATCACGCCGAGGAAGCGGGCGAAGTTGCCGCCGTACCGGAATGACAGGAAGTCGGGCACGGTATAGGCGCCGAACTTGCGCAGATACGGTCCGATCAGGATCGACACCAGCACAAATCCGCCGGTCCAACCCAGCACCCATGCGAGTCCGTCATAACCTAAAAGAAACAAGGTGCCGGCCATGCCGACGAAGGAAGCCGCTGACATCCAGTCGGCGCCCGTCGCCATGCCGTTATAGAAAGCCGGGACACGCCGTCCGGCGACATAATATTCGGAGACCTCGGCGGTTCGCGTCATCACCCCGATGATGGCGTACACCGCGAGCGTGAAGAACACGAACAGATATCCGAGTATCTTGTTCGGAACGCCTACCTGTTCGAGAATCGCGAGCAGGATGATGAACGCCAGGAACCCTCCGGTATAGGTGCCGTACATCCTGCCCAGATTCTTAATGAAATCCGAGGTGCTGGTGGTGGCTTGTGTGGCCATGATCTCATCCCCTCAATCTTCCTCGGCAAAGCCGAATTCGCGATCGATCTTGTCCTGCTGTTTCGCGAACAGGAACAGCATGACCACGAAGGCGATGAGCGACCCTTGCGCCGCCATGTAGAAGCCGAGCGGGAAGCCGAGAACCGGGATGACGATATTGTTGAGCGGCTTCACGAACATGTGGATGACGAAGCCGAAGAAGAACCAGATGGCGAGATGGGTAAACATCAGGCGCGACGTCTTGCGCCAGTGGGCCTCTTCTTTCTGTTTGATGCTTGTAGAGTCAGGCATAGCTTGCATTCCTCCTTCAAAGCATGGGCCGGCAAAAAAGCGCCGGGATGAATGATCGAGGGGAGTGCAAATCCCTTCAGTGCGGCGCCCCCTCTTTGCCGCTGCTCTACCGGTCTAGTGCCGGCTTTGGAGACAACGCAGGCTAACACCACGAATCGTCGGGCCTTCATTAGACTTTCGGGGGTATTATTTGTTGCGTTTGCGAAGGGGGTGAAGCGATTCCGATAGGGAATTGCCGCAACTGCTAACGACGCGGTGCTGAGAACCTTGAACCTTGCTGGATCGGATAAGGTAAGCTGCTGATCAGGTTGCCTCGCGCTGATCAGGCAGGATGAGACCGCAATGAAGCTGTTCGAAAAACTGTTTCGACCGCGTCCGCCCATTCGGGACCGCGAGGCGCTTGCGGACTTCATCGATGCCCAATCCGCCTTCATTGTGCAGAAGGGAATCTTCGAATATTCGCGGGCGCGTGCGGGGCACTACGCGAAGGTGCTGTTTGCCGAGGAGGGGTTTGCCCGGTCGGTCGAACTTGCGCGCTGGCAGGCGTTTCCGCTGGGACTCGCGATGGTCGGCGAGATGGTAGACGTGGTCCTGCGCCCGCATGCCGGCGCCGATCGCCGGGCGGTTCTCGACCGGATCATCATGGTCGTCCTGTCGGTCTTCGACCGCTATCCGGTGCCGCCGTCGATCGGCGAGGCCGGTTGGCAGGAGGCGCGGCGGGAGCTGGAGCGCCGGCTCGACCTGGTCGGGGGGCACGCGCCGAAGCGGGTGATGGACATCCCTGATCCCCTGGCGGAGAGCTACTTTGCCATGATGCCGATCCACGAAAAGCTGCGCGGGCGAGACTTCGATACGACGCGCAATTACTTGCGCATAAGCCTGTGCAACATCCATGACGAGTTGATCGAGCGGATCGACGCTGCCGCCGTCACCGGAGCGTTATTGAAATAGGGCGGCGTCTGGACGCGGCCATCGCCGACCCGACACCGCGACCCGGCGACGCGAGGGACCGATGATCAGGACGAACGGCGGCGCTTCGCTTTTGTCACTCGACGCCGTGGTCATCGATACTGAAACCACCGGTCTCGATCCACGCAAGGCGCGGATGATCGAGCTTGCCGGGGTCCGGCTTTCAGCGGGGAGGCTGGCGGCCGACGTGTCGTTTCGTCAATTGCTGCGGCCGGCAGGCGAGACGATCCCGGCCGAGGCGACGCGCATCCATGGCATCGACGATGCGGCGGTAGCGGCGGCGCCCGTGTTTGCGGACGTTTGGACGAGTTTCGACGCGTTTGTCGATGGATCCCTCGTGATCGGGCACACGGTGGGCTTCGATCTGGCGATGCTCAAGCGCGAATGCGATCTGGCCGATCTGCCGTGGTCGCGGCCGCGAACGCTCGATACCCGGCTGCTCGCCGAGATCGTCGCTCCCGAATTGGCCGGCTACACGCTGGAAAAGCTCACCGGCTGGCTCGGAATCGCAGCTTCCGAACGTCACACCGCGCTGGGTGACGCGATCACGACGGCGCGGCTATTCCTGGCGTTGGTACCAAAGCTGCGCGAGCGCGGCATCCGCACCGTTGCCGAGGCCGAACGCGCTTGCCGCGCGCTTACTGCCGTGCTCGACGATCAGGTGCAGAGCGGGTGGATCGAGGCGGTCGAGGCAACGGCCCGCGTCGATACCGAGCAAACGCTGAAGCGCTTCGACAGCTATCCGTTTCGCCACCGCATCCGCGGCATCATGCGGACACCCGTGATCTTCGTCTCACCGGATACCAGGGTCGGCGAGGCGCTGGTGCGAATGACGGACGAGAAGATATCGGCGGTCTACGTCCACGGGCCGCAGCCGGAGCCGGAGGTCAAGGCGGCTGACGCGGGGATTGTCACGGAGCGCGACGTGCTGCGCGCCCTGGCCCGGGACGGCGCCCCGGCACTGCGACAGCCGGTCGCCGAGATCATGAGCCGGCCGCTTGCGGCGGTCCCGGCAGACGCGTTTGTCTACCGCGCGATCGGCCGGATGTATCGTCTCAAGACCCGCCATCTCGGCGTCGTTGACGAGAAGGGCTGCGTGATCGGCGCATTGTCGGCGCGTGATCTGCTGCGCCTGCGCGCAGGCGATGCCATATCGCTCGGCGACGAGATCGACGAGGCCACCGACGCGCATGCGCTGTCGGCCGCCTGGGCGCAGTTGCCTCGTGTCGCGCAAATGCTTCTGGCGGAGGGATTGTCCGGACGCGATATCGCCGAGGTGATTTCCCGGGAGCTGGGCGCTCTTTCCCGCCAGGCCGCGGTGATCGCCGAACGAATCATGCGGGAGAACGGCCGGGGCGAGCCGCCATGCGACTATGCGCTGCTGGTGCTCGGCTCGGCCGGACGCGGCGAGAGCCTGTTGGCGATGGATCAGGACAACGCATTGATCTTCGCGCAGGGCGAACCCGATGGCGAGGAGGATCGCTGGTTTGCAGCGTTGGGCACGCACGTCGCCGATATCCTGCACGAGGTCGGTGTGCCCTATTGCCGCGGAGGCGTCATGGCGAAGAATCCGTCCTGGCGCGGCTCGGCGGCCACATGGCGCGACCGGATCGACAAGTGGATCACGCGTTCCCGTCCCGCCGATCTGTTGTCCGTCGATATCTTCTTCGACCTGCGGGCGGTTCATGGCAACGGCGGCCTTGCCGTCTCGGTGCGTCAGGCGGCCTTCGCCGCGGCCGAGGGCCAGGTTGCGTTCGCAAAACTGTTGGTCGAGAACGTCGGCGTTCCCTCGAGCCTGAAATTCTTCGGCGGAATCCGCACGGTCGCCGGCCGCATCGACCTCAAGGCGGCTGGACTGTTTGGGCTCATTTCATGGGTGCGCGCGATGGCGATCCGCTATCATGTCATGGAACGGTCGACGTCGGCGCGACTGGCCGGCGTGAAGGCGAGGGTTCGGGCCAGCGAGCGCGATCTCGACGCGCTCGGCGAAGCGCAGGGGGCCTTTCTCGATCTCATCCTGTCGCAGCAGCTCGAGGACGTCGCCCACGGTATCCAACCCTCCAACGCCGTCGCCGTGAAGCGATTGTCAGCCCGTGACCTCGATCGGCTGCGCGCGGCGCTCGCTGCGGTTTCCAGCATCGATGAGCTGGGCCGCGACTTGCTGTTTAAGGATTGATACGAGGCGTTCTGCGAAAGCGAGGCATTCTTCCCCCAGTTCCTTGCCAGCGGAACGGCGTGGCGCGGCACTTCTGAAGTTAATTGTTTTTGCGCTGCACCATTTACAGGAAATCGGCGCGGATTAACTGCTTTTGCGCGACGCGGGAAAGGTTGCCTTGCAAGTCGCTCCCTGACGGTGGACAATCAAATTGCTGTCGATCAGCAACGAGTTGCACGCTTTCCGACCTCTCGTCGGCGCTTGGATCAGATGACTGCTGCTACTGCCAATACCCACCTCGTCATCGCCGATGACCACCCGCTGTTCCGCGACGCGTTGCGGCAGGCGGTCGCGAGCGTCGTGGCATCGGCCACGATCAGCGAGGCCGGGTCGTTCGACGATCTCACCGCGTTGCTGGAGCGGGATTCCGAGGTCGATTTGATCCTGCTCGACCTCTCCATGCCCGGGATCTCGGGATTCTCCGGCCTGATCTATCTGCGCGCGCAATACCCGGCGATCCCGGTGGTGATCGTATCCGCCAGCGATGACGCCGGTACGATCCGCCGGTCGCTGGATTTCGGCGCCTCGGGTTTCATCCCCAAGCGGTTCGGCGTCGAGACGCTGCGCGACGCCGTCATGAAGGTGATGGAGGGCGACGTCTGGGTTCCGCCGGACACCGATCTGTCATCGGCCGACGATCCCGACATGGCGCGGCTGCGCGACCGCCTGGTCACGCTGACCCCGCAGCAGGTGCGGGTGCTGATGATGCTGTCGGAGGGCCTGCTCAACAAGCAGATCGCCTACGAGCTCGGCGTTTCCGAAGCGACCATCAAGGCGCATGTCTCGGCCATCCTGCAGAAACTCGGCGTCGAAAGCCGCACACAGGCCGTGATCGCTGCGGCAAAGATCTCCGGCGGCCAGTGGCGCCAGGGCACGCCGACGGGGTGAGCCGTCGAGACTATTTCCAGATCTCCAGCAGTCCGCAGGCGGTTCTGATATCCGCCGTCTCGGAACCCTCCGCGAAGCGTTCGATAGTCGACCGAAGCCGCTCTCCGGCCTCCTCCCATTGACCATGTGCGGCACGGTGTTCGGCGAGATCGATTGCGGTCCTCAGTTCCCACGCGATTGCGCCGCTGCGACGGGCGAGTTCCAGCGACTCCATCAGGCAGGTTTCTGCTTCCTCGACATTCGGCCTCGGGAAGGAGAGCAATACCCTGGCTTTCACGCGCAGCAGCTCGGGCATGTAGAGACGGTCGCCGCCTTGCCCGACGAGGTGGATGGCTTCGTCGATCAGACATGCGCCCTCCTCGGACTGGCCAAGCGCCAGCATGCCGTGAACCAGCGCGATGTTGAACGTCGTGGTGAGCAACTCGTAGCCGGCGTCATGGAGTTCACGCAGACACGCCTTGATCGTCTCGACGCCCTCAGCGGCGGCACCGCGCCGGATCGCCAGTTCGCCTTTGACGCCGCGCCCGACTGCGAGATACGGGCCCATCGAGCGTGAGGTCGCATGTTCGATGAACCGGTCGATGTTCGCTTCGGCATCGTCGAGGTCCCCGTTCCAGAGGTCGATCGAGACCGCCCATATCAGCGCGATACACAGCGTGATCGGGTGTTCCATCTGGGCGGCCTCGGCGACTGTCTGGCGCGCCAGCCGCTGTGCGTCCGCCGGCCGGCCCTGCAACCAGAACTCGCGCGCCAGCGAGATGCCGGCGCGGTTGCGGTGGTCGAAGCCGTACACGGTACTGATCCGTTCCGTGCCCGGCCCTTTCCAGGCTGCCTCCAGCACGGTCATCGCATCGCGATGCTCGCCGGCCAGATGCAGCGAGACGCCGAGGAGCGAGTTGGCGAGGGCGAGGGCGGCGGCATCGCCGAGCGTTCCGGCAACCGTAGTGCTCTGCCGCGCATAACCAAGCGCTGCCTCGAACTGTCCCATCCGCTCGTGGAAAATGTGCATGCGGCCGAGCAACTGGAGCTGGTTCGGCAGGTCGCCGCGCGTTTCGGCGATTGCAAGACTGCGGCTGAGGGCGGCAAGCGCCGCTGCGCTGCCGCCGCGCGTGAACATCAAAGCCAGGCCAAGGGCGGCCTGCAGGTGCATCTCCTCGGTGCTGCCGCGCAAGGACGCATCAACCGCGAGCAGCGCGCGTTCCGACCAGCGCCGGCATTCGATCAGCAGTGACATTGCAAGGAAGATCGGCGCCGCTGCAGCGGCAAGCGCGAAGCCGATGCGAACATCGCCGTCCCTGCCGAAGCACCAGTCCAACGCGGCGCGCAGATTGTGAAGTGCAGAGAAATGTATCGCGCGCTCGTCGGCGCTCGGCATCGTTGCCAATGTCGTGCCGGCCTGTTCGAGCCATCGGCGATAGTAGGTCGCATGTCGCGCGGCGAGCGCTGCGTCGCCGGGCTCGATCTCGAGCAGATAGGAGCGTGTCGTGTCGAGCAGGCGATAGCGCATCATGGCGCCGATCGGCCGCGGCGCGACCATCGACTTGGCGACGAGGCTGTCGATGGCGTCGAACAGGCGAGAACGGTCGACGCGCTCGTCGGGCACAACTTCGAGCACCGCGTCGATGGTGAAGTGGCCAGCGAAGACCGCAAGCCGGCGCAGCACGAGGCGCTCCGTTTCGGACAGCAGCCGGTAGCTCCAGTCCAGCGTCGCCTGCAACGTCTTTTGCCGCGGCGGGGCAGTGCGCTGGCCCTGCCAGAGCAGATTAAGGCGCTCGTCGAGCAGCGTTGCCGTTCGCTCCAGGCCGTAGGCTTCGACGCGGCCCGCCGCAAGCTCGATCGCCAGCGCCATTCCGTCGAGCTTGCGACAGATTCCGGCGATGATCGCTGCACTGGAATCGTCGAGCATGATCTTGGCGCCGCCTGCCGACGCGCGCTCGAGGAAGAGTTGCAGCGCAGGATAGGTCTGCGCCATGGCCGCCGTGAGATCACCGTTGTCGGGCGGAACGGCAAGCGGCGCCAGCCGGTAGACCTGCTCGCCCTCAACACGCAGGGGTTCGCGGCTCGTGGCGAGGATGTGGACGTCAGGTGCCCCACGGAAGATTTCCGCCGCAACGGGTGCTGCGGCGGCGATGACGTGCTCGCAATTGTCCAGGATCAGCAGCATCCGCTTGTCGTGCAGATGCGCAAGTAGCGCCGGCAGCGGATCGTCGGTCTGTGCCGGCAAACCGAGCATCAGCAGGATCGAGGTGATCACCAGATCGGGGTCGCTGAGCGCGGCGAGATCGACAAAATGGGCTGAGTCGAAGCGCGTGTCGAGCAGGTCGTGAGCGATCGTCACCGCGACCGCTGTCTTGCCGACGCCACCCGGGCCGGCGATCGTGACGAAGCGAGAGGAGATGAGTTTTTCCGACACGGCGGCAACGGTCTCGTCGCGGCCGACCATCCGTTGCAGGCGGTTGGGCAGTTTGGCGGGCTGCAAATCCGCCCGCGGTTCGAGGCGGCGCTCCGTCCGGATATCGCTGTGCGAGAGCGGCGCCACGAAGCAATAGCCCCGGCCCGAGAGCGTCGTGATGTAGCGAGCGCCATCCTTGCCGTCGCCAAGCGCCTTGCGCAGCGTTGCGACGTGAAAGCGCAGATTGGCCTCCTCGACGGTGATGCCGGGCCACACCAGCGCCATCAGATCCCATTTGCTGACGACCTGGTTGGGGCGCGACATCAGTGCGATCAGTGTGTCGAAGGCCTTGGCGCCGAGCGGCAGCGTGACTCCGTCGCGCATCACAAGGCGCTCATGCGGCGTCACGGTAAAGGGTCCGAACGACAGGGTCGTTGCCCTGGAACCAACCGGCTCAGTCATCGCGAAATCTTGCTCATCTGCGCAACCGGATATCGAGATGACCTCGATCCGGCAAGACCTTCCCTGCATCGCCGTCAGACCGTGCATGCAGGACTTGTGAGACGTGCATGTGTCGCCCTCACAATTTCTCACAAGTCCAAACGGGTGTGCTCCGGCCGCCGCTGCTATTCGGTTGCCCGGGGCAAGGAGACCTGCATGACACAAGCGGCAAAGATACTTTACACGGCGAGGACCCATACCAGCGGCGGGCGGCACGACGGCATATCGCGCAGTTCCGACGGCCGCCTCGACCTCAAGCTGTCGACGCCGGGCGGCGCGGGCATCGGTACCAACCCCGAGCAACTGTTCGCGGCAGGCTGGTCAGCCTGCTTCGAAGGCGCGATGGAAATCGCGGCGCGAACACGCAGCGTCGAGCTTCCCCGCAAACGCGCGATCGACGCAGAAATCGATCTCGTGCTCGATGAGGGCGGCTACTCACTTCGGGCACGACTCAGTGTCAGCCTGCCCGGTCTCGACCGGCAGATCGCGCAAGGCATCATCGAGGACGCCCACCAGACCTGTCCTTACTCCAAAGCCGTCCGCGGCAATATCGATGTCACGGTCGCATTGATCTGACGCGCCATCACCCACCCTCGACAAGGTAGTACCATCATGAATCAAGATATCGACCAGCATCGCCGCAAGTTCTTCGGCGTCGCCGCAGGAACCCTCGCCGTCGGCCTCGGCGTCATCGATCTGGCCAGCGCCGAGACCGGATCGCGGCCTTCCGGGTCCAGTGCCTCGTTCGGCCCGATCAAGCAGGTCCACGCCGGTGTGCTCAATGTCGGCTATGCCGAGGCAGGCCCCTCGAACGGTCCTGCGGCGATCCTGCTGCACGGCTGGCCCTACGACATTCACGCCTTCGTGGATGTCGCTCCGATCCTGGCAAAGGCCGGTTACCGCGTGATCATTCCCTATCTGCGCGGTTACGGCTCGACGCATTTCCTCTCCGGCGAAACGCCGCGCAACGGCGAGCCCGTGGCAATGGCTGCAGACATCATTGCGCTGATGGACAGTCTCGGTATCGAGAGGGCGGTCGTCGCCGGGTTCGACTGGGGCGCGCGCACCGCCGACATCATCGCCGCGTTGTGGCCGGAACGTTGTCGCTCTCTGGTGTCGGTCAGCGGCTACCTGATCTCCGGCCAGGCCGCCGGTAGTGCCCCATTGCCGCCGCAGGCCGAGTTGCAATGGTGGTACCAGTTCTATTTTGCGACCGAGCGCGGCTTCGCCGGCTACGCGAAGTACACGCACGATTTCGCAAGACTGATCTGGAAACTCGCCTCACCGCAGTGGAAGTTCGACGACGCCACCTTCAACCGGAGCGCGGCGGCGCTCGACAACAAGGATCATGTTGCGATCACCATCCACAATTATCGCTGGAGGCTCGGGCTCGCAAAGGGCGAGGCCAAATACGAAGGACTGGAACAGAAGCTCGCAGCAGCGCCGGTGATCAACGTGCCGACGATCACGATGGAAGGTGACGCCAATGGCGCGCCGCACCCCGATGCCAGTGCGTACGCCCGGAAATTCGCCGGTCGATATGACTATCGGATGGTGACCGGCGGCATCGGCCACAATTTGCCTCAGGAAGCACCGGAAGCCTTCGCCAGAGCCGTCATCGATTCCGACGGCGTCTGAGTTTTCACACTATCCCGATCCGGCACGCGCCGGATCGGGACCAATGCCGATCTTCAGCCTGGCCAAAATCATGACCCCAATTGAAACTGAAACGAAGAGAACCGCCTACATGATGGCTGTCACGGTAGCCGTGCTGCTCATCGTTGTCCTACTGGTTTGCGTGCCATACCTCGTCTCGATCGCCCTTGCCGAGGGACCGGCACAAGGTAGCGCGGCGGACGCATCACCGATCTTCGGCGTGACGGTACCCCGGGACTACAAGCGCTGGGAGCTGATTGCGCCAGCCGAAGAAGCTGCTCCGCTCGACGAGCTTCGCGCCGTCATCGGTAATCAGACCGCCGTCGACGCCTATCAGGCCGGACAATTTCCGTTCCCCGACGGAACGATCCTGGTCAAGCGTGCCTGGAAGCGGAAACAGTCACCGGAATTCGGCTCCGCGACGATTCCCGGCGCAGCCACCACGGTCCAGGTGATGGTCAAGGATTCCAGAAAATATGCCGCAACCGGCGGCTGGGGCTTCGGCCGGTTCGTCAACGGCAAACCGGTCGACGAGGCCCAGCATCGCACCTGCTTTGCCTGTCACGAAGCTCGCGCCAAAAGCCGCGACTATGTCTTCACCCGGCTCGCGCCTTGAGAGCCGGGAGGCCGTCTTGAAGACATGGTTCGTCAGTGGCAGCTCTCGCGGGCTTGGGCTCGCGATCACGGAGGCGGCGCTGGCCGGTGGGCATCGGGTCGTGGCGACTGCCCGCGATTTGCGGCCGCTCGATCCGTTGCGTGAACAGTTCGGTGACACATTGCGGCTCGCACGGCTCGACGTGACTGATGAGGACGCTGCGCAAGCAGCCATCGACCTTGCGGTTTCGGCGTTCGGCGGTGTTGACGTCGTCGTCAACAATGCCGGCTACGGCGAACTCGGGTCGGTGGAGGACACGAGCCTGGAGTCGTTCCGCCGGCAGATTGAAGTCAACCTGATCGGCACCATCATCGTGAGCAAGGCGGTGATCCCGGTGCTGCGGCGGCAGCGCCGGGCCACATCGTACAAGTCTCGTCGGTCGGTGGAAGGCTCGGTGCCCCCGCGCGGGCCGCCTATTCGGCTGCGAAATGGGGTGTCGAAGGTTTTTCCGAGTCGCTGGCGCGCGAGATGGAATTGATCGGCGTGTATTTGACGATCGTTGAACCCGGCGGCTTCCGGACCGGCTTTGCACAGGCCGCGCATGTGACGGATGAGGGACGGAGCGAATACGATGCCGTCGTCGGCGCGGCCGTCAGGAAGCAGCGTGATTATGACGGTCGCCAGCCGGGAGATCCCGCCAAGGCAGCCGCCGTCGTCCTGAAGCTGGCAGAAATGGATCGACCGCCCCCGCGGCTGGCGCTCGGAAGCGACGCCGTGACGGCCATTGCCGAGGCAGATCGTCAGCGCCTCGAGGAGTTGGACCGGTGGCGCCCACTCAGTAGCTCGACCGACTACTGATTTCTACTCCGCCGCGGCCACCATCTGCTGCGCCCGCCACTGGCCGAGCAGGGCGCGGAGCGAGGCCGGCTTCACCGGTTTGTTGAGGATCGCGATATTCTCCTCGCGCGCGGCGGCGCGGACGTTCGGGCTGCGGTCGGCCGTGATCAGGATGGCCGGAATGTTTTCGCCGAAGCGGCGGCGGATTTCGCGGATCGCGGCGACGCCGTTGCCGCGGTCGAGATGATAGTCGACCAGAAGACCGGTCACGTCGTTGCCGGAAGCTTCGATCGCGGCGATCGCGGCTTCCGGGTCGGCCACCGCGATCACCTCGGCGTCCCAGGCGGTCAGCAACGTCTTCATGCCGTCGAGGATCGCCGGGTCGTTCTCGATGCAGACGATCAGGGCGCCGCTCATCGGCGTCTTCGACAGCGGCGTCGCGCTGGTGACGGCGGCGGTGTGGGTGATCGCCTTGGCGACCGGCACCGTCACCGAGAACACCGAGCCGCCGCCGGCGTTGGCGTCGATCGCGATGCCGTGGTTGAGCACGCGCGCCAGCCGCTCGACGATCGAGAGGCCGAGGCCCAGACCGCGCGCAATGCGCGCGCCCTGTTCGAGGCGGTGGAACTCCTTGAAGATCTCGCCGCGCTTCATCACGGGAATGCCGACGCCGGTATCGTAAACGGCGATCTGCAGCGATTGCCCGTGGCGGCGGCAGCCGACCAGCACGCGCCCGCGCGGGGTGTATTTGATCGCGTTAGAGATGAAGTTCTGCAGCAGCCGGCGCAGCAGCGAGCGGTCGGATTGCACCGGTAGCGAGCAGGGCACGAAGGTCAGCTCCAGCCCCTTGGCGCGCGCGATCGGCGCAAACTCGATCTCGAGCGAGCGCATCAGATCGGCCATCTTGAAGCTGGTGATCGAGGTCGCCATCGCGCCGGCATCGAGCCGCGAAATATCGAGCAGCGCACCGAGGATTTCCTCGATCGCCTCCAGCGAGTCGTCGATGTTCTCGACCAGGCGGGAATCCTCGCCGCCGTTCTGCCGTTCGACGAGGCTCGTCACATACAGCCGCGCCGCATTGAGCGGCTGCAGGATGTCGTGGCTGGCCGCGGCCAGAAATCGCGTTTTCGAGATGTTGGCGTCCTCGGCGGTGCTCTTGGCCTGCGCCAGTTCGGAATTCAGGCGCGTCAGTTCCTCGGTGCGGTCGCGCACGCGCTTTTCCAGCGTCGCATTGGCGCGCTCCAGCGCCTCAGCCGCCTCGAAGCTCGGGGTGACGTCGGAGAAGGTGATAACGAGGCCGCCGCCCGGCATCCGGTTGGAGCGGACCTCGATCACCATGTGGCGGTCGGGCAGGCGCTCCAGATAGGGCTCGCCTTCGGTGGTGTAGGCCTCCAGCCGCCGCGCCAACAGCGCATCGGAATCGCCGGCGCCGGACGGATTGACCGCGTCCATGAATTCGAGGATTTCCTGCAAGGGAATGCCGAGTTGCACGAGTTGCGGCGGCAGCGCGAGAATCTCGCCGAACTGCGCGTTCGAGCAGATCAGTTGCAGATCGGCGTCGAACACCGCGATGCCCTGGCGCACATGGTTGAGCGCGGTCTGCAGGATCTCGCGGTTGAAATGCAGCGCGGCGTGGGAGTCGTCGAGCAGCTTCAGCGCGGCCTTGGCGGAGACGGTCCGCTTGCGCAGCAGCAGCGACATCACGAGGCGCGAGGAGGCCGCGCCGATCGAGGAGGCGATCAGGCGTTCGGCAAATTGCAGTAATTCGAAATCGGCTGGCGCCGCCGGATCGAGATTGCCAGGACGATTGGCGGCAAAGGTCTGGAACGCCTGGGCGGCGCGCTCGGGGCCGAGATATTGCGTCACCGTGCTCTGGATGTCCTGCACGGTAACGGTCGTCCGCCAGCGCCGGAACGTCGGCGTGATCGGCGTCAGCGTGTTGGGCACGAACAGGTCCGCCTGCAGCCGTTCGATCGAGGACGGCCGTTGCGCGATCGACATCACGATGTAGGTCAGGATGTTGAGCGAGAGCGACCAGAGCACGCCATGCATCAGCGGCGGCAGATCGGTGCCGAGCAGCGCCCGCGGACGCAGCGCCTCGATGCCGAATGGTCCGTGTTGCAGCAGCAGGAGACCGGTGGGATTGCCCTCCAGGAAGCTCGGCAGGAACAGCGTATAGGCCCACACGGCAAAGCCGACCAGCATACCGGTCATGGCGCCGCGTGCGGTGCCCTGGCGCCAGAACAGGCCGCCGAAGAAGGCCGGCGCCAGCTGGGCGAGCGCTGCGAATGACAGCAGGCCGATCGCCGCCAGTTGCGCATTGCCGAGCGCGCGATAGTAGAAATACGCCATCACCATGATGGCGAAGATCGCAAAGCGCCGGATCCTGAGCAGGAAGTCGCCGAAATCCTTGCTGCTGTCGCGCGTTGCGGGTCCGCGCTGCAGCACCAGCGGCAGGACGATGTCGTTCGAGACCATGATGGAGAGCGCGACGCATTCCACGATCACCATCGCGGTCGCGGCCGACAGGCCGCCGACGAACACCGCAATGCTGAGCAGCGGGACATTCGCCTCGATTGGCAGCGCCAATACGTACATGTCGCTGTCCACGGCGCCGAACGGGAAGGTGACGAGGCCGGCGATCGCAATCGGAATCACGAACAGGTTAATGGCGATAAGATAGAGCGGGAACAGCCAGCGGGCGCGGCTGACCTCCTCGGGGCTGGAGTTCTCGACCACGCTGACGTGAAACTGCCGCGGCAGCAGCATGATCGCGCAGAACGACAGCAGCGTCATGGTGAGGAAATTGCCGAGCGAGGGCACGTAGTCGATCGCGCGGACCGCCTCGGGGGTCTTCATCGCGCGTTCGATCAGCTCGACCGGCGTGAACATCCAGAAGGTGACGAACGCGCCGACGGCGAGAAAGGCCACCAGCTTGACGATGGATTCGGTGGCGACCGCCAGCATCAGGCCGTGCTGGTGCTCGGTGGCGTCGGTCTGGCGGGTGCCGAACAGCACGGCGAATGCCGCCATCGCCAGCGTCACCACCAGCGCGATGTCGCCGATGATCGGGATCGAGGAGAACAGCTTGTCCTCTCTGAGGATCGTCTCCAGCGACGACGCCACCGCCTTGAGCTGCAACGCGATGTAGGGCACGGAACCTACGATCGCGATCATCGCGACGGTGCCGGCAACCGCCTGGCTCTTGCCGTAGCGCGCGGCGATGAAGTCGGCGATCGAGGTGATGTTCTGCGACTTGGCGAGCTGGATCACGCGCCGCAGAAGCGGCGTGCCAAGCCCGATCATCAGGATCGGCCCGACATAGATCGCGAGGAAGTCGACGCTGGTGCGGGTGGCGAAGCCGACGGAACCGAAGAAGGTCCAGGAGGTGCAGTAGATCGCCAGCGACAGCGGATAGATCAGCATGCTGGCGCGGCCGCGCTGGCTCGGCGACAGGCGGTCGCCATAGCTGGCGACGACGAACAGCAATCCGATATAGGCGAACGCGGCGGCGATTACGCCCCAGTCGTGCAGCATCGCTGCATATCTCCCTTCACGGCCAGCAGCCGTAGGGGGACTATAAACGCTTTGGGCCGGCAGCGCACCGCGCTACCGGCCCAATCCGTCCAGATTAGCAGGGGTAGGGTTACTCCGCCGCGAGCGATTTCTGCTTCACGGGCAGGCCGAGGCGGTCCCAGACTTGCAGCAACGCTTCGGCGAGCCGGTCGATCAGGCCGTCATCGTGGTAGGGCGAGGGCGTGATGCGCAGCCGCTCGGTGCCCTTGGCGACCGTCGGATAGTTGATCGGCTGGATGTAGATGCCGTGCTCCTCCAGCAGGAGATCGGACGCCTGCTTGCACTTCTCGGGATCGCCGACGAACAGCGGGACGATATGGGTGTCGCTCGACATCACGGGCAGGCCGGCGGCGTTGAGGATCGCCTTGACCCGGGCCGCGCGGTCCTGGTGACGCTCGCGTTCCCAGTTCGAGGCCTTCAGGTGGCGGATCGCGGCCGTTGCGGCCGAGCAGATCGCCGGCGGCAGCGCGGTCGTGAAGATGAAGCCCGGCGCATAGGAACGGACCGCGTCGATGATCTCGGCCTTGCCGGCGATATAGCCGCCGAGGCAGCCGAACGCCTTGGCGAGCGTGCCTTCCAGCACGTCGATGCGATGCATGACGCCGTCACGCTCGGCGATGCCGCCGCCGCGCGGGCCGTACATGCCGACCGCATGGACCTCGTCGACATAGGTCATGGCGCCGTACTTCTCGGCGAGATCGCAGATTTTTGCGAGCGGCGCGACGTCGCCGTCCATCGAGTACAGGCTCTCGCAGGCGATCAGCTTGGGCCTGTCAGGGCCCGCCGCTTTCAAAAGTTCTTCCAGATGCGCGAGATCGTTGTGGCGGAAGATCTGCCGCTCGCAGCCGGCCTGGCGAACGCCCTCGATCATCGAATTGTGGTTGAGCGCGTCGGAGAGGATCAGGCAGTTCGGGATGAGTTTTGCGATCGTCGAGATGCCGGTCTGGTTCGAGACATAGCCCGACGTGAACAGCAGCGAGGCTTCCTTGCCATGCAGGTCGGCGAGTTCCTGTTCGAGCTGCACCAGCGGATGATGGGTGCCGGCGATGTTGCGGGTGCCGCCGGCGCCGGTGCCGACACGCGTCGCGGTCTCGACCATGGCGCCGACCACCTTGGGGTGCTGGCCCATGCCGAGATAATCGTTCGAGCACCAGATCACCACATCGCGCTTGCCCTTCGGCGAGTGCCAGACCGCATGCGGGAAACGGCCGGCGATCCGTTCGAGATCGGCGAAAACGCGGTAGCGCCGCTCGTCATGCAGGCGGTTGAGGGCGGTTTGGAAAAATCTGCTGTAATCCATCACTAGACCTGGAACGGAACCGGCCGTATTGGCTTCGGGCCTTTTTAGAGCCTTTCCAGCTTTGATGTCTATGTGATTCCCCACATTTTGCCGCGCCTCCGGGATGCTACCTAGCCGGCGCAAATGTTGATCGGGATCAAGGCGCTAGGTTGGAATTAAGGTGGCTGGTTTTGGGTGCCGTCCTAGTTCGGACACTCGCCAAGGCCGATTAGGACAGGCGCTCTCGGCTGACCTGGATTCTAAAGCCGCGATACCGCTTTCGAAGCGCCATCCTGACCGCAATAAAACTGGCCCCCAATAACAATACCCACCCCGTTGCGAAGCGTAGAATAAGGTAGCTCGGATCGTCCAAGCGCGCATCAACCATGAGCCACAGAAACAAGGGCGTAAAGCCAAGGGCGTACATAGCGAAGGTGCGCCAAACAATCGTCCAATAGAACCTAAACGTGATGTCCCAAGTGATTGGATGGCTCTCATCAGTCATGGCGACACTTCGCTGCGGCGAACTAGGGCACTGTGTGATTTTGGCTGTGACAAGGCGCCTTGCGATCGGCTCTCGCGATCAGGTGGTGCGGAACCGCAGCACGCCGTCCGTGACCTCGCAGGTCAGCCGCCCCTCGACCAGCATGTAGTTGACATGCGCGACCAGTTCGCCGGCGGCAAAGCCCATCTGGTGTTCGTCCAGCACGTGTTTGTGGAACACGACCGGCACCAGTTCCTTCGAGGTCTGCGGCACTTCCCGGCAGGCTTCGGCGATCAGGCGGCAACGATCCTCGTGATGGTCGGCGAGCTGCTTGATGCGGGTCTTAAGGCCGTAGAACGGCACGCCGTGGCCCGGCAGCACCATGACGTCATAGGGCAGCGTGGTGGTGAGGCTGGCGAGCGAGGCGAGGTACTCGCCGAGCGAATTCTGGTCGGGCTCGACCGCCCAGACGCTGACATTGGGCGAGATCTTGCTCAGCACCTGGTCGGCGGAAAGGAACAATTTGTCGGCGGCGCAATACAGCATCACCTGGTCCAGCGCATGGCCGCCGCCGGTGATGACCTTGAAGCGCCGCGTGCCGATCACGACCTCGTCGCCATGCGAGATGCGGTGATAGGACGGCGGCAGCACCGAGACCCGCTTCAGATAATCCTGGCCCCGGCCAAGCAGCTTGTCGGTCAGCGTTTCGTCCATGCCGTGCCGGCGGAAGAATAGCCGCTGCGCGTTGCGCCGCTCCTCGGTGCCGCGGTTCTGGTGATAGACCGATTGCAGGTACTCGACCTGCGACATCTGCAGCGGGCAGTCGAAGCGCTCCGTGATCCAGCCGGCGAGGCCGACATGATCAGGGTGCGAGTGGGTGACGATCAGCCGCGTCACCTTCACATGTCGCAGCGGACCCTCGAACAGGGTGGTCCAGGCCGCGATGGATTCTTCGTTGCCGAAGCCGGAATCGACCATCGCCCAGCCGTCGCCGTCGGCAAGCAGGTAGATGTTCACATGGTTGAGCCGGAACGGCAGCTTGAGGCGGACCCAGAGCACGCCGGGCACCACCTCCACGACCTGGTCGTGGCCGGGGTGGCTTTCGAAGGGGTATCGCAGTGCCTCGGCCGAGGACTGCACGCTGTCGGATTTCGAATGCATGCTACCGGCTTAGCGGTAGAGGCGGCGCGGCGCTAGCTGAAAAAGCGGGGGGCAAGGCTGTCATTCCGGGGCGCATCGAAGATGCGAACCCGGAATCTCGAGATTCCGGGTTCGTCCTTCGGACGCCCCGGAATGACGGCGCAATCCCGTGCCGCCGCGCATCGCCGATGGTGGCGCATGCCCCGATGCTGCGCAGCGTGCCCGGCTACTTTGCATGGGGTTGTTTTCGCATTTTTTGTCGGCGCGGCGTCGCCGCCCCGGCATACCTGACTACGCCGCCCGGATATTCGACAGGAACGCGTCGATTTCCTCGCGCAGCACGTCGGCCTCGCGGCGCAGCGCGTCGGAGGCAGTCAGCACCTCGTCGGCGGCGGTCTCGGCCTGCGCCGAGGCGCTGGAGACGCCGA
The DNA here is from genome assembly GCF_001440395.1 of Bradyrhizobium jicamae. Taxonomy (GTDB): domain Bacteria; phylum Pseudomonadota; class Alphaproteobacteria; order Rhizobiales; family Xanthobacteraceae; genus Bradyrhizobium; species Bradyrhizobium jicamae. The sequence goes on along the minus strand of NZ_LLXZ01000123.1, from coordinate 16,325 downwards.
CGATGTTGTTGGAAACCTCGCTGGTGCCGCCGGCGGCGTGCTGGATGTTGCGCGCGATCTCGCGGGTTGCCGCACCCTGTTCCTCGACGGCGGCCGCGATCGCTGTCGTCACCTCGTTGATCTCGGCGATCGTGCTGCTGATGTTGCGGATCGCGGACACCGCGCTCTCCGTCACCGTCTGCATGCTGACGATCTGCTGGCGGATCTCGTCGGTGGCCTTTGCGGTCTGGTTGGCGAGGCTCTTCACTTCGGACGCGACCACCGCGAAGCCGCGGCCGGCATCGCCGGCGCGCGCCGCTTCGATGGTGGCGTTGAGCGCCAGCAGGTTGGTCTGCGAAGCAATGGTCTGGATCAGATCGACGACCACGCTGATCCGCGCCGCATTGTCCGCAAGCCCCTGCATGGTGGCGTCGGTGGCGCCGGCATCCTGGACAGCCTTGCGGGCGATCTCCGACGAGGTGATGACCTGACGGCCGATCTCCTCGATCGAGGACGACAGTTCCTCGGTGCCCGACGACACGGTCTGCACATTGGCCGAGGTCTGCTCGGCGGCGGTGGCCACCGCGGTCACCAGCGCGCTGGATTGATCGGCGGTCGCCGACATGCTTTGCGCGGTCGACTGCATCGAGCCCGCCGCGGTCTGCAGGCTGTCGAGCGCCGTGCGAACGGTGCTTTCGAACTCGACGATGCGGGCTTCCATGCGGTTGGCACGCTCAGCCTTGACGACGCGGTCCTTGTCCTGCTCGGCGGACAGCGCGCGGCTCTGGATCATGCTCTCGCGGAACACCTGCAGCGAATCCGCCATGACGCCGATCTCATCCTGGTGGTGGGTCTGATAGACCTGCGTTTCGAGATCGCCGCTGGACAGCAATTGCATCGAGCGCTGCAGGTTGCTGATCCGCCGCAGGATGTTGCGGCCGACATAGAGCCAGACGAACAGCACCGAACCGACCAGCGTCATCACGCCGAGGGCGAGCATGACCATGGTTCCGAACGAGATCTCCTGACGCGCCTGCCAGGCGGCGGAGTCGGTTTCCTTCTGCACGCCGTCGACCAGCTGCTGCACGCTGATGCCGAGGCCGACATTGAGCTTGCGCGTTTCCTCCAGGATGGTCTGGCCGTAATCGTCGGCGTCCAGCTCCTGCTGGCGGACCTTGAAGACGCCGGTCTTGCCCTCGGCAAGCGTCAGCAGTTCGAGCGTTGCCTGCCGGACGACATTCATCGCGGTGGTTTTTGGCAACCGCTCCGCATTCGCCTTCACGCGCGCCTGCGCGGTGCGGAAATCCTTGCCGATGGTCTCCAGCGTATCGCCGTTGGTCGCCGACAACGCGGCGATCATGTCGAACGCCATCATGTTGCCGCTCGCGGCGATGTCGGCGAGCTGGTCGGCCGTCTTGTGGGCGTTGATGGCGTCGGTCTGGGAGAAGCCGGGTGCGGCGTAGATGCTGTAGAGTTCGGTCTGGGCATCGATCGCGGCGGGGCCGGCGGCGGAAATGAAGCGCCGCTGCGCCTTGCGCACGGCCTCATACAGTCTTTCATGCTGGGCGGCCAGTTCGAGCCGCTCCTTCGCGGCCGAGCCGAGGCTCTTGATCACCTCGTCGATGTTTTTCATGTTCTCGGTGAGCGCGGCAACCACCGCCTTGTCGGCACCAAGCTCCACGATCTCGCCGAGCTTCTGCAGCGCGACCGTCTGGGTCTCCTTCATTTTCCGGGTGCGATCGTTCAGCGCCTCTTCGCTGCGCGCGGCCAGCACCGCCGGCCCCTGGCTGGCGAGGCTCGCGCTCTGCGCCGAAAGTTGCAGGCTGGCGGCGAGGCGGGGAATGTCGCGTCCGCTCAAGTCCACCATGGTGCCGCCGATCCGCCCGAGCATCAGGCCGGCGCCGGCCGAGATGACGATCGCCATGCCGGCAATGACGGCGAATGCGGCAAACAGACTGCCCCTGACGCCGAAGCGAAAACCCTTGTCTCGCGATTTCGATTGTACCGACATCTGCCCGCTGCCCCGTCTACGCTACCTTGGGATGTTTCCTCGCGCGGCAGTATCGCGATACCCGGTTAACAAGTTTGGAAAATCGGAACGTTTTTCGCCATAATTTTGCCTGGTGCAGCGTTTGCTCCGGGTTTTTCCGCAAGCCGGAAAAGCGCACAAAACAAAAAAGGCCGGCGTGAAAGCCGGCCTTCTGCAATTCGCGGTTGAACGGGCTCAGTAGCGTGCCACCACCGGGCTTGCGAAGTTGAAGCGATAATTGACGCCGAGCTTCAGCGTGTGGTCCTCGTTGTGGAAGCTTCCGAACGGCGCCAGCGCGACGGGGTTCACGAAGCGGCTGCTGCCGAAATCGTAATACATGTACTCGCCTTTGACCGACCAGTTCGGGGCGACCATGTATTCGAGGCCGGCGCCGACGGTCCAGCCGTTGCTGTGGTTGCCGTCGAGCAGGAACGGGATCGGCACGCCGCCAAGCGTCACCCGCTCGCTGTTGTCGGAATAGGCCCAGCCGCCTTTGACGTAGATCAGGCCCGGACCCCAGGTGTAGCCGATGCGGGCCGTGATCGAGCCGAGGCCGCGCTGATCGTTGGTGTAGACGTAGCCGCCCGGGAAGGTGGCGGTAAGGTTGTTCTTGCCGAGCCAGGAATACTGGCCCTCGGTGCCGAGCACCCAGTTCGGCGCGAACTGCCAGTCGAGGCCGGCCTGAATGCCGCCGAGCAGGCGGGCGCGGGAATCGCTCAGCACCGTGCCGTTGAAATCGTTGCTGCCGCTGAAGGCGCCGCCGATATGGCCGCCGAGATAGAAGCCGGTCCAGTTATAGAGCGGGGCCACATAGGCCGGCGGCGTCTTGTAGTAGGAGCGCCCGCCGAGATCGGCGCCGAGAGCCGGCGCGGCGGCGGTGAGGGCGGCGAAGGCCACGAGGGCTGCGAGGATCTTCTTCATGGTGTTGGTCTCCGAAAACCGTTCGGCGACACCCTCGTGCGGGGCATCACATGACCTCGCACTTAGACTGCATTTATCTAAAATGCTGTCACTTGGAGGTGACAGCGGATCCTAACCCAACCCATTGGCCGACAAACGTTTTTTGTACTTAATGAAGGCCTAATCAAAGGTAAGCAAAGGCTTAATTTCGGTAACCCTCCACCGCTCCGCGTTAAGCTCTGCTTAACCGATGCGGCGGCGCACGTCGCCGCGCATCTGCTCGCGGAAGGCCTGCCGGCGCGCCGGGCGCTCTTTCACCGGCACGTCGTGACGGTCGAACACGTTGAACATCTCAAGGATCGGATAGTGATCGCTGGCCATCGCCAGGATGCGCAAGAGTTCCGCGACCGGCCCGGTCGGACCGGTGACCTCCCATTTGCGGATGGTGTCGGCGCCATCCGCGGCCGGCAGCCCGCAGAGTTTGGCCATGTCGGCCACCGACAGCGGCTGGCCGATGGCCTCACCGAGATGCTGGCGAAGTTTCTTCAGTTCGGCTCCGGTCACGGGTTCTCCGCTTCAAATTGACATCTGTGAAGTACGTCACACACCGCTTGTAACTTGAGGCGTATACGCAGCGCACTGGTTCTGCGAGGAGGCAAACCATGCGTCGATTACTCGAAAGCCTGACACCCGACCACCGCCGGCTTTACTGGCAATGGGTCGGCGGCATGTTCGTACTTTATGTCGTGCTGATGATCACGGCCGCCGGTGCATTTCTAGGTCACGAATCGTCGCGCAAGGTTGCGCAGCAACCCGTCACCACTGTGGCAACCGACCTCGAGCAGCGCTTCACGTCGGAAGTCCTCGCACCGGTGCGGCAAGCCGCGCGATATGGACAGGACTGACGCCGCTCAGACGCCGATTGCGTTCCGCGCCACAACATCGCGATAGAAGGCGACGCTGAGTTTCGGCGTCCGCCGCTGCGTGGCGAAATCGACGTGGTAGAGCCCGAAGCGTTTCTCGTAGCCGTAGATCCATTCGAAATTGTCCATCAGGCTCCAGAGGAAATAGCCGCGCACCGGCACGCCCTCCGACGTCGCGCGCTGCAATTGCCGCAAGTAGTTGCGCAGATACATGATGCGATCGAGGTCGTAGACCTGGCCGTCGTCGCGAAGCCTGTCTTCCGACGAGGTACCGTTCTCGCTGATATAGATCGTCTCGATGTTCCAGACCTTCGCTGCCAGCCGCGGCGCCCAGTAGATCGTCTCCGGGCCGACGCGCAGCCATTCCGAATTCATGTGCGGGAATGAAGCCGGGAAGGGCAGCACGCTCCAGCCCGGTGCCTTGTCGGAAGCCGCGATATAGAATTGCGGCGCGTAGATATTGAGGCCGACAAAATCGTTCGGCGTCGAGATGATCTTCAATTCGGCATCGGTGAATTTCGGTGCGTTCTTGCCGGCGAACTGCAGAAAGCCGTCGGTGTATTTGCCTTCCAGGATGACGCCGAGGAAGCCCGAGTTCAGTTCGCGCGTCGCGATCTCGGCGGCGCGGACGTTCTCCGGCGTGTCGAATGCCGGCACGCAGGCGGCGATGTTCTCCGCCGGCCCCACCTTGGTGCCCTTGCGTCCATGAGCGCGGATCGCCTGCACCGCGAGGCCGTGCGCCAGTGCGACATGGTGGCGGACCTGATTGACGTCGGCGTCCGGCAGTTTGAGGCCGGGCGCGTCGACACCCCAGCCATAGCCGAAATTCACAAACCTTCCGGCTTCGTTGATCGTGAAGATCGAGTTGACGCGGTCCGACAGGCGCGCGGCCACGTGGCCGGCATAGTCGCCGAATGCCTTTGACGTTTCGCTGGATCGCCAGCCGCCGACCCTGTCTTCGAGCGCCTGCGGCAGATCCCAATGATAGAGCGTGGCATAGGGATCGATGCCCTGCCGGAGCAGTTCGTCGACGAGGCGGTCGTAGAAGTCGAGGCCCTTTGGATTCGGCTTGCCGGTTCCTTCCGGAAATATCCGCGGCCACGCGATCGAAAACCGGTAGGCTTTTGCGCCCACTTCCCTGATCAGGCCGATGTCTTCCTTGTAGCGGTGGTAGTGTTCGTTGGCGCGGTCGCCAGTGGTGCCGTCCTCGATCTTGCCGGGCGTGTGAGTAAACGTATCCCAGATCGAGAGACCGCGGCCGTCTTCATTGACGGCGCCCTCGATCTGATAGGACGAGGTGGCGGTGCCCCACACGAAGTCTTTCGGAAAATTTGCCAGGCTCGGCCGGTCGGCCGCCGCCTGCGCGGCGGCTTCAGCCGGACGCGCCGCCATGCCGAGGGCGGACAGGCCCGCCAGCTTTGCAAAATGCCGGCGCGAGAATTTTCCGAACATCATGGTCTCCGGTCAGCGTTCGTCGATTTGATAGGCGGATACCCGATCGATCTCGAAGGCGACGGTCGTGGGCGATTCGCCGTCGACGAAGCCGACGCCCTCGAGAGTCTTCGAGCCCATGGCAAGGTTCACGATCATGTACATGGGTTCGTGGAAGCCGACCGGGACCTTGATCTCGGAGACCGGCTGTCGGTCGATGAAATAGGTGATGCGATCCGGCTGCCACAGCACGCCGTAGTCGTGGAACGCGGTCGCGGCGTCCGGCACGATGAAGTCAAACCCGCAGCGTTCCACGCGCTGCGTCTCCGGTATCCGCCAATGCGTCGTCATCACGATGCTGCCCGGCCGCTGCCCACGGCCCTCCATGATGTCGATTTCGGGCGGCCAGCCGCCGTCATCGGCGAGCATCCAGAACGCCGGCCAAACCCCGGTGCCCACCGGCACCTTGGCGCGGATTTCGAAGTATCCATACTTTTGCGAAAACCTGCTCTGCGTCGTGAGAATGCCTGACACGTATTCATTGTTGAACAGCACGGCCTTCAGCGCCGGCGGGGTGCGACTGGCTGTGATCGAGAGAATGCCGTTGCTGACCTTGAACGGATCGAGGCCGAGCGGCGTTGTTTCGCGTCCGCCATAACGCGGGTCGACATAGATCTGCTGTTCGCCATTATAGCTGGTCTTGCGCCTGAAGTCGGAACCCTCGCCACCCCAGTAACGCGCTTCCGGCCAGGCCGCGCCGCCGGCGTAGTAAGACGCCCATCTGCTGTCCGTTAGCGGATGCGCGTCGAAATCGTCGTGGAAGGTCCGGTGCAGCGCTACAGAGGCGAAGGAGACGGGGTTCGGCGTCTCGACGCGGCGGCATTTTTCGCCGAGGATGGCGGTTGCGACCTGCAGCGTCAGTTTGGCGGTCGCGCCGGCGAGATCGACCTGCGCGGATGCCGGGCCGGCGACCAGGCAGCCGACCGAGAGCAAGGCACAGAGCGTCGATCTTTCGGTTCCCGAATTTTTTCGAGGCGACAGGTCACTCACCGACGATGTCCTCGATCTCTGCCTTTTGAGGTCGAACCGCGTCCCTCATTTGAGGTACGTAGTTATACGAGGTCGCCGCTTAACGGCAAGGTAGCCCCGATGTCCAACAATGAGGTACGTTGAAGGTACCCGATGCCGATGGGACCGGCTGTGAGGGCCCGGTGCTCCGAAACGCCGGCAAGATGGTTCAATTTTTCTTTTCTGTTCTTCAGCGTCGAGGGACGATTTCTTTAATATTCGCGCATACGGACCTTTCTCGAAATGCTCGTCTATTTTGTCACAGACGAACCGACGAAGTTGCCTGCGATTCGAGCGATGCTCGAGCCGCAACACGCCGTGGTCCCATGGCTGCTGGGCGGTGACGGCACTCGGATCAGGTCGCATGGCGTGCTGATGGTCGACGTCGACCTGCGGCAGATGCCGCGCGTCGATAAGCTCAGGTTTGTTCTGCAGGACCTCGCCGCGATCCCCGAGAAACTGTTTGTCGTTCACAATCTCTCCCGCTCGATGGTGGCGCAGGCCCATGCGCTCGGCGCGACCTCGATCATTTCGCGGCCCAAGGAAGCCGTTCTCAAGGTTGCGGAGATCGAAGCGGCGGAAGCCGCCGCGGCGGACAGCGCGGCAGCTCCGGCATTGGATCTGGACGAGGGCGTGGCAGCCTTCGCCTCGATGTTTTCGAATGTACGCCTTGGCAAGCCGGTGAAGGTCGCCGATGCCAAGCGTGCGACGTCGAAGATCATCAGCCGCGTCGGGAAGGAGGGGCTGTCGACATGGCTCGACGAGGTGCGCCGCTATCATGAGGGCACGTTTCAGCATTGCCTGCTCGTCACCGGCATTGCGGTCGGCTTCGCCCTCGATATCGGCTTCTCCGGCGCCGACGTATCGCGGCTCGGACTGGCGGCGACCCTGCACGACATCGGCAAGGCGCGCATTCCGCTGGCGATCCTCGACAAGCCGGGCCGCCTCGACCCCGAGGAAGAGCAGATCATCCGGCGCCATCCCGAGATCGGATATGATCTCTTGAAGGGCGTAGCCGGCATCACGCCGGAGATTCTGGACGGCGTGCGGCACCATCACGAATATCTCGATGGCTCCGGCTATCCGGATGGGCTGAAGGCGGCCGAGATTTCCGATCTCGTCCGGCTGCTGACGATCTCCGACATCTTTGCAGCCCTCATCGAGTCGCGGCCCTACCGGCCGCCGATGCCGCGGCCCGACGCCTACCAGATCCTCTGCGGCATGGAAGGCAAGCTGGAGGGATCGCTGGTCAAGGCGTTCCGCAACGTCGCGCTCGGGCCGAAATAAAGCCGCGGGAAGCGCCCGTTGGGCTGATTTTCCGTGCTGTCTTGTTGCCCGTGTGAACCGCGATCTACGCTCGCCCGACCAATTCCCCGGTACAGATAAGCGCATGGCGCCTTGCGGCTCCGCACCGGACCATTGAAGCCCGGTGGAGCAGGCTGTGATGCTCGTTATCCATTCCCGCGATCGAGAGCCGAAGCCATGAATGTCAGCGGCCAGGATATCCATCAAACGCTGGAATTCAGGTCGACCACGGCCATCGTCAGGCTGCTGCCGACCGGTCTCCTGCTGATCTTCCTGGGCCTCCTGATATATGCGCTTGTCGACCTCGACCGCGAGCCGTGGACGATCATCGGAATTGTGCTCTGCTGGGTGTTCGGTGCTGGCCTGGTCGCCCTTACGCTCTGGCGGCGCTCGAATCCCGGCAAGCCATTATTTACGCTTTCGCCCGCGGGTATCCGTTACCGAATCCCCTTCGTCAAGGAAGTCCTGATCCCTTGGCGCGAAATTCAGGCTATTGGCACGATCGATGTTGAAGCGACCTACTGGTCGTTCTTCCAGTTCGGTCAGTTCGCAACGCGCCATCTATTGCTCCTGCGCGACGTCACCGTGGTTGTGCTTTCCAAGCCATTCTACGACCAGCGGCTCTTCGTCGACTCAGCCTTTCTGCGCGGCCCCGGATGGAGCGCCAATTTCATTCCCAGGGGCGCGCAGGTCCAGATGGCTTTGCATCACGAACTCGTATCGGTCGAGCCGCGGGCGCTCCGCGAAGCGGTCGAAGCGCGCTGGCTTGCCTTTCGCGACACGCCGGCCGCCGAGCCGGCGAGGACGAGCGTGCCAAGTGTTGGATCAAATGTCGGATCAAGTGCGACGGCATCGCGGAGCAACCTTCCGAAGGTCGCTGCGGCTCCCGCACCGAAGCCTGACGTCGTGGCAATGGGAGAAAACCCGAAGGTCATCTCGCGCTGGGACACCGTCAAGATCGTTGCCCTCTCGATCGGCATCGCCGTCGTGCTGACCAATCTCACCGGGCTGTGGCAGATGCCGGGGCAGGCGCAGGAGCGTCAGGCACGCGCAGAGAAAAACGCAAAAGCGCGCGAGCAGCAGAAACATTGGGCGGAGACGGCCAGACGGCTGAAGGAGGAAAGCAAGAAGCGGGAAGTCGAGGAAAGGGAGCGGCGGGAAAAATTCGAGCAGGATATGCGGCGTACGTTTGGTGGCCGATAGCGGCTTCGGCTGCTGCAGAGAGCAGGATGTCGGCAATTTTCGGAAAGAATGGTGCTGCCAGACAGGATTGAACTGTCGACCTCTCCATTACCAATGGAGTGCTCTACCACTGAGCTACGGCAGCATGCCCGGTACTTAAGGGAATCGGCCCCAACGGGCTCCCACTAGGCGGCCGGTTCTTGCCACAAGGGCCCCTCTGGCGCAAGCACGCGGGCGGGCCGGGAAGGGCCCAAAATCGTGAAAAATCGGCGTGGTCGCCGGCGAAGGCCTTCAAAACGGTCAACTTCCGGCCGATCCGGTTCCCCGGAGCGTCGAATCATTGACCCGCGCGTTCAATCGCCTCGCCGTCAGCTCGACGGGCCCGTTGCGGCGAGGGGCCGCGAAACGCACTATGTTCCGGCGGCAGCGGGCGGTGCGTCCGGCTGCCTCTGTTTCGAGCAAGGATATTCGGCGGACTGGTGATGACGGGCGATCAAGGCAAGGGCGCGGGCAAGACGGCTGTGGATGCGAAGGATTCACGGCGCGACCGGCTGAAGCTGGCGTTGCGCGAAAATCTCAAGCGGCGGAAGTCGCAGGCGCGCGGGCGCAGCGACGCCGCATCTTCCGAAAACGCCGATGTCTCCCTAGATGACGCCAGCGGAGAAAAGCCACACCGGTAGCGTAGAGGGAGAATGCCTTGATCGCTCGCCGGGCGGCGTGGCGGCGCTTCGCACAGTTCTTGTTTCTTTGGGTGGCGACAATGAGTGCAGACACCACGGCCGGTCCGGCGACCGGACCCAACGCCTATACGTTTCCCCGTCACGAGCAGACATTCCCGGCGCTCACGCCTCCCGAAATCGAGCGCATGCGCAGGTTCGGGAGCTTGTGCAGCTATGAGCACGGCGAAGCCCTGTTCGAGACCGGCAAGCAGGGTCCCGGCATGTTCGTGGTGCTGTCGGGCCACGTCGCGATCACCCAGCGCGACGGCCTTGGTCATGTCACCCCGATCATCGACCAGGGGCCGGGGCAATTTCTGGCCGAACTCGGCCAGCTCTCGGGCCGCCTCGCGCTGGTGGATGGCCACGCTGAGGGCGATGTCGAGACGCTCTTGATTCCGCCGGATCAATTGCGGGCGCTGCTGGTCGCGGAAGCCGAACTCGGCGAGCGCATCATGCGGGCGCTGATCCTGCGCCGGGTCAGCCTGATCCAGGGCGGCGCCGGCGGCCCGGTGCTGATCGGCCCGCCTTCGCTTGGCGACATGGCGCGGCTGCAGAATTTTCTGGGGCGTAACGGCCAGCCCTACCATTTGCTCGATCCCGCGACCGACAAGGACGCCGCCGACCTCGTCGCGCGTTATGCCGCCTCGCGCGCCGAACTGCCGCTGGTCGTGATTGCCGACGGCCGGGTGCTGCGCAATCCGTCGGAGCCGGCGATCGCCTACGCGATCGGCATGATCGGCGAGCACAATCATGAAAAGCTCTACGATGTCGCGGTGATCGGCAGCGGGCCGGCGGGCCTCGCCACCGCCGTCTATGCGGCATCCGAAGGATTGTCGGTCGCGGTGTTCGACGCGCGCGCGTTCGGTGGCCAGGCCGGCGCCAGCGCCCGGATCGAAAACTATCTCGGCTTCCCGACCGGCATCACCGGTCAGGCGCTGACCGGGCGCGCCTTCACCCAGGCGCAGAAATTCGGCGCCGACATGCTGATCCCGGTCTCGATCAACTCGCTCGATTGCAGCCGCCCCGATGGCGTCTTTGCGCTGGCGACCGATTGCGGGAAAACGATGCGCGCCAAATCCGTCGTGGTGGCGAGCGGCGCGCGCTATCGCCGGCCGGAGATCGAGAACCTCGCGAAATTCGAAGGCCGCGGCGTCTGGTACTGGGCCTCGCCGATCGAGGCCAAGCTGTGCATGGACCAAGACGTCGTGCTGGTCGGCGGCGGCAATTCCGCAGGGCAAGCCGCGGTGTTCCTGTCCGGCCATGCGCGCAAGGTCTACATGATCATCCGCGGCGGCGGGCTCGGCGCCAGCATGTCGCGCTATCTGATCGAGCGCATCGAGGCGACCCCCAACATCGAACTGATGTTCAATACCGAGGTCGTCGGCCTCGAAGGCGATGCCGAGGCGGCGCTGACGCGGCTGCGCTGGCGCAGCCGTCTCGCGCCGGAACAGCACACGCTCGATATCCGTAATCTCTTTTTGTTCGTCGGCGCCGATCCGGCAACGACCTGGCTCGAGGGCTGCGGCGTCATGGTCGATCGCGGCGGCTTCGTGGTGACGGGCACGCAATGCACCCAGAAGGACGGGCGGTCCGCCTCGCCGCTGGAAACCTCGGTGCCCGGCGTGTTCGCGGTCGGTGACGTTCGCTCCGGCTCGGTCAAGCGCGTCGGCGGCGCGATCGGCGAGGGCGCCCAGGTGGTGGCGGCGCTGCACGGCTTTCTCGCCGACAGCATGAAGCCGGCGCTCTAGGTTCTTCGAAACGCGCGAGGGGTGAAGCGGTGACGAAAAAGGGCTGCAGCCACATCGCCGGCATCCAAACCGTAACGCCGAGCGCGCTCGGCTGCGAGGAGTGCCTGAAAAGCGGAAGCCGGTGGCTGCATCTGCGGATCTGCCGCACCTGCGGCCATGTCGGCTGCTGCGACGATTCGCCGAACAAGCATGCCTCAGCGCACTTCCATGCCACCGGCCACCCGGTGATCGAAGGCTACGATCCGCCGGAAGGCTGGGGCTGGTGCTATGTCGACGAGGTGCTGTTCGATCTGTCGCACCGCAAGACGCCGCATAACGGTCCGATACCCCGCTATTATTGACACGATGCAGACATGGGCTTTCGGCGTCCGCCTACAGGCGCTTCCACTCCCGAACGACGACCTGGAAGTCATCCTCGTAGACAATCTTTCCTGGATTCCTTGATCTAAGTAGGCGCACGGCGATGCCGTTCTCCCTGAGGATAGCTACGATTTCCCACATCTTCTTGATCGACGGGTCAGCAGTGTCCTTGAACCAGCAAACTACGTTTGGGCCCCAGTCGCTCCTGGAAAATGGCGGAACAGGGAGGTGGGCGTTCAGCCACACATGTGCGTCCTTAAGGCAGGCCTGTTGATGGGGGTCGAGGCGCCCACGGTCGCGAAGACGAAATGCCTCATTGATGATCCCCTTCAGCAATCGGTGGTTCTCGCCGTCGGTGCCGACCACAAAGCGGACAAACATACTACGTCGCGGCTCCGCCCAGCCAGGGGAATGGACCGGCTATCCATTCGAGGATTATCGGTCTCGTCATTTCAGAACGTCCGGTCGGTCAGCCAGCATTCCTCTCGCGTCGAGAACCTTCAGAATGCGACGCACAGCGAACGGGATGATGGCGAGGAGCACGATGACATCCGGCACCAAAGTGGTGCCGAGAACAATGCCGAGACCTTTCCAGACATTGATCTTTTTACGAGGGCGAAACGTCAGGCCATTGACGATGCACGGCGTTGTAGAGGTCGCGTCGTCGCGGATTGTGCGCGGCTCTGACATTTCGTTTCGGGATTCCATGGCTGTTGACTCTACCATGGTCTCCCCCAGTGATCGCGCACGACTACGAAATCTCGGAAATCGCTATGTCGATCCCATTAGCTGGATAGATAAAGTTTATCCAAATGCCAGAGCGATATCCGGTTTGGCGCCAGCGACGATGCATGGAGCGCTGCTCTCGACCGTGTTTAATCAATCCGCCCATCGTTCCGCGGCGGGTCCTCGATGGTTCGATCGGAGCCCGGGGCTTGGACGTCGCCGCCTTCCGGCGTCCTTGAGGCACGCGGTGCGTCGGTTTGTTCTTCGTCCGCAAGTGGCGAAGGCGATGGGAGTTGATCTTCGCCGCGATTACCGAGGAAGCGCCGGTGCAGTTTTTCGCCCTGGTCGAAAATAATGTTGAGCAGCCAGCCAGCGATCGGTCGCGCGATCGCACGAAACGGTTTGGCGATGATGAAGCCGCCTTTGACATTCTCGACCGGGAAGGCCAATGCGTTGATCAGCGTATCGGCGGAAACGTGCCGGTAATTTTCCGCCAGATGCTCGGTGTTCATCAGCATCTGGATGGCAGGTTTGTCGCCTTCACCGTCGACCAGGCTTTTCGAGGAGAACTTGTTCTCCGAGCCGGTTAGTGCATTGGCCTCTGCCGTTGTGATGGGATGCAAGCGCACCACGCTGGCTTCGGTTTGCTGGCGATAATGCACGGCCAGCGTCAGCTCGCCCATCTGCACGGCAGCCAGCAACGTATTGAGATAGTCAGCATCGGGCTCGGGCTTGTCGAAACTTACGCCCGGGACCATTTCTATGATATCGAGAATGCGGCCGAGATCAGCGGCCGCCGCGGCGCGGGTAGCAAGACTGGCGGCCAGATCGGCAATTGCCCCGGAGGCGTTCGCGAACTGTCCGCTGACGCTTTTCATGGCGTCTGCAGCCAGATTTTTGAGTTTTGAAAGCACGCCTGCCCCCTTCGTGAATTCCGGCATAGTCTAGAAATGGCGGTGAATGCGTCAATTGGCGCATAGCGCAGCGCCCTGAGTACACGCCCTGGATTCAACTTCAGCGCGGGCGCTGCTCCGGTTTGTGACAGCGTTGCAAAGATTTCGTGCATCATACTACTTTCGTTGATGCGTCATTTATTCACGCACATGCCTGCCCTGACGACGCTGCACGCGACGCGTGTGGAAATTTTTGACGATGCGACGTATGCTTTGGAACATTTCCAATGGCGGGGGCGCAGATGATTTTAGGGATGAGCTTGGCGACATTCGTTCTGGTGCATGTGGTCATCAGCCTGATCGCCATCGTTGCGGGCCTTGTCGTGATGTTCGGGATGCTCGGCTCGAAGCGGATGCCGGGCCTGACGGCGATCTTCCTGTTGTTCACGATCCTCACCAGTGTTTCGGGGTTTCTGATTCCTCCGTTCCCGTCCGAGAAACTGTTGCCGTCGCATATGTTCGGCTTTCTTTCGCTGGTGCTGCTGGCGATCGCCTGCTTTGCCCTCTACATCATGAAGCTTAATGGCGCCTGGCGCTGGATTTACGCGCTGACCGCGTTGATTTCGCTCTATCTCAACGTCTTCGTGCTGGTGGTCCAGTCGTTCCTGAAAGTGCCGGCGTTGCACGCGCTGGCGCCGAGCGTGCCGCCGGCCGAGCCGCCGTTCGCCGTCGCCCAGGGCGTCGTGCTGGTGTTCTTCGTCGTCGTCATTATCGGTGTGCTCCGGCGATTCCGGCCGGCGCCGGCACAGCCTGCCTAACCCGATTTCGGCATTCCGGGGGGCGCTTCAGCGCGAACCCGGAATCTCCATCTCATCCGGATTTCGCATCCGCGAAAATGCATGTCCCGGAATGATGCTCAACAAGAGGAGAATTCGAAATGCCCACCATCACGACCAAAGACGGCGTCGAGATCTTCTACAAGGATTGGGGCAAGGGCCAGCCGATCGTGTTCAGCCATGGCTGGCCGCTGTCGGCGGACGACTGGGACGCGCAGATGATGTTCTTCCTGAACAACGGTTTTCGCGTCATCGCCCATGACCGCCGCGGCCATGGCCGCTCCAGCCAGGTGGCGGACGGCCATGACATGGATCATTATGCCGACGATCTCGCGGCGCTGACCGCGCATCTCGATCTGAAGAATGCCGTTCACGTCGGCCATTCCACCGGCGGCGGCGAGGTGGTGCATTACATTGCCCGTCACGGCGAGAGCCGTGTGGCGAAGGCGGCAATCATCGCCGCGGTGCCGCCCTTGATGGTGCAGACGCCGGCCAATCCCGGCGGCCTGCCCAAGGCGGTGTTCGACGATTTCCAGGCGCAGGTGGCGGCCAACCGTTCGCAGTTCTATCGCGACGTCGCGGCAGGCCCCTTCTATGGCTACAATCGGCCGGGCGCCAAGCCGTCGGAAGCCGTGATCGAGAACTGGTGGCGCCAGGGCATGATGGGCGGCGCCAAAGCGCATTACGACGGCATCGTCGCCTTCTCGCAGACCGACTTCACCGAAGACCTCAAGAAGATCAACGTGCCTGTTCTGGTGATGCATGGCGACGACGACCAGATCGTGCCTTACGCGGACTCCGCGCCATTGTCGGCAAAGCTGCTGAAGAACGGCACGCTGAAGACCTACAAGGGCTTTCCGCACGGCATGCCCACCACGGAAGCCGCCACCATCAACGCAGACCTCTTGGCGTTCATCAAATCATGAAGACGATTCTATTTGGCGCCACCGGCATGGTCGGGCAGGGCGTCCTGCGCGAATGCCTTGTCGATGCTGGCGTCACGGAAGTGCTGGCGGTCTCCCGCAGCCCGGCCGGGGTGCAGCACGCCAAGCTGCGCGAAGTCCTGCACGACGATTTCACGGATTTCTCGAAGATCGAATCCGAGCTTGCCGGATACGACGCCTGCTTCTTCTGCCTCGGCGTCTCCTCGATCGGCATGGATCTGGAGCGCTACCGCCATCTGACCTACGACGTCACCATGGCGGCGGCCAAAACGCTGGCCCGGCTCAACCCCGGCATGGTCTTCACCTACGTCACCGGCAAAGGCACTGATTCGACCGAGCAGGGCCCGCTCCGATGGGCGCGGGTCAAGGGCAAGACCGAGAACGATCTGCTCAAGCTGCCGTTCAAGGCGGCGTACATGTTCCGGCCATCCGGCATCCAGCCGCTGCACGGCGTCAGGTCCAAGACCGCCTGGGTGAATGCGGTCTACGCTATCAGCGGGCCGCTGCTGTCCTGGATGGTGCGCGCCACGCCGAACCACATGACGACAAGCGAACAGCTCGGCCGCGCCATGATCAAGGTGGCGCGCGATGGCTACCCGAAGCCGATACTGGAAAGCGTCGATATCAACGCGGTGTAGTCGTGTCTTCATAAGGCCGGCGGCCTGACACGCCCGAGCGTGATGAAAACACTTTCCTTAACGTTTTTTAAGTCGGAATTCTCCGGTACCGACACCACCTCGATCGTCAGAGCCGAAATCGGCCTGCGCTCCGACGCGTGATCGCGGCCGGACTCGCGGCCGCGCATCCAATGCGTGCCGAGGCTCCGCAATCGGGCGAACAGATCAGGAGCAACGTCATGAGAAGCATTTGCGTTCTTTGCGTCCTAAGTGTCGTTAGCCTCACGGGAACGGCTGCGTTCGCCCGCGGCGGCATGGGTTCCGTGCACGGGGCCATGACTGGCGGCGCCTTCGGTACGAGCGCCGCCACGCCCGGTACCAATTCGCTGGGTACCGCGCTTTCCTCGACCGGCACCGGCCATCTGATGAAAGGACCACCGCTTGGCACCAGTCCCGCCATCGACCGCGAGGAAGCGAAGGTCGACAGGATGCTCAATTCGATCTGCCGGGGCTGCTGAAGGCGCGGCATGCCGGCTTACGCCGGCCATGTATGTCCGCATTACCAGAAGCGGACATCTCGGCTGGCTTCAGCGCGTCTGCTTTGGTTCTCGTGTGGACGGCGCCCTGGCAAGAACTTTCTGACGGCTTGCAGCATTGGTCGGGTG
>NZ_LLXZ01000122.1 GCF_001440395.1 Bradyrhizobium jicamae | reverse complement strand
AACCTTGGCCTCGTGGAAGCGGCGGATCAGCGCGGCGACGACATGGCTGTATTCGGGATGATAATTGTCGCCGCGTCCGTAGAGGTTGGTCGGCATCACATTGATGAAGTCGGCGCCATACTGGCTGCGATAGGCTTCCACCATCTTGATGCCGGCGATCTTGGCAATCGCATAGGGCTCGTTGGTCGGCTCCAGCGGACCCGTCAGCATGGAATCCTCGCGCAGCGGCTGCGGCGCCAGTTTGGGGTAGATGCAGGACGAGCCGAGGAACATCAGTTTCCCGGCGCCATGGACATGCGCCGCATGGATCACGTTCGCAGCGATCGCCAGATTGTCGTAGAGGAATTCGGCGCGCAGCGTGTTGTTGGCGACGATGCCGCCCACTTTGGCCGCCGCCAGAAACACCACCTGCGGGCGTTTGGCGGCGAACCACGCGTTGACCGCCGCCTGGTCACGCAGATCGACTTCATTGCGCGTCACCGTCAACAGTTCGACGTTCTCCGCAGCGAGCCGGCGCACCAGCGCCGCGCCGACCATGCCGCGATGGCCGGCGACGTAGACCGTCTTGCCCCTCAGTTCAAACGGCAGGCTTGCCATTGGCGACCTCCCGCCGGGCATCTGCGAGGTCGCTCGCGACCATTTCCTTGACCAGCTGGGCAAACGACGTCCTGGGCTTCCAGCCGAGCTTGTCCCGCGCCTTGCTGGCGTCGCCGACCAGAAGATCGACTTCGGTGGGGCGGAAGTAGACGGGGTCGATGCGTAGAAGGATCTTGCCGGATTTGCTGTCGACGCCGGTCTCCTCGACGCCCTTGCCACGCCATTCGATGCGGCGGCCGACTTCGGCAAACGCCACCTCGACGAATTCGCGCACCGACCGGGTCTCGCCGGTCGCCAGCACGAAGTCGTCTGCCACGTCCGCCTGCAGGATTTTGTGCATGCCCTCGATATAATCCCGCGCATGGCCCCAGTCGCGCTTGGCGTCAAGGTTGCCGAGATAGAGCGTGTCTTCCAAGCCAACCTCGATGCGGGCGACGCTGCGGGTGATCTTGCGGGTGACGAAGGTCTCGCCGCGGATCGGGCTCTCATGGTTGAACAGGATGCCGTTCGAGGCAAACATGCCGTAGGCCTCGCGGTAGTTCACCGTGATCCAGTAGCCATACAGTTTGGCCACGCCATAGGGCGAGCGCGGGTAGAACGGCGTGGTCTCCTTCTGCGGCACTTCCTGGACCAGGCCGTAGAGTTCGGAGGTCGAGGCCTGATAGAACCGCGTCTCCGCCTCCATCCCGAGAATCCGGATCGCTTCCAAAAGCCGCAGCACGCCGATCGCGTCGGCATTGGCGGTGTATTCCGGGCTCTCAAAGCTGACGCCGACATGGCTCTGGGCGGCGAGGTTGTAGATCTCGGTCGGCCTGATCTGCTGCATCAGCCGGATCAGGTTGGTCGAGTCGGTCATGTCGCCGTAATGCAGCAGGAACGGCACGTTGCGCGAATGCGGGTCCTGGTAGATGTGATCGATCCGCGCGGTGTTGAACGAGGACGACCGCCGCTTGATGCCGTGGACCTCATAGCCGAGGCCAAGCAGATATTCGGC
>NZ_LLXZ01000121.1 GCF_001440395.1 Bradyrhizobium jicamae | reverse complement strand
GCGCGTACGCGGCATCGAACTGGAGGCGCGCGGCAACGTTACGCGAGAGCTGGAGATTATTGGCGCCTTCAGCAAATTTGATCCCAAGGTGACCAAGAGCAATGATGGTTTTGTCGGCAATTATTTGCCCAATACCGCTCTCCAACAGGCCGCGTTGTGGACCAAATACACCTTCTATGACGGCCCCGTCGCCGGCCTCGGGATCGGCGGCGGCGTTCGTTACGTCGGCCAGAGTTATGGCGATAGCGCCAACACGATCCTGATTCCGGACTACGTCCTGTTCGATGCCACGGTCAGCTTCGACTTCAAATATCTGCGGCCTGATCTCAAAGGATGGAGCGCGCAGATCAACGCGACCAATCTGACCAACAAGTATTACGTGGCATCCTGTTTAACAGGTCTCCCCTATTGCGGTCTCGGTTCGGCACGTACGGTGCTCGGCACGGTCAAGTATGCTTGGAACTAGGGCGGTCAGTTGACGGCGGCGACACGATCACTTCGGCGATGGGGCCTCGTCCACAAATGGACGAGCCTGATCTGCACGCTGTTCATGCTGATGCTGTGCATCACCGGTCTGCCGCTCATCTTTCACGAGGAGATCGACGACCTCCTGAACCCCGGAGTGAAGCCTGCGGAAGTTTCCCCCGGCACGCCCTTTGCCGATCTGGATCGGCTTCTCGCCAACGCGCTGGCGAATGCGCCCATGAAGGTGCCGCATTTCCTGATCTGGGATCGCGACGATCCCAATGCGATGTTCGTGAGCGTCGGCGAGTCCATCACTTCAGACCCCACGAAGAATCGTTTCGTCCGGATGGATTCGCATACCGGTGCCTATCTCGATTCGCCCGACGTCACCGGCCGCTTCACCTACGTCATGCTCAAGCTGCACACTGACATGTTTGCCGGTTTGCCGGGCAAGCTGTTCCTTGGGTTGATGGGGATCCTGTTCTGTGTCGCGATCATATCGGGGATCGTCGTCTATGCACCGTCGATGCGGAAGCTGGACTTCGGCGCCTACCGCAGCCAGCGCCCGCGCATCGTGCGCTGGCTCGATATCCACAATCTGGCAGGCATTCTGCTTGTCATGTGGACGCTCGTGGTCGGCTTCACCGGCGTGATCAACACGTGGGCCGATCTCGTTCTCAAGATGTGGCAATACGGTCAGTTGGCCGAGATGACGGCGCAATACCGCGATCGTGCGCCGCCCGCCACGCTGACTTCGCTTCAGGCTGCCGTGGACGTTGCGGCGCGCGCCGCACCGGGAATGACGCCGAGCTTCGTCGCCTTTCCGGGAACGGTCTTCAGCAGCAAGAGCCACTACATCGTCTTCCTGAAGGGCGACACGCCCGTGACGTCACGCTTGCTGAAGCCGGCCTTGATCGATGCGGAAACCGGCAAGCTCACCGACAGTCGTGATATGCCCTGGTATGTCACGACCCTCTTCATTTCGCAGCCCCTGCATTTCGGCGACTATGGCGGCATGCCGCTCAAGATCCTCTGGGCATTGCTCGACGTGCTGACAATCATGGTCCTGGGTACTGGCGTCTATCTCTGGCTGCGTCGGCGCAAGGCCGGCGTCAGCGTCGATCGCGCCATCGCCCAAGGCTCCGCGGTCAATGCCCCTCTGATGTCCTCCTGATGGTCGTCGTGAAGAATCGTCGAACGCTTGGACAGATTTTTGCCGCGCCGATCGCCATCGGTGCGCTGAGCACCGTGGGCCTTCTTGCTGCCCTGGTCGGAGATGGCGTGTGGGACGCCGTATCGTGGCTCGCGCTGGCCTTGCCCATCCTGCTGTATCTGTTCTTCGTGGCGCGCCGACCGTGCGTTGGGTCCAGCTAGAGCATGATCCGGAAAAGTGGAAACCGGTTTTCCGAAAAGATCATGCTCAAACAGGGAGATGAGATCATGATGCGATTCCTTCAAATCGCATCATGATCTAGGAACGGCACGCGAGACCTCGGG
>NZ_LLXZ01000120.1:121531-202473 GCF_001440395.1 Bradyrhizobium jicamae | reverse complement strand
GCAGACGTGAAGAAAACCCTTGCCAACCAGGAGCCGTCCACACATGGCCCATAGCGGACCGGTCCTCGTTATGAGTCATGTCCGGTGTTTAGGGCAACCGTAACATTGATGTTGCTGCGTCCGCAGTCCTCTGAGCCAAGCTTTGTGATTTAGATCACAGGGCTGGCTAATTGCCTCGATAAGTTTGCATTGCTTAAATGCTGGTTCCGACCAGGGCAGGGTAACGGGGACTTTCGCATGCTTCGCAAACTACTGTTTTGCCTTGCAACCCTTGTGATCGCTGCCCCCGCAGCCGCAGATGACGCGACGCGCTGCTCCCGCGAAACCGGCGAAGGCGCCATCGCTGCGTGCACGCGTGCGATCAACTCCAGCGCGGGGCGACCATCGGAAAATTACACCCATCGCGGCATTGCCTACCGTGACAAGGGCGACACCAACCGTGCCGTTGCCGACTACACCGAGGCGATACGGCAAGATTCCAAATATGCGCAAGCGTACTACAACCGTGGAAACGCCTACAGCGACAAGGGCGACACGGACCGTGCCATTGCCGACTACACCGCAGCGATACGGCTGGATCCCACGTATGCGGACGCGCACTACAACCGTGGGAACGCCTACAGCAACAAAGGCGACACGAACCGTGCCATTGCCGACTATACCGAGGCGATACGGCTGGCGCCCGCGTATGCGAACGCGTACTACAACCGGGGGAACGCTTACAGCAACAAAGGCGACACGGATCGCGCCATTGCCGACTATACCGAGGCGATACGACTGGATCCCAGGTATGTGAACGCGTACTTCAACCGGGGGAATGCCTACGGCAGCAAAGGTGACACGGACCGCGCCGTTGCCGACTACAGTGAGGTGATACGGCTGGACCCCACCTATGCGAACGCGCACGTCAATCGTGGACTGGCCTATGAGAAACTCGCCGATTTCGCCAAGGCGCGGTCTGACTTCAATACGACGCTCGGATTGGCGCAGGCCTCAAAATGGGCGCAGGACAAGGCGCGAGCGCGGCTTGCCCTCTTGCCGTCACCGCGACCTGCAACGGCGTCGCCCGAGAAAACCAACGTCGCTACAGCCATTGTTACGCCCACTGCACGGGTGTCGAACAATGATCGTCGCATCGCCCTTGTCATCGGCAATTCTGCCTATGAAAACGCGGCCGCATTGCCGAACCCGGTGCGCGACGCAGACCTTGTCGCCGACGTCTTGAAACGCACCGGGTTTGAAACGGTTACTTCGCTGACCAATCTCCGAAAGGACGCCCTGATCAGCGCGCTGCGCGATTTCGCAGCCCGCGCAGAAACGGCGGACTGGGCAGTCGTCTATTATGCCGGACACGGCATGGAAGTTGGCGGAATCAATTATCTCATTCCGACCGACGCCAAAATTGCCGCGGATCGCGATATCGGATTTGAAGCCGTGCCGCTCGAACAGGTTCTGAATGCCGCGGAGCGCGCCAGGAAACTGCGCCTCGTCATTCTCGATGCCTGCCGCGACAACCCGTTCGCCAACCAGATGAAGCGCACGCTAACCGTCGCGTCCCGTTCGGTATCGCGAGGTCTGGCCGCTGTCGAGCCCGAGGCGGGAACGCTGGTGGTGTATGCCGCAAAGGATGGCGAGACCGCGCTCGACGGCGACGGAACCAACAGTCCGTTCGCGTCTGCCTTCGTCAAAAATGTTCCAACGCCCGGCCTCGAAGTCCGCAGGCTCTTCGATTTCGTCCGCGACGACGTCATGGAAGCGACCGGTCGCAAGCAAAAGCCTTTCAGCTACGGCTCGATTTCCGGAAGGCAGGACTTTTATTTCGTGGCCGGCAAGTAACTTCGATACGAACTGCAACGCTATGCCGTCCACACATGATCCCTTATATGGGCTGTTCCTTGCTTATCCGTGCTGAAGACTTCACGGTAAACTGAGAACCGCCACTCGGCGGTTGTGCTAATTTCCCAAGACAAGTTCTGCGGATGTGGGGTCCAGGCGCATGCCAAAGGATCCAAAAAGGCCGAGCATCTTTACCGGGCGTGGTCGGATGATTGCGCTGGCCGTTGCGGCGGGATTGGTGCTGGGCATGGCCGGACCTTCCTCTGCACAGTTTTTCAATTTCGGCGGATATCAGCAGCGGCCGCAACCGCAACGCGGGGGCTGGTTTGGCAACGAACAACGCGGTGGCGGCTGGTTCGGCAACGACGCGTATGCACCGTACCAGCCGCAATACGCGCCGCCGCCTCGTTCGCGGCAAGCGCCCCAGGCGGCGCGCGAGGATTTTTCAAAGGCGCCGCCCCCCGAGAAGCGCAGCACCGTACCCGAGCGCCACATTCTTGTGCTCGGTGACTCCATGGCGGACTGGCTCGCCTACGGGCTCGAGGACGTCTATGCCGATCAGCCCGAGATGGGTGTGATCCGCAAACACAAGACAGCCTCCGGCCTGATCAAGTATCAGCCGAAGGGAACCCCGGCCGATTGGGCGGCCGCCGCCAAAGGCATTCTCGCCACCGAAAAAGCGGACGCCATTGTCGTCATGCTCGGACTTGACGACCGCGTCGCAATCCGAGAGCCGGCAGCCGATAAATCCGACCCCAAGCCAGGGGACAAGAAGGACGCCAGGGTCAAGCCCGACGGCAAGCCTTCCGGTGAAAAACCTGCGGCGAAGCCGGATGGCGCATCCAAGGCGGCGGATTCTGAGTTATCGCCGGACGATTCAGCCGACAACAGTGATGCGCGGCGGGCCACGGAAACGGAGAAGGGCGCGGGCTCGACGAGCGGCCTGCATGAGTTTCGCGAGAAGCGCTGGGTCGAACTCTACAGAGAAAAGATCGACGAGATGATCGGCGTACTCAAGGCCAAGGGGGTGCCGGTGCTGTGGGTGGGTCTGCCGGCGGTACGCGGCGCCAAAGCGACCGCCGACACGGCGTTTCTCGATACGCTCTATCGCGATGCGGCCGGCAAGGCGGGTATCACCTATGTCGATGTCTGGGACGGATTTGTCGATGAAGCCGGGCGCTTTTCACAGCAAGGTCCCGATTTCGAAGGCCAGATCCGCCGGCTGCGTTCCTCCGATGGCGTGTATTTCACCAGGGCCGGCGCGCTCAAGCTCGCGCATTATGCCGAGCGCGAAATCAACCGGCTGTTGGCCGCGCGTTCCGCGCCGATCGTGCTGCCCACCGAACCGGCGACCCCCGACGCCAGCGCGCGGCCGGATCAGCCGGCGCCGCGTCCGCTGGCCGGGCCGATCGTTCCGCTGAAGGCCTCTTCTGTCGGGACGGATCAATTGCTCGGTGCTCCCGGGTCGCGGCCGGTGGCGATCGATGCGCAGGCAGCACGGTTCTTGATCAAAGGCGAGCCGTTGCCGGCACCCGCCGGTCGCGCCGACGATTTTTCCTGGCCGCGACGCGAAATAGGACGTGAAGGGACCAAGGGTGAGACGCCAGTGGCATCGACATCGCTCGATGCCAACGCACAGGCGCCGGCGGTCTCGCCAAAGCCGAAAAAGCTGTCACCCTATGACGCGCGGTTGAGAAAGATCGGCAGCCCGCGCTTGTTGCCATAGATGGGGCGGTAGCGCTCCGTGTTGTACGTGCTGGCGACGTCCAGTTTTCGCGGCCCGAGCTTGGCCTCAGGGATAGGCACGAGGTCGTAGCGTCCCTCGACCAGCGCCGACATGAGGCCGGTCTTGCCTTCCAGGATGGCATCGTAGGCCATGTTGCCGAAAGTCAGGGCCACGAGCTTGTCCATGAAGTCCGGATTGCCCGATCGCAGGTCGTAGGTGAGGTCAGACGTGATCGTCTCCTCGCCAACGCGCCGCTTGATCTCGTCGGCGAGTGATTCCGCCACGCTCGCCTTCTTGCGATGGCCGTAGGCATCGGGCTCGCCGTATTCCTGCACCTCGTAGCCCTCCCACGCGGCTCCCTCGCTGAGCACGACCAGCGCATAGTTGCTTGGGTTGGCGCGTTTCTCCTCAAGGAGCAGCCGGATCAGCTTGTCGATATCGACCTTGTACTCCGGTATGACGCACCGTATCGAGGTGGCGTACGCGGTGTAGAGCGCGGTAAATCCGGCATCGCGGCCAAAGACGCGGAAGATGCCGATTCGCTCGTGCGAACCGACAGTGGTGCGCTGCCGCTGGATGGCGTCGCTGGCGCGCGTGATTGCGGTCGAGAAGCCGATGCAGTATTCGGTGTTGCGGACGTCATTGTCCATGGTCTTCGGAATGGCGATGATCTTGACGCCGAGTTCGTTGAGCCTGGCTGCGTAACTGAGCGTATCGTCGCCGCCGATGGCGATCAGGTGCTCGATGCCGAGCCCCGAGAGGTTGGCCAGCACCTGGCCAGTAACGTCCCACGTCCTGGTTGCGATGCCGCCTTTGGTGCTGGACGAGGCCGGAAAGTCCTTGCCTGCGAGATGATCCGGCAGCTTCTTCATCTTGGACGGATTGGTACGGCTCGAGTGCAGCACGGTGCCGCCGCTCCGGTCGATGGTGCGCGTATTGTCGCGGTTCAGCGGGATGATGTAGTGGGACCTCGAGGCCGGGTCCTCGAGGTTCACATGCGTGAGGGCCTCCCAACCACGGCGGAGGCCGACGACCTCGATGTCGTTCTCGCTGCCGCGATAGGTCACGCTCTTGATGACGGCGTTGAGGCCGGGAACGTCGCCGCCGCCCGTGAGAATGCCGATGCGCCTTTTTGCCATACCCACCTCGCGGGCGATCCCTTATTCGGCCGCTTCCGGCCTGCGCTCCTCGCGCACCTGAAAGCGCTCCAGCAGTGAGGACACGGTGTCGCGGAAGCCACCATACTCCAGCTCGGAATAGGGCAGCATCGCGGCGCCGGACCAGCCCTGGCTGCGCATCTCGATTGCCTTGCGCTGCGCGAGCCGACGGACCTCGTCCCACGCCGGGTTGTCGAAGAAATCGGTAAAGGACTCCGAAAAACGGCCGTCCTTGTCGATCGAAAAGCCGGTGCAGGAAACGATCGGCAGGCAGTACATGCCTGTCACCGCTGTGTTGAGTGGCACAGGCATGAGTGGCATCACGTGCGAGCCCCGCGCATCGCCGCCTACGAAGTGCGCCTTCGCGAACGGCGAGACGATTTCTTCGGGCGCCGGGAAAATCCCCTGGTTCCTGACGATCGCGACCGGATCGTCCTTGCCGGTGTACTTGCCTGCGATCGAGTGAAGACGTTGCGCCGAAACAGCGGCGACAACCTCGTTATGTGTTCGGGAAACGATGCGATCGATCCCGAAGCGCTCATTGTCGCGGAGCAGGGCCGCGATGTGGTAGCTGTCCGCGGGCGCGTCGAGTTCGATCACGCTGTCGCCGGCCGTATGGTCCATGTCGATGACATGGAAACGGAAGCCCTTGATCATCGGAGGAAGCATCAGCCCGGCGCAATACATGGGATCGGCGAAGGCGAGGTAGAGCGGCAGGTTGTAGGCGCCGGGGCCGCATTTGTCGGCGGCGAACACCATGAAGGACTCCGCGGGCCTCGGGCTCGAGAGGCTGTGGTCGAAGCTGAGTTCCGCGACGGCCGGTCCGGCGCCGCGAACATTTCCGGAAGGCGCGTCGACCAGAAGATCCTGACCGGCGCCGTAGAGGCCGGAGGTTTTCGCGATCGACGTAGCCGCGAGAAACGTCTTCCAGGCGAATTGATGTACCTCGACGTCCCCTTCGCCCCATGTGTGCGTCATGATGATCGCAATGTCGTCGCCGGTGTGGCAGACGAAGCCGTCGATCAGGAGACCATTGGCGATCGCCTTGCCGACCTCGCGATCGACAGTCGCCATCATCCGTGAAGACGGTTTGGTATGGCCCCCGATAGAGCCGACGTCAGCCTTAATGACCGAAAGAGTGAGTCTCATGAGCG
Organism: Bradyrhizobium jicamae; assembly: GCF_001440395.1. GTDB lineage: Bacteria > Pseudomonadota > Alphaproteobacteria > Rhizobiales > Xanthobacteraceae > Bradyrhizobium > Bradyrhizobium jicamae. The sequence goes on along the minus strand of NZ_LLXZ01000120.1, from coordinate 196,600 downwards.
TTTCCTCCGACCAGCGCAGCGCAGCGCCTCGGCGTCTGTGCTTGCTGCGCCGGGGCGACGGCGCTGCTCATTCGCGAAACAGAACGTCTGAGGTTCCGTTAGGTTCCACAAATGACCTTCTCGGAAAGCGCGGGCTCATTCCCGGTAACCGGATCATGATCACCCTGGTGATTATGGATTCACGCAAGGCGTCACCATACCCGAACGGGTGTAACTGATATCGTGCCTATCGCCCGAACGTTTGCTGTCCGAATTGACGACTCGGCTTTTGGCGTGCCGAGGTGACATTCTCTCTTGAGTGCGGGAGGCGTCCGTCCGGTCGGCGCGAAGCAATTTCGGTGGGGCGACAGTCATGTATCATCGGAGTGCACAGGACCCTGTTGTCGTTGGTCGCAAGGGTATGCTCGGGCACGATTTGCCGGACTCGTGGTGGCTTTCCGCGGATTCATCGCCTCGCTTTTTGGCCCACACCGGAGATAACAGCGCCGGCGATGGCGGCAAAGGTCATTTTGCCGGGAGCCTGATCAATGGCAGCTACGCTGGTTTCGAGCCGCTCAACGTGGCGTGGCCGGGTGTCCATGCAACGGCCTTCGCCCTTCAGACGAACGTCGCCTACTTTGATCAGTCTGCGACCCAGTTCGCCGGAGTTGGTGGTGATGGCGGCAATTGGAATGCCGCATCTGGTGGAAGCGTCGGCGCGTTCGGGCCTGCCGGCTACGGCATGATTGGAACAGGTAACAACGGCGCCGGCAATGGCGGCGATGGCTACTTCTCCGGATCAATGGTGCATGCTCCTGTCGCGATCTATAACCCGGTCAACATTGCTGTGGCCGGCCCCCATGCGACAGCCGACGCCCATCAGACGAACGTTACCTATTTTGATCAATCCGCGACCCAGATCGCGGGAGTTGGTGGTAGCGGCGGCAATGGCAATGCCGCATCAGGCGGAAACGTCGATGCGTCCGGGTCTGGCGCCTCGGGCGCGATCAGTACAGGTGAGAACAGCGCCGGCAACGGTGGCGATGGATACGCTTATGGGGGGCTCGTTCACGCGACCTTTGCGTTTTACTATCCGATCAACATCGCGGTAGCGGGATACAATTCCACGGCTCACGCCGAGCAGACAAACGACGTGGTGTTCGATCAATCCGCTGTTCAGACGGCCGGCGTCGGCGGTGATGGCGGGAACGGCAATGCCGCGATTGGCGGCAGTTCGGACATTTTCTCTTCTATCTTCGAATTGATTGGCTCTGACGTCATCGCGACCGGCAACAACAGCGCCGGCAACGGCGGCAACGGCCATTTTGCAGGAAGCCTGGTCGACATCGACGTGGCCATCTACGCGCCGATCAACATTGCGGTCGCCGGCTACAATTCAACAGCCGAGGCTCATCAGAGCAACAATGTCGTGTTCGATCAGAGCGCGATCCAGATCGCTGGAATCGGTGGCGACGGCGGCAACGGCCATGCTGCGCTCGGCGGCGATTTCGCCATGGACCTGTTGTCGGATCTCCACTTGCTGGATCACGCCTAGAGCTTGTTCCGTTTCGGTAGAATCGAAACGGGGTTATCGAGTTTCTGACGTGTTTTCTTGACGCGAGCCCACCCTGGAGCAAGCCCAGGGTGGGCTTTCGTTTGAAGACGCTCTGGAGGCATTGGAGCTGTCCGGATTCCGACAGCGAGAGCGTAGCACTTCGGACGTACACGTCGCTTCGGGTGGCATCAGCTTTGGCAGCTAGATCGATCCGGCATCCAAATCCAAGATCGTTGCTGTCCACATGGGGACGCACAGTGTGCAAACCAGCTCAGGGAGACTGACATGACAATGGCAAAGGCATCGTTTCCTTCCGACACGATCGTGATCAAGGCTTCGACCGGCGGCAACAACGCAGGCAATGGTGGAGACGGCATCAACAAGGGTGATATCACCAGCAAGCCCAGTATCGAATTCAATCCGTACAACAAGGCCGATGGCGCCAACGTCGACGTCAAGACCGGCGACCACGTTTATCAGAAGGCCTATTGGGACGCCGGGGGCGCGAATGCGAAGGCGCAGAAGCATTCGAAGGCGGAGGGCGGAAAGGCCGTATCGAATGGCGACCAGAAGTCGGACAGCGGCCACAACAAGTCCGACGTGGACGCCGATACGTCGGCCTATCAGAAGAACTACCTCAAGGCGGACATGAGTCAGAACGTGTGGGCCGGCGTCGGCGGCAATGGCGGAGACCACAACACCGCAAAAGGTGGTGACGTTGATGTCACTATCCTGAACGACTCGCTCAACAGTCACGAGACCTACTATATCGAAGATTCAGGCATGGGCCACGGCTGATCGACGCTTCCGAGGGGCAGAGAACCGGCAGCGGGGGCTGCCGGTTCTCAATTCGCCAGCGAAGTCGGCAACAACGGATGGCTCGGACTTCAGATAATCTGGCGGGAACGCAATGCTGATGTCACCGCACCGGCTGCAAACGATGTCACCGTCGCGAACTCCGCTGAAGGCAGCCTTGCGGGCTTGCGCGGGATCGCTCGGGCTCGTTTTCGCGTATAGCTGTAGCTACAATCTGCTTCTTCTCGCGCCTTCCATCTATCTGCTTCAGATCTATGATCGCGTGCTGTCAAGCCGAAGCGGCGATACGCTCCTGATGCTGACGCTCATCGTTGCGTTTACCGTCGTGGTCGGCGGCGTGCTTGATGCACTGCGCCGCGCTGCATTGGGCCGAATGGGCGAGTGGCTCGAAGAGGAACTCCATCCAGCAGCGCTTTCCGCGAGCTTCAAATACGCCTATGAAGCCGATCGGGCGCGGGCGTCGGAGGCATATCGCGACCTCGCGACCCTGCGTCAGTTCGCTCAGTCCGGGGCCTGTTCGACCCTGCTTGACGCGCTCTGGACGCCGCTCTTCGTTGGCGTTCTGTTCCTCGTGCATCCGTTGCTGGGGGTGATAGGCGCACTCAGTGTGCTTCTCCTGATTGGTCTCGGGCTTGCCGGTGACTTGCTCACGGAAGGCCCGCGGGCGAGGTCAGCTGCCGCGGTGACGAGGAGCCAGGGATGGTTCGGCATGGCTATCGGAAATCTTCACGTGATCAGGGCCATGGGAATGCTCGACGGTGCCGCGCGCCTGATCCGCCAGGCTGCGCAGGATGCGAGGAGCGAGCAGGAGGTGGTCCAGCGCCGCAACGAAACCATCATGCTGATCTCCAAACCTGCGCGGGCGCTGGCGCAGGTACTGATCATGGGGGCTGCCACCTGGCTTGTCCTGGAACAGAGCAGAAGTCCCGCCATCATCTTTGCCGCGAGCTTGCTGTTCGGGCGCGCGATCGCACCCGTTGAGGGGGCGATCGTGGGCTGGAAGGCATTCGGCTTGGCTCTCGCCGCCTACCGTCGGCTCAACGACATCATGTCCGCTGTCACCCCGGTTACGTACGTCAAGGCCCTCCCGAACCGGCCAAAGGGCGATCTCATCGTCAACAATGTCGGCGCCGTGCTGCCAGGATCGAGCCATTTGTTCCTGAAGGGCGTATCGTTCGGTCTCGCACCTGGTGAATGCCTAGGCATCATCGGTCCGTCCGGCTCCGGCAAATCCATGCTTGGCAAAATTATCACTGCAATCTCTGCTCCGACGGCAGGGTCGGTCCTGCTCGATGGCATCGACATTTCAGCCGTCCGAGACTTGGGTGAAGGCCGGCGCGTTGGATATCTGCCGCAGGACATCGATCTCTTCGGAGAAACTATAAAGGACATCATTGCCCGGCTGGACGACGTCGATTTGCAGCAGGTCATTGAAGCAGCGAAGCTGGCCGGCATTCATGAGACGATCATCCGGCTGCCGCAGGCTTACGATACGGTCGTCGCTGGTGGAGGCGCCAATCTCCCGCGCGGGTTTCGCCAGCGTCTTGGCCTTGCACGGGCGTTCTTCGGCGACCCGCACCTCGTGGTCCTCGACGAGCCGAACTCCAGCCTCGACTCGCTCGGCGAGCGCATGCTTTTCGACGCCATTGAATGGATGAAGGCGGCCAATACCACTGTCATCATCATCACCCACCGGATCGGGATCCTGGGCGTAACGGACAAGATTGCCATCATGCAGGACGGTTCGGTTACCGCCTTCGGCGAGAGCAGGGAAGTTTTCGAGAGGTGTTTGGCCCGCCCGCAAGTTGCTTCGCGCGAACCGGTGCGAGGTCGCGCGGACCAGAACTGCGAAAGCGGCATTGGCGCCTCGCCGCAGCCGATCTCGCCATGAGTAGCGGCGCGCCTACTCCTGTCGCCTTATCCGGAGGGAACGGGGTTTCATGAAAATTTCATTCGCTCAGATCAAGATTCGAGAGGCTTTACGGTACTTGAGATCGGCGGCGCCGGCGCTCTGCTATCGGCTGAGCCGAGTCACCTGGATTCATATCAAGCATTTTGATCTCCTTGCCCAAAGAGGATGGGCTCGTCTAAAAATTGCATTCGTTCATGCAGAGATCTGGGAGGTTCCACGGTGGCTGAGGTCGGCGCCGCCGGCGCTCCGCGACCGGCTGCGCGGCGTCACCTGGACAGGAAATCTGCTGGTTTGCGGCTTCGTCATCGGTCTCGGTACCTGGTCGACCTATGCCCCCCTCGAGAGTGCCGCGATTGCTGTCGGCACCGTCGAGTCCGAGTCGAGCCGCAAGACCATTCAGCACCTTGAGGGCGGCATCATCAGGGAAATTCTGGTCGCGGACGGTGACGTTGTCCGTGCCGGACAAACGCTGATCTCGTTGGAGGACACCAAGGCCCGTGCCGAATCCCAGAGCCTGCAAGGCCAGTTGTGGGAGGCGACGGCGCGAGAGGCACGGCTGCAGGCGGAACAGCGCGGAGAAGAGCGGGTATCATTTCCAGCCAGGCTGGAGATGGCGCAGATGGCGAGTTCTTCAGTCGCGGATGTCCTTGCGGGCCAGCAAGCCATCTTCGAAACGCGTCGGCAGGTCTTTCAATCGCAAGCGGCCGTAAATCGGGAGAAGAGGTCGCAGGTGGAAAAGGAGATCGAGGGCCTCAGGGCGCAGGAAAGCGCGGCCGCAAGGCGCATCGACATCGTCCGCGAGGAAGCGGCAACGGTGGCCACCCTCGTCAGCAAGGGGCTCGAGCGGCGCCCGCGGCTTCTGAACCTCGAGCGAGAGATCGCTGACATCGAAGGACGGCGCGGAGAGATTGTCGCGCAGATATCGCGCGCGGGGCAGGTCATCAACGAATCCGAGGCTGTTCTTCTCAAACTGGAGCATGACCGTCAGAACGAGATCGCGCAGTCGCTGCGCGAGGTGCAGAACCAGATCTTTCAGACGTGGGAACGACTGCGGGCGGCCGACGACCAGCTCGCGCGAACGATGGTCAAGGCGCCCGAGGACGGCGTGGTAACCGACCTGAAGATCCATACGCCAGGCGGCGTTATCGGCGCCGGGGCACCTCTCATGGACCTGGTTCCCCGGCAGGATCGGCTCATCGTGATTGCGCGCGTCAGGCCCGAGGATATCGATGTGGTCCGTCTCGGGCTGAGCGCCGAGGTGAATCTTCTGCCCTACAATCAGCGCCGCGTGCCGCGGCTCCATGGGACTGTGACGCACGTTTCTGCCGACCGTCTAGTCGACAAGCGCACTGATCAGCCGTACTACGCAGCGAAGATTCGAGTTCAGGATCTGGTCGGCGCCGGGATCGATAGTGTCCAGATTATTCCGGGAATGCCGGCGCAGGTATTCATCAAGACGGGTTACGGCACCGTGGCGCTCTACGCTCTCAGGCCTCTGCTCGACAGCTTCCACGGCGCGTTCCGAGAGGACTGACGTGCGGTCAGAACTGCGCGCTCGGGCATCCTCTCAGGATGATCGCACGCGTATGGGCTGCGGATGACCGCTGGCTCGCCGGCTCCAGCGAACGACCGCCTCGGTGCGGTTATGCGCGGAGCATTTTCGCATGATACGTTGAATATGCATTTTTACGGTATTTTCCGAAAGGCTGAGCCTGACGGCAATCAGCTTGTTGGGAAGGCCAAGCTGCAGCGCCTCGAGCACATGTTGTTCGCGAGGCGTAAGGTCGATCATCGAATCCTCCGGCACAATCCTGGTGTTGCCGTTATTCTCGTTGGTTCCGAGCAGCTCGGACGTATCTCTGCATCCCGACATCGTCCTGTGGCTCGCCCCTCCGTCTTGCCCAACGATCGGTAACGGTCGGTAGACCCCACCGGCAAGGACCAGGCGTAATCCGGCAATAGCGACTTCGACCGGGATCGATATCGGAAAGAAGCCGCGCACGCCGCGTTGCATCGCAGCCGAAGCCGTCGCATCGTCGTCGCGATTTGACAGGACAGCTACGGACGCTTTCGGGCAGATCTCTGCAAGGAGGGCGAGGCTCTCCTCGATCGAAGGGTCGGTGATCTGCTTGTGCCCGATATTCAGCGCAATCAGGCGGATGTCCCTGCCGGATAGCCAGTTCAGGCCACTCGTCGTTTCCATCTCGACGATCTCGAATCCAATGAGTTCTCTTTTGAGAATATTGAGGATGCATGTACGCGCCAGCACATGTTGCTCGATGATCACGAGCACCGGCGAGTTCTGTGATACCGAGGCGAGTTCCGCGGGATTGGTAAAATCGTCCATGATGTCCCCGAATTCAGAGAATAGTTGTCACTCCACAGGTTTTGATTTCCATTTTCCATGGAGCAAATCTGCCCCACACAGCCTGCAGCGAATGGCTGCTGATCGCGACGTTGCTTCCGAGCTTCGCGTTCGTTCGCAACGTCGTCACGGACCTTCTGGTCCGTCGCAATAAATCTTGGCAGCGGTCCTATTTCTCCAGGCTAGCTGCAAATATTACGGTACGCGCTCGCCGCAGCCGACTTGGCGGGGCCATCGACGACGTATGCTTCATCCTCCGTCACGAGATATAGAAACGGCCTATCTCCGGTATCTTCGCCGGATGCCGTTTTTCCTTTGACACGGCCGCAAATGGTGTCGACGGACTGTCCGAGCGTATTCTTGCGGGTGGCCCGTTTCATCTCACCGAACTCGGCGGATGCCGGCTCCTCCAACTTCGCAGCAATCGTGGTCTTCGCCTTGATAATGACCGGATCGGGCGTCTCGGCCGGCCGACCAGAGGCCGGAGCTTCGACTTTCGCTTCGGTCGTAGTGGGCTTCGCCTTTTTCTCAGCGAGTTGAGACCCGTCGCGGACGCGAGCAATCGACGGCTCTTGCGTCTTCATCGCGATTGTGGACGTGACTTTTGTCGTCGCGGAATGGGTCTTGGTTGACGCTGGCGCCGGTTCAAACGGCCGATCGGCCGCCATCCCGTTGAGACAGCCGGGTCCTTTCGCATCCGTACATGCGTCCATGCTCACTTGCGGCGGCAAAATACAGCTGCAACCAACCAGGGTCGCGGCCAGAACACCAACGAAAAGCGTTCTCATGCTAATCCCTCGATAAGGGGCCTGAGTTCCGCTCGCAGTTCTTGCGGCGATCTGAAATGTTGCGCTGGTTGTCTATCATTTGCGCAAAAGTCTTAACTGCTTGTAAACGCCCAGCCTTCGCCGCGGCGAGCCCCAACATTGTTACGCCAGGGCAACACAGTTTCGCGGGTGGGCGGACAGTCGCGATGATGGGTGGCGGCTTTGCAAAAGTTTACGGGGCAGGGGTGATGAGCCCATGCGGCAATGCGGGGATAGCCTCGAACTGGCCTGTCCGCCGTCAATAATCGATCGCGTTTTCGAGTAAAACTCACACCGGATCGCGCAAAGAAAACGTTTCGAGCAAGAGGCTAGAGCCACTTCTGATTCAATCAGAACCGATAAGGTGCTCAGAACCAATAAGGCGCTACTTCGCCGGGACTGGAACGCCTTGCGGCACGTCCTCCGCAACGTTGCTCTCGTTCAGCTTCTGATTGACGATCTGAACCGTACGGTCGATCTCGGCATTGGGTACGCCAAGCTGATGCGAAATCAGCTTCACCAGGAGGTCGACGCGCTCGATGCACGGCGCGCCGCCAGCGACCGCGCGGGCCGCCGACGAGGGCTTCAGCAGGCTTTCCGCCGCCTTGGCGTATTTTTCGAAAGGCACCTGATCGGTGGGATCGGCGCCCAGACGCTGGGCGATGGCATCGACATGGTCATAGATCGACTGCGAGAGATTGATGTCGCCGTGTACCGCGTCGCGGATCGATCGCGGCTCTTGCTGTGTGATGCAGCGGTAATTGCCCGTCAGCAGCATCGACCATTTGGCCAGAGGGACGAACATCGAATCGAACACCTTGAGCTTCACCGGAACGTCCTGGCCATCCAGCTTCACCGCATCGATGTCGGCCTCCAGCTCCCGAAGCAGCAAGTTGTGTTTCTCATCCGCAAATGATGCTGCCTTGAAGTTTGTCGGCAGGCCGACATGAAGAACATTCGCCGCCTCTTCCGGTGGACGGAAGGCCTGCGGATCAGGGGAGCAGAGCGACACCAGACCGGGCTCGAACCGTTCCCATACCGTGGCGTTGGTGTAGGCCTCCTCCAGTTCCATGTTCGCCAGCGCCGGGATCCGTTTGAGATAGGGCAAGGGCGGCATGTTCATGATCGAAAGACAAGGCAGTTTCGCCCAGGCGATTTGGACCATCAGAACCTGAATCGCATGGTCTGCGTATTGCGGTTCCTGCATGGCAAGGCCAACCAGATCATAGCGGGAAGGATCGACGCCGGCGGGCTCGATCGCGTTCAGGGTCCCAGGCAGGTCGCGCGAGAAGATCGGTCGGTGGGTCGCCTCGTCCCGCAGCTTGATGCGAACCTCGGTGCCGTCGCGATTGATGAGTTCTGCTGTCTGCTTCCGGCAAACCAGGGTCACGTTGTGACCCGCCATCAAAAGCTTTGTCGCCAGCAACGAGCCGTACGAGGCTCCGAGGATCAGAATGTTGCGCGCCATGCGCCCTCCCACAGATGATTTCCGGCGCGCCACTACTCCGGCGCAGATTTGCGAGCGCCTGCTTTGCGACAGGAGTTATGCTGAACTTGCGGTGCGATACCGGCTTCCCTGGAAGTGCTGGGAATGCCGGCGGAGTTTAAAGTGACCGGTCAGGCCGACGCGGCCAACGTGAAGGGCGTTGCTTCGTCGTCGAACGCGGTCGTGATGTCGCGAATGCTGATGACGCCTATCAGGCTGTAATTGTCGATGACCGGCACGTGGCGGATGTGATGCTTGCTCATGAGGTGACGGACATGCTCGAGCGTTTCCGTCGACGTGCAGGAGACGAGCTGCTGCACCGAAATGAATTGCGAGACGCGCATGTTCACGCCGGCCGCGCCGTGTGCGGCGATGGCGCGAACCACGTCGCGTTCGGTGAACATGCCGACAGCCGTGTTGCCTTCGGTGCGGACGACATCCTTGACGACCAGCGCGCTGATATTGCTCGCGCGCATCAGTTGCGCGGCAACGGCGACGGTCTCGTTCATGCGAACCGTTGCGACACGGGCGGTCTTCTTGCGCAGAATATCTCCGACGAGCATGGCAACCTCCTTGGCTGAACTATTACGTGCAAGTCTGGTATACATAATGCCAATTGTCAACACGGCGTGTAGTGAAATTATTTCGCGATGATCACGATAAATAGGCAGTATTGCTGACATTTCTGAAGAGGTGCGGCCGATATCCGCGACGAGGGGAGGCCACCAATCCGGTCAAAATTGCCATCAGGTATACCAGATGGACAAAAGAAAACGCGCCCACCCGGAGGGGTGAGCGCGTCCGCTTCGGTGACCGATTTTCCGGGATCAGGCCGATGCTTGCGATTTGGCGACCACGCTCTTGCGCCACGGCTTGAGCACCGCGATCGCCAGCAGCGAGGCCAGGATGTTGGCGCCGGCCGCAACGATGAACACGGTGTCCCACGTGCCCGACGACTGCTGCATGTAGTTGGCCACTGGCACCAGCAAAGCGGCGGTGCCCTTGGCGGTGTAGAGCAGGCCGGCATTGGTGGCCGCGAACTTCGAGCCGAAGGTGTCCGTGCAGGTCGACGGGAAGAGCGAATAGATCTCACCCCAGGCGAAGAACACGAAACCCGACAGCAGCACGAACCAGACCGGATCGTGACCCAGCATGTACAGGCCCCAGATGCCGATGCCTTCCATGCCGAACGCAATGAACATGGTGTTCTCGCGGCCGATCATGTCGGAGATCCAGCCGAAGAAGGGGCGGGTGAGGCCGTTGAGCACGCGATCGATGGTGGCAGCGAACGTCACGGCCGTCATCGTCACCGCCATCAGCGTCACCGGCACGCTGTCGACCTTCCAGTCAACGGCAATCGGCTTGAGGTTGGCGGTCACCATCAATCCGCCGGCGCCGACGATCACGAACATGAAATACATCAGCCAGAAGATCGGCTGGCGGATCACCTCGGTCGGCTGATAGTTGCGGCGGGTCTGGATCACGTTGGTGTTCTGTACCGTCGGCACCTGGCCGGCCTTCGGCGAGAACATCAGGAAGGCGAGGATGACGATGATGATGCCCTGGCCGAGACCGAAATAGAGGAAGGTGGCCTGGAAGCCGGAGTCCTTGATCATCGCCTGGATCGGCGCGACCGTCAGTGCCGAGCCGGCGCCGAAGCCGGCGGCGGTGATGCCGGCTGCAAGACCGCGCTTGTCGGGAAACCATTTCAGCGCGTTGCCGACGCAGGTGCCGTAGACGCCGCCGGCGCCGATGCCCGCGACGATCATGCCGAGATAATAGCCGTTGAGCGTGGTCGCCTGGGCGTTGATGGCCCATCCGACGGCGCAGAGAATGCCACCGATGAGGACGACGATGCGTGGGCCGTATTTATCGACGAACCATCCTTCGACCGGCACCAGCCAGGTCTCGAACAGCACGAACAGCGTAAATGCCCACTGGATCGAGGCGCGATCCCATCCGAATTTCTGCTGAATGTCCGGGACGAAGAAAGTCCAACCGTATTGGTAATTCGCGATCATCACCATCGCGAGAACGCCGATCCCCAATTGGGTCCAGCGATAGGCATCACTGACTCGAGCTGCCTCGACGGGGGCTGCTCCGTGCACTGTATCCGTCATCTTCCCTCCATAGGCTGTTCTATCACCCGACAGCTCCTGGGAAGAGTTTGGTATATGTTATGCCAGTAGACAAGAGAAATCTTGCCAAATTGTCGCATTTCCTGTGGCTGCTGCAAAGGCCTTCATCAGAACAGAAGCAACTCAAGCCGCGTGTTAAAGGGCTGAAACAAAAAGAAATTGTTCGATGAACAGCGATGGTGGCGCGCTCATCGCGAGAGCTTGCGATTTCTCGAGCCTGATATCCCAGCGTCAAAAAAGTTGATGGCCGGGACAGTGCGCCCCGGCCATCAACATCCGTTTGAAGTGCTTTAGAGCGCCTGACTACCTGAGGCGGTCGCGCCGCGCAGCCGGGTATAGCCCTGCTGGATCACCGACCAGAACAGCGCAATCAATCCGAGGATCATGATCGAGCTGACCAGCGTGTTGGAGAAGAAGATGCCGAGCGAGCCCTGGGATCCCAGCAATGACTGCCGGAAGGCTTCTTCCGCCTTGTCACCGAGCACGATGGCGAGCACCAGCGGGGCGAGGGGATAGTTGCACTTCTTCAGGAGATAACCGATCACGCCGAACACCAGCATCAGCACCACGTCGAACGTAGAGCTGTGGACCGAGTAGGCGCCGATCGCGCAGAGCACCAGGATGAGCGGCGCGATGATGCTGAAGGGCACGCGCAGGATGGCCGCGAAGACCGGCACGCAGGTCAACACGACGATCAGGCCGACGAGATTGCCGAGATACATCGAGGCGATCAGACCCCAGACGAATTCCTTCTGCTCGACAAACAGCATCGGCCCGGGCTGCAGGCCCCAGATCAGGAGGCCGCCGAGCAACACCGCAGCCGTCGGCGAACCCGGCACGCCGAGCGAAAGCATCGGCAGCAGCGCCGCGGTGCCTGCAGCGTGCGCTGCGGTTTCCGGCGCGACCACGCCTTCGATTTCGCCCTTGCCGAAATTGTTGCCCTTCTTGGCCACGCGCTTGGCGATGCCGTAGCTCATGAAGGATGCGGGCGTCGCGCCGGCCGGCGTGATGCCCATCCAGCAGCCGATCAGGCAGGAGCGCAACGAGGTGATCCAGTAGGCCGGAAGCTCTTTCCAGGTCTGCAGCACCACGCGCAGATTGATCTTGGCGTTGCCGCCGCGGAAGGCCAGCCCTTCCTCCATCGTGAGCAAGATCTCACCGATGCCGAACAGACCGATGACGGCGATGAGGAAATCGAAGCCGTTCAGCAGATGGGTGACGCCGAAGGTCAGGCGCAACTGTCCGGTGATGGAATCGAGGCCGACGGCAGCCAGCGCAAAGCCGATCATCATGGCCGCAATGGTCTTGAACGGTGGCTCCTTGCTGAGGCCGACGAAACTGCAGAACGCCAGGAAATAGACCGCGAATTTCTCGGCAGGCCCGAATTGCAGCGCAAAGCTTGCAACCAGCGGCGCGACCAGCGTGATCATGACGACGGCAAACAGGGCGCCCACGAACGATGACGTGAAGGCCGCGGTCAACGCTTCGCCGGCCTTGCCCTTCTGCGCCATCGGATAGCCGTCGAACGTCGTCGCGACCGACCATGGCTCGCCCGGTATGTTGAACAGAATCGAGGTGATCGCGCCGCCGAACAATGCGCCCCAATAGATACATGAGAGCATGATGATGGCTGATGTCGGCGACATGCTGAAAGTCAGCGGCAACAGGATCGCCACGCCATTGGCGCCGCCCAATCCCGGAAGAACGCCGATCAGGACGCCGAGCACGATGCCGACGATCATCACCATGATGTTGAAAGGCTGCAGCGCTACTGCAAAGCCGTGAAAAAGATTGACGAGCTCTTCCATCGCCGTGATCCCTGCCGGTGCGAGTAATTACAGACCAAGCCACTCTTCAACCGGCCCCTTTGGAAGCGGGACCATGAACCAGCGCTCGAAAATGAAGTAGGTGACGATGGGCATGCCGAGCGAGATTGCCAGCACGGTGAGCCACGGATATTTGCCCAGCCATCGCATGAACCATGCGATGAAGACGATCGAGGCGAGGTACAGCCCGGTGAACGGCATGGACCCGACATAGATCGCGGTGGGAATGACCACGCTCAGCACCTGGCGAAGCTGTCCCCATTCGGCGAACAGCCCGTCATTGTCTTCGCGCAGTCCGTTCCACAGATTTATCGCGCTGGAAGCGACGATGAAGATTCCGATGTAGAACGGAAAGAAGCCGGCGCGGGGGCCTTCCGCGCCCCAGTTGACGCCTGCCTTCAGGCTGCCGACGATAACGATCACGCCGAAGAGGGCGATCAGAAGCGTGATTCCTGCCTCCACCAATTTGTGGGTGGGGCCGGCGTTGCTTGAGCTGCCTGTGGTCATCAAAACTCCGTGCGAAACCGGGCCCGTGGCCTGAGGGCCCGGCGTCAGGGTTACGTTCCGTCGTGGGTCAGTGGTTCGTCAGTTTCCTGCGGCCGCGAGGAAACCGGCGTCCTTCATCAGCGTCTCGTGACGTTTCTCTTCGACTTCGACCCACTTGGCATACTCTGCCCCGGTCAGAGAGGTCGTGTTGAACGCGCCGCTCTTCATGAAGTCCTGCCACTCGGGCGTGGCGCGAACCTTCTTGAACAGCTCGACGTAATATTCGATCTGGTCCTTGGTCGCCCTGGGCGACATGAATATGCCGCGCAGCATCAGGTATTCCATGTCGAGGCCCTGCGACTTGCAGGTCGGAATATCCTTCCAGCTCTTGCCGTCCGCGACCTGTTCGTCATAACCCATCGGCTGTGCGTCGAACACGCAGAGCGGACGCAGCTTTCCGCCGCGCCATTGCGCGACCGCCTCGATCGGATTGTTGACGGTCGAATCGACATGGTTGCCGACGAGCTGAACGGCGACTTCGCCGCCGCCCTTGTAGGGAATGTAGGTGAACTTGCTGCCAGTGGCCTTCTCGACCGCGACGGTGATGATCTGGTCTTCCTGCTTCGAACCGGTGCCGCCCATCTTCATGGTGCCCGCGGGCGCAGCCTTCACGGCGTCGATATATTCCTTCGCCGTCTTGTAAGGCTTCTCCGCATTCACCCACAGCACGAACTCGTCCAGCGCCAGCATCGTGACCGGGGTCAGATCCTTCCAGTTGAACGGAATGCCTGTGGCGAGCGGAGTGGTGAAGAGGTTGGAGAGCGTGATGATGATCTTGTGCGGATTACCGCCCGATCCCTTGACGTCGAGGAAGCCTTCGCCGCCGGCGCCGCCCGACTTGTTGATGACAACCAAAGGCTGCTTCATCAGATTATGCTTGGTGACGATGCCCTGGATCGTTCGCGCCATCTGATCGGCGCCGCCGCCGGTGCCGGCAGGAACGATGAATTCGACGGGCCGCACCGGCTCCCATGCAGCGATTGCTGGAGCCGACATCCCGACCGTGCATAACGTAGCAAGTGCCCCCAACGCAGTATGTGCAGCATGTTTCATTTGTTTCACTCCCATCCAATTGTCGTTAGGCCGGTCTGGTGCCGGCTTTGGTCATTCATTCGAATGCCCATGCGGGCGTTGTCGCACTCAAGACCGTCACACTGCAACGGTTCCATCGATGCGTTGATTGCAAGCTCGAATTGTAGGAGGAGCCGCCCGGAGCGGCATCCGCTCCTTTCGGCGAATGGTGGAATTGCGGAAAGCAGGTGGCGGCGCGCGAAATCGTTCGCGCCTGTCGCCCCATCGCCCTGACTGTCCCTTTTGGACTGCACGGCCTACCTCCCGAAGCGCTCTTTGTTTTTATCGAGCGCCATGGAAGACATCTTTGTATGCGATATGCCAGGAAGCAACTGTATAATGCTTCCAATCATCACCTCGGGCGATTTGTCGCAGATGATGGTAAAAAGCGGTGGCCGACGGCGAACAAAAAAATGGCCCCGGAAGCCGGGGCCATCAATTCAGATCATCGAAATCCCGGTTGTTTGTCCGATCGCCTACGTGCGCGGAAAGCCTGTATTTTCAGGCTCACAGACCGAATCGGGGCAGGTCGCCGTTGCGGACGGCGATACGGCTGCTGGCGGTCAGCAGGCGGTCGATCTGAGCCATCACGCGCGCGAACAGGGTGGTGGAGGGCAGGAGGCTGATCGGTGCAGTTTTGGACATACTGTCCCCTTTTCTTGGTCGCGGAACCATTCCGCTTCATGATCCGGGAGCAGGTTATGTATACCAGATGCCAGTCACAACAGACTTGTTTGCATGGCAGCAATTGGTCCGTTGCATTGCAGCAAAATTAACGCAGGTGGCATTCCACATAGAAAAAGGCCGCCGGAAACCGGCGGCCTTTGCATCCTGGGTACAACGGAACTTTTATTCAGCCGCCTGCTTCCGCGGCGGGTCGAGCGCGCCCGAATCGTGGATTTCGGCGACCTGGTGGTCGGAGAAGCCGAGCACCTGGCGCAGGATCTCGTCGGTGTGCTCGCCGAGCAGCGGCGAGCGGGTGACCTCGCTCGGTGAGTCCGAGAGCTTGATCGGGTTGCCGACCGAGACGTATTTGCCGCGGGTCGGGTGATCGACCTCGACCACGGTGCCGGTGGCGCGCAGCGACTGGTCCTCGGCGATCTCCTTCATCGACAGGATCGGGCCGCAGGGGATGTCGTCCTTGTTGAGGATCTCCATCGCCTCGAACTTGGTCTTGGTCATCGTCCACTGTTCGATGCGGGCGAAGATTTCATTCAGCCGCGGCAGGCGGGCCGCCGGCTTGGCGTAGTTCGCATCGGTCTTCCAGGTGGGCTCGCCGATCACGTCGCAGATCTTCTCCCAGACCGGTGCCTGGGTGATGAAGTAGATGTAGGCGTTCGGATCGGTCTCCCAGCCCTTGCACTTGAGGATGCGGCCGGGCTGGCCGCCACCGGAATCGTTGCCGGCGCGCGGCACCGCGTCGCCGAACGGAATGCCTTCGCCGAACTGGCTGTATTCCTTGAGGGGACCATGGGCGAGGCGCTGCTGGTCGCGCAGCTTGACGCGGGCGAGGTTAAGCACGCCGTCCTGCATCGCGGCAGTGACGCGCTGGCCCTTGCCGGAGTGGGTGCGCTGATAGAGCGCGGTGACGATGCCGAGCGCCAGATGCAGGCCGGTGCCGCTGTCGCCGATCTGCGCGCCGGTGACCAGCGGCAGGCCGTCGCGGAAGCCGGTGGTCGAGGCCGCACCGCCGGTGCACTGGGCGACGTTCTCATAGACCTTGCAGTCTTCGTAAGGTCCCGGGCCAAAGCCCTTGATCGAGGCCACGATCATCTTCGGGTTGATGGCGTGGATCTTCTCCCAGGGGAAGCCCATGCGGTCGAGCACGCCGGGACCGAAGTTCTCCACCAGCACGTCGCAGCTCTTGATCAGCGCTGTGAGGACTTCCTTGCCCTTCGGGTTCTTGGTGTCGAGCGTGATCGAGCGCTTGTTGTGGTTCAGCATGGTGAAATACAGGCTGTCCACATTGGGGATGTCCTGCAACTGACCGCGCGTGATGTCGCCGACGCCGGGGCGCTCGACCTTGATCACGTCGGCGCCGAACCAGGCCAGCAATTGCGTGCAGGTCGGACCCGACTGAACGTGGGTGAAATCGAGAATACGAACGCCCGTGAGCGCCTTTGTCATCGTGTTTGCTCCGTACTGTGTCTGTTGGCCCTGCGCCTTGCAGGGTGAAATGGGTTGAAGGGGGCTATTTCTTTTTCAGAACGCTCTGCGGGTTGAGGTTGCCGATGCGGCCGCTCTCTGAACCGGCGGCCGGATCGATCACCGCGTTGATGAGCGTCGGCTTGCCGGAATCCATCGCTTCGTTGACGGCGCGCTTCAGCTCGTCGGGCGAGGTGGCGTTGATGCCGACGCCGCCGAAGGCTTCCATCATCTTGTCGTAGCGCGCGCCCTTGACGAACACGGTGGTCGCGGGATCGGAATTGGCGTTGTTGACGTCGGTGCCGCGATAGATGCCGTCATTGTTGAAGATGACGACGCAGATCGGAAGATTGTAGCGGCAGATGGTCTCGACCTCCATGCCGGAGAAGCCGAAGGCCGAGTCGCCTTCCACCGCGAGGACGGGGTGGCCGGTCTCGAGCGTCGCCGCGATCGCCTGGCCCATGCCGATGCCCATCACGCCCCAGGTGCCGACGTCGAGACGCTTGCGCGGCTTGTACATGTCGATGACGCCGCGGGCGAGGTCGAGCGTGTTGGCGCCTTCGTTGACGAGGATGGCGTCGGGACGCTCCTTGATGACGTTCTTCAGCACGCCGAGCGCGCCGTGATAGTCCATCGGCGACTTGTTGTTCATCAGCTTCGGCGCCATCTTGGCGACGTTGTCTTCGCGCTTGGACTGCACGGCCTTGGTCCAGTCCGCTGATGGTGCGGTCCAGCCGGTGCCCATCGCCTGAATGAAGGCGGAGACGGCCGAGCCGATGTCGCCGACGACCGGGGCGACGATCTCGACGTTGGAGTCCATTTCCTTCGGTTCGATGTCGACCTGGATGAACTTCTTGGGCGCTTCGCCCCAGGTCTTGCCCTTGCCGTGCGAGAGCAGCCAGTTGAGCCGCGCGCCGATCAGCATCACGACATCGGATTCCTTCAGCACGGTGGAGCGGGCCGCACCGGCGCATTGCGGATGGGTGTCGGGCAGCAGGCCCTTGGCCATGCTCATCGGCAAGAAGGGCACGCCGCTCTTCTCGACGAAGCTCTTGATCTCTTCATCGGCCTGCGCGTAGGCCGCGCCCTTGCCGAGAATGATCAGCGGGCGCTTTGCGCTCTTGAGCACATCGAGCGCGCGCTTGACGGAGGCGGGCGAGGGGATCTGCGCGGGAGCCGCGTCGATCACCTTCACCAGCGACTTCGCGCCGGCGTCCGCATTCATCACCTGGCCGAACAGTTTTGCCGGCAGGTCGAGATAGACGCCGCCGGGACGGCCCGAGACGGCGGCGCGGATCGCGCGGGCAAGGCCGATGCCGATATCCTGGGCGTGCAGCACGCGATAGGCCGCCTTGCACAGCGGCTTGGCGATCGCGAGCTGATCCATTTCTTCATAGTCGCCCTGCTGCAGGTCGACGATCTCGCGTTCGGACGAGCCCGAAATCAGGATCATCGGGTAGCAGTTGGTGGTGGCGTGGGCGAGCGCGGTCAGACCGTTCAAAAAGCCGGGGGCCGACACGGTGAGGCAGACACCGGGCTTCTTGGTGAGGAAGCCGGCGATGCCAGCGGCATATCCGGCGTTCTGTTCGTGGCGGAAGGAGATAACGCGAATACCGGCGGCCTGCGACATGCGGCCCAAATCCGTGATCGGGATGCCCGGCACATTGTAAATCGTATTGATGCCGTTCAGCTTGAGCGCATCGATGACGAGATGGAAGCCATCCGTCAGCTCTTGCTCGGTGCCCGGTGCTTCGGACTTGGTAGCGGTATTCAGCATGGGCTTCATCTCCCTGATCGTTTTGGTTCGGACGATTTTTGGTCGTCTTCTGGTGCGAAGTTACGTCTAGCTAAAGAGTTCCTGCCCGTGCGCTTCGACGTAGGCGGCAAGGCCCAGCGTGTGATCGCGTGCGCGCTTCTCGGCGAGTTCCGTGTCGCGCGCTTCGAGCGCTTCGATGATCGCAAGGTGCTCGGGCAGGGAGGTCGCGGTACGATCCTTCCGCCCGATGGTCAGTTGGCGGTAGCCGCGGACGTGCAAGAGGATATCGTTGGTCATGTCGACCAGCACCGGCGATTCCGACAGCGAGATCAGCGCCTGATGGAACGCGATGTTAGCCTTGGAGTATTCCTCGACATGATCCTGCGGCAGCCGGTCCTTGCCGAAATCCTTGAAGAAATCGCGCAGCGCCGTGATGTCCTTCTTGCGCGCGGTGGTCGTGATCAGGCGGGCGGCCATGCTCTCAAGCGCGGCCCAGGCGCGGATCATGTCGACGATTTCGGTTTTGGTGCGGCGGACCACGACGATGCCGCGGCGCGGCACGGTTTTGACGAAACCATCCTGTTCCAGCATCGCGATGGCTTCGCGGATAGGGGTGCGGCTGACGCCGAGGCGTTCGGACAACGCGCGCTCGTCGAGCATCACCTGCTCGGGTGTCGCATAAATGTCCATCTTGAGAATGGCTTCCTTCAAGGCTTCATAGGCCTTGTTCTTGAAGCTCGTCTCAGGAGCTATCCGAACGATTGCGATATCTGCATCAGCCATGACAGGCGGCGCCTTGGTTTCTTTACGTGCGGGCACGACTCGTCTCCTCCCTGTTTTGGAGACGTCTTCTTAGCAGAAGAAACACTCGAATATTTTTGGCATACCAAATACCAGAATGTCAAGATGCCCGTGTTTTCGCTGTTTCTGCGCGATAGTTTGTCTTGACAATCTAATCTCTGGCATACCAAATGCCATAAAACTAGCCCCAGGAGGAAGCCAATGTCAAATTCTGCAGATGCGGCCCGCAAGATCGCCGAGCCCGGCGCCCATGAGGCTGTCCGCCGGGTGCTCGATACGGTCAAGGCCGAGAAGCGCACCAGCCTTACAGCGCCGGAAGGCAAACTGGTGTGCGATGCCTATGGCATCCCGGTTCCGAAGGAGGGCGTGGCGAAGTCCGCCGCCGAAGCATCCAAGCTCGCAACGGGCATGGGTTTCCCGGTCGTGATGAAGATCGTCTCGCCGGATATTCTCCACAAGACCGAAGCCGGCGGCGTCGTGGTCGGCGTCAAGACCGCGGCTGAAGCAGAAAAGACATACGAGACCATTCTCGCCAGCGCCAAGAAATATAAGGCCGATGCCAAGATCGAGGGCATCCAGGTTCAGCAGATGCTGGCCGGCGGCACCGAGGTCATCGTCGGCTCCATCACCGACGGCTCGTTCGGCAAGCTGGTGGCGTTCGGCCTCGGCGGCGTGCTGGTCGAGGTGCTGAAGGACATCACCTTCCGCCTCGCGCCCGCCACCAAGGACGACGCCCTGTCGATGCTCGATGGCATCCAGGCCCATGACATGCTGAAGGGCGTGCGCGGCGGCGATCCGGTCAGCCGTGACGCGCTCGCCGACGTCATTGTCAAAGTGTCGCAGCTCGTGAGCGACTTCCCCGAAATCGTCGAGCTCGACCTCAACCCGGTATTCGCTACCAAGAAGGACGCGATTGCCGCCGACGTGCGCATCGTCGTCGACTTCGACTACAAGCCGCGTCCGGCGCCGCGCCCGACCGAAGAAATCGTCGCGGCCATGAACCGCATCATGCAGCCGAAGGCCGTTGCCGTGATCGGCGCCTCCGCCGAGGACGGCAAGATCGGCAACTCCGTGATGAAGAACCTCATCAACGGCGGCTATAAGGGCGACATCTACCCGATCCACCCGAAGGCGCCCGATATCCTGGGCTACAAGGCCTACAAGAGCGTCAAGGACGTGCCCGGCGTGATCGACACCGCGGTGTTCGCGATCCCTGCCAAGTTCGTGGCCGGCGCGCTGGCCGAATGCGGCGAGAAGAAAATTCCCGGCGCGGTGCTGATTCCCTCGGGCTTTGCGGAAGCTGGCGCGCCTGAATTGCAGGCCGAGATCGTCGAGGTCGGCAAGAAGTATAACGTTCGCCTGATGGGGCCGAACATCTACGGCTTCTACTATACCTGGTCGAACCTCTGTGCCACGTTCTGCACCGCCTACGACGTCAAGGGCCATGCGGCGCTGTCATCGCAGTCCGGCGGCATCGGCATGGCGATCATCGGCTTCTCGCGCTCGGCGAAAATGGGCGTGTCGGCGATCGTCGGCCTCGGCAACAAGTCCGATATCGACGAGGACGATCTGCTGGCCTTCTTCGAACAGGATCCGAACACCAATCTGATCGCCCAGCACTGCGAAGACTTGAAAGACGGCCGCGCCTTTGCGGACGCCGCCAAGCGCGTCTCCAAGAAGAAGCCGGTGGTGGTGCTGAAGGCGGGCCGTACCTCGGCCGGCGCCAGGGCGGCCTCGTCGCATACCGGCGCGCTCGCCGGCAACGACAAGATCTATGAGGACGTGTTCAAGCAGTCGGGCGTGATCCGCGCCCGCAGCTTGCGGCAATTGCTCGAATTCGCGCGCGGCATGCCGGTGCTGCCGACGCCGAAGGGCGAGAACGTGCTGATCATCACCGGCGCCGGTGGTTCGGGCGTGCTGCTGTCGGACTCCTGCGTCGACAACGGCCTGTCGCTGATGTCGATGCCGCCGGATCTCGACGCCGCGTTCAGAAAATTCATCCCGCCGTTCGGCGCGGCTGGAAATCCTGTTGATATCACCGGTGGCGAGCCGCCGATCACCTACATCAACACCGTGAAGCTCGGCCTGTCGGATGAGCGCATCCATTCGCTGATCCTCGGCTACTGGCACACGATCGTCACCCCGCCGATGGTGTTCGCCCGCAACATGGTCGAGGTGAAGAAGGAGATGGAGGCCAAGGGCTTCGTCAAGCCGATCGTCGCCTCGCTCGCCGGCGACGTCGAGGTCGAGCAGGCCGCCGAATATCTCTATGAGAACGGCATCCCGGCCTATGCCTATTCGACCGAACTGCCGGTCGAGGTGCTCGGCGCCAAGTACAAGTGGGCGCGCGGCGCGGGCCTGCTCTAGGTTTATCAACAACAAATGCCGCTTCGGACAACCATCCGAAGCGGCATTTGACGATCGACAAGGGCCGGAATTGGTCCCCCGTAGGATGGGTGGAGCGAAGCGATACCCATCAATGCCGATCGAGCTGATGATGGGTTTCGCTTCGCTCTACCCATCCTACGTTGCAGCGCGATGCGCCGCGACGCGCTGACGGTCTGACGTACTGACGAATGCAGGTCGCGATGAAGAGAGACGTGATCCGGCGCAAGGCCATTGAGCCGAAATCCAGTGCAGACCAGGACGAGAATGCCCGCGACGGCGGCGTCCAGTCCGTCGATCGTGCGCTCTCGATCATCGAGACGCTGGCCGAGGATGACGAAGGCTACCGCCTAAGCGATCTTGCGATCCGCACGGGGTTGTCGACCTCGACCGTGCACCGGCTGCTGGCAACCCTGGAAAACCGTCGCTTCGTGCAGTTCGACCGCACCGAATCGAAATGGCATGTCGGCGCGCGCGCCTTCACGGTGGGGGCGACGTTTGCCCGCCGCCGCAATTTCTCGGCGCAGGCAGTGCCTTATTTGCGCAAGCTGCGCGACCTGACGCGGGAGACCGCCAATCTCGCCGTCGTCGACGACGAATTCATCATCGTGCTGACGCGCATGGAAAGCCGCGAGATCATGCGCTCGTTGACCAAGGTCGGCGGCCGGGTCGCGATGGTCGCCTCCGGCGTCGGCAAGGCGGTGCTCGCGACCTATTCCAATGAGGACGTCAGTGCGATCATCCATCATCACGGCATGCCGCGGTTGACCGAAAAGTCGATCGTGCGGCCGAGCGATCTGTTCAAGGAGCTGGAAAAAATCCGTCGCCAGGGGTTTGCGATCGACGATGAGGAGGCCTGCATGGGCCTGCGCTGCATCGCCGCCGTGGTCTACAACGACTGCGCCGAGCCGCTGGCTGCGATTTCCGTCTCCGGCATGACCAGCCGACTGACAGATGAGCGCCTGCCGCAACTCGGCCAGACCGTGCGCGAAGTGGCGGCGGAACTGACGGTAGCGCTCGGCGGCGTGATGCCGGCGGCGAAGGCGGGTTGAGCTTTCACCGCGAGGAGCGCGACCAATCCATGACTGCCGCACGGCAAAGGGCGGCTTTTTGCGTAAGGCAGCCGTTTCGCGAGCGAGTCGGAAGCCGTTGTGCAGACTGTGCACTCAGATTTGAATCGTCTTCCAACAGCCGACCGTCTACGGTGTGCCGATGTCACGCCTTGTATTGCTATCGATTGCTATCGTCCTGTCGCTGCTGCCGGCCGTCGCGCCGGCTGCGCCAGCGAACAAACGGCCAGCCCCACGCTGGCACGGCTACGGCTTCCTGCCGGGCTATCAACAGCCACCGAACAACAGTCTTCCAGCCTACAAGCAGAGAGCTGCGGTTTCGCGCATGGCGCGGAACAACCGGCGTCCCTGGTATATCGATCCAGTCCCGAGCTATTACGGGTACGATGGCGACTGGCATTATTTCGGCAGGCCCGGCTTTTACGGCGGTCGCTACAATGGCGGCAGCTTCGGCCCTTGCTGGACGCGGACGCCGATCGGTCCGATCTGGAATTGCGGCTGATCAGGCTGTGTCATGACGTAAAGGCCGATCTGTACCATCCTTCCGAGCGTGATGTCTTTGTCGATCTCGAAGACGCCGATCGCGTCATGGTTCGTCTGCTGTCACATGATACGCGTCTTTTCGTCCTGTTCTCCGGTCAGCGTGCCGGGCGAAGCGATTTGAAGGCGGCACGGAGTTCGGCGGCGAAGAGTTCCGGCTGCTCCCAGGCCGCGAAGTGGCCGCCCTTGTCGACCTCATTGAAGTAGATGAGGTTGCGATAGGCGCGCCGGGCCCATGTTTCGGGGGCTCGATAAACTTCGCCGGGGAATACGGTGATGGCGACCGGAAGCGAGATGTCGGCGGTCTTCTGCGCAGCCGAGAGAACCACGCTCTGGCCGGCCGTTTCCCAGTACAAGCGTGCGGCCGATGTCGCCGTATTGGTCAGCCAGTACAGCGTGATGTCGTCGAGCACGTCGTCCCTGCCGAGCAGGCGCTCGGGCTCGCCGTTGTTGTAGTCGTAGATCCAGGCCGCAAGACCCACCGGAGAGTCGGCCAGAGCGTAGCCGATCGTCTGCGGGCGCGTGCCCATGATGGCACCGTAGGCCCGGTACTTCCTGAAGAACGTGTCGAGCGCATCGAATGCCGCGCGTTCCTTTTCAGAAAGCGCCGCCGGCGCCGGCCCGCCGCCGGCAAGCGCCATGGCCACCTCGGGCGGAACCGTCGCCGGCAGATTGATGTGGATGCCGAGCAATCCGGCCGACGCTTGACGCGCCATGGCGCTGGAGACGGGCGAGCCCCAATCGCCGCCCTGGGCGACGTAGCTGCTATATCCGAGACGCTTCATCAACTCCGCCCAGGCACGGGCGATGCGGTCCGGATTCCAGCCGGTGCCCTTCGGCTTGCCGGAGAAGCCGTAGCCCGGCATCGACGGGATCACGAGATGGAAGGCATCCGATGCTTTTCCGCCATGCGCCGTAGGATTGGTGAGCGGATCGATGATCTTGAGCTGTTCGACAATCGAACCCGGCCAGCCATGTGTGACGATGAGCGGCAGCGCATCTTCGTGCCTGGAGCGGGCGTGGATGAAATGGATGTCGACCCCGTCGATCTCGGTGATGAACTGCGGCAACGCGTTGAGCCGCGCTTCCAGCTTTCGCCAATCGTAATCGGTTGCCCAGTAGCGCATTGTTTCCTGGAACTTCGCTAGCTGGACGCCTTGCGACCGGTCATTCACGGTCTCCTGATCCGGCCAGCGCGCGGCAAGGATGCGCTTGCGGAGGTCGATAAGCTGCTCCTCTGGAATGTTGATGCGGAAGGGGCGAATGACGTCAGCCGAGGGGGCAGCCATCAATTGCGACGGCAGCAGGCTCGCCGCGGCGCCTATGCCGACGGTGCTCCAGACTGCCGCGCTCAAGAGCCAGCGGCGGTCGCGGTCGATGACCTCGGGGCTCGTGTGGGTACTTAATCGTTTCATGGCTCTCTCCGGTTTGCGTCACCGCGGAAGCGCGATGTCCTTTGATCGGCCTTACGCCTATTTCTCGAGCGCGGCTTGCGGCGTATTTCGAAAGCTGATCGCGAGGCGGTTGTAGGCGTTCATCAAGCCGATCGCGATCGTGAGATCTACGAGCTCGCGCTCGTCGAACACGGAGCGGGCTGCCTGGTACGCCTCATCCGGCACGTTGGTTTCTGCGACCCGCGTCACCGTTTCGGCCCATGCAAGGGCGGCGCGCTCACGTTCGTCGAAAAGGTTGCCGGCTTCCTTCCACGCCTGCACCAGCGCCAGCTTTTCGATCTTTACTCCCTTCCTGAGCAGGTCGCGCGTGTGCATGTCGAGGCAGTAGGCGCAGTTGTTGATTTGCGAAATTCGCAGATAGACCAGCTCAACCAGGGTAGGGGAAAGGCCGCTCTGGATGACGTAGCCGTAGACGCCGCCCAGCGCTTTCACGCCTGCCGGTGCGATCTGGTTGTAGTCGAGACGCTTGCTCATTTTTTGCTCCTTGATGATGAGTTCTGTTCAACGGAAGTAGTCAGGTCTTTTTCGTCGGTATCGACGACGAACACGGCGAGCAGTCTTGCCGGACGGGTCTTGCTCGCATTGCGACTGACGGGATGACGCGAGCCCGGCGTCTCGTAGAAACTTTCACCCGCGCGGTAGACCTGTCTTGGCCCGTCGTTCACCTGGGACTCGATTTCGCCCGAGAGGACGTAGCCGAAGATGAAAGCCGACTTGGCGTGGATGTGCGAAGGCGATGCTCCGCCCGGCGTATAGTCGACGACTAGCGCGACCAGCGACTTGCCGGGGATGTTAGGTATCGACTGCGAGAAGTGCGGCGTGACCGTTTCGCCGATGCCGTGGGCGGCGGCAGGCGCCGCCATGGCGATGGCAATGGCGGCATAGGCCGCACTGAGGATGGATCGCATTTTCATGGTGGTGTTCTCCTTTGCTTGCATGGGATGTTGATGGGCTTATTGGTGCTCAGCGGCGAACGACGGTCTTCAGCGAGTCGACGAACACCCAGAACGAAGCGGCGAACAGGCCGATGTCCTTCAGGAGGAACTGACCCGGCGCGACCGTAATCGCGGGCGGCCCGAGCTCCGGAACGACGACGCCTGGCGTTGACACCATGAAGCTGACGGTCGTGACGAAGAGTCCGGCCGAGAGAAGACCGCCGGCCGCGGAAAAGATCGGGCTCGCCAATCTGAGGGCGATCAGCAGTCCGATACTGAGTTCGAGGAAGCCGAGGAACGTGGAGAAGCCGCGAACCGAAAACAGCGCGTAGAACCAGCTCAGCAGCGGGCTGTTCTCCACCAGCGGCACCAGCCCGTTGGCCTCGTATTCGGTAAACTTCATGCCGCCGAACCAGGCGTAGATGATCGCGAGCGACACGTAGAGGCTGGCTCGGCTGACCGGCTCGGCGTAAGCGAGCACGCGTTCGGCATGATCGCGCCACCTGACGATGGAGTCCGGTGCGAGAACCGGCGCCGCGTGCTGGGTGATGATGTGTGACATGGTAACCTCCGTTTTGATGAGATCTCTGTTTGATTGACTCGGTGCTCACGCATTCACGCGCTGGCGCAAGTTGTAGCGAGGGGCGGGGATGACGCTGGAGAGCTTGTCCGTCATGGCAAGGCGCGCCGCCTCATGACGATCCCACTCGGCCTTGTCCGCCAGCGCCGGGATGGTCACGGTCTCGCCAAGGTCGAGGCCGGCAAGCGCCGCATCGACCATGTCGTCAGCCGACATCACGATCTGCGCCGGGAGCTGATGAACCGGCGTGCCGGCAACGTCCCAGAATTCGGTGGCGGTGGCGCCAGGCAGCACCGCCTGCACGCGGATGCCCTTGCCGGCGAGTTCGTGGACGAGCGAGTGGCTGAATGCGAGCACGAATGCTTTGCTGCCGCCGTAGACGCCGTTCAGCACCTCCGGCGCGACCGCGACGATCGACGAGATGTTGATGATCGTGCCGTTGCCGCGGGCGACAAATCCCGGGACCGCCGCATAGGTCAGCCGCGTCAGCGCGGTGACGTTCAGGCGGATCATGTCCTCCATCTTGTCGACGTCGGAGGCGACCAGCGGGGCTGAAGCGCCGACGCCGGCGTTGTTGACCAGCACCGAGATGCCGGCATTGGAGCGCAGGATGTCTTCGACGCGTTGCAGGTCTGCTGGTGACGTGAGGTCGGCCTCGACCGTCTCCACTTTCCGGCCGGTCTCGTTGCTGAGCCGCCGCGCCAGCGACGCAAGCCGCTGCTTGTTGCGCGCAACAAGAATGAGGTCGTGGCCGCGCTTTGCCAGGCGATCGGCATAGATCGCGCCGATGCCGGTGGATGCGCCGGTAATAAGGGCAGTGCCTTTGGTCTGGGTCATTTCCATCTCCGTTGGTTGGGTTTGTTGCCTTGCGGTGATGGATAGGCCCTTCCGAAATCGATGGGTATCTGGCAAAATCGAGATGCATCCTTCCAAAAAATGGAAGCATCCAATGGACCGTCTCGAAGGCATGTCGATTGTGTTGGCGGTCGCGGAGGCCGGAAGCCTGTCGGCCGCGGCTCGTCGGCAGAAACTGCCGCTGGCGACCGTCAGCCGAAAGGTGTCCGAGCTCGAAGCGCACCTGCGCACCAAGCTGTTCAACCGGTCGAGCCGCGCACTCGTCCCGACGGATGCAGGGCTCTCCTACATCGCCGCCGCAAAGCGAATCCTTGCCGATATTGCCGAAGCCGAGCGGGCCGCTTCCGGCGAGTACACAACGCCACGCGGAGATTTGAGTGTTTCGACCCTTGTCGCGCTCGGCCGCTTATGTCTGCAGCCGATTCTGGCGGAGTTTCTGGCGACGTATCCGGAGGTGGACGTTCACCTCAATCTGCAGGATCGGACCGTCGATCTCCTGGAAGAGCATATCGACGTCGCGCTTCGGGTCGGCGATCTCGCCGATAGCAGCCTGATCGCCGTGCGCGTCGGGGAAATCCACCGCGTGGCTAGCGCCAGCCCGGCCTATCTGAAATCTCGCGGAACGCCCAAATCACCCGATGAGATCTCGGCGCATGACTGCATCAGCTATCCTCCGATGCAGTCACCCAGCACATGGAGATTCAGGCGAGGTCAGACGGAGTATGTGGTGCCGGTTCGGTCGCGCTTCATTGCGAGCAATCTCGAGTCGGCCTGCGACGCTGCGCGCGCAGGCCTCGGGATTACCGTGGCGTTCTCTTATCTCGTTGCCGAGCCGATCAAATCCAGGGAGCTGGTTCCGCTGCTGCAGGATTTTCAACCGCCGCCGCAACCCGTCAGCTTTGTGTATTCGCCGAACCGCTTCATGCCGGCCAAGTTGCGCACGTTTCTCGATTTCGCGGTACCGCGTCTCAGGGCGCAACTCGCCGAACTGCCAAAAGGTGTGGTCCGTAACCGTGGTGCGCGTGAATAGGGTTGCGCGACGACCGCGCGGGTTCATGGTACGGCTCGAGGCAGGGCAGCTCTTGCAAAGCGGCCGTTGGCGAAACCGCACGATCCGCTAGACTGTCTCCAACGAATGAGCAGTGACGGTTGGCGTCTGCTGCAAGAAAATTCGGGGAGAGAACATGGGCCGGAAGATCGCAATCGTCGGAGCGGGGGCCGTCGGCGGATATGCCGGAGCGCATATGGTGCAGGCGGGGGAGGACGTCACTTTCATCGATCCATGGCCCGAGCATGTCGAGCATATGCGCAAGCACGGGCTGCGCGTCACCCACGCCATGGACGTCGCTGAATTCTCGGTGCCGGTGCGCGCGCTTCACGTCACGGACGCGCAGCAGCTTTCCAAGGAGCAGCCGGTCGACATCGCCTTTGTCTG
This sequence comes from Bradyrhizobium jicamae, assembly GCF_001440395.1. Lineage (GTDB taxonomy): Bacteria > Pseudomonadota > Alphaproteobacteria > Rhizobiales > Xanthobacteraceae > Bradyrhizobium > Bradyrhizobium jicamae. The sequence continues at coordinate 168,144 of NZ_LLXZ01000120.1, read as the reverse complement.
CATGAAATCCTATGACACCGCCTGGGCCACCATGCTGATCCAGCAATATCTGGCGGCGGATGGCTATGTGGTGTCGCTGCAGAACTGCATGAACGAGGAGACGGTTGCCGGCGTGGTTGGCTGGGGCAAGACGCTGGGCTGCATTGCCAGCAGCATCACGGTGAATCTGCCGGAGCCCGGGCACATCCACCGCGGCGCGGGGAAGGGCGGGGCGGCGCACACGGTGTTTCGGGCCGGCGAGGTGCATGGCCGCATCACGCCGCGGGCGGAAGAGGTCTGCCGCCTGGTCGGCTATTCCGACAGCGCCAAGGTGACGGAGAATCTCTGGGGCGAGCGCTGGTCGAAACTGGTCGCCAATGTCATGGGCAACGGGCTGTCCGCCTGCACCGGCCTGCCGGGCGGCGAAATTTTGCAGAGCGAACCGCTGCGCCGGTTTTCCACCCGGCTCGGCAGCGAGGCGATCCGCGTCGGGCAGGCGCACGGCTATCAGTTGGAAGAGATCTTGCACCTGCCGCCGGACACGATCGCGCGCGCTGGGGAGGGCGACGAAGCCGCGATGCGCGCCTGTGACGAGCAGCGTTTCAAGGACAGCAAGCGCACCTCCGCAGCGCAGCGTCCATCCATGGGCCAGGACATGCAGAAGGGCCGGCGCACCGAGATCGAATTCCTCAACGGTTTTGTGGTGCGCGAGGGCGAGAAGCTCGGGCTATCCTGCGCCGCAAACGCCGCGCTGACGGATATCGTCAAGCGGGTGGAGCGGGGAGAACTGAGCCCGGACGCGCGGCACATCACGGAGCTGCGGCTGAACTGAGCCGTCGCGCTGCTGACATGATCCGGTAAGCGGTCAGTCGCTGCTCACCGCTTGCCGGCCCGCCATCCCATTTCCCAGAAGTCGGCTTCGAGCCGGGTGGCTTCCTTGAAGATCGCGATCAGCTCTGCCTCGCGGGCTGGTGTCGCGTAGCGCTCGGCGAGCGCTTCGAGGTGCTCCCGCGCATTCGCCGCCACCTCCTGATAGGGAGCCCCGGCATACTCGGCGATCCAGACGCGATAGGGGTTCGTCGCCGCGAGCGCACCGGGTCGCGCCGCGAGCCGCGTCGCAATCTCGGCGTAGCCGATCACGCAAGGGGCAAGCGCCACCTTGAGCGCGAGCAGGTCGCCGCGCATTCCGGCGTCGAGCACGTAGCGCGTATAGGCCAGCATCTCGACGGCCGGAGGTGCCTCTTCAAGATCGGTGGCCGACAGGCCCCACCCGGCGCAGAGTTTTACATGCAGGTTCATCTCGACATCGAGAATGGCCGAGAGGCCGCCGGCCGCTTCGCGCATGTCGGCAAGGGTGGGCGACTTGTAGACGGCGAGTGCGTAGGCGCGCGCAAACTCGATGAGAAACAGGTAGTCCTGAACGAGGTAATGCCGAAATGCCGCCTCGGCGAGCGAAGCGTCCGCCAACCCTTCCGTGAAGGGATGTTCGGTATAGGCCCGCCATTCGGCGGACGCCGCACTTTTCAGTCGGTCGAAGAAGCTCATGATCTCTCGCAGGAAGTTGTATTCTCAATGGGCGTTCTTGCACGCTACCAGTCATGAAAGGCTGAAGCGAGCCCGGACGAGCCCTCGGAGATGAGCCTGAAACGACCTCTAATTCACGGGCCCGCCGTGACCCAAACCTTCCATATCCGGCTCCATTCTCTTCACCCCGGTCCGCCGGTTGACCATGATGGTTACGATCCAGAGAACGATGCCGATCCCGATCAGGACCCCAGCGACCCGGTACTGAACAGGGTCACGACCGGTCCAGGGACCCGCGAGGAAGGCGCAGAACACAGCGCCCAGGATCGGCAGAAGGGTGGGCGTGCGGAAATGCTGGTGATCGACAGGATCGCGCCGGAGCACCAGCACCGCCACATTCACCACGGTAAAGACGCACAGCAGGAGAAGCGCGGTGGTGCCTCCGAGTGCCGGCACCTCGCCGACAAACGTGATCAGGGCAAATGCCAGCAGGGTCGTGAAGCCGATGGCGACATAGGGCGTCCGCCTCGTCCTGTGGACTTTTCCGAGCGATGGCGGCAGCACATGCTCGCGGCTCATGCCATACACGAGGCGGCTGGCCATCAGCATGTTGATGAGCGCGCTATTGGCCACCGCAAACATGGTGATGAATCCAAAAATCCAGATTGGAAAATTCGGCGCACCCTGTTGCACCACTTTCAAAAGGGGTGTTTCGCCTTCACCCAGTTGCTCCGGCGCGACCAGCGTGATGGCCGAGATCGAGACCAGGACATAGATGACGCCGGTAATCACGAGGCCCGCAAGCAACACCTTCGGAAAGTGACGGGTCGGATCCTTGCATTCCTCGGCCATGTTGACCGAATCCTCGAAGCCGACCATGGCGAAGAATGCGAGCGTGGTCGCGGCAATCACCGGCCAGAAGATGCCGCCGTCCGGGATCGAGCGAAACTGAACGACGCGCGAGACGTCGCCCTGACCCAGCCCGATCGCCCAAAGGCCGATCGCGATGATGATCAGCAGTCCCGTCAGCTCCACGCAGGTGAGAACGACGTTGGCCTTCACGCTCTCGCCGACGCCGCGGAAATTGACGGCGGCGACGATCGCCATGAAAGCGAGGCCGGTGATCGAAATGCCAAAGCCCGTCAGGTTCAGCCCCATGGCGTGTGACATGTTCGCGGCGAAAGCCCGGGAAGCGGTCGAGGCCGAGGTGATGCCTGAGCACATCACCGCAAATGCGACAATGAATGTAATAAAATGGATGCCAAAGGCTTTATGCGTGTAGAGAGCCGCGCCGGCAGCTTTCGGATACTTCGTGACCAGCTCGAGATAGCTGAAGGCGGTCATCAGGGCGACCACAAAGGCAACCAGGAAAGGCAGCCATACGACACCGCCGACCTGTTTCGCCACCTGTCCCGTGAGCGCGTAGATCCCGGTGCCGAGGATGTCGCCGACGATGAACAGCAGGAGCAGCCAGGGGCCCATGACCCGATGAAGGCTCGGCTCAGCGCTGCTAGATTGGGGCGCGGCGTTAGCGGGGATATCGGTCATCGCACGTCCTCTTTCGATTCGGTGACGCCACGGCAGTCTATCGGTAGTTGAAGGCGCTATGCAATGATCCTCCCGGCGACTGGGGCGGTGAGCCGGCGAATTGGTTGCAATGCGGAACAATTTCCAGGCGCAGGCATTCAACTCGCGCACGGATCGGTCGCCGACAGACGGCATGTGAAGGCCTCGGTCGATACCCGGGGCCCTTCTTCTGCTCCGCCCTGCGAGGCGAACGGGTTGGCTCAAGGCGGCTTCCACAGGAGGAATTCGATCATGCGATTGACGATATCAGCTGCAATCCTCGTCCTGTCGGTGCTTCCCGCGCTCGCGGATCGCGCCGTTACCGAAGACGAGCGCGCAAAGCTTGTCGCGGCGGTTCAGGCAGAAGGATGCTCGGGCGGAAAGCTCGAAATGGATGAAGACGATCAGCAGTTCGAGGTCGATGACGCCGTCTGCGCGGACGGCAAGAAGTACGATCTCAAGTTCGATATGCAGATGAAGTTGAAGCGGAAGAATCTCGACTAGGTTACTGCGCGCACGCGCGATTGCGAGCCAGCGGGTTGCTTGAAATGTCGCCCGATGACGGGCGATTCAATCCGTTTGGATGCGCCGGGACGTATTAGATGCGAGCGGCCGGAATCATCGACGTGATGACAACGACATACAGGATGAAGGTGGCGATCGAAGCGAGGGCAAGGGCCAATCCGCTGCCGATCGACAGCCGTTCGAGTTCGAGCGTTTGGCCACCGCTGAGATAGCGCTGCAGTGCAAACAGCAGAAACGGAATCCCGATTAGAAAGGATTGGAAATATATCGCAAGGCCGAGGCCAACCAGTACCCCGATCCAACCGACGATCAGTGCGGACTTCCGGCTCACCGAGCCAATGAGCGCGTTGAGAATCATTCCGCCATCGAGCGGATAGATCGGCAGCAGGTTGGCTGCATTGACGACGGCGAACATTTCCATCGCTTGCCTGAGCTGAATGTCGCCGGTTGACCGATAGAGCGCGAAAAGGCCGAGCGTCGGAATGAGGCTGAGACCCGGTCCCATCAGCGCAATGAAGCCGAGCCGGCCCTCGGTCCGGTAGGCCGTCCTGGGGACGGCCGCCCCGCCGAAGAAGGGGATGAGGTAGATGCCGCGTACGCCGACGCCCGCCATGAGCATCGCCGCGACGTGTCCGGCCTCGTGGATGACGATGACGATCGAAAGAAGCAGCCCCAATTTCCAGCCGAACAGGTAGCAAAAGCTCAGGAGTGCCACGGCCGACAGCAGCAAGCCATGGTTGCCCAGGGCGGCAAGGCGGCTGTGGGTACCGGCATCCTTTTCGCATTGCTGCTTGATCAGGTTTCCCATCCGGCGCGGCGCCACCGGATAGATGATGCGGTCGCGAAAGGAGCGCACGGTCAATTCGTTGAACATCGTGAGCGCCGTCCCCTCCGGCGTCGCTTCGACGATAATTCCCGATTCGACATCCCGCCCGCCCTCGGGCGGCTTGGATAATGGATGCGCCACCAGCCGCATGCGCAAGATCCCTTTGCTCTCATCGCGCTCGAGCTCGTACGAGACGATCTGCGACTGCGGTTGGCCGCCGACGGTGATACGTGTCAGCCAAAGGTCAGGGCTGTCAGGTACACGTTCGGATGACATCTCTATGGTCGGCGGCCCATCCAGCACGCAGCGGTCCGCGGTACCAAGCCGCCACACGGCATCGCGCGATGCGTTGATCAAGACCGTGAATTCGCAGCGCAGCCGATTGCGCGCTCGCAGTGCATCGACCAGACCCTGAAACGCATAGAAGGCGAGACGCAACAATTCGATTGGCAGTGTCAGCAGTCCGAGCATGGGGGCTTTCTGGCGGCGGGCATAGGCTAGCGCAGCAGGCGTACGGGCGGGAGAACACACCGTCAAGGTGACGAGGCAATAAGTGCGCAGACGACGGGACGGATCACCTGTTTGCCCTGGCGAGGTCGCGCATTGAGATGCGCATGCGCGGGTACCGGCAGAGGGAAGCTCGCACAGCCGTTCGGATGAGGCCGCGGCCTGGCGGCCTTCCACGGTGGTTTCGGTCTAAGCGATTGAGATTGCGCACTTTCCTTTACTTCCTTCCACTCCGCGGGAAATAAAATCGCGCGCGTTGAGATCATCTCTCGCCAACACGAAGATCGCCGCCAGAGCCAACAGAGTTGAGCGAGGCGCGACATGGCGAAGATGCGGGCGATCGATGCGGCTGTGCGGATCCTGGAAAAGGAGGGGGTGACGATCGCCTTCGGCGTGCCGGGGGCTGCGATCAATCCGCTTTACTCGGCGCTGAAGAAGCGCGGCTCGATCGGGCACATTCTGGCGCGCCATGTCGAGGGCGCCTCCCACATGGCCGAGGGCTATACCCGCGCCAAGGCCGGCAACATCGGCGTCTGCATCGGCACCTCGGGGCCGGCCGGCACCGACATGATCACCGGGCTCTACTCGGCGATTGCGGATTCGATTCCGATCCTGTGCATCACCGGGCAGGCGCCGCGCGCGCGGCTCTACAAGGAAGATTTTCAGGCCATCGATATCGAGTCGATCGCAAAGCCGGTGACGAAATGGGCGGTCACGGTGCGCGAGCCGGCGCTGGTGCCGCGCGTGTTCAGCCAGGCGTTTCACATCATGCGTTCGGGCCGACCGGGCCCGGTGCTGATCGACCTGCCGCTCGACGTGCAGCTTGCGGAAATCGAGTTCGACGACGAGACCTATGAGCCGCTCCCGGTCTACAAGCCGGCGGCGACGCGCAAGCAGATCGAAAAAGCGCTGGAGATGCTCAATGCCGCCGAGCGGCCGCTGATCGTGGCCGGCGGCGGCGTCATCAATGCCGATGCTTCCGACCTGCTGGTGCAGTTCGCCGAGGCCGTCAATGTGCCTGTCGTGCCGACGCTGATGGGGTGGGGCGCGATCCCTGACGATCACGTGCTGATGGCGGGCATGGTGGGTCTGCAGACCAGCCACCGCTACGGCAACGCCACCATGCTGCAATCCGACTTCGTGCTCGGGATCGGCAACCGCTGGGCCAACCGCCACACCGGTTCGATCGAGACCTACACCAGGGGTCGCAAATTCGTGCATGTCGATATTGAGCCGACGCAGATCGGGCGCGTCTTCAATCCCGATTTCGGCATTGTGTCGGACGCAAAAGCGGCGCTCGAGTTATTTGTTACGGTTGCCAAGGAGTGGCGCAAGGCCGGCAAGCTCCGGGAGCGTCAGGCGTGGCCGGCGGCGTGCCAGGACCGCAAGCGAACGATGCTGCGCAAGAGCCATTTCGACGACATGCCGATCAAGCCGCAGCGCGTCTATGAGGAGATGAGCAAGGCATTCGGCCGCGACACCTGCTATGTCAGCGTGATCGGGCTGTCGCAGATCGCCGGCGCGCAGTTCCTCGGCGTCTACGGCCCGCGCAACTGGATCAATGCCGGGCAGGCCGGTCCGCTCGGCTGGACGCTTCCCGCAGCCCTCGGCGTTCGCGCCGCCGATCCTTCGCGCCAGATCGTGGCGCTGTCGGGCGACTATGATTTCCAGTTCCTGATCGAGGAGCTCGCGGTAGGCGCGCAGTTCAAGCTGCCCTACATCCACGTCGTCGTGAACAACTCCTATCTCGGGCTGATCCGCCAGGCGCAGCGCGGTTTCGAGATGGACTACCATGTCCAGCTCTCCTTCGAGAACATCAACGCGCCTGAGATCGGGGTCTATGGCGTCGACCACGTCGCGGTGGCCGAAGGGCTCGGCTGCAAGGCGATCCGTGTCACCGACCCGAACCACGCGCAGGCGGCGTTTGCGACTGCGCGCGAATGGATGGCCGAATTCCAGGTGCCTGTTGTCGTCGAGTTCATTCTCGAACGCGTCACCAACATCTCGATGGGCACCGAGATCGACAATATCGTCGAATTCGAGGAGGTGCTCGACCTGCCGCTGGACGATACGCCGGCCAAATCGAGCGCGCCGCAATCCGGCAAGCTGCTGCCGGCGTAAGGGGAGAGTAGATCGTGCCGAAATTTGCCGCCAACCTCACCATGCTGTTCGGCGAACAGCCGTTTCTCGAGCGCTTCGCCGCCGCCAAGGCCGCGGGCTTCAACGGGGTCGAATATCTATTCCCGTATGATTTCGACAAGGCCGATCTGCGCGAGCAGTTGCACCAGCACGGGCTGACGCAGGTGCTGCACAATCTCCCCGCCGGCAATTGGGGCGCCGGCGAACGCGGCATCGCCATCCTGCCTGACCGGGTCGACGAGTTTCGCGACGGCGTCGCCCGCGCCATCGACTATGCCAAGGCGCTCGATTGCCGGCAGCTCAACTGCCTCGTCGGCATCGCGCCCGACGGCGCGGACGCTGTCGATCTCAACGAGACATTGGTCGGCAATTTGCGCTTTGCGGCGGATGCGCTGGCCAGGGAGGAGATCAAGCTCCTGATCGAGCCGATCAACACGATCGATATTCCCGGCTTCTTCCTGAACAGGACGGCGCAGGCACTTCAGCTCATCGCCGACGTGCGCTCGAGCAATCTGTTCGTGCAGTACGACATCTACCACATGCAGGTGATGGAGGGCGACCTTGCGCGCACCCTGCAAAGACATCTGCCGCGCATCGCCCACGTCCAGCTCGCCGACAATCCCGGCCGCAATGAGCCGGGGACGGGCGAGATCAACTATCCCTTCCTGTTCCGCCATCTCGACGCTATTGGTTATCGTGGCTGGATCGGCTGCGAATACAAACCGAGGACGACGACGGTCGAAGGTCTCGGTTGGCACGCCGCGTTGACGGCCGACACCTGAACAAGAAACGACAAAGGGGAGTTGAAATGACCAATATCGGCTTTATCGGCCTTGGCACCATGGGGCGCCCGATGGCGGGCCATCTCCAGGCTGCCGGCCACCGCCTGTTCCTGCATGATGTCGTACCTGTCGCACCGGAGCTGGTTGCGGCCGGCGGCGTGGTCTGCAAGTCGGCCAAGGACGTCGCCGAGCAGGGCGACATCGTCATCATCATGGTGCCGGATACGCCGCATGTGGAAGCGGTGCTGTTCGGGCCTGATGGCGTTGCGAAGGGCCTCTCGAAGGGCAAGATCGTCGTCGACATGAGTTCGATCTCGCCGCTCGCGACCAAGGAGTTTGCCAAGAAGGTGGAGGCGCTCGGCGCCGACTACCTCGATGCGCCGGTTTCCGGCGGCGAGGTCGGCGCCAAGGCGGCGAGCCTTACCATCATGGTCGGTGGACCGGAGCGTGCGTTCAACACCCTGAAGCCGATCTTCGACAAGATGGGCAAGAACGTCACGCTCGTCGGCGCCAATGGCGACGGGCAGACGACAAAGGTCGCCAACCAGATCATCGTCGCGCTGACGATCGAGGCGGTCGGCGAGGCGCTGCTGTTTGCGTCGAAAGCAGGCGCTGATCCGGCGCTGGTGCGGCAGGCACTGATGGGCGGCTTCGCCTCGTCGCGCATTCTCGAAGTGCATGGCGAGCGCATGGTGAAGCGCAACTTCGAGCCGGGCTTCCGTATCGAGCTGCACCAGAAGGATCTCAACCTGGCGCTGGAAGGCGCGCGGGCGCTTGGCATTTCCTTGCCGAGCACGGCAGTCGCGCAGCAATTGTTCTCTTCCTGCACCGCGCACGGCGGCAAGGCCTGGGACCATTCGGGAATGGTGCGCGCGCTCGAAATGATGGCAAGCCACGAGGTCGCCAAAGCCTGATTTTTGTTTCTCCCTGTGACTTGGAACCGCGTCGAGATTTCGGCGCGGCCCTTTTTGCTGCCGCATTGGAACCGGAACTTCTGACGCCGCCCGTGGTTGAAATGCATCATCAGTTTACTGGAGGATGCAATGAATAATCGTTTGGCTGTTTCCGTGCTTGCCGCCTCGCTCATGATGTCGGGCGCCGCGTTTGCCCAGTCGACCACCGCGCAAGGCGCGGCGGAAGGCGCCGCGCGCGGCGGTGAAGCCGCGGGTCCAGTCGGCGCCATCGTCGGCGGCACCGTCGGTGCTGCGGTCGGCGCGGCCGTGGAAATTCCGAACGCGGTGATCAATTCGGTTCCGCGCGATCGTTCTGTCGTGGTCCGTGAGCAGGTAGTGGTAGGCGAGCCGCTGCCGGCGACTGTCGAACTGCGCACGGTGCCGCAGCACACCGAATACCGCTATGCCGTGGTCAATGATCGCCGCGTCATCGTGGAGCCGCGGACGCGCAGGGTGGTGCGGATCCTCGACTGACGAACCAAAGCAATTGGCTGAGATTCCTCGCAGGCCGCGCCTGCGAGGAATCTTTGTGGGTTACGGCAGCGACCGCTGCGTTCGCCTGAGCTTCCAGTCGAGCACCGCGGCAACCAGAAGGCCGAGAGATGCGGCCAACGCGTCGACCACGAAGTCCGTCATGCGCGCGTGCCGGCCTGGCGCCCAGAGCTGCAGGATTTCGATCAGGCCAGTGAAGGCAATGACGAGCGTCGCCGTAAACGAACGGTTGCGCGTGTGAGCCAGCCCGAAAGCGAGCCCCAGCAGCACAAAGGCCAGCGCGTGCTCGCCGTTCTGCCCGAGCTTCAAGTGGGGCCGTTGGCTCGCCGGCCCGAGGGTCGCGAAAGCGATGGCTGCGGCCAGGCCCCAGGCGAAAAGTCGAAGGATAATCGTCATCGGGACGGCATAACGCACATTCCGTGCGGTAAGTCCATGCGCCGCGCGTGAGGCAATGTGGTTAATCCGTCAGAGTGGCTCCCTGACGCCCATACCGTGCATGAAACGCTCCCGGATCTGCACGGGATCGCGACGGGTGGTGCCTGTGCCCGGCTTGTCGTCGATGCGCACGCCGATCAGCGTCGGGCCTTCGGCCGACATGGATTTTTCGATCAGGCGCTCGAAATCGTCTTCGTCCGCCGCCCAGCTGCTGTTGGTGAGCCCGCTTGCCACCGCAATGGCGACGAGATCGGCGACGGTGGCCCCCGGCGTCGGCTGCGCGCCGGTGATCTGGTAGATGCCGTTGTCCATCACCACCATGGTGAGGTTTTTCGGCGCAAGCGTCGCGATCGTCGACAGCGATCCCAGTTGCATCAACAGTGAGCCGTCGCCTTCGAGCGCGAACACGCGACGATCCGGTTGCGCCAGCGCGACGCCGAGCGCGATCGGGAAGGCGAGGCCCATGCTGCCGAGCATGTAGAAATTCTGCGGCCGGTGGCCGGCGGCCCACAGGTCGAAATTGGTGTTGCCGATGCCGCCGATCACGGCTTCCTCGTTCTTCAGCTTCGCAATCAGCCGCGAGGTGAGGTCGAAGCGGTTCATCACCTTGGTATTGCGGGCCGGACTATCGTTGTTCATTGCAGTTTTCTCAGCAGTTTTCTCAGCAGTTTTCCTGGCATCGCTCACTTGTCGAAGACCTTGCCGCCGGTCAACAGCGGCGAGAGGATCAGCGCCACCGGCGCCTGCGTGGTGACGGCCTGCTTGATCGAGCGGTCGGCGATGAATTCGAGTTCATCCAGTCGGGTGATGGTGTGGTGCTCCATCGCCAGCGAATCCAGCACCGGCCGCATGGTGCGGCACACCAGCGACTGGCCGTAATTGAATTCGCCGAGCGTGCCGCGTTCGGACACGAACATGATCAGCGGGATCTGATAGGGGATGGCCAGCGAGGCAAGTACGTTCGCGAGCGTGGCGAACCCTGATGTCTGCATCAGCACCGCGCTCCGCATGCCGCCCATCCAGGCGCCGGAGACGATGCCGACCGCTTCCTCCTCGCGCGCCGTGGCGAAGGTCGTAAAAAACGGGTCGGCGTGCAGGTTCTTGATCAGCGGCGTCAGGATGCGGTCGGGCACATAGGGGACGAGGCGGACATCGTTGCGCTTGAGCGTCTCCAGCAAGATACCGTGCCAGCTCTTCGCAGAGGTTTCGGGCGAGGTTTTTTCCTCCGCAACCGCCATTTTGGTCTCCTTTGCCCGCGCCGATTTTTGGTTGGCGTTCATCCCAGGAGCGGCGAACTTGACGCCCTCGGCGAGATTGTCAACATGTTCCGATCGTATCCTGCTCTGCGCCTCGCGCCGCTTCAGTCAGCATGCGACCATGTGAGATAAACAGGAAAAGATGTCGGGAGGGGTGCCATGCTGGATGTGTCTGGACTGCTGCCAATATGGCGGCGCTGGCTGCCTTGTCCACTCCGCCCATACTTGACCTGCACCCTGATCCGCTCGCGAGTGGCCACTCGTCAAATCACGAGCTCCACGTTCTTCCGAACTGAAAGTTGCCAAGGAAAATGACCGTCAACAACAAGCGCGTGTTCTATGTCAAATATCTCGCCCACGAGATCTATGTCGATATCCTGAAGGCGCGCGCCGACGTGCGGCTCGACCGGCTGGAAAACGACAGCCCGGACGCGGTCGCAGCGCCGATCCTGTCGGCGGCGCATGCCTATCAGGTTGGCGCCGCGCGCGACGAGATCGCGCGGCATTTCCACGTCGACCAGGATCTGTTGCGGCGGGCGCCGAACCTCCTGATCGTTTCCTCGAACGGCGCGGGCTTCGATCCCGTGGATGTCGATGCCTGCACGGCGGCGGGCGTGCTTGTCGTCAATCAAACCGGTGGCAACGCCAATTCGGTCGCCGAGCACGCGCTTGGCATGATGCTGACGCTGTCCAAGCGCATCCTCGAATCCGACCGCGCGCTGCGGCGCCAGGCCAACGTCAATCGCAATTCGCTGATCGGCAACGAGGTGCAGGGCAAGACCGTCGGCATCGTCGGGATCGGCAATGTCGGCCGCCGCATCGCCGAGCTCTGCAAGGGACTCTTGCATATGAAGGTGATCGCCTACGATCCTTATCTCTCCGCGGAAGAAATCGCCGCCCGCGGCGGCGAGAAGGTCGAGCTGCACGACCTGATGCGCCGTTCGGATTTCGTTTCGATTTCCTGTCCGCTCACCAAGGACAACCGCCGCATGATCGGTGCGCGTGAATTCGCGCTGATGCAGCCGCACGCATTCTTCGTCACCACGGCGCGCGGCTTCATTCATGACGAGGAGGCGCTGTACGAAGTGTTGCGCGACAAGCGTATCGCAGGCGCCGGCCTCGATGTCTGGGACAAGGAGCCGCCGCCGCCGGAGCATCCGCTGCTGCAGTTCGACAACGTGCTGGCGAGCCCGCACACGGCGGGCGTGACCAAGGAAGCGCGCATCAACATGGGCAAAATCGCCGCCGAGCAGATTCTCGACGCGCTCGACGGCAAGCGGCCGCCGCGTATCGTCAATCCCGAGGTGTGGCCCGATTACGCCAAGCGCTTCGAACGCACGTTCGGATTTGCGCCGAAATAGGAAGCGAGCTGCGCGAGAGACACGATGGCCGAACCGGCAGATCGCTTTTACGAGTCGCAGGGGCTGCGGTTGCACTATGTCGACTGGGGCAATGTATCAGCGCCGCCATTGATCCTGGTCCATGGCGGCCTCGACCACTGCCGCAACTGGGATGCGATCGCGCGAGACTTGCAGCCCCATTTCCACATCATGGCACCGGACCTGCGCGGGCACGGCGATTCCGAATGGGCGAAGGGAAGCAGCTATAGCCTGACCGACAATGTCTATGACCTCACCCAGCTGATGCGCTCTGCTGACTTGCAGGACGCAGCGATCGTCGGTCATTCGATGGGCGGCATGGTCGCGCTGGCCTATGCCGGGACCTTCCCGGAGGAGGTGTCGCGTCTCGCCGTGCTCGACGGCGCGTTCCTCGCGGGCTCGCAACCGGCGCCAATCCACGAACAGATGGCGCGATGGATCGGCCAGCTCGACCGTATCGCGGAGCATCAGGAGAGTACGTTCCGAATGGTCGAGGAAGCCGCGCAGCGGCTGTCTACGCGTAACAAGCGGCTGACGCCGGCACTGGCGCTTCATCTTGCCAGCCATGGCGTCCGGAAAGGCACTGACGGCCTCTACCGCTGGAAGTTCGACCATTATCAGCGGGCGAGGGCGCCGTATCGGCTGTCGTCGGACGAATATGTCGCCCTGTGGTCGCGCATCACCTGTCCGACCCTGTTGATGTGGGGCGACGAAAGCTTCCTTCCCGATCCCGAGGGCCTGCTCGCGCATTTCAAGCAGGCCGAACTGGTGAAGATCGCAGGCGCCGGCCACTGGCTTCACCACGACAGGCCCAAGGAAGTTTTGGGTTCGCTGCGCAGGCTCCTGGGCGCGCCGCAGGCCGCGCAAAACGTGGGATAAGAGACGATGACTGACAAAATTCGCTATGTGCGCCAGCTCAGCGCGGAATCCGCGGGCGAGGCTCCGGGCCGCGGGCGTCTTCAGGGCCGCAAGATTCTTATCGTTGGCGGCGGACAAAGCACGTTCGATGCCGCCACCGATCCGGTCGGAAACGGCCGGGCGATGTCGCTGCTGTTTGCGCGGGAAGGGGCGCAGGTTGCGGTCGCCGATGTGAACCGGGCCAGCGCTGACGATACTGTGCAACGCATCGTTGCCGAAGGCGGCAAGGCATTTTCGATCGAGGCCGACATTTCGCGCGAAGACGCCGTGAACCGGATGATCGACGAGGCGCGCGAGGGACTCGGCGGGTTCGACGGCATGGTGCTCAATGTCGGCATCGGGGTTGGCGCGCTCGGCCTGGAAGGGGTCGATCTCAAGGAGTGGAACGACACGTTTGCGGTCAATCTCACCGGACCGATGCTCTGTTGCCGCAAGGCGCTCAAGCATATCGCCGACGGCTCCTCGATCGTGTTCATCTCGTCGATCGCAGCGCTTCGTTCCGGCTCGCAATTGATCGCCTATGACGCGTCGAAGGCAGCGCTCGGCGGCCTGATGCGCAATGTCGCCAAGGAAGGCGCCCGCCGCGGCATCCGCGCCAACACCATCTGCCCCGGACTGGTTGACACGCCGCTCGGCCGCCACACCAGCGCCGGCCGGCCATCGCGAAGTGCGGCGGGCGTGCCGTTCGGGCGGATGGCGACGGGCTGGGAAATTGCCTATGCGGCGCTGTTCTTCATGTCCGACGAGAGCGTCTACGTTAACGCCCAGACGCTGGCGGTCGACAGCGGCATCACCGGATTATAGGTCCGAATCCGGGGAGAAAATTTGCTCCGCCTGCGGGTCGATCGCGGCAATAATTCCACTGCCAAATGGCGCTTCGACGAAGCGCACATTGCTATTTTCCCTGATATCTCGACTACTTAGCCGATCGGGACCATTTTCCCTGTGCGCCTTGCCCCCGGCGCATATGGAAGACGAAGAGATGCGACAGGTTCGTTCATTGCTCAGCAGCGCGTCCTCCCGGATCGGCCGCCGGCTGTCTCAGATCGTGGCCATCGCGGCCGCCAGCCTGCCGTCCGCCGGCGCTTAAGCCGCGCCTCCTTGTTGATCTGACATCACCTCCAGTTCGGCCAGTGCCTGATCGAGGCGCTGGACGAGCATGTCTGCGTGTTCGGTACGGAACACGAGAGGCGGCCGGATCTTGAGCACGTTGCCGTGCGGTCCGGCCGAACTGATCAGCACGTGCCGCTCACGTAACAGGTTCACGATGCGCGTGGCCTCCGCCGTGGCAGGTGTGCCGCTCGGCCCACCGCGCCGCAACTCGACGCCGACGAACAAACCCGCGCCACGTACCTCGGCGATCAATGTGTGCCGCGCCCGCAGCTCCGTGAGCAGCTTGATCAGATAAGCACCGGTGTCCCGCGCGTTCCCCATCAATCCTTCCCGCTCGATCACGTCGAGAACCGCAATGCCGGCGGCAGCCGACACCGGGTTGCCGCCGAAAGTATTGAAGTAGCGCGACCGCCGGCCGAACTCCGCCAGTAACTCCGGTCGTGCCGCCATACCAGCTACGGGATGGCCATTGCCCATCGGCTTGCCCATGGTGACGAGATCGGGAATGAGGTCGTGGCGCGCAAAGCCCCACATCCCTTCGCCGCAGCGGCCGAAGCCGGGCTGCACTTCGTCGGCGATGAACAGCGCGCCGGCCGCGCGTGCGGCCTCGACCGCGGGGCGCAGAAAGCCGGGCGGATCGGCGAACACGCCGTCGCTGGAAAAGATCGTATCGACCAGCAGCGCCGCCGGGCGGATGCCGCTCTGCTTCATATCTTCCAGCGCGACGTTGACGTGCCCGGCAAAGATTTCAGCGGCGTTTTTGCCCGAGCCCGGCGCTGGCACTAACCGCGCGTGGCTTCCTTGCGGAAGCGGCAGCCCGAGCGAAGGCGACAGCTCGGTCAGCGCGCTGGTGACGCCGTGATAGGCGTTTGCCGTGACGATGAAGCCGGTGCCGCCGGTGCAGGTTCGCGCCACGCGAAGCGCGAGGTCGTTGGCCTCGCTGCCGGTGCAGGTGAACATGACGTGGCCGATCTGGTGCGGAAACGTCGCCAGCAGCCGTTCTGCGAAATCGAGCACGGTCTCGTGCAAATAGCGCGTATGGGTGTTGAGCACGGCGGCCTGCCGCGCAATCGCCTGCACGACGTGCGGGTGGCAGTGACCGACGGAGGCGACGTTGTTGTAGGCGTCTAGATAGCGATCTCCGGCCGTGTCGTATAGCCAGACGCCTTCGCCGCGGACGAATTGCGCGGGTTGTTCGTAGAATAGCCGGTATGCCGGCCCGAGCAGGCGGTTGCGGCGCGCGATCAGGTCTTGTGTGGCCTCGTCGGCGGCGGACATTTCTCTACTCCACATCGCAGGCGCGCTGGATCTGAACTCTCGCCTGGTCGCGCGAGAGTTTCACCATACGCTGCAGCCGCGCCCATGCCGCGGCATTGTTGCGCAGAATGTAGTTCCGGTTAGCAGGATAACGGGCGGCGCGCCAACTGCTGATGACGACCGTCATGGCCATGCGCGTGGCGATCAGGTCGAACAGCACGTCGAGTTCGGCTGCGCCGAGCGGAAGCGCGGCATGATAGGCCGCGATCATCTCGCAGGCCGGCGCAAGCGGATCGTCGCTATCGGCAACCTGATACGCCGCCGTGATCGCGAGGTCGTTGACCCGTGCCGTGCAGGTGAGGTCGCCGAAATCGATGATACCGGCGACGCCGGCGCAGGTTTCGGGATCGACGACAACGTTGTGCGGGTTGAGGTCATTATGGACGGGCTGGCTAGGCAATTGCGCAAGCACTGGCAGGGCATGGGCCTCGAAACCACCGAGAACGTCCTCGATCAGGCCGCGCCGCTCGGCCGGAACGGCGTCGACGAGTGGGCGCACTTCGGTGGCGTGCTGCAGGTCCCACAGCAGTTTGTGATGGGCGCCGCGATGGCTGAAATCGGAAAGGCCGCGCGCCAGCCGCGCGGCGCAGCGGCCGAGATCGCGGCGCAGCACCGCCGATCCCGTCACCGCATGCATCGGCGTTCCCGGAAGGAATGACAACAGGCGCACGACCCGCGTCGAGCCGTCGTCGAACGCGATATCCAGCTCGGTCATGCCGTTGCGCGCCGGAAAGATACGCGGCACCGGCAGGTCGGGATCGGCAGCCGCGAGGTGAAGCAGGGCCTCCGTCTGCAGGTTGATCACCGCGCGATCTTCCGCGGGATTGGCAATCTTCAGGACATATTCGCGGCCACTCAGCGATCGCAGCCTAAAATTCTGGTCGCGCTCGCTGTCGAGCCGATGCACGGCGGTGATCAGGCCGTAGTGCTCGGCCGCCAGCCGTTGCGCCTGCGCTTCCGGGATGGCGGACGCGGCGCGCAGCGTATCGACCGGATGGGTGGCAAGCGTCGCGGGAGACGAGCCCGGCACGAGAATATTCATTTTCTGTCGCTCAGTAGCCGCGTTCGCGGTCAATGGAATGCGGCGGCCGGCGGCCCGCCCGTATCGCTTCCGCGGTCGCGCGAAACGTCGCGCCGATCGCTTCGACACTGACTTCGCAGGCGTCGTGGGGAGTGACGACAATGCGGGGATGCCGCCAGAACGGATGGCGCGGCGCCAAGGGTTCGGCCGAGAACACATCGAGCGCGGCGCCGGCCAGCTGGCCGCTCTCCAGCGCGGCGAGCAGGTCGGCTTCGACCAGATGTTCGCCGCGGCCGACCTGGATCAGGTAGCTGCCGCGATACATTCGGGCGAATGTCGTGCGGTTGAGGATGCCCCGGGTCTCCGGCGTCAGGGGCAAGAGGTTCACGAGAACCTCGGTCTGGCCGAGCATGGCATCGAGGCCGGCGGTGCCGTCGAAACCACTTATGCCCGGTGGCGTCTCCTTTGCAGTCCGGCTCCACGCCATGACGGGGAGATCCGTGGCTACCGTGCGGCCAATCTCGCCAAATCCCAAAATGCCGACCGGCACGTCTTGCGCCCGGCGCAGGGCGAGACGCTGCCAGCGCTCCTCGCGCTGCTGTGCCTGATAGGTCGCAAAGCGCCGTTGATGGCCGATGACGTGCCAGGCCACGAAACCCGACATCATCTGCGCCTGGGCGGGATCGACGACGCGGATCACCTCGACTCCGGGGCGCAGGCTGGGGCAGGCCAGAATGTTGTCGACGCCGGCGCCGATCGAGCAGACCGCCTGCAGATGGGGATAGTGATCGAATGCATCGTCCGGCGGGTGCCAGGCCACTGCGAGGCGGATGTCCGTGGCGGGCCCATGGTGCGGATGACTGACGATTTCGATGCGATCGGCGGCACGAAGGAATTGCGCGCCGAGGTATCCGCGGAGATCGAGGCTCTTGCTGACGAGAACACAACGCATCGTTCAAGCGGTCCTGTTCATGCGGCCTTGGACGATAACGTCTGGCCGGGCACGGCAGACAACAGCTCGCGGGTGTAGGCGTGCTCGGGGGCCGCGAACAGCAGGGCGGCCGATTTGAGTTCGACGATTGCGCCGTGCTGCATCACCGCGATGCGGTCGCAGATCTGTGCGGCCACGCGCAAATCGTGGGTGATGAACAGCATCGACAGGCCGAGGCGGGCCTTCAGATCCTCCAGCAGGTCCAGCACCTGCGCTTGAACTGATACGTCGAGCGCGGAGACCGCTTCGTCGGCGACCAGGATTTCCGGGTCGAGCGCCAGCGCCCGCGCAATGCCGATGCGCTGCCGCTGCCCGCCGGAGAATTCGTGCGGAAACCGTTCCATCGCGCTCGCATTGAGGCCGACGAGGCTGAGCAATTCGCCCGCACGCTTGCGCGCCGCCGCCGGATCGACGCCATGTGCGATCGGGCCGTCGGTGATGATGTTGCCGACTTTCCGGCGCGGGTTGAGGGAGGCGAAAGGATCCTGAAACACCATCTGGATGCGGCGGCGCTGTTCGCGCAAGGCCCTGCCGCCAATCCGGGTGAGATCGACATCGCCGATGCGGACGCTGCCGGCGTCGGGTTCGATCAGGCGCATCACAAGTCTGGCCACCGAGGATTTTCCCGAACCGGATTCGCCGACCAGACCGAGCGTCTCGCCGCGAAAAATGTCGAAGCTGACGTCCTTTGCCGCCTGCACGCGGCGCTCGCTGCGGAACCAGCCGCCGCCGCTGACATAGGTCTTGCCGAGGCCGACCACTTCCACCGCCTTGCTGCGGTCGAGCAGGGAAGCGCGCTGCGGCGGCTGCAAGGTGGGCACGGCGGCCAGCAAGGCACGGCTATAGGGATGTTGCGCGCGCAGCAGCACGTCGTCGGCGGTGCCCTGTTCGACCACCTTGCCGTGCTGGAGCACGACCACGCGATCGGCAATCTCGGCGACGACGCCGAAATCATGGGTGATGAACATGACGGCCATGTTGCGGCGGCGCTGCAGGTCGCGGATCAGTTTCAGGATCTGCGCCTGCGTCGTGACGTCGAGCGCCGTGGTCGGTTCGTCCGCCACCAGCACGGCGGGCTCGAGCGCCAGGGCCATCGCGATCATGGCGCGCTGGCGCTGGCCACCGGACAGTTGATGCGGATAGGCGCGCACCGCGCGTTCGGGATCGGGCAGGCCGACCTCGCGGATCAACGCGAGGGCTTTCTGCTGCCGCTCCTTCGGAGTCAGCAGGCCGTGGGCCTCGAACATCTCGGCGATCTGCTCGCCGATTCGCATCAAGGGATTGAGCGCCGTCATCGGCTCCTGGAACACCATGGCGATGCCGCGGCCGCGGAGCGCCAGCCATTCCGCAGGGCTGAGCGACACGAGGTTCTTTCCTTCGAACAGAATCTCTCCGGATTCGGCCGTCACCGCATCCGGCAACAGCCCCATCAACGCGTGGGCGCACATCGACTTGCCGGACCCGGATTCGCCGACCACGCAGAGGATTTTTCCGGCAGATAGCTCGAACGAGACGTCATCCACGGCATGGGTACGGTCGCCGCCCGGCGGCAGCGCGAGCTTCAGGTTCTTGACGGCGACGGTCATGCTCAGCGTCCTCCCTTGGCGAGGCGAGGGTTGAGCGCGTCGTTGAGGCCTTCGCCGATCAGGTTCAGCGCCAGCACCGAGACCAGGATGGCGATGCCGGGGAATACCGTGATCCACCAGGCCTGTCGGATCACGGTGCGGCCGGCGCCGACCATGTAGCCCCACGACATCAAATTGGGATCGCCGAGGCCGAGAAAGGAGAGCGAGGATTCCAGCAGGATCGCAGTCGCGACCATCAGCGAGGCCAGTACGATGACGGGCGACAATGCGTTCGGCAGGATCTCGCGCCAGATGATCCACCAGTTGGTCTGGCCGGTCACGACCGCCGCCTGGACATACTCGCGCGTGCGCAGCGACAGCACCTCGCCGCGCACCAGCCGCGCCACCGGCGGCCAGCTCACGATGGCGATTGCGGCCACGATCGAGACGATGGAGGGCTGCATGATGGCGACGAGCACGATGGCGAGCGCAAAGCTCGGGACGGTCTGGAAGAACTCGGTGAAGCGCATCAGGGCGTCGTCGACCTTGCCGCCGAAATAGCCGGCTGCCGCGCCGAGCGGGATACCGACGGCCAGCGATGCCAGCGTGGAGATCAGGCCGACCAGCAGCGAGACGCGCGCGCCGTAGATGATGCCGGCCATCACGTCGCGGCCGAGCGCGTCGGTGCCGAGTGGAAAGCCTGACAGCGTGAACGGTGGTAGGAACGGCCGCTGCACCATGCGCCAGGGGGAGGTCGGAAACAGCAGGGGACCGAACAGGGCGACGGCGACCGCGATGACGAGGATCGTGATGCCGATCATGCCGCCGGGGTTGCGCAACAGCACGCGCGAAGCCTGTTTCATGACGCGAACTCGATGCGAGGATCGACGGAGCGATAGACCAGGTCCGTGATCAGGTTGAAGGCCAGCACCATCGCCGAGCAGACGACGAAGACGCCGAGCAGAAGATTGTAGTCGCGCTGCAGCAGCGCCTCGTACATCAGCCGGCCGATGCCGGGCCAGGCGAACACAGTCTCGGTCAGCACCGCGCCGCCGACCAGCGTGCCCGCCTGCAGGCCGGCGAGGGTGACGACCGGCAATAGCGCGTTGCGCAGCACGTGGCGGCGCTGGATCACGGCATCCGACAGGCCCTTGGCACGCGCCGTCTTGACGAAGTCGAGCCGGTTGACCTCCAGCATCGAGGCGCGGGTCATGCGGGCATAGGTGGCCATGAAGAACAGGCCGATGGTGGTCGCCGGCAGGATCAGATGGGCGGCGACGTCGAGCACATGCGCAAGCCCGGTGTAGCCCGCGCCGACCGTCTCGTAACCAAAACTTGGGAGCCAATCCATCGTGACCGAAAACAGCAGGATCGCCATCAGCGCAACCCAGAACAGCGGCGTGGCATAGAAGATCAGGGCGGCGATCGTGATTGCGGTGTCGGCCCAGGTGCCGGCAAAGCGCGCCGCCAATGCACCGAACAGGATGCCGAAGGCGAGCGAGATCGCGAAGGCCGTCCCTGTCAGCAACAGCGTCGCCGGCAAGCGATCGAGAATCAGCTTCGAGACCGGCATCTGCTGGCGAAACGAGAAGCCGAGATCGAGGCTGAGAATGCCTTTGACGTACAGGAACAGTTGTACCGGCAGCGGCCGGTCGAGCCCGAACTTCTCGCGCAATTGCGCGATGAAGAGTTGGTCGCCCGCGCCGGCTTCGCCCGCCATCACCACCGCGGGATCGCCGGGCGCCATCCGGATCAGGAAGAAGTTGAGCACGACAAGGGCGAGAAGGACGATGACGGCCTTCGCGATGCGCTGGGCGATGAAGGAAATCATGAGCTGTCGATGGCGTTGGAGGCGCGATATTCGGGCGTCAGACGTGCGGCCTGACGCCCAGTGAGCGAAGGATTACTTCTCGATCCAGGCGTCACGGAAACCGTCATTCACGCCGATGCCGGTCGTGATCAGGTTCTTGACGTTGCAGCGGGTGATGGTCGGGAATTGCAGTTCGAGCATCCACGCGACAGGCACGTCCTCGACCAGGATCTTCTGCGCCTTGGCATAGATTTCCTCACGCGCCGCATCAGGGAAGGCGACCGCGCCGTCGGCGAACAGCTTGTCGATCTCGGGATTCGAATAGCCTTCGACGTTGTTGAAGGGAGAGCCCTTGGCGATCTGGCTGGAGACATAATTGCGGCCGACGCCGAGCGCGGGATCGCCGTACTGATAGAGATAGGTGAAGGCGATGTCGTAGTCCCACTCCGAAACCTTCTGGTTCCAGCCGGGAACGTCGGTCGCGACCATGTCGACATTGATGCCGACGTCCTGCAGGTTCTGGCGAACCATCTCGGCCCAGCGCTGCCACGTCTCGCCATAGGGCAAAGGCAGCATGCGGACTTTCTCGCCCTTGTAGCCGGCCTCCTTCAGCAGCGCCTTGGCCTTGGCCGGGTCGTAATCATATTTCGGCATCGCGCCAGTGTAGTACCTGATCGTCGAGCCGGACGGGCCGGTGGCGACCTTGCCGAGGCCGTTCCAGACCACGTCCTTGGCCATGTTGCGATCGATCGCAAACATCAGCGCCTGGCGGAATTTCTTGTTCGCGGTGGGACCCGAGCGGTTGTTGAGCCAGAGCCAGGAATGCGGACTGAAGAATTCCCAGCCTGCGCCGGTGACACAGGTGTTCTTCAGCTTGCTCAGGCGCGGCACGTCGAAATTTTCCACCGAGCCGCCCGGCAGCACGTCGACCTTGCCGGTCTCGTAGGCGACCGAGCGCGCGGCAGCGTCCGGAATGACGTGCCAGTAGATCTCGTCGAGGTTCGGCTTGCCCTTGACGTGGTAGTTCGGATTCTTGACGAGGCGGATGAACGAGCCCTTCTGCCATTCCTTGAACATGAAGGGGCCGGTGCCGATGGGCGTGTTGTTGGCCGGATTGGTCTTGAAATCGGTGCCTTCATAGAGGTGCTTCGGGATCATCGGCAGCGAGCCGACCTCGAAGATGCCGATGAACGGGCCGAACGGCTGCTTCAGCGTGAAGACGACGGTGGATTCGTCCGGCGCTTCCACCTTGTCGAGCTGAACCAGATTGCCGCGGGCGCGCGCATGCGTCTGTTTCAAAAAATCGATCGAGAACAGGACGTCCGCGGACGTGAACGGCTTGCCGTCATGCCAGGTCACGCCCTTCACCAGCTTGAACGTGTAGACCTTGCCGTCCTCGCTGACCGACCAGCTCTCGGCAAGGCCGGGCAGGGGATCCAGTTTGGGGCTGTAGCGCAGCAGGCCTTCATAGATGTTGCCGGCGATCATCTGCGTCGGGCCGTTCTGGACCAGACCCATCATCAGGCCCGGCGGCTCCGGCTGAATCACGGCGTTGACGACGCCGCCTGCTTTCGGCCCCTGGGCCATTGCCGCGGTGCTCAGCATGCACATCGTGGCGACGCTCATCAAAATCTTACGCTTGGACATTCCATACCTCGTTTAAAGAAAATGGGCTTCGCGTTCTCAGATCGTCGAGGGCGCGCTTGTCACTTCGCAAAGTCGGGATCGGTGCGCTCGAGCATCCGCTTGAAGGCGGCCCACTCGCTGTCAGGCACGCCGTTGAGCTCGATCGCGTCGTAGAAGGTCGCGTACTGGCCGGCCGTCTTGCGGGCGACGGCGTCGGAAAGCGGAATGAACTCGGCGCCCGACGATTGCACGGCGAGCTGTGCGCGGCAGGAGCGTTCCAGATTGTGCATCAGCTTGAACGCTTCGGCGACGGAACGTCCGCAGGTCAGCATGCCGTGATTGCGCAAGACCATCACGAACTTGTCGCCGAGATCGGCGACGAGGCGTTCGCGCTCATCAAGATCGAGCGCAATGCCTTCGTAGTCGTGATAGGCGAGGCAGCCGGTGAACTGCAGCGACCATTGATTGAGCGGCAACAGCCCCTGCTTCTGGCAGGCAACGGCAATGCCGGCCACCGTATGCGTGTGCAGGACGCAGATCGCGTCATGCCGCGCGGCATGGACGGCGCTGTGAATGGTGAAACCGGCCGGGTTGATGCCGAGCCCCATGGGATCGTCGATGACGTTGCCGTCGAGATCGACCGTCACCAGGTTGGACGCCGTGACTTCCTCGAAACGCAGCCCATAGGGATTGATCAGGAAGCGGTCGTTCCGGCCCGGCAGTCGCACCGAGATGTGGGTGTAGATGCTGTCATCCAGACCGAGCCGGTGAATGAGCCGGTAGGCCGCCGCGAGGTCGATCCGCATCTGGAGGGTCTGGTCATCAGCCGCAGGCCATGCCGTTGCGGTGTTTTGCGCTGCGCTTGTCATTTCCGCCTTTGTCCACGTTCCAACGTTTTCAGCTTGCGTGGGGCATGACATTAGGGCAAGACTAAACTGTCGACAATCGACGATTAAAAATTATACACGAAATGACGCGGGTTTAGCCGATGCGACCTATGTCTCTTCCTGTTGGATTGCCGGCCGTTGCGGACAGCGATCTGGTCGGCCAGGTCGCGCGCATCCTGACCCAGGCGATCGTTCAGGGCCGCCTGCCGCCCGGTTCCAAGGTGGTGGAAGCGGGGATTGCCCGGGAATTGGGCGTCAGCCGCGCGCCGGTCCGTGAGGCGGCCCGGCTTCTGGAAAAACAGGGTCTGCTGGTGGCGAAGCCGCGCCGCGGCTTTTTTGTGCGCAAGCTCGAAATCAGGAACATCGACGAGATCTACGATTTGCGGCTCTGCATCGAACGGCACGCCAGCGTGCTGGCGGCGCGCAACCTGACGACGGCATCGCGCGACGCGTTGCGGCGGCAGATCGACGTTCTGCACAAGACCGCCGATCTCGACGATCCGGCGCGGCAGGTGGAAGAGGACTATCGCTTTCACCGGCTGATCTTTGAAGTTGCTGATAACCGCCGCCTGCTGCGGCTGTTCGATGATCTCGCGGCAGAACTGCGCATGGTGATCGGCCTGATCGGGCGTCTTTACGACGACCCGCATGAGATCGCGCGGACGCACGAGCCGCTGCTGGCCGCGATCGAGGCCGGTCATCCCGAGCGCATCACCGCGCATGTCGACCACCATATCGGTCACGCCTGGCGCGAAGTCGGCAGGCTGGCGCGGGAGCTTGCGCTGCCGGCCGGCAATGCCGCCGAACCGCCGAGCGGGATTCTCATTCCAACCAACGGAGCAACCGTGTGAAGGCCGTCTACACCGAACTGCATCGCAGCCACGATCCGCAATTCTTCCTGGTGCGCGGCGTGATCAAGCGCACCACCGAGCAGCCCGAACGCGCCGACCGGTTGTTGGCAGGGCTGAAGGCCGGCAAGCACACGGTCGTCGAGCCTACGTTGTTCGGCCAGGGGCCACGTGCACGGGTGCACAGCGCGGAATATCTGCGCTTCATGGAGGAAGCCTGGGACGCCTGGGTCGCGCTCGGCGATTCCGGTGCGGAGATGATCGCCAACATCCACCCGGTTCGTTACGGCGCGACCTATCCAACCCATATCGTCGGCCGCCTCGGCTGGCACGCGGCGGATACGGCGGCTCCGATCAGCAAGGGCACTTACGCCGCCGCCTGCGCCGCGACCGATGTCGCCACGACCGCGGCGCAACTCGTCATGGACGGCGAAGACGCCGTGTATGCGCTATGCCGGCCGCCGGGCCATCATGCCTATGCCGACATGTCGGGCGGCTTCTGTTTCTTCAACAACAGCGCGGTGGCGGCGGCGCAGCTTCGGCTCAAGCATGAGCGCGTCGCGATCCTCGATGTCGACGTCCATCACGGCAACGGCACGCAGGGTATCTTCTACGAACGATCAGACGTTCTCACCGTGTCGATCCATGCCGACCCTGTCTTCTTCTATCCCTTCGTGTGGGGATATGCGCATGAGCGCGGCGCGGGTCCGGGCCTCGGCGCCAATCTGAACATCCCGTTGCCGAAGGGCACCGGCGATGACGATTACATCAAGGCGATCGGGGAAGCGGAAAAAACCATCCGCGCCTTTGCGCCCGGCGCGTTGGTGGTGGCGCTCGGCCTCGATGCCTCCGAGCATGATCCGCTCGCTGGCCTTGCGGTGACGACGGCCGGTTTCCGGCGCATCGGCGCTGCGATCGCGCGGCTCGGCCTTCCGACCGTTTTCGTTCAGGAGGGCGGCTATCTGTCCGATATTCTCGGCGCCAATCTCACCGCTGCGCTCGGCGGTTTCGAAGAGGCTCGATAGTGACCCATCGCGTCGTCAGCCCTCCGGCACGCCGGCCAGACGCAAACCCTCACAGATCCGCGCCCGCCCAGCAAGGTATGTCGGATCGTCGCTCGATGAACCGACGCGGAAACGGCGGATAGTAAAGTCGGGATCAAGCGCAAGTCCCGCCTTCGCAGCGGCTTGCGCGTCATCCAATGCGCCTAGCTGACCCAGGGCAGCGGCCAACGCAAAATGTGCAACAGGATAGTTGCGGTTGGTCTCGATACTTCGTCGCAACCAGTCGGCGGCTTCGGCGTCTGCACTGAGATGCATCTTGGCCGTTCCTACAATGTCCATCCACTGGTGTGCAAGCGTATCGCGGGGGGAGAGACGGAAGGCCTCAAGTACGTGACCTTCGGTCTCGGCGGGGCGCCCCATATGAATTTTGGCCACACCAATGCTGCTGTGAGCCCAGGCCGCGTTGCGATCAATCGCCAATACGCGCTCGCATTCAGCAATCCCTTCGGCGGCGCGGTTTGTCATGATGTAGACGCCACCCAAGACCAAGTGGGCGAATGTATCGTCCGGCTCCAGCGAGAGTGCTTTGACCGCCTTTGTTGCGGCTGCTGAAAGGAGCTCCGTCTTGTTGTCGGTGCGCAGGGTGATCGCCATTCGAAAATCGACGATTGCTAAGCCGACGATCGCCCGGACATTTCGAGTGTCGATTGCCAAGGCACGTTCGAAAAAGTCGCGCGCCCGAGTTAAATGCTCGGGAGTCGGCCCCTTGTACAAGCAGGCAAAACCTTGAAAGGCTAAGTCCAATGCGTCGGGATTCAGCGAACGTTCCGCGCGTCGCGCCTCGGCAACAACGAGTTGGACATCTAATGCGTTGGCGAGCCTCGATACGATTTCATCCTGCATATCGAAAAGATCTGCGACGGGTTTCTCAAAACGCTCGGTCCACAGGTGAGTAGCGGTTTGGGCATCGACAAGCTGCACGTTCACCCGAAGCCGGTTGCTGCTACGGTGTACGGAGCCTTCGAGAGCATAGCGGATGTTCAAGTCCCGCCCGACTTGTCGAACGTCTATTGACTTGCCCTTGTAAGAGAACGCGCTGTTGCGGGCGATCACGAACGAGCCGCCGATGCGCGACAGGTCGGTGGTGAGGCTCTCAGTTACACCATCGACGAAGCAGTCTTGTTCGGCCTCGCCGCTAAGGTTGGCGAAGGGGAGCACAACGATGGAAAGGTGAGGCGGCAAATTCCGGCCCGGCATTTGATGGCTTGGCCCGGCAACGACTGCCGCAGTCGCGCACAATGGGGCTTCCTGCACCGTACCAACAAAGCGAAAGCCTTTGCGAGGCAAAGTCTTGATAAGACGCTGCCCCTCGCCGGAATCGCCGATTGCATTCCGTGCAGCGTTCAGTCGCGTTGTCAAAGCAGCATCAGAGACGATACGTCCCTTCCATACGGCGCTGATAAGGTCGTCCTTGCTGACGACGCGCTCCCTGTTCCGGATCAGGTAATCGAGCAGGTCAAAAACCTGCGGTGTGACCGAAACTGCATCCGCCGCCCGATGCAGTTCACGCCGTTCGGTGTCGAACGTGTAATCCTCGAAGAGATAGCGCAAGTGGCCATTCCTTCTGGCTCACCTCTCAGTACCCTTAAGCAGCAGGAAGAATAAGCTGCCGATAAGGGAAATGTAAGCCGCCAGTTAAGCGCGCCGGCGCATTTTGCGGCAACTTCGCCTGGCAAAACAATCCAGGCGGGAGACACCGCAATGAGCATGATCCAAGGGACCACCGAGTTCGGATCAGCAACCGCCAAACGGCAGGTCTACAGTCCTCTCGAAGCGTATTGGATTACATTTCAGGAGTGGCGCAAACGCGGGAGGCTGCGAACGCAATTGTGTCGCCTTACCGACGGCGAGCTTGCGGACATTGGTCTCACGCGCGGCGAGATCGACCACATCACCTCAAACCGATCTATCGATCCGACCCGCTTTCGTTCCTCCTAACTCGGTAAGCATCTGACCTGGAAGGCCAGCTATGCACGCGTGCGCTCGCCACACCTGCTCGCAGGTGTGGCACGATGTCCTTCCCGGGCATTCTCGACATGGGCCGAATCGCGCTCTACGCTCCGGTGACCACGACGAGGAGAGATCGCAATGCTCTATGCCTTGCTGGCTCTCATATCATCGCTCCGGGATCGGACGGCCGTACAAAGCGGCGCGACCGATGCATCCGTCTCGCGGTTCCTTGTGGTCGCCGCCGCAGCCCTTTTTGCCGTGCTGGCAATCCTCCTTGTCGATCTGCATCGGGATGAATTGCATGCGCTCGGCCTTGTCGGTGGTGCAGAGCAGATCAACGCCGTCTTCATGAGCCCATGAGCCGGGCCCGCGTCTATTCGATGACGATGCGCGGCGGCGGCCGGTATGCTGCGCCGGTGACAATGGTGGTCCAGATGTCGCGGGCGATGGCGATATAATGCTTCGCATGGACGCCGTCGGGCTCGACCGCGACGATGGGGCGGCCGTCGTCGGAGGTCTGGCGAATCTGCATATCCAGCGGGATTTCGCCGAGATAGGGAATGCCGCGGCTTTCGGCTTCCGTCCGCGCGCCGCCATGGCCGAAGATCGGCGTGACGTGGTTGCAGGTCGGGCAGCAGAAGCTCGACATGTTTTCGATCAGGCCCAGGATCGGAATGCTCACCTTCTGAAACATCGCGATGCCACGCCGCGCGTCGATCAGGGCGATATCCTGCGGCGTCGAGACGATGACCGCGCCGGCGAGAGGCGCCTGTTGCGCCATGGTGAGCTGCGCATCGCCGGTGCCGGGCGGCAGGTCGACGACGAGAATGTCGAGATCGTTCCATGCGACCTCGCGCAGCAGCTGGGTGATCGCCGAGATCACCATCGGCCCGCGCCAGATCATGGCGTTGTCTTCCTCGACCAGAAAGCCGATCGACATCACCTTGACACCGAATCGCTCCAACGGCTCCAGCATGCGGGGCCCGAGTTGCCGCGGCTTGCCGCGCAGGCCGAACAGTTTCTGTTGCGACGGACCGTAGATGTCGGCGTCGAGAACGCCGGTCTTCAGCCCGAGCGCGGCAAAGCCGAGCGCGAGGTTGCAGGAGGTGGTGGACTTGCCGACGCCGCCCTTGCCGGAGGCAACCGCGATGACGTGCTTGACGCCGGGAATGCCCGCCGCCTTCGACGTCGCGCGGGCCTTGAGATCTGGCGGGGTGGCGGACACGGGCTGCTCACGATCCAAGCGGATCGTCCTTCTTTGCTTCGCGCGCGCGCAAATAATCTTCGGTTGACATGACCGGCGGGCGCTGCGGCACCGCATGCGGGTCGAAGCTTTCGTTCACGACGGCCTCGACGCGGCAATCCGCGCACATCTTGATGACGTCGAGCCGCTTCGCATTGGCGCCCTGGAACATCCAGTGTCGCTCGCTGCCGAGCTTGGCCAGCACGCGATCGATCGAGCTCTTGGTGCCGAAGGGCTTGCCGCAGGCGATGCAGCTGAACGGCTCTTCCTCCTTCAGCACGCGCTGCGGCGTGTTCCAGGCCTGGAAGTCGAGACGCGGCTCTGTCGTGATGACCTTCTCGGGGCAAGTCGATTGGCAGAGCCCACACTGCACGCAGAGGCTTTCGGTGAAGCGCAGCATCGCGCGGTCGGGATTATCAGATAGCGCGCCGGTCGGGCAGGCGGTGACGCAGGCGTGGCACAGCGTGCATCCGTCGACATTCAGGTTCACGGTGCCGAAGGGAGCGCCCGGCGCCAGCGGCACGACGTCGACCGGCGCAGGCGCGGCGAGATGAAGCTCGCGAAACGTCGTCTCCAGCACGCCGCGCTTTGCGCCGCGCGGCATGAAGCTGGCCGGCTTTTGTGTGGCGACCCCGCGGGGCGCGGCATCCAGCGCGGCGCGCAATTGATCCGGGTCGTCGGTCTCGACGATGCGGACCAGGCCAGTGCCGAAGCCGAGCGCCGAGATGATGGTGTCTGATGTTTCGACCGCGCGACGAAGCGCCGTGATGTCGTGGCGCGGTTTTCCGCGCGTTAGCAGCGCGGCGGCGCTGCCGCCATAGGCGAAGACGGAGGCAATGATCTCCGGCCCGATCTGCGTCACTTCGTTGACGCGCAGCGGCAGCACATTGGCCGGCAGGCCCTCGCCGAACCGCGCCAGGGCATCGATGATGTCCTCGCCATGTTCGCCGTCGTGAAACAACACCACGGCCTCGCTGCCGCCGGCCTTGCGGTAGGTCTGCAGCAGCGTGCGCAGACGTCGCATCAGGGCGTCCGCGCTTGGCAACGCATAGGATGCCGCGCCCGTCGGGCATACGGACGCGCAGGAGCCGCAGCCGGCGCAGACATTGGCGTCGATCGCGACCGCGTTGCCGTTCGGCGCGATCGCGCCGGTCGGACACAAATCGAGACAGCGCGTGCATCCGGTGATGGACGAGCGCGAATGCGCGCAGAGCGACGGTTCGAAATTGACAAAGCGCGGCTTGTCGAAAGTGCCGACGAGCGCGCCGGCATCCGCGATCGCGCGCTCGACGGCGGCCTTGTCGCGCGGATCGGCGCGCAGATAGCCGGGACGCAATTCATGCGCGGGAAACAGCGGCGTGCCACCGGAGAGATCGAGGATCAGATCGCAGGTCGACGACGCGCCATCGCGCGACGACCCGAACACGAGTTTTGCGCGCGAGGATGGGGATGGCAGCGCGTAATCGTCGATCGCAAGCTCGAACTGCCCGAGATGTCCGCGGGCGTTGCGGATCGTGCCCTTGAGCACAGGAAATTCGTTGGCACGCCGTGGGATCACGTCGCCGGGTTTGGTCAGGAGCACGGTGATGTCGAGCCGGTCGGCGAGACGCTGCGCTGCCTCGATTGCGATTTCATCCCGGCCATAGATCAGCGCAACGCCGCTGCTCTCCAGCGTCACCAGCTGTAGCGGCGGCATCTCTTCGCCGGCCGCGGCAATCAGCGCGGCGGCTTTCGGACCGGCGGAAGCGGCGTCCTTCGACCAGCCGCCGGTCTCGCGGATGTTGACGAAGGTAAGCTCCGCTTGCGGGGAATTTTCCGCAACTTCCCGAAACAATGGCGCTTCCTGGGTGCAGGCAACCGTGATCGGTGTGCCTGCGGCGAGCGCCTCCTTGAAGCGGTCGAGGTCGAGGCCACAAAGCTGGTTCGCCTGCGTGATCTTGCCCGTGCAGCCACGGCCGATCGCTTCCGCATCGAGCGGCATGGTCTTCTCGCAACTGCAAATCAGGAGGCGAGACTTCGCCGCATTCATGTTGAACTACCCTAAACCCGATGCGCCATACCGGGCGGTTGCTTCACCCCGTGGTTCTGCGGTAACCGCTCGGGCGGATATCTGCAAGATATAAGGCCGCTCGCGCTGCCAGCTAGTGCGGGGTAGCATACACAAGCGGCCTATGAAGCCATGAGGGAAATAGCTCTTCGTGATCGCTCGTCTCGGGGATACGGAACAGACGCTCGATCTGCCGCCCGGTTATACTTTGGTCGCGTTGCGCGAACTCGGCGACGCGTTTGCCCATGCTCGCGAGATCGCGGCGGAGGCGGGGGCCGGGACACTGGTATGGGTGCGCCGCTATGACCTGGTCGAGTTCGCGGTGGTGCTCGAACCGGACGAGCCGCTTGCTTCGGCGCGCCGGGCGTTCTTTGCCGGCATGAATGCGTTGGCGGACGCGATTGCCGCCCATTGTCCGCCGGAGCGGGAGGTTGCGTTCGACTGGCCCGACGCCATCAGGTTCGACGCCGGATTGCTTGGTGGCGGCCGACTGGCCTGGCCGAACGATTGCGCCGAGGACGAGGTGCCGTCCTGGCTCGTGTTCGGCGTGATCCTGCGCGCGGCCGCGATGGCGCATGTCCCGGAGGTGCAGGCGGCTTCGGGCGTGTCCCTGCTGAGCGAAGGTTTCGAGATGGTCGAGACCGATGCGATCATCGAAAGCTTCAGCCGCCATTTGATGACCGCGTTCGACCGCTGGAAGGAGCGCGGCTTCGAGGCGATCGCGCGCGACTATCTGGAGCGACTGCCTCAACGCAAGGCCGGCGAGCGCCGGGGCATCGACGTCAACGGCGATCTTCTGGTGCGGCTGGCTGCCGGCAACGCAGCGCCGGAGCGGAATAGCCTCGTGGATGCGCTGGCGAGGGCCAGTTGGTATGATCCTCAGGCGCGGGGTCCGAAATTCGAATGAGGCGGACATGTTGAAGTTTCCGCGAACCATCAGGCTGGATCCGTCCGATACCTTTGTTTTCGAGCGGGCGGCGGAACCCGGCGAATGGGCGGTTTCCGGCGCGTTCATATTCTGGAACCAGGATCCGGCGACGCTCGGCCAGAAGCAGCGCGTGGCGCTGCGTTCGGGCTTTCTCGGGATCGACAGTCTCGGATGGTCGACGCTTGCTGTCGTCACCGAAGCGAGCGAAGCGGAACGGCAGGCGATGATCGAGCGGCTCGCCGGGCATTTGATGGGTAAATTCGGCGCGCCCGATGCGAACGCCGCGCGTCTTGCGGCCGAGGAAGAGATCGCGTTCGCAGGCTCGCTCTGCGATCATCCGCCGCAGACGCTGCTCGCCGTGCAGCGCAGCGTCGAGAATGGCGAGATCCGCGAGCGCTTTCGCACCCTGAAGCCGCGTCCGGCTGCCGCAGATGCCGACCGGTTGCACGCCCATGCCAGCGCCTTTACCTTCCATGAAGTCGAAGGCGATGATGAACCTGCCGATGAGGTCGATCTTCGCGGGCTGATCAGAACCGACGGCAAGACGACGGATCGTACATGAGAGAATTCTGGGTCGCCTCGGGTCATCACCTCACGCGCCGCGCCGATCACGGCGGGCTGGTGGCGACGCCCGAACTCATCATGGCCTATTTGGCGCGGCCTGAATTGCTGCCGCCGGCCGACGCCTGCGAGGCCGAGCTTCGCCTGCATGAGAGCCTGATGGCCGATCCGTTGCGTCCTGTGTCGGGTGCCGACATCGCCGCGCTCGCCGATGCGGATGCGCGCGAAAACTGGTCCTTCATGATGAATTTCCGTGACCGGCTGATGGCGGCGCCGTCGCTGGAGGCGGTCTATGTCGCACTGGCTCGCAAGGGGGCCGGCGACCTGCCGCCGATCTTTCTGTCGCAACTGTGTCACCTGATCCTGCGCAACGCGCTCGAAGGCTGCGACGATCCCTATATCTTGCGGGCGGCCGAATTGTTCTATCGCAGCCAACTCGCCGCCATTCACGAAGGCACGCTGCTGCTGGCCGATGCCGAGGTCATCGAGGCGGAGCAGCATGCCCAGCACGACCTGCATTCGTCGCCGCTGACGGCGATGCTGCAGCGGCCGAAGTCGTTCGGCGAGATGGACGTGATGGACGATGAAAACGCCTGGACCTATTGGTCGCGATCGGACGCGCATGCAATGGTCATGAATCTCGGCGGCAACAAGAAAGCGCGCGCCGGGCTGTGCCGGGTCATCGAGCGCTGGCTCGGTCATCTCCTCGGGATTACCGTCAACGTCGAAACGATTGCCTCGATCGAGGATCGCGACTGGCGCTGGTTCATCGGCCTCGACAGCGAGGCGACGCGGATCGGCAACGCGCTGTGGCGCGGCGAGCGGCTGGAAGGGGACGTTGCCGAGCGCATCGTGGCCCTGATGCGGCTGACATTCGAAGATGCGCGGCTGGTGGATGAGCGGGTCGGCGACAAGCCGGTCTATCTCATTCTCGCCATGGGCGCGGACAAGGTGGTGCGGCTGAAGCCGCAAAATCTGGTCGCGGGGCTGCCGCTTGCGGCGACCGCGAACGCCACATGATCCGCCGAAGGGAGGATCTGGCATGACCGAAGCATCCCGGGAGGTCGGCGTCGTGGTGCGACGCCGTTCGATCGACAATCCCTGGGTCGATCAGTTGTGGTCGCCGGCGATGATCCTGGACGAAGTGCCGGCGACCGCGCCGTGGACCGCGCTGTCCACCGAGGCCGATACGACGACCTATTACGCCGGCGCGGCCAGCATCGATCTGTTCAGTGCCGAGACGGCGAATTATCGCGATAACCTCGCCGATGGCGAGCCCCGGATCTGGGTGGCGTTGCGGCGCCAGGACGGCGGCGCTGAACTCGAGCTGACGAAAGTGACCGCCGACCCGACCGAAGGGGAGGCGATGTTCGAAAGCGGCTGCGACGTGATCGGTACTGTGCCGATGCCGCCGGAAATCGCCGCCTGGATTGCCGCCTTCGTCGATCAATTCCATGTCGAGCGCGTGTTCCACAAGCGCAAGCGGGATCGCGCCAGTGGCGATCGGCCGCGTGTGCCCGGCGTCGGGCCGGA
The DNA here is from genome assembly GCF_001440395.1 of Bradyrhizobium jicamae. Taxonomy (GTDB): domain Bacteria; phylum Pseudomonadota; class Alphaproteobacteria; order Rhizobiales; family Xanthobacteraceae; genus Bradyrhizobium; species Bradyrhizobium jicamae. The sequence goes on along the minus strand of NZ_LLXZ01000120.1, from coordinate 134,359 downwards.
TGAGAGGATGGGTCGCAAATGAGTGGTCCGGACGAGGCCGATCGGGACAAGGGCTTTCTGGCGCGATGGTCGCAGCGCAAGCAGGAGGCAAAACAGGCCGAGCCCAAGCCGGACACGCCGGTCGCCGAAAGCGTGGAGGCGTCAGATCCGCCGGCGGCGCAACCCGAAGACACCGAGCCGGAGTTCGATCTTTCGACCTTGCCAAAGCTCGAAGAGCTGACGGAGACCACCGATATCACCGCCTTCCTTCGCAAAGGCGTCCCCGAACAGTTGCGAAATGAGGCCTTGCGAAAATCCTGGGCGCTCGATCCTGCGATCCGCAATTACGTCAACCCCGCACTCGATTATGCCTATGACTGGAATGCGCCGGGCGGGGTACCCGGCGGCGGCGAACTCGGACCCGGCGTCGATGTGGCGCGGCTGGTCGCGCAGATCATGGGCGAGCCTGCAGCGGAAACCGTAAAATCCGATGCAAATGCCGGGAAAGACGTGGCCGGTTCCCCGCCACCTGATCTGTCACCAGAATCGCAATCGGAACTCCCGATGCAGCCTGTGAGACGGGCTGAAGAGGCGATCGTGGACGCAGAAGTTGCTTCAAATGTCGAGAAAGCGGCTGATGGAACCGCGCGGGCGGACGAGTCAGAGCCGGCGCGGACTGTTGCGCCGCAGCAACCAGTGCGACGTCATGGCACCGCGAAACCGATTGTTTAGACAAAAGTTTCTGCGGACATAGGCTCAGCCTATGTTACAGACTCCTCACTTGGAATAATTCCAATTCTAAGTTTGCATGCCCGAGGGACACGGGCGCGGGCGCGAGCGGGCGGGGAGAAATCGGTAGCACCATGCGTGATGCCGGGCTGGAATTAGCAATCAAGGCAGCAGGTGGCGTCGGGTCGCTGGCGCGGGGATTGGGCATTGCCCAGCCTTCGGTGTCAGCGTGGTCGCGCATTCCTGCCGAGCGGGTTCTGGCCGTCGAGGCGCTGACGCAGGTGGAGCGTTTCGTCCTGCGTCCCGATCTCTACGGCGCGCCTGTAGATCAGGCGTCATCGAAGTCCGAGGTCGACGAGATCGACCAACTGCGCGCCGCGGAATACGGCCTGCTGTCGCTGCTGCTCGGCAAGGCGCCCGACGCGGACACGCTGAAGCGGGTCGCTACGCTGAAGGGCGACGGCTCCGATCTCGGCATGGCGCATGTCGAACTCGCATCCGCTGCGGCCGCAACGGATGATCGCGCCGCGAGCCGCGAGTTCTTCGATCTCTTCATCGGGCTCGGCCGCGGCGAACTGCTGCCCTATGCCTCCTATTACCTGACCGGCTTCCTTCACGAGCGCCCGCTGGCGCGGGTGCGCGAGGATCTGCGCGCGCTCGGGGTCGAGCGCGCGGGCACCTCGCGGGAGCCGGAGGACCACATCGCAATCCTGCTCGAGGTCATGGCCGGACTCGCACGCGGCGACTTCGAGGCCGAATTCGCCGAACAGGCAGGTTTCTTCGAGCGACATCTCAAGCCATGGGCGGCGCGGATGTTCGCCGATCTGGAGATGTCGCAATCGGCGCGTTTCTACCGCGCCGTTGGCCGGGCCGGCCGTGTCTTCATGGAACTGGAATCCGAAGCCTTCACGCTGTCCGCATGACGGCGATGAGGCAACGTGAAAATGGGAGAGCGCAATGAGCAAGCCATCCGACAGTAAGTCAGGGGTCAAAGGGGTGGATCGGCGCAGCCTGTTTCTGATGGGCGGTTCGGCGGTCGCTGCAGCAGCCGTTGTGCCGTTGGCCGGCACCGAGGCGGCGGCGGACGAGTCGCAATCCGAGCGCGTCAAGGCGCGCTACAAGGAAACCGATCACGTCAAGAACTTCTATCGCGTCAACCGCTATTGATGGGACCACGCACATGTTGATGAAGCGAAAAGATGGATCCGCGGGCAGGGCGCGTTTGCAGGGAATCGCTGCCGGCCTCGCGTCTGGCGTTCTCGACCGCCGTACGTTCCTGCGGCGCTCCGGTTTGGCGGCCGGTGCGGGCGCCGCGATCGGCCTGATGCCGCTCGGCTCGGTGCGCAAGGCGCAGGCAGGGCCGGAGAAGGTTGGCGCGCCGACCGAAATCAGGAAGAACATCTGCACGCATTGCTCGGTCGGCTGCACCGTGATTGCCGAAGTGCAGAACGGCGTCTGGGTCGGCCAGGAGCCGGCATGGGACTCACCGATCAACCGCGGCTCGCATTGCGCCAAGGGCGCCGCCGTGCGCGAACTCGTCCACGGTGACCGCCGCCTGAAATATCCGATGAAGCTGGTCAACGGCGAGTGGCAGCGGGTCTCGTGGGACCAGGCCATCAACGAGATCGGCGACAAGATGATGGAAATCCGCGCCAAGTCGGGCGCCGATTCCGTTTATCTGCTCGGCTCCGCGAAATTCTCCAACGAGGGCGGCTACCTGTTCCGCAAGTTCGCGGCGTTCTGGGGCACCAATTCGATCGATCACCAGGCCCGCATCTGTCATTCGACCACCGTCGCCGGCGTCGCCAATACCTGGGGCTACGGCGCGATGACGAATTCCTACAACGACATGCGCAACTCGAAGACGATCGTCTTCATGGGATCGAACGCGGCCGAAGCGCATCCGGTGTCGTTGCAGCACATCCTTTCGGGCAAGGAGCTCAACCGCGCCAACGTGTTCGTGCTCGACCCGCGCTTTACCCGCACCGCGGCGCACGCCACCGAATATGTCCGGTTCCGCGGCGGTACCGACATTGCGGTGATCTGGGGCATGCTGCACCACATCTTCAACAATGGCTGGGAAGACAAGGAATTCATCAAGCAGCGCGTCTACGGCATGGACCAGATCCGCGCCGAAGTCGCCAAATGGACGCCGGAGGAGGTCGAGCGTGTCACCGGCATTCCCGGCGAGCAGCTGAAGAAGGTCGCCGAGACCTTTGCCAAGCAGCGTCCGTCGGCCTTCGTCTGGTGCATGGGCGGCACCCAGCACACCGTCGGCACCGCCAACGTGCGGGCCTATTGCAACCTGCTGCTGGCGACCGGCAATGTCGGCTCCTTCGGCGGCGGCGCCAACATCTTCCGCGGCCACTGCAACGTGCAGGGCGCGACCGATATCGGCCTCGATATCACGTCGCTGCCGCTCTATTACGGCCTGGTCGAGGGCGCCTGGAAGCACTGGGGACGGGTCTGGGAAGTCGAATACGATTATCTGCAGTCGCGCTTCGACGAAGTTCCGGCAAAGGCGGGCCGTCCGGCGCGTACCCGCAAGCAGAACATGGAGCTGCCGGGCATCCCGTGGACCCGCTGGTTCGATGCGACGCTTTCCAACCCTGATGACGTCGACCAGCGCGATGCCGTGAAGGGCGTGGTCATCATGGGGCACGGCGGCAACACCGTGCCGCGCATGACGGAGATGGTGAAGGGCCTCGAGAAGCTCGAGCTGCTCGTCGTCGCCGATCCGCATCCCACCACCTTCGCCGCGATCTCCGATCGCAAGAACGGCACCTATCTGCTGCCGGCCTGCACCCAGTTCGAGACTGCGGGCTCGCGCACGGCCTCCAACCGTTCACTGCAGTGGGGCGAGCAGATCGTCAAGCCGATCTTCGAATCGAAGGACGACTACGAGATCATCTACCGTCTCTCGGCCAAGCTCGGCTTCGCCGACAAGATGTTCAAGAACATCAAGGTCGAGAACAACCGTCCGTCGCCCGAAGACCTGCTCCGCGAAATCAACCGCGGCGGCTTCTCGACCGGCTATTCCGGCCAGTCGCCGGAGCGGCTGAAGGCGCACATGAACAACCAGGGCAAGTTCGACCTGGTGACGCTGCGCGCCAAGGCAGACGAGCCGGAGATCGGCGGCGACTATTACGGCCTGCCGTGGCCGTGCTGGGGCACGCCGCAGATCAAGCATCCGGGCACGCATACGCTCTACAACACCAACCTTCACGCCAAGGACGGCGGCGGCACGTTCCGCGCGCGCTTTGGCGTGGTCTATGAAGAGAAGCAGCCGGACGGCTCGGTGAAGAACGTCAACATGCTGTCGGAAGGCTCCTACAGCAAGGGCTCCGAACTGACCGACGGCTACCCCGAGTTCACCTACGGCGTGCTCAAGAAGCTCGGCTGGGACAAGGACCTCACCGCGGACGAGCTCGCCACCATCAACAAGATCGGCGGCAACAATCCCGATGGCGTCGGCTGGGCGGTCGATCTGTCCGGCGGCATCATTCGCGTCACGCTGGAGCATGGCGTGATGGCGTACGGCAACGGCAAGGCCCGCGCGGTGGCGTGGAATCTGCCTGATCCCGTGCCTGTTCATCGCGAGCCGATCTACACGGCGCGGCCCGATCTCGTCGCGAAATATCCGACGCGTCCGGACGGGCGTCAGTTCCGCATGGCCAATCTCGGCTTCTCGATCCAGAAGGCCGCGGTGGAGAAGGGACTGGCCAAGCAGTTCCCGATCATCCTGACCTCGGGACGCCTCGTCGAATACGAAGGTGGCGGCGAAGAAACCCGATCGAACAAGTGGCTCGCCGAGTTGCAGCAGGACATGTTCGTCGAGGTCAACACCTCTGACGCCGCCGAGCGCGGCATCAAGGATGGCGGCTGGGTCTGGGTCTACGGCCCGGAGAACAGCTCGAAGGCCCGCGTCAAGGCGTTGGTCACCGACCGGGTCGGGAAGGGCGTGGCGTTCATGCCGTTCCACTTCTCCGGCTGGTTCCAGGGCGTCGACCAGCGCGGCAAATATCCGAAGGGTGCGGACCCGATCGTGCTCGGCGAAAGCGTCAACACGATCACGTCCTACGGCTACGACCCGGTCACCGGCATGCACGAGGGCAAGGTGACCCTGTGCCAGATTCAAGCGGCGTGAGAGGAGAATAGATCATGGCTCGCGTCAAATTTCTCTGTGATGCCGACCGTTGCATCGAGTGCAACGCCTGCGTGACGGCCTGCAAGAACGAACATGAAGTGCCGTGGGGCATCAATCGCCGCCGCGTCGTCACCATCAATGACGGCAAGCCCGGCGAACGTTCGGTCTCGATGGCGTGCATGCACTGCACGGACGCGCCGTGCGCCGCGGTCTGCCCGGTATCGTGCTTCTACACCACCGCCGACGGCGTGGTGCTGCACTCCAAGGACCTGTGCATCGGCTGCGGCTATTGCTTCTACGCCTGTCCGTTCGGCGCGCCGCAATATCCGAAGGTCGGCAACTTCGGATCGCGCGGCAAGATGGACAAGTGCACCTATTGCGCGGGCGGACCGGAAGCCGACTCGACGCCGGCCGAATACGCCAAATACGGAGCCAACCGCCTGGCCGAAGGCAAGCTGCCGATCTGCGCCGAGATGTGCTCGACCAAGTCGCTGCTCGCCGGCGACGGCGCGATCATCGCCGAAATCTACAAGGAGCGGGTGATGAAGCGCGGCTACGGCTCGGGCATGTGGGGCTGGAAGACCGCCTACAGCGACTCGCCGACCGGCTGATGCAACGGCCGCCGCGCTCCGGCGCGGCGGCACAAGCGTAATTCCGATAATCGAAAGGCGTTGTGCAAATGCCAGGCTCAATTTCAATTCTCAGGTTCGCAGCCTTCAAATCGCTGTTCGCCGCGTTCGCTCTGCTGTTCGTGCTCACGCATCCCGCGGCGGCGCAGATATCGTTCAAGCCGACCGCCGAGGCCGTTCAGGAAGACAAGCTTCTGAATGCGCTCAAGGAGGGCGACAAGATTTCCGGGCGAGTATCGATTCCGGACGGAAATGCGGCCAATCTGATCCAGCCCGCCGGGCGCGATTGGCGCGACTTCCAGCGCAGCAAGCTGCCGTGGATCGGCGGCATTGCCATTCTGGGAATGCTCGTCTTGCTGGCGATTTTCCTGATGGTGCGTGGGCGAATTCGCGTGCAGCAGGGGTTCTCGGGGAGGACGATCCTGCGCTTCAACAGCTTCGAACGCTTCGTCCACTGGCTTACGGCAAGCTGCTTCATCGTTCTCGCGCTCTCAGGCTTGAACGTCAGCTTCGGCCGCACCCTGATCCTGCCCCTGTTCGGTCCGGACGCCTTTGCCGCCATGTCGGCCTGGGCCAAGCTTGCGCATAATTATCTGGCGTTCCCGTTCATGCTGGGTGTCCTGATCATGTTCCTGATCTGGATCAAGAATAACATCCCGGGCAAACTCGATCTGGAGTGGATCAAGCAGGGCGGGGGGCTGCTGTCCAACGGCAAGCATCCGCCGGCCAGGCGTTTCAATGCCGGCCAGAAAGGCATCTTCTGGATCGTGATCATCGGCGGCGCGCTGATGTCGGTGTCCGGCTGGTTCCTGCTATTCCCGTATCTGCCTGGCAACGTCACCGCGCTCCAGTTCTGGACGGTGATCCATGCCATCATTGCGATGCTCTTCATCGCCGCGATGCTGGCACACATCTACATCGGCTCGATCGGGATGGAAGGCGCCTTCGACGCCATGGGGAGCGGCGAGGTCGACGTCAACTGGGCTCGGGAACATCATGCGCTCTGGGTCGAGGAACAGCAGGGCAAGGCCAATGCGCCGGCCGATCGCGTCCGGGCCGTGCCGGCCGAGTGATCGGGCGGCTTAAAGTCAAAGGTGAGGAAGTGACATGAAATCCTTTGTTGCGGCTGTAGCATTCGCGGTCGTCGCCGCGGTCGGCGTCGCGATGGTGCTCAACGCCATTCAGGAGCCGAGCTCGGTCGCCTTTACGACCAGCGGCGCCAGGGTCGGCGATCCCGGCCATAATCTGATCGGCCCGAGCTGACGCCGGCAGTGGGCGCGCCTGACGTCACACTGGCGTGGCCGGTCGAAATCCGGCTGCCGAAGGATCGCCGCTCCCTACGCATCGCCTTTGACGATGGCCGCACTTTTGATCTTCCCGCCGAATTGCTCCGGGTCACCAGCCCGTCCGCGGAGGTGCAGGGGCATTCCGAGGCCGAGCGCAAGACGGTCGGCGGAAAACGCAACGTCGCCATTCTTTCGGTCGATCCGGTCGGTAATTATGCCGTCAGGATAGGGTTCGACGACATGCATTCGACCGGCATCTACTCCTGGGCGTTCCTGCGCGATCTCGGCGAGAATGCCGAGCGGCGCTTTCAGGATTATCTCGCCGACCTCAACGCCAAGGGGCTCGACCGCGACAGGCCGGGCGTACGTTAAGGGCCGGCGGGAATGGCAGCCAGGGATTCGGCGAAAGCTCCCCATCGCAACAGAGGCCGGACAGCGCTGTTGGTGCTTATGACCGGGTGGATCGCGCTGCCGATCTCTACAACGGCCACCCTGGCGCAGATGCGCGGGCATGGCGGCCCGGTGCGGGCGCTGGCGATCTCGGCCGACGGGAAAAGCGCGATCTCTGGCAGCTTCGATTCGACCGCGATCCGCTGGTCGCTGACGCGCAGTGCGGCCGAGCAGGTGCTTCGTTTCCATTCCGACGCCGTCAACACGGTCGCACTGCTCGGGGACAAGCGCGCAGCGACCGCCGGCGCTGATGGCCGCATCGCGATCTGGACGTTTGGCAAGACCGAGCCCGACACGGTGTTCGAAGGTCACACGGCACCAGTCGTCGCGCTGGCGGTGTCGCCCGATGGCGCAACGCTGGCATCGGCCTCGTGGGATCGCACGGTGCGGCTCTGGCCGCTCGCGGGCGGGGCGCCGCGCGTGCTCGATGAGCATACGCAGAACGTCAACGGCGTGGCGTTTACGCCCGATGGCCGCGCCCTGGTCAGTGTCAGCTACGACCTCAGTGTTCGCATCTGGCCGCTGTCGGGCGCGCAGCCGCCGACCGTCGTTGCAATGCCGACCCCGCTCAACGCTGTGGCTGCCGGCGCCGACGGTGAGATCGCGGTAGGGGGCGCCGACGGCAAGGTCTATTTCCTGACCGCAAGCGGCACGCGCGCCGGCGAGGTCGCCGCAGGGCCAAGGCCGGTGATTTCGATTGCGATTTCGCCCGACGGCGCGCTGGTGGCCGCCGCGGGTATCGGTGGCACGGTCGCGGTGATCGATCGCAAGACACGTACGCTCGCACGCACGCTGGTCGGGCCGGGCCTGCCGGTCTGGTCGGTGGTCTTCTCGCCGGACAGCCGCACGCTGCTGACCGGCGGCGCCGACAACATCATCCGGCGCTGGAACGCGGCGACCGGCGAACCGGTGGATCCGATTCTCATGGAGACGGCGGGCGATCCGCTCGCGGCCTATGCCGGCGATCGCGGCGCGGAGGTGTTTCGCGCCTGTGTCGCCTGCCATACGCTCGGCGCCGATCAGGCGAACCGCGCAGGCCCGACGCTCGCCGGAATTTTCGGCCGGCGCATCGCGACCGCGCCGGGCTATAATTTTTCCGAGGCGCTCAAGCAGCTCGATATCGTCTGGACGCCGGCGACGGTTTCCAAACTGTTCGAGGTCGGGCCCCAGGCCTACACGCCCGGCACCAAGATGCCGGAGCAGCGTATCGGTTCGGAGCAGGACCGCGCCGCGCTGGTGCAATTCCTCGAGCGGGCGACAAAGCAATAATATCGAGCGGCGCGGCGACTATTTCAGCTTCGTCAATGTTTCGCGGGCGGTGCCGAGAAGACCAGCGACATATCCTCGTATTCCTCGATCGGAAGCGTGGTTACTCCTGCGGAGGCCGGAGATTTCTTCGATAACGCCACGCCGGTGGTTACGGTCGAGCGTTCATGGGAAATCGAGTACGAGCGCATGGTGGTTGCGACAGCGAGCAGGGCGACTGCCACGAATCCGGAAAACAACAGACGCTTCATGGAAAACTCCGTTGGTCGAAATGCATTGTGGCTTGCACCACCGCAATACGGCCAACGGTCACGCGTGAATGTGTTCTGCGTCACTATCACGATCTTGTTTTTGACAATTGAATCGGTTCTATCGCGCGGAATCAGATGCTGAATCGCCACCACTAGTTGATGGATCGTCGTTTGTCGCCGCAGCGCTGTCCCCGGCGAATTGCACGCGTGAAGCGAATTTGTCTACGGCGTGGGTCGACGACCGGTGCGCGGATTGAGCGGACCCGTCGGCCGCCGCCGCAATGCTTCCGGCAGAAACTCCTCGTCTGAATCTGGCACAGCGCTGGAGCGGACGTCCGCCGCGGACTGGGCCCTTTCGTGCGGGGTCTGGTTGTCGTTGAATCGTCGCTTCACGTCGACGCCGTCAACGGGATCGTTGACGCCGTGCTGAATGTCTCTGAAGTCGCCCATGAAATCCTCCCTGAGCGATTATCGATCTGCATGCTCGCAAACGCGATCTGGTGAACGGTGTTCCACGGAATCCGCGAGAAGCCGCGCCAAATTGAAGCTCAAATGGAACCGTGGCCCCGGCGCTTAATTGATCCCAGGCAACCGCGAGATGGAGCGGCAGACGAGCAACAAGGCTAATCGGATAATCAACCGCAATTTGGGAGAATGTGATGGGACTCGAAGCCGTGTATTTCATCGGAGCGTTCGTGCTTCTTACCGCGCTGATCTACGGGACGTTGAGCTACCGTTATCGCAACCGGGCGGCAACGGCGGTGGGCGAGCAAATCGTGCGGGAGCGCTATCGACGGAATGAAAGCTGACGCCAGGCCCGCCCGGATATCGCTGCGCTCATCCGGGCTACGGACAGATCCTGATTCACGGCACGCTTTGGGAGTCCTTGGCGCCGAGTGCAGTCTTGTTGCCGGCGTCGCGACCGGGGACGCTGACATGAACCTCGTGACCTTGCCGGATCGCGAGTGAGGCAGCCGCAACGGCTGCTTCGAACGCTGCTTCCTTGGTGTCGTAGCTGTGCGGCGCGCTTCCGTCGTGGAGAACGGTCCAGCCATCCGGCTTGGAAATGATCATGTATTCGGCCAATCCCATCGAAGCCTCCTTGCTGCTTGCAAGGGCAACGTGGAAGCCCGTTCACCGTTCCGATAGCGTGTCATGCCAAGGCATTCACGCGCGCGTCTCGCCGCATCGGCGGCGTGTCTTGGGGGGGGATCAGGTCTTGGGTGGACGCCCGCGTTTCGCGAATAGAAGCCCTTGCATGTCAGCTTCCTTCTGGAGAAGACCTGCGCGTTTCAGCGCCTCGCTGCGGGCTGCACCATGGGGCATCGCACGTGCTTGCTCCAGGGCCGCCAGCGCCTCGGTTTGCAGCTCATGTTGGGGCCGAACGTCGTCTTTCCGTTTGTCCATACGAAAAGCGTAGGGACGGGAACTTCGCCTGTCTGTTCGGTTCCTGACGTTGGAACCAGGGCAGCGGGAGATTTCCCCCAGGAACCAACCGCGAGCTCGCTGCTTCCACCTCCAGATCTTCAAAACCCGATCGGGAATAGCGGCGTGGGCCAGCGCCCACCAGCCGATCATTGTTCGATGGACGGAGGCATTGCGCATGCTCGAAGAGAAGCTAAAGGACGCAATCGTCGCGGAGCTGAAAAGGCAAGCCGCGAATGATCCGAAATCGCTCAGCGTCGAAAGCTCCGACGGTCTCGCCGTCAAGGGCAAGATCGATCTGGACGATCTCGTGATGGTGATTGCGGGCGCCGTTGCCGGAGGGCCGTAACGGCCTGCCGCGAGCCGGCAAGCTGCATCAGGAACGGAGCGCGGCGCCGGACGTTTTCTCACAAATGGATTGAGGCAACATGACGGAACCACTGCCATTGCTGATCGAGAGTTCGATTGCGATCGCCTGGGATTATCTCGAGCGTACGGGAGAGTTGGGCGATGCGATGGTGGCTGGCCGCTTCCTCAGCGACACGATCGAGTTGATGGTGCGCCGTGGCGAGCGGCGGCGGTTGATGCTCGCCAACAAGGCCATCACCGCCTATCAGCAGTTTTTGCGGCACCAGTCCAGACCTCCGGTGCTCGCGTCGGCCTGATGACAGTTCTGTGTTGATCCCGGAACCCTTCATGTGAGCGCTGGTTGAAGAGTCGCTTCAACCAAAGGAGTTTCCCATGAAGAAAACGATCCTCGCTTGCGCGTGTGCGCTGTTGTTGTCGACCGGCAACGTGTTCGCCCAAATGCAGCCGGCGCCGGGCGGCGCGGCCCACGGTGACGTTGGCCCCGGCGCGGGCAAAGGCACGAAGGCTAAAAGCACGAAAATGGAAAAGGGCATGACCACCGGCACTGGCAAGATGAAGGCTGGAAGCTCGACCAGCAGCGCCCCGTCCAGTTCGGGTAATGTGGGACCGGGGACCAACAACAACACGGGCCCGCAGCCCGGCGGCCGCTAAATTCTCACGAATGCCGTTGCCTGCAAGGCAGCGGCATTCGTGCTGGTCGCACGAAAATGGAAGGTGAAACCGTACAGATCCGCGACGTCGAGACCGTTGCCCAGGGCAAGGGCAAGCTGACCCGCGTGACTTACGAGCAGTGCAGACGCGACGGTGATCAACAGCGGCGCCAGCGCGAGATCTACGATAACGGCAACTCGGCCGTCATTCTTCCCTACGATTCCGCCCGCAAGACCGTGCTGCTGACCCGGCAATTGCGGCTGCCGATATTTCTGCAGGATGGCATCGAGCGAAGCGTGGAGGCGTGTGCCGGCAAGCTCGATGGCGAAAGCGCCGAACGGCGTATCGTGAAGGAGATGCAGGAGGAGCTCGGCTACGAGATCACGAACGTGCAACGATTGTTCGAGCTCTATGTCAGTCCAGCCGCGATCATGGAGAAGATCGTCTTTTTCATCTGCAGCTATACACCGCAAAACAAGGTGTCGGGCGGTGGCGGGCTGAAGGAGGAGGGAGAGGACATCGAGGTGGTCGAGACCACGTTGGACGAAGCTGCCGCGATGATTGCAGCCGGTGAAATCGTCGACGCCAAAACCGTCATTCTCGTGCAGTATCTGAGCGATCGCCTGCAGGCCGCTGCGCGCGGCTAGACTGGCGTAGCCGCTACAGGAAGGGCTTTCCACCGGTGACCGCAATCGTTGCGCCGGAGACGTAACTGGAAAGCGGATCGGCCAGCATGACGTAGGCGGTTGCCAATTCGACGGGCTGTCCCGGACGCTTCATCGGGACCTGCTTGCCGAAATTCTTCACGGATTCCTCAGGCAGGGTCGAGGGAATCAGCGGGGTCCAGATCGGCCCCGGGGCGACGGCATTGGCGCGAATGCCCTTCTCGGCCAGCATCTGAGCCAGCCCCGCCGTGAAATTGTGGATCGCTCCCTTGGTGGTCGCATAGGCCAGCAAAGTAGGGTTGGGCACATCCGAATTGATCGATGCGGTATTGATGATGCAGCTTCCGGCCTTCATGTGAGCGACGGCCGCTTTGGTCAGATAGAACATCGCGTGGATGTTGACCTTGAAGGTCAACTCCCATTCCTCGTCGCTGATGTCCTCGATGGATTTGAAGCTGGCCTGATGCGCGGCGTTGTTGACGAGGATATCGATGCCACCGAGCTCCGATACGGCCTTGGCGATCACTGCCCGGCAATGATCGGGATGCTGGATGTCGCCTGAAACAAGAACGGCCTTCCTGCCAGTATCGGTCACCAGCCGCTCGGTCTCCCGCGCATCGTCGTGCTCTTCGAGATAGGAGATCAGCACGTCGGCTCCTTCCCTGGCGAAGGCAATAGCGACCGCGCGACCGATGCCGCTATCACCGCCCGTGATGACGGCTTTCTTGCCGTTGAGCCGGCCGCTGCCTTTGTAGGAGGTTTCGCCATGGTCAGGCAGCGGGTTCATGGCGCCGGTCGTGCCCGGCATCGGCTGGTGCTGGCTGGGGAAGGGCGGGCGCGGATAGTGCAGCATGTATCTCTCCCTGAAAAAAAGGCGCTGGCGATGCAGCGCTCATGCCGCGAGTGAGACGGTGGAGGTTTCCAGATGGACCTGGTCCGGGAGCAATGTTCGGCCGCGGCCTTCGTTCCTGTAGCGCGCAG
>NZ_LLXZ01000120.1:0-121457 GCF_001440395.1 Bradyrhizobium jicamae | reverse complement strand
CCGAAAGCCGGTGACCGAGTTTTATGGCTTGTCCTCGAGGCCGTGCTCGGCCGACGGGCTGATCGCGGGAGCGTTACCATCGAATGCGAGCTGAGATCCGTGGCACGGGCAGTCCCAACAGGTCTCGAACCACGCCATTGCCTTCATCGAAGCTCTCCCGATCAATCAAGTATGAATGGTCGGCGACGATGAGTTGTTCCTGCATCTCCACAGGGAGGCCGCTATGTGCGTGGTCAGGGAGTCTCTTGGAGATCGTCGAGCTCGACGAGGTAGGCGAGCAGCAGGTCTCCATCCGTCTGCCTGGAATCCCGCACCGCTTCCCGGTAAGCAGCAATTTCGTTCTCGGTCGAACGCCGGGACCGGAGCCGAGCCTTGCCATCCCACAGAGGTACGCCGTTCGACATCAAGCCGGCGATGTCCTGACGCAGCCAATGCTCATGACAAAGTTGCTGGGATTCGCGCAAGTTTTTGGCTTCGAAAGCAAGCGTGGGTCTTCCATCGATGTCCAGGGTGAAAATCGCGGGCAGTAACATCATCCGACCCACGTCACATGTCTGACCACAAGGAAGAGACCGGCGGCGCCGACGGCAACGAGCGCGCAAGGCATCGCGATCTGCATCGCAATCCGAATGACAGTTAAGTTCATGCCACCGGCCTGATATTCTCTGGAACGGTTCAGCTTCCCCGATCCGCCTTACTGGTTTCGGTCATGCCGCACTCGCCATCCGCATCGACCGGCAAGGCGAGCACCTGGCTCACCCGCATCGAACTTATCCTGCGCGCCGTTTCTCGTCTGTCCGATCCCTGACACACGGTTTCGGGAAATAGAGTCTCCAAACGGGGCACTTGCGCGGGTTCGCTATGGCCGGCGTGAAGGGAACGATAGAGGAGGATTGCTGATTGATACGGCTGATGCCGGCCCAACCCGGCGACGAAAGGAATTAGTAAATGAAATACCTTGCCCCGTGCCTTGCCGTCATTCTCCTGGCGACGCCTGCCATGGCCCAGTCGATCGGAGAGAAGACCGGCGTTAATTCAACGCTTGGAATTACGCCGGCGACGGACGATTTCGTAAAGCAGGTCGCCATCAGCGACATGTTCGAGATCCAGTCCAGCCAGCTCGCGCAGGAGCGGGGCAATGCCGCCGAGAAAACCTTTGCCGCTGCCATGATCAAGGATCACGAGAAGACGAGCAACGAGTTGAAGTCGATGGTGTCAGGCGGGGATCTGAAGGTGGCGCTGCCGACCCAGCTCGACAGCACTCACCAGAGCAAGATCGACAAGTTGAAATCGCTCAAAGGCGGCGACTTCAGCTCCCGCTACCAGATCCAGCAGGTCAGCGGTCACAAGGACGCCGTGTCGCTGTTCGAGCGCTACGCCAAGGGCGGCGACCACCCGAAACTGAAGGAGTGGACGGAAAAGATGCTTCCGACGCTGCGCCACCATCTCCAGATGGCGCAGGAGCTGGCTGCGGGAAACACGGTCGGCAAGCGCTAGCGGGGCGCAAGGGACGCTGGCAGTGCCGCGTCCGCGCGAACTATCTGAACGGTGAGGATGAGCAAGATGGCGAAGAAAGCAAAGAAGCGCAGATATTCAAAGGGGGCGGCGAAGAAGGTCGGCCGCGCCATGAAGAAGCGCAAGTCCGGCACGCTGAAGAGCGGCCGGTCGGGCAAGAAGGTGAAGAGCAGAAAGCAGGCGATCGCGATCGGCCTGTCGGAAGCGCGAAAGAAGGGCGTCAAGGTACCCAAGAAGGGTTCGAAGAAACGCTCGAAGAAGCGCGCGAAAAAGTCCTGAACGGGTCAATCCGACCGCGCCAGATCGGCGGCCGGATAAGCTACCATCCAGTCGTCAAGCAGTTCGTCTCCGAAATCATCGAGCGCTCGAATTCGATAGCGCTCGAGATGTCGCGGAGAGATTTTGCGGTTTCGAGGGAACGTTGATTTGGGTGTCGGTGCCATCGGTCTTCGCCACTCCGCCGGCGTTCCCCCACGCGTATGATGGCATTAGAACGGCGAACGGCTGTCCGAGGTTCCCATGACGGCGTGAGAAACGGCGATGCCCGCGACGGGTGACCACTGCAGGCAGAAACGCGGCCATCCACGGCGATATCAGCACCGCAGCCGGCCCTGCACGGATCAAAGCTGTGCGTGCTGTCCGCCGGGCCGCGAAATCCTGCTCAAGGCAGCGCCCGTGCCATTGCCGCATTGCACCAGCGCGATGTCCCCGAGCGCAATGATACCGACAAGCCGCTTCTTGCGATTGAGCACCGGCAGGCGCCGAACCTGAATGTCACCCATGATTGCGCTGACCTGATCGAGGTCCTGATCGTCGTAGCAATATTTGACGTCGGCCGTCATCACGTCGCCGACCCGTCCCTCGGGGCCCCGGCCCATGCCGATGCCGCGGATCGCGATGTCGCGATCGGAGATCATGCCGACCAGACGGTCGTTGTCGGTCACGGGCAGCAATCCGACACCGAGCGCCGCCATCGCCTGCGCGGCGTCCTTCAACGTGTCATCGGGGGTGCAGAGCTGAACCTCTGACGTCATCGCATCGGAAACTTTCATGGAAGCCGCTCCGTTTGCCGGTTGTTCACCCGCTAACAGGCGACCGCAGGCCGCTGTTCCCGTGAGCACATGAAAATATTGGGCAAATGAAATACTCAGGCCCCGCTGGAGAGACTTCGGACCGCACCCGAAGTCTCTCCAGGATTGTCCTACCAGCGGTTGCTGTCGATCCCGACGCCCACGCTGACGCCGGGAGCACGAACGCCGACGCCAGCTCGCGGTTCATCCCAGTCGCGATAGCGTCGTTGCTCGATATAGCGCTCGCGCGGCGCATAGGCATAGGAATCGCGCACGATCACGCGGCTGCCGCCACGGGTGCGATAGCAGCGTCCGTCCTCGTCGCAGACCATGCGAACCTGCTGTATCAGGTCGGAGTTGGTGTATTCATTCTCGGTGTAGACGTCGGTCGCATTTGCACTGCCGGCCAGGAGAGCGCCCGCGCCGGCCAGCAGGCCGATTGCAATCTTCCTCATAAGTTCCTCCTCATTCGAATGCTGCCCTACGGGGGCTCAAAGCATCGCTCCCGCTTTAGTTCCGACAATGGAAGGGAACGATCAGGAAGTTCCAAACAGGCGCGCTCATCTTCAACCGCACAAAATATTCAAAGCGGCGGATCGGATGCGCAGCGGCCGACCAACAACCCGTAGACATGCATGCAGCCATCGACGGGTTCGGCCTTCCAACACCCAAACCAACAACACGCAGTTGCAGACTAGCGTCGACGTCTCCGCCAATCTGACGGAGAGCCTGCGTACCCGCGTGAGCGCAGCGATTGGCCGGCTGCCGTGATCGAGTGATGGCCGCAGTACGGCGGCTACAACTTGATCGTGGTTCGCGAGGACATCGTGATCATCGGAATCGCCGCGAGATGCGGGAGTATCGCTATCGCGAGCGGCACGATCGCAAGTGCATTATCGAGCCCGGCGAACGGGATCGTCGAGGAAATCGGCGACTGACATGCAAATACGTCTAAATACGTCTAAATATGTCGGAGACGGAAGCGGCCCGAGGTACCGTCCCGGCAGGCAACCAACCCGGCACTTCATGCGTTAGGGCCGCATGGAGCAAGGACGATGATGGCTGGCCAAAAACCACAGATTTCCCACAACACCCTCATGCTTATCGGCGATGGACGAAAGGCGCTTTTTCTCCGCAACAAAGGTACCCCGCAGCGACTCCATCTGGAAGTCGAGCAGGTTCTCGAACAGGAAAATCCGGCAACACGCGAGCAGGGGACGGATCGTCCCGGCCGTTCCATCCAGAGCGTCGGCGCCGCCCGGAGCGCAATGGAGCAGGCCGATTGGCATTACCTCGCAGAGGAGCGATTCGCCGGCACCATTGCCGAAGCGCTCTATCGCCTGGCTCACGGCAATCGCTTCGACAAACTCGTCGTCGTTGCGCCGGCAAAGGTGCTGGGCAATCTCCGGCAGGCTTTTCATGCCGAGGTGACGGAGCGGATCGTTGCCGAGGTTGCGAAGGAGCTGACCTCGCATCCGATACCCGAGATCGAAAAGCTGATGGCGGCGTAGCTGCCGTCGGCGACGACGGCTGGCCCTTGCATCGCGTCAGGTCACCGGACCGGGATTGAACAACGCCAGCGCGTTGGTCAGTTTCCAATGTTCGGCCCAGGTCTCGCGGCCGCTCGCTACGTCGAGCATGAGGCGGAAGATCTCCCAGCCGACGTCCTCGATCGTGGCATCGCCGGTCGCAATGCTGCCGGCATCGACGTCGATCAGATCGTGCCAGCGTTGCTTGAGTTCGCTGCGCGTCGACACCTTGATGACCGGCACGGCGGCGAGTCCGTAGGGCGTGCCGCGGCCGGTGGTGAAGACGTGCAGCGTCATGCCCGAGGCAAGCTGCAGCGTGCCGCAGACGAAGTCGCTGGCCGGAGTCGCCGCAAAAATCAGTCCCTTCTGGCTGACCCGCTCGCCCGGAGCCAGCACGCCCGCGATCGGACCGGTGCCGGACTTGATGACCGAGCCCATCGCCTTCTCGACGATGTTGGAGAGGCCGCCCTTCTTGTTGCCCGGCGTGGTGTTGGCGCTGCGGTCGGCCTCGCCGCCGGCTAGATAGCGGTCATACCAGGCCATCTCGCGCACCAGCGCATCCGCAACCTCCTGGTTCGCCGCGCGCGGCGTCAGCAGATGGATCGCATCGCGCACTTCCGTGACTTCGGAAAACATCACGGTGGCGCCGGCGCGAACGAGAAGATCCGCAGCAAAACCCAGCGCCGGATTCGCGGTCACTCCCGAGAACGCATCGCTGCCGCCGCATTGCATGCCGACCACCAGCGCCGAAGCCGGGCAGGTTTCGCGGCGGCGCTGGTCCAATATCTTGAGGCGCGCGTCGGCCATCTGCACGATGTCCTCGACGATCTCGCCGAAGCCGGTGAGGCCTTCATCCTGCATCCGCATGATTTCTTCGTCGGCGCTCATGCCTTCGGGCAGCAGCAGTTCGGGCTGCAGCTTCTCGCAACCGAGGCCGACGATCATCACCTCGCCGCCGAAATTGGGATTGCGGGCGAGATTCTGCAGCGTGCGGATCGGCACGGCGGCGCCCGGCGCGTTGATCGCAACCCCGCAGCCATAGGCATGCGTGACCGCCACGACGTCGTCGACGTTGGGATATTTCGGCAGCAGCTCCTTGCGGATCCGCTCCAGCGCGAACTCGACCGTGCCGGCGACGCACTGCACGCTGGTCGAGATCGCGAGGATGTTGCGGGTGCCGACCGAACCGTCCGCATTGCGGTAACCTTCGAACGTGTAGCCTTCGAGCGCGGGCAGCCGGATCGCGCCGCCGTTCGGCTGCGGCAGATTGTCGAAGGAGGGCGCATCCGGCATCTGCACCAGCGATTCCTTGACCCAGCTGCCTTTGGCGATCGGCGCTGCGGCGTGGCCGATGACCTCGCCGTAACGGAGGATGGCTTCGTCCTTGCCGATATCGGCGAGGGCAACCTTGTGGCCTTGGGGAACTTGCTCGATCAGCCGCAAGCCGCAGGCAAATTCGGCACCGGGATGCAGGCCGCCGCGGTTCGCGACAATCGCAACGTTATCGTCCGCGTGCATGCGGATGTAGAGCGGTTTCGCGGCGGCGGGCTGCATGTCGAATCCTCAAGTCTGGCGGCGTAACGCGTAACTGCGCCGCATGCGCAGGGCAATCAAGGTCAAACCGCTGGTGCGATCAAGCGGCCGCTGGGCCGGAAGTCGTCGCGTGGGGAGTCAGAGCCGGACTCAGGTGGGAGTGACGGTCGGAACCAAATAGTCAAATAATATGACTAGTCAGCGCCGATCTTCCGTGGAATATTCCCCGCGCTGCCGCCAACGGACAGCGAATAAGGTGCCGAAATACCGATTTCGGGGATGCAGGCACCCTGAACAACATTTGGGAGAATGCGCCTCATGACCTCCAAAGCCCTTCTTGCGGCCACTGCGCTGGTCGCTCTCACCCTCGCACTTCCCGCAACCGCCGCCGAACTCACCGTCGGTTTTTCCCAGATCGGATCGGAATCCGGCTGGCGGGCGGCGGAGACCTCGGTCTCCAAGACGGAGGCCACCAAGCGCAAGGTCACGCTGAAGATTGCCGACGCCCAGCAGAAGCAGGAGAACCAGATCAAGGCGATCCGCTCTTTCATCGCGCAAGGCGTCGACGCGATCTTCCTCGCGCCTGTCGTGTCGAGCGGGTGGGATGCGGTGTTGAAGGAGGCCAAGGAAGCCAAGATCCCGGTCGTGCTGCTCGACCGCGACATCGATCCGTCGGGCAAGGAGCTGTATCTCACCGCCGTCACCTCGGACAGCGTGCACGAAGGCGCTGTCGCCGGCGAATGGCTGGCCAAGGCCGTGGCCGGCAAGCAATGCAACGTCGTCGAGCTCCAGGGCACGGTGGGCGCCAGCGTCGCCACCAACCGCAAGAAGGGTTTTGACAGCGTCGTCGCCAAGAACGCCAACCTCAAGGTGGTGCGCAGCCAGACCGGCGACTTCACCCGCGCCAAAGGCAAGGAAGTGATGGAAAGCTTCATCAAGGCCGAAGGCGGTGGCAAGAATATCTGCGCGGTCTATGCCCATAACGACGACATGATGGTCGGTGCGATCCAGGCAATGAAGGAAGCCGGCCTCAAGCCAGGCAAGGACATCCTGACAGTGTCGATCGATGCCGTACCCGATATTTTCAAGGCGATCGCAGCTGGCGAAGCCAACGCCACCGTCGAGCTGACGCCGAACATGGCGGGTCCGGCGCTCGACGCCATCATGGCCTACAAGGCAAAGGGAACGGTGCCGCCGAAGTGGATCCAGACGGAATCGAAGCTCTACACGGCTGCCGACGATCCGCAGAAGATCTACGACAGCAAAAAAGGCCTTGGCTACTGATCGGCCGGCGCCACGCCGCCGAGTCTCAAGCCAGCCCCGGCCCGGCGGCGAAAGCCTTCTCGACGAATCCGCCTCGCGAGGCGAACATGCCAGGCGTTCGCGCGCGATGCGAACGTCGGTGGGAGTGATGCCGGCATGAATGCAGCTTCCGACCCTGGCCCGGCGCTGCTGGAAGTGCGGGGCCTTAGCAAGAGCTTCGGCACGCTGCGCGCCCTGCAGGAGGTGGATTTCACCTTGCGGGCCGGTGAAATTCACGCGCTGCTCGGCGAGAACGGCGCAGGCAAGTCCACGCTGATCAAGGCGGTGACAGGTGTTTTCCCGCGCGATGCCGGCATCGTCAGGCTCGGCGGCGCCGAGGTCGCGCCGCGTTCGGCCAAGGCTGCGGTCGATGCGGGAATTGCGACCGTCTACCAGGAGGTCAACCTGCTCCAAAACCTGTCGGTGGCGCAGAACCTTTATCTCGGCAGGCAGCCGACGCGGTTTGGTCTGGTGCGCGAGGCCGAGATGCGCCGCCGCGTCACCGCGCTGCTTGCAGAGTTCGATCTGCATATCGACGTCGCCGAGCCGCTCGGCAACTATTCGGTCGCGGTGCAGCACATTGCGGCAATTGCGCGTGCCGTCGACCAGTCGGCGCGCGTGCTGATCCTGGACGAGCCGACTGCGAGTCTTGATCGCCACGAGGTCGAGATCCTGTTCGCGGTGATGCGCAAGCTGGCTAAGCGCGGCATCGGCGTCGTCTTCGTCACGCATTTTCTCGATCAGGTCTACGAGATCTGCGACCGCATCACGGTGCTGCGCAACGGCCGGCTGGTCGGCGAGCGGACCACTGCAGAGCTGCCGCGGATCGAATTGATCCGCATGATGCTTGGCCGCGAACTTGCCGAGACGACGAGTGAGCGCGCAGCGACTCAAGCGCGGCAGGCGGGCGAGGTCTGCGCGCGTTTCGAAGACTATGGCAAGGCCGGCTATGTCGCGCCGTTCAATCTGGCGCTTCGCCGCGGCGAGGTGGTTGGCCTGGCGGGCCTGCTCGGGTCGGGGCGCACCGAGACCGCGCGGCTGGTGTTCGGCGCAGAGCGCGCCGACAGCGGTAGCGCCACGATCGACGGTGCACCCGTTCGGCTGCAATCGCCGCGCGACGCCGTCGCCCATGGCTTCGGCTATTGCCCTGAAGAGCGCAAGACCGACGGCATCATTGCCGAACTCACCGTGCGCGAAAACATCGTGCTGGCGCTGCAGGCCAAGCGCGGCCTCGCAAAGCCGCTTTCGCGCGCCGAACAGGACGAGATCGCCATGCGCTTCATCCGGATGCTCGACATCCGCCCGCCGGAGCCGGAGCGGCCGATCGGATTGTTGTCCGGCGGAAACCAGCAGAAGGTGCTGCTGGCCCGCTGGCTCGCCACCGCGCCGCGCCTTCTGGTGCTGGACGAGCCGACCCGCGGCATCGATGTCGGCGCCCACGCGGAGATCATCCGCCTGATCCGCGAACTCTGCGACGACGGCCTCGCGCTACTCGTCATCTCTTCCGAGCTCGACGAGATCGTGACCTATTCGGACCGGGTCATCGTGCTGCGCGATCGTACCCATGTCGATGAGCTGGAAGGGGAGGCCGTCGACGTCTCCAATATACTTGTGGCGATTGCCGCGGCCGGCACTGCCGGTGCGGAAGCCGGGCAAGCATGATGCAAAGACTGCTGCAAACCCGTGGCCTTGCCCAGATCATCGCCTTGCTGGCGATCCTGGCGATCGACCGCGCCGTCTCGCCGCAATTTTTCGATCTGCGGATGCAGGACGGACGGCTGTTCGGCAGCCTGATCGACGTTCTGAACCGCGGTGCACCGGTCGCGCTGCTCGCGCTCGGCATGGTGCTGGTTATCGCGACGCGCGGCATCGACCTGTCGGTGGGTGCGGTGATGGCGATATCAGGCGCGATTGCCGCAAGTCTCGCCGACACGTACGGCCTGCCGGTGGCCCTCGCTGCCGCGCTCGGCGCCGGGCTGTTGTGCGGATTGTGGAACGGTTTTCTTGTTGCAGTCCTCGGCATCCAGCCGATCGTCGCCACCCTGATCCTGATGGTGGCCGGGCGAGGCGTCGCGCAGCTTATTACCGAGGGGCGGATCGTCACCTTCACCGCGCCTGATCTGGTCTGGCTCGGCAACGGCGCCGTGCTCGGCGTGCCGACGCCGGTCGTGGTCGTCATCGGCATGCTGATCATCACCGGCGCGGTGGTTCGCGGCTCGGCGCTCGGCCTGTTGATCGAGGCGACCGGCGGCAATGCAAGGGCGAGTGAGCTCGCCGGGATCGGCACCCGCGCCATGATCCTTGCGGTCTATGTCTGGTGCGGCCTGTGCGCCGCGCTGGCCGGCGTCATCGCCGCTGCCGACATCATGGGCGCGGACGCCAACAATGCCGGGCTCTGGCTCGAACTCGATGCCATTCTGGCTGTTGTGATCGGCGGCACCTCGCTGTTCGGGGGACGCTTCAGCCTGGCGCTGGCGATGGTCGGCGCGCTGATCATCCAGGCGATGAACACCGGCATTCTTCTCTCGGGTTATCCGCCGGAGTTCAACCTTCTGGTGAAGGCGGCCGTCGTGCTCGTCGTGCTGCTGCTGCAGTCGCCGCGCTTCGCCAATGCCGGGGCCGTGCTGGGGAGGGCGCGCCAATGAGGCTGCCGCCGGTTGCGATCACGGCCATCGTCTTCGTCGTCGGGTTTGCGCTCTGCACGGTGCAATTCCCCAATTTCGCCTCCACCCGCGTGGCGGCCAATCTGCTGACCGACAACGCCTTTCTCGGCATCGTCGCCGTCGGCATGACCTTTGTGATCATTTCCGGCGGCATCGACCTGTCGGTCGGCTCGGTGATTGGCTTCACCACCGTGTTTGTTGCGCTGGCGATCGAGCGCCTTGGTGTGCCGCCACTGGTCGCCTTCGCGGCGATCCTGCTGCTATGCGCCGCCTTTGGCGCGGCGATGGGCGCCATCATCCATGTCTTCGACATGCCGCCTTTCATTGTCACGCTGGCGGGCATGTTCCTTGCCCGCGGCGCCAGCTTCCTGATGTCGACGGAATCGACGCCGATCACGGCGCCGCTCTATTCGACGGTGTCGGATTTCGCGCTGCGGCTGCCTGGCGGAGGCCGGCTCACCGCCATCGCCCTGATCATGCTCGCGGTGGTCGCGGCAGGTGCGGTGCTGCTGCATTTCACCCGCTTCGGGGCCAACGTCTATGCACTCGGCGGCAGCCGCGCGACCACGGCGCTGATGGGCATACCGGTCGGGTCGATGACGGTGCGCATTTATATGCTGTCGAGCGTGCTTGCCGGGCTCGCCGGCATCGTGTTCTCCTTCTACACAGCAGCGGGCTATTCGCTGTCCGCCGTCGGCGTCGAGCTCGATTCCATCGCGGCCGTGGTGATCGGCGGGACCTTGCTGACCGGCGGCCAGGGCTCGGTGGTCGGCACGTTGCTCGGCGTGCTGATCCAGGGCCTGACCCAGACCTACATCAATTTCGATGGAACCCTGTCGAGCTGGTGGACCAAGATCGTGACCGGTATCCTGCTTTTCGCTTTTATCGCCTTGCAGCAGGCCATGCTCGGCATCGCCCGCCGCGCTGGCCCCCGCAAGGCAGGAGTCCTCAAATCATGACTTCCCGGCTTGTCGTCATCCCGACGCGGCGTGCGCACTCCAACCACGCCGAGGTTGCCCGCAGCATCGGCGTCGACATCATCGCCGGCCGTTACGGCGAGGGTGTCCGGCTGCCGGGCGATGCCGAACTCACGGCGATGTTCGGCGTGTCGCGGCCGGTTCTGCGCGAGAGTGTGAAGACGCTGGTGGCCAAGGGCCTGCTCACCACCAAGGCGCGGGTCGGTACCGTGGTGCGCGAGCGTGGCGCCTGGAACATGTTCGACGCCGACGTGCTGGCCTGGCATCTCGATGCCGGTATCGATCGGCGCTTTCTCAACGATCTCGCCGAAATCCGGCTGGCGGTCGAGCCGCGCGCCGCGGCCCTTGCGGCGGCCCGCCGCTCGGAAGCCGATATCGCCGAGCTGAACCGGAGCATGGCGCGAATGCGGGCGGAGGCCTCCGACTCCGTCGGCTTTGCTGACGGCGATCTTGCCCTGCATCTGGCCGTCGCCAATGCGTCGGGCAATTTGTTCATGCGTTCGATCGGCAATGTCATCGAGGCGGCGTTGCGCGCCTCGTTCCTGCTCAGCGCGCCGGTGGAGACGCAGGACCGCGAGACGGTGTTGTTGTGGCACCAGCGAATTGTCGATGCGATCGCCGGCGGTGATGCCGAGGCGGCGACCGCCGCCATGGCCGAGGTGATCTACAATGGGCTGCGGCGCCATGAGGGAACTTCGCCATCGCCCAGTGCCGCGCCTGCGACCACAGCGGTGGCTGAGCCAGGAGAGCAATCATGAGCCCGCTTCGCGTCGCCATCGTCGGCTTCGGCAAGATCGCGCGCGACCAGCACGTGCCGGCGATCGCTACGACTGAAGGCGTAGAGCTGGTTGCGATCGCCAGCCGCAATGCCTCGCTACCCGGCGTGCCGCATGCGGCGACGCTGGATGAACTCCTGCACGACGGCCCGGAAATCGACGCGGTGGCGCTGTGCACTCCGCCGCAGGTTCGTCACGCCCAGGCGGCGATGGCGCTCGCCGCGGGCAAGCACGTGATGCTGGAAAAGCCGCCGGGCGCCACGGTCGCCGAAATCACTCCGCTGGTAACCGCGGCGAGGGCTGCGCAACGCACGCTGTTTGCCACATGGCACTCGCGCTTCGCCTCGGCCGTCGACCCGGCGCGGCAGTTGCTGGCCGGCCGGAAGGTCATTTCAGTGAAGATCACGTGGAAGGAAGACGTGCGGGTCTGGCATCCGGGACAGGCCTGGATCTTCGAGGCGGGCGGGCTCGGCGTGTTCGATCCCGGCATCAATGCGTTGTCGATCCTGACGCGGATCTTGCCGCAGCCATTGTTCGTAACATCAGCCGATCTCGCGTTTCCCGCCAACCGCGACGCCCCGATCGCCGCCAACCTTGCACTCAGCGATGCAGAGGGGCTGAAGATCACGGCCGAATTGGATTTCCTCCAGACCGGCCCGCAGAGCTGGGATATCGATCTTGATACCAATGGCGGCCCGGTCACGCTGTCCATGGGCGGCGCGAGGCTGCGGGCAGGGGGCGCGCAGCTCGTCGATGCCGCGGACGCCGAATATGCCGGGCTATACCGCCGCTTCCGCGAACTCACGGCAACCGGCGAGAGCGACGTCGATCTCGCGCCGATGCAACTCGTCGCCGACGCTTTCCTGCTGGGACGACGCCGCACGGTCGAGCCATTCGAGGACGTGCCATGAACGCTACGTCCGTCTCTCGCGTCGCGCATTCCCGCTTCGGCGTCCTGCCTGACGGCAGCGAAGTCGAGCGCGTTGTCCTGCAATGGGATGGCGGGATCGAAGCATCGATTATCACTTATGGTGCGAGCCTGCAGGCGTTGATGGTGCCTGACGTCGCCGGACGGCGCGACGACGTCGTGCTTGGCCATGACGCGTTCGAGGGATATCTCGCCCGCCGGCAGTTCTTCGGTGCGACCGTCGGGCGCTACGCTAACCGGATCGCTGGTGCGCGCTTCGTGCTCGATGGCACCAAGGTGCAGCTCGCGGCCAATAACGGCGTCAATGCGCTGCACGGCGGGCTGGAGGGCTTCGATCGCCGTAACTGGCGCATTGTCCGGATCGATGATGGAGATCGGCCGGCCGTCACGCTGTCCTATACCAGCGCTGACCGCGAGGAGGGATATCCTGGTACGCTGGATGTGGAGGTGACCTGGCGCCTCAGCGGACCGATGGAACTTTCTCTCGACATGACAGCGCGGACCGACCGGCCCACCGTGGTCAATCTCACCAATCACAGTTTCTTCAATCTCTCCGGCGCGCGCTCCGGCCGGAACATTCTCAATCACCACCTCACCGTGGCGGCGGATCATTTTCTCGCCATCGATACCGGCGCGATCCCGCTGCCGCAGCCGCCCAGTGAGGTCGCCGGCACGCCGTTCGACTTCCGCGAAGGCTTCGAGGTCGGCGCGCGGATTCGCAACGACCATCCGCAACTGCGCGTGGGCCGCGGCTACGATCATAATTTCTGTCTCGCGCCGGCAGGTGGCGAGCCCCGCTTCGCCGCGCGGCTGGCCGAGCCAACCTCGGGCCGCGTGCTCGAACTGTTCACCAATCAGCCCGGCCTGCAGGTCTATTCCGGAAACTTTCTCGACGGCTCCTCCGGCGGAAAAGGGGACCGCCTGTATCGTCAATCCGACGCCATCTGCCTCGAGCCGCACGCCTGGCCCGATACGCCCAATCGGCCGGACTTTCCGACCGCACGGCTTGCGCCGGGCGAGGTCTATCGTCACACCACGTCGTACCGCTTTACGCACGCGATCCAGGGCGCTATCGGAACACAATCCGAGGTAGAGTTACCCAGGAGCGGGCGATGATTGGTGGTCACAGGATGGAAGAGGTGCCGACGACCGTTCTCTGCGGCGAGCGGTGCCATCTTGGCGAGGGACCGACCTACGACGCGGCAACCGATACGGCCTGGTGGTTCGACATTATCGGTCGCCGCCTGTTCGAGGCGCGGCTCGACACCGGGCAGACCACCATCCATTCTCTCGGCGTGATGGGCAGCGCGCTCGGGCGGATCGATGCGCGTCGCCAGTTGCTCGTCGCCGATGACGGACTCTATATCCGCGACTCCGCGAATGGAGGGATGACGCTGTTCCTTCCGCTTGAAGCCGATAATGACGCCACGCGTTCGAACGACGCAAGGGTGCATCCGTCCGGCACCTTCTGGATCGGGACCATGGGCCGGAAGGCGGAGCGAGGGCTCGGCGCCATCTATGCGCTGCACCGCGGCAAGCTGTTGCGCCTCTACGATCACATCACAATTCCGAACGCGATCTGCTTCTCGCCGGACGGGACCATCGGCTATTTCGCCGACACCGGGAAGAACGTGCTGTTCCGTGTCGATCTCGACGCGGCGACCGGCCTGCCGCGCGGCGAGCCCGCCGCGCTGGTCACCCGGCGGAACGGTGGCGGGATTGACGGCGCGGTGGTCGATGCCGAGGGGGTGATCTGGAACGCGCGCTGGGGCGGCGGCTGCATTGACGTCTACAGCCCGGAAGGTGTGCATCTGCGCACGATCCGCGTCCCGGCGAGGCAATCGAGCTGCCCCGCTTTTGTCGGCCAGGATTTTTCGCGCCTGCTGGTTACGTCGGCCTGGCAGGGAATGGCGGAGGACGCCAAACGCGCCGATCCCGACCATGGCCGCACGTTTGTGCTCGATGTCGCGGTGCGCGGCCGCCCCGAACCAGACGTCAAACTTGCGACGGGTTGATGGAGGAGACGGGGCGCGGCACAAAAGCGAAAGAGCAGGTGAATTTCAAGAACCGTATTCAGCGGTCCGACAATCCAGGAACTACAGATCCTCGATAAGGGAGTGAAGCATGACTAGTCTGAAGACCACACTGTCGGCGCTCGCGCTGGCAGCAACCATGGCCGCAGCGGCGGTGACCGGCGCTTTTGCCCAGAGCAAGGGAACCGTCGGCATCGCCATGCCGACCAAATCCTCGGCGCGCTGGATAGATGACGGCAACAACATCGTAAAAATCCTGAAGGAGCGTGGCTACGGCACCGACCTGCAATATGCCGAGGACGATATTCCGAACCAGCTCTCGCAGGTCGAGAACATGGTGACCAAGGGCGCCAAGGTGCTGGTGATCGCGGCGATTGACGGCACCACGCTGTCCGACGTGCTGAAGCAGGCCAAGGCCAAGGGCATCATCGTGATCGCCTATGACCGCCTGATCCGCGACACGCCCAATGTCGACTACTACGCCACCTTCGACAATTTCCAGGTCGGCGTGCTGCAGGCCCAATCGATCGAGCAGGCGCTGGGCCTGAAGGAAGGCAAGGGCCCCTTCAACATCGAACTGTTCGGCGGTTCGCCGGACGACAACAACGCCTACTTCTTCTACAATGGCTCGATGTCGGTGCTGCAGCCCTATATCGACAGCGGCAAGCTGGTGATCGGCAGCGGCCAGAAGGGCATGGACAAGGTCTCGACGCTCCGCTGGGACGGCGCCACCGCCCAGGCCCGCATGGACAACCTCCTGAGCGCGTTCTACGGCCGCAAGCGGGTCGATGCGGTGCTCTCGCCCTATGACGGTCTATCCATCGGCATTCTGTCGTCGCTGAAGGGCGTCGGCTATGGCAGCGGCAACATGGCGATGCCTGTTGTCAGCGGCCAGGACGCCGAGGTGCCATCGATCAAGTCGATGCTGCGCGGCGAGCAATATTCGACCATCTTCAAGGATACCCGCGATCTCGCCAAGGTTACCGCCGACATGGTCGACGCAGCCCTCAGCGGCAAGGAAGTGACCGTCAACGACACCAAGACCTACAACAACGGCGTCAAGGTGGTACCGTCCTATCTCCTTAAGCCTGTCGTCGTCGACAAGAGCAACTGGGAGAAGGTGCTGATCGAAGGCGGCTACTACAAGAAGTCGCAGATCGACTGAGCGGGAGGGCGGCGCCGGCGATAGCTGGCGCTGCCACCTGTCTGTATCTGGTTGTTGCGGGTAGACAGATAAAGGACGTGATGACGCGATGACCGCAATTCTCGAAATGCGCGGCGTAAGCAAGAGCTTTGCCGGCGTGCAGGCGTTGCGCGACGTCAACTTCACGGTGGAGGCGGGGCAGATCCATGCGCTGGTCGGCGAGAACGGCGCCGGGAAGTCGACCCTGATGAAGGTGCTGAGCGGCGTCTATCCCCACGGCGACTACGAAGGCAGCATCATCTTCGACGGCGAGGAGCGACGCTTTCGCGACATCAATGATTCCGAGGCGCTCGGCATCATCATCATCCACCAGGAACTGGCGCTGATTCCGCTGATGTCGATTGCGGAGAACATTTTTCTGTCGCATCCGCCATCGAGCCTTGGCGTGATCGACCGCGACACGGTCTATCGCCGGACGAAGGAATTGCTCGCCCAGGTCGGCCTCACCGAGATGCCGGATACGCTGGTGACGGATCTCGGCGTCGGCAAGCAGCAATTGGTTGAGATCGCCAAGGCCCTGTCCAAGCGGGTGCGACTGCTCATTCTCGACGAGCCGACCGCCAGCCTGAACGAGAACGACAGCGCGGCGCTGTTGGAGCGTCTGCTGGCGTTCCGCGCGCAGGGCATCGCCTCGATCCTGATCTCGCACAAATTGTCCGAGGTAGCCCGCGTCGCCGACCGGATCACGGTGCTGCGCGACGGCCGCACCGTCGACAGCATCGATTGCCGGGCCGAGACGGTGGAAGAGGACCGGATCATCCGCAGCATGGTCAATCGCGATCTGGCCCATCGCTTTCCGCAACGCACGGCCACGATCGGTACACCGGTCTTCACCGTCAAGGACTGGACCGTGCATCATCCGCTGCACCGGGACCGCCGCGTGATCAAGGGCGTGGATTTCGAGGTCCGGCGCGGGGAGGTGGTCGGGATCGCCGGGCTGATGGGCGCCGGCCGCACCGAATTCGCCATGAGCCTGTTCGGCCGCGCCTGGGGCGAGCGGATCAGCGGCCGCGTCTGGCTCGACGGAAGGGAAGTGCATCTATCCAGCGTGGCGGCCGCGATCGATGCCGGGCTCGCTTACGTCACCGAGGATCGCAAGGAGCTCGGCCTGATCCTCGACGCGGACGTTCGCAAGAACATCACGCTGGCGAGCCTTGGCCGGGTGGCGCGGCAGGGCGTGATCGACGACATGTCCGAACTGCGCGTTGCGAACGACTATCGCAACCGGATGCGTATCAGGTGTTCCGACGTCTATCAGGAGACCGGCCAGCTTTCCGGCGGCAACCAGCAGAAGGTGGTGCTGTCGAAATGGTTGATGACCGATCCGAAAGTATTATTCCTCGACGAGCCGACGCGCGGCATCGACGTCGGGGCAAAATACGAAATCTATTGTATCATCAATGAGCTTGCCGAGGCGGGCAAGGGGGTGGTGATGATCTCGTCGGAAATGCCGGAGTTGCTCGGGGTCTGCGACCGCATTTTGGTGATGAATGACGGCGCCTTCGTCGGTGAATTCTCCGCCGCCGAGGCCACGCAGGAAAGGATCATGCGCGCCATCATGCGCAACAAGGAAATGGACAAGAAGGTACTTCAGGGAGAACTGCAGCCATGACCGACAAGGCGGTTGCGCTGCCCGGGCACGCCGGCTTCATCAAGAACAATCTGCGCAACTACGGCATGCTGCTGTCGCTGTTTGCGATCATGCTGTTCTTCCAGGTCATGACTGACGGCACGCTGCTGCAGCCTCTCAATTTGACCAATCTGGTGCTGCAGAACAGCTACATCGTGATCATGGCGCTCGGCATGCTCCTGATCATCGTCACCGGCCATATCGATCTCTCGGTCGGCTCGGTGGCGGGCTTCGTCGGCGCCGTAGCTGCCGTGCTGATGGTGCGCTACCACGTCGCCTATCCGCTGGCCTTCATCGCCTGCCTCCTGGTGGGTGCGCTGATCGGCGCCGCGCAGGGCTATTGGGTTGCCTATTTCAAGATCCCGTCCTTCATCGTGACGTTGGCCGGCATGCTGGTGTTCAAGGGCCTTGCGCTCGCGATCCTGGCGGGTCAGTCGGTCGGGCCGTTTCCGCCGACCTTCCAGAAACTGTCGTCCGGCTTCATTCCCGAACTGTTTCCCGGCGCCGGCACGCTTTATCCGACATCGCTGTTGATCGGGGCCGTGCTGGCGGTTGCGCTGGTCTATACCAGCGCCAAGAGCCGGGCGCGGCAGGCATCGCATGGCATCGAGGTCGAGCCCTTTGGCTTCTTCGTCGCCAAGAGTGCGGTGCTGTTCGCGGTGATCGTATTTTTTGCCGGCCTGATCGCCTCGCATCGCGGCCTGCCCAACGTGCTGGTCATCATGACGGCGCTGATCGCACTCTATGGCTTCGTTACCACCCGCACCGTGATTGGCCGCCACATCTATGCCATCGGCGGCAACGCCAGGGCCGCTAGCCTGTCCGGCATCAAGACCGAACGGCTGACGTTCCTGACCTTCGTCAACATGGGCGTGCTGGCGGCGCTCGCCGGTCTCGTGTTCGCGGCGCGGCTCAATACCGCGACGCCGAAGGCCGGCGCCGGCTTCGAGCTCGACGTCATCGCGGCCTGCTTCATCGGCGGCGCGTCCGCCTATGGCGGCGTCGGCAAGGTCGGCGGCGCCGTGATCGGGGCCATGATCATGGGCGTCATGAACAACGGCATGTCGATCCTCGGTATCGGCATCGACTACCAGCAGGTGATCAAGGGACTGGTCCTGCTCGGCGCGGTGTGCCTGGACGTCTATAACCAGCGGCGATAGAGGCGGGCTGGAGCAGAATGAGATTAGGTTGGGCCGTGACGATGGATCATCTCGTGTCCCGGACGCAAGCGGCGTGAGTGCTGCGAGCCGGGCCCATTCTACTTTGCATGGGGTTGTTTTCGCGATTTTGTGTCTGGGCCCTGTGGTGTGCCGCCGAAGGGTCTTTGCACTGCGTCCGGGACACGAGATCGTTAGTGCTTCGCACTACCGGCATCTCGATTCGACTCCAACCCATCTCGCTCTAGGCGGCCGCCAGCTCCCGCCTAGCGAACTCGCTGGTCTCGAGACGCGCGACGAGGGCCGTCAGTTCCTCGGTCTCGGCCGGCGTCAGGTCCGTCAGCGGCGAGCGGACATGGCCGCTGTCGCGACCGATCACCTTCATGCCCGCCTTGATGATCGAGACGGCATAGCCGCGCTTGCGGTTGCGGATTGCGATCAAGGGAAGGATGAAGTCGCGTAAGCCCGCCTGCACCGTCTCGCGGTCGCGCTGCCGCACGGCGGCGTAGAATTTGGTCGAGAACTCCGGCACGAAATTGAAGACCGCTGAGGAATAGGTGGTGACGCCCATTTCCAGATAGGGCAGTGCAAAGGTCTCGGCGGTCGGCAGCCCGCCGATATAGGTCAGCCGGTCGCCCATGCGCAGATGAATGCGGGTCATCAGCTCGATGTCACCGATGCCGTCCTTGTAGCCGAGCAAATTGGGACAGCGCTGGCACAGCTTCTCGAGCGTATCCTCGTTCAGGATCGCATTATCGCGGTTGTAGACGATGACGCCGAGCTTGGTGGCGTTACACACCGCCTCGACATGGGCCGCCAGTCCCTCCTGTTCGGAGAAGACCAGATAGGGCGGCAGCAGCAGCAAGCCGTCGGCGCCGGCCGCCTCGGCCCCAATGGCAAGTTGCGTCGCCATCGCCGTGCCGTAACCGATCCCGGCGAGCACCGGCACGCGTCCCCTGGTCTCATCCACCGCCGTTGCCACCACCTTCAGGACTTCGGCCGGGCTCAGCGAGAAGAATTCGCCGGTGCCGCCGGCGGCGAATAGACCTGCCACCTCATGGCCGCACAGCCACTCCAGATTGGAGCGGTAGCGGGTTTCGTCGAACGCGTTGTCGGGCCGAAATGGTGTGACGGGGAACGACAGCAGGCCGTTGCCGATCTGGCTGGCCATCTCCTTCGGGGTCATCTTGCTCATGCTCTGATCCTTCAGCGGCTTACGCTGAAGAACTAATGCAAGATGGTCACCGATGGAGACCAATCACTGTATCGATCGATCCATTGATTGGATCGAGCCCGCCCGAGCCGCAAGGTCTCGGGCTATGCCGGCAATGACGGGGAGAAGCGGATTGTCGTTGTCGCTGCGCCAGACGAAGAACAGCTCGGCCGGCCGCTGCCACTGCATCAGGACGGGTCGCAGCACCACGCCGCTGAAACGCAGATTAAGCGCGGTCTCGGGGACTAACGCCACGCCCACACCGGAATGCACCATGGCGAGGATCGAATGGATCTGCGCAAGATGCTGCACGTAATTCGGCACCAGGCTTGCGCGCGAGAACAGCTCAACCAGGAGATCGTGGAAATAGCGGGCTTCATACGGCTCGTACATGATGAAGGGCTCGCTCGCGAGATCCTCCAGGCGTGATTGATCAGCCTGCGCCAGCGGGTGGCCGCCCGGCAACGCCGCGACCAGCGGCTCCGCCGTGACGCGGAAGGAACTGAGGTTGCCACGCGGAATCGGCGGGCGGAGCAGGCCGATATCGACCTCGCCGGAATCGAGCCGCTTGAGCTGGTCGCTGGAGACCATTTCCTTCAACGAGATCTCAATATCGGGCAGTTCGCGCCGGCAGGCCGCGACCAGCGCCGGCACGTAGCTGTAGGCCGATGTCGCGGTGAAGCCGATATTGATCGATCCGGCCTTGCCGCTTGCCACCCGCCGGGCCAGCGCGGCAGCGCTTTCCGCCAATTTGAGCAGATGTCGCGCGTCCGCCAGAAAACGCTGCCCGGCGGGCGTCAGCCGGACGGCCCGGTTGCTGCGTTCCAGGAGCGTCACATCGAGGACGCGTTCGAGAATCTGGATCTGACGACTGAGCGGCGGCTGCGTCATGTTCAGCCGCAGCGCCGCACGCCCGAAATGCAGTTCTTCTGCAACCGCAACGAAGCAACGCAACTGGCTCAACTCAAACATGAAATCTGTATCTTCGACCTGAAACGAGGGGCCGGCGACGTGCCGGTTGTCTTGCTTCTATCGGCTCGCGCACGGCCGATCCATCCAAAAAAGGTATCGACCTATCCGCAGTCTAATTCATGGGCGGCCCGACCCATGACCTATCATTTCGCGCAACGCAGCCTCGGAGGCCTGCAGCCGGCCGGTGAAACGGCGGGATCGCGCGGAACTGCGCTTTGAAACGGAGGAAGACCGATGTCCATGTCATCTCTCGCCCGGGCGATCGCCGCCGCCGCCCTTTCGGTGTCGATATGTGTCCTGGCGCCAAGCGGGGCCGCGGCTCAGAATTTTGAACGGCCGGTGCGGTTGATCGTGCCGTTTGCTCCCGGTGGCACCTCGGACATTCTGGCCCGCCTGATCGGCCCGAAGCTATCAGCTGCGATCGGGCAATCGGTGGTGGTCGAGAACAAGCCCGGCGCCGCAGGCAACCTTGGCGCCGACACGGTCGCCAAGGCGCAGCCCGACGGCCACACTTTGTTGCTGATGGATGTCGGATCGCTGGCGACCGCGCCCAGCCTGTTCTCCGATCTCACGTTCGACGTCGAGAAGGAACTCGCGCCCATTTCCATGGTGATGTTCGGCCCCTACGTTCTGGCCGTCCATGAATCGGTGCCGGCGAAGTCAACGAAGGAACTGATCGAATACGCCAAGGCCAACCCGAACAAGCTCACCATCGCCAATTCGGGCGTCGGTGGCGCCACCCACATCACGGCGGTGGCGATGGCGAAGCAACTCGGGATTCAGTGGAAGAACGTTCCCTACAAGGGCGGCGCGGCCGCCTCGCGCGCTGTCGTTTCCGGAGAGAGCGGCGTGATCATCAATGGTGCTATCGCAACCATGCCGTTCGTGTTGAACAAGCAGCTCACCGGGCTTGCGGTCACCGGAGAGCAACGGCTGGCGTCGGCTCCGGATCTGCCGACCTTCAAGGAGGCGGGCCTGCCCGGCGGCGACGCCGGGACCTGGCAGGGAATCCTGACGACGGGCGGAACGCCGCCCGCCATGGTCGCGTGGTTGAACGCCGAAATCCGCAAGATTCTCGAGATGCCCGAGATTCAGCAGAAGGTCGCCGAGCAGGGTGGCGTGGTGCGCGCCCAATCGCCGGAGGAGTTCCGGACCTGGCTCAAGGATGCGACGGGCCGCTGGGGCACGATCATTCGCGAGGCCGGCATCAAGGGTAGCTGAGACGGGCCGATGACGCGTCTCCGGATCGACCTGCAGGATCTGCTGTTCGGCCTGTTTCTGGTGGCGGTGGCGACGGGTACGCTCGTTGCCACGCGCAACCTGACGGTCGGGCACGCCGCCGATATGGGGCCGGGCTATATGCCCCGCGTCGTCGCATTCGCACTGATGGGCTTCGGTCTGTTCTTCACGGGACGCGGGCTCTGGCGCATGCGTGTCGGCATCGCGCCGGTTCAGTTGCGGCCGCTGCTGGCGATCCTGGCGTCTGTCGGCGTTTTCGCGCTTACGGCCGAGCGGCTCGGCCTCGCCATCGCCTCCATCGTCACCGTGATCCTCGCCAGCCTCGCCACGCGAGAAGGGCGGGTCGTCGAAACGATAGCGTTTGCCATCCTGCTTTCAGGTGCGGCGGTGCTTTTGTTCGTCAAGTTGCTGGGCCTGCCGATCCCGATCTGGCCGCGCTAGCAGGCAGACATATATGGACCTCTTCAACAACCTGCTGATGGGCCTTTCGACGGCCCTCGAACTCAACAACCTCCTGTTCTGCCTGATCGGCGTGGTGATCGGGACCGCGATCGGCGTGCTGCCCGGCATCGGGCCGATTCCGACGGTGGCGTTGCTGTTGCCGTTCACCTTCGGCCTGTCGCCGGCCAGCGCCATGATCATGCTGGCCGGCATCTTCTACGGCGCGCAATATGGCGGCTCGACCACCGCGATCCTGGTCAACGTGCCGGGCGAGACGTCGTCGGTCGTTACCTGCATCGACGGTCACGAGATGGCCAAGCAGGGCAAGGCCGGAACCGCGCTCGCGATTGCCGCCATCGCTTCGTTCTTTGCTGGCACGATGGCGACGATCGTGATCGCCGTCCTCAGCGTGCCGTTGTCGGTGCTGGCGCTCAAATTCACCGCGGTCGAATATTTCAGCCTGCTCGTGCTCGGCCTGATCGCCGCGGTCGTCCTCGCGCATGGTTCGGTCGCCAAATCGCTGGCGATGGTGCTGCTGGGGCTGCTGCTCGGTCTCGTCGGCATCGACGTCAGTTCGGGCGTCGCGCGCATGACCTTTGGCATTCCCGCGCTGTCGGACGGACTTGATTTCGTGCCGATCGCGATGGGCCTGTTTGGACTCGGCGAAATCATCGCCAATCTGGAGCGACCCGCCGAGCGCCGCGTCGTCAGCCAGTCGATCCGCAGCCTGATCCCGAGCCGGGAGGATTTGCGGGCGGCGTTTCCGGCCATGGTGCGGGGCACGACGCTAGGCTCCGTGTTGGGCGTGTTACCCGGCGGCGGCGCCGCGCTGCCGCCGTTCTCCTCCTATGCGCTGGAGAAAAAGCTTGCGCGCGATCCCTCGCGTTTCGGCAAGGGCGCCATCGAGGGCGTCGCCGGTCCGGAGGCCGCCAACAATGCGGGCGCGCAGACCAGCTTCATTCCGCTGCTGACGCTCGGCATTCCCGCCAACGCGCTGATGGCGCTGATGATCGGCGCGCTGATGATGCAGGGCATCCAGCCCGGTCCGCAGATCATGACCGAGCAGCCCAAGCTTGTCTGGGGCGTCATCGCCAGCATGTGGGTCGGAAACCTGATGTTGCTGGTGATCAACCTCCCGTTGATCGGCCTTTGGGTCTCGATGCTGAAAATTCCCTATAGGTTTCTGTTTCCTGCCATCGTCTTGTTCTGCTGCATCGGCACCTATGGCATCGCCAACAGCCTGTTCAACGTCTGGTTGATGATGGGGTGCGCCTTGCTCGGCTATTTCTTCATCAAGGTCGGCGTCGAGCCGGCGCCGCTGCTGCTCGGCCTCGTGCTCGGGCCGCAGCTCGAGGAAAATTTCCGACGCGCGATGCTGATCGCGGACGGCGATTTTACCGTCTTTCTGTCGCGGCCGATCAGCGCGGTCATCCTCGGCGTCGTCGCCATTCTGCTGGTGGCGTTGCTGTCGCCGGCAATCCTGAAGACACGCAAGGAAGCGCTGGCGGAGTGAATGCGGGCCACGTCAATCGTGCAATTGCCAGCGGCCGATGACCCGAAACCGCGCATTCGCATCGTCCTGACGGCATAGCGCGATGGCGTCGATTGCGAGCGTCTCGATGCCGGTTGCCGCAAACCTCTCGCGCAGCATCGCCACAACCGGCTCGCGCCGTTCCGCAGGCAGCCGCCCCGTCAGCGTCATGTGGAAGCGAAACTCTTCGAAGACATAAGGATAACCCCAGCGGTCGAGATAGTCGCGCTGCCGGGGCGTCAACGCTGCCGGATTTCGCCGCGCGCGATCTTCTGCGCTGAGAGGAGCGCGGAACGGATCGAACGCCTTGGTCGCCTCGGCGGCAAGCAGGTCGAGATCAGCCGACGGTTCAGCGGGAATGACCGCGATGAAACCGCTGATGGAATCGACGACCGGCCGGATCACCGGCACCGGCCGGGCAAGGTCGGCAAACAATTCGCATGCCGCGGCAAGGCGCGTCTCGGCCTTGCCGTCGGCCAGCGCGATCGGCGCCTTCAGCGTGGCATGAAAGCCGTATTTGCGCGGATCCAGCGTCAGGTCGCGCCAGTCTGGCGGGAGACCTTCCGGAAGGGGCAGGTCTGCGCCGCTGTGGGCGTCGTAGCCGAGCAGCGACGCGCCGAACCGGTCGAGCGCGCTGCCGGGCGCGGAAGTGTAGTAGATTGCGTAACGGGGATAATTTGCCATTGCGCCAGAATAGGGCCGCCTCATGCGGCTGCAACTGCCTTGCGCGATGCTGTGGACGAGCGGACGAGACGGTTCGCTTCTGTCAGATGCACCAGACGGCCCGCGGCAATGACGGCGACTACCCGCGGCCGCAGCGGCATCGAATCATCGACGAGAATGATGTCGGCGCGCTGTCCCGCGGCGAGGGTGCCCCGATCGGCGAGGCCGGCGGCGCGCGCCGGCGCCGATGAGATCAATTGCCACGCCGCGGCCAGCGGCAGCACGCCGTCGGCCGCAAGCCGGAAGGCCGCCAGTAGCGGCGCCGGATAATAATAGTCGGACGCCAGCACCGAACACAGGCCCTTGGCGATCATGTCGGATGCCCGGGTCCAACCGGTGTGGCTGCCGCCGCGCACGACATTGGGCGCGCCGAACACGATGAAGTCGTCGGCTTCGGCCGCGTCGCGGGCGGTTTCCTCATTGACCGGAAATTCGGCGATGGCAACGCCCTGCGCGCGAAAAGCCTGCCGCATCGCCGGGCTTGCATCGTCATGCGAGAGCATCCGGACGTTTGCCGCGCGTGCCGCCTGCGCCAGCCGGCTGATCGACGCCGGCACGTCGTGGCCTCGGGTGACCACGCTTTGCACCAGGCGATCGAATGCCTCGTTGGTCAGGCCCGTGCGTTCGACCATTCGGCTGCGCTTCAGCGGTTTGGCGAGGCTGGCGACGGTCGAGTCCATGTGGTCGTTGAACGCGAACAGGTCGACGCGTCCTTCCGAGAGCCAGTCGATGATCTCGCTTTCCGCGTCGAGATTGTAGGTCTCGTGGCGCAGATGGAAGCGGGTGTCGGCGGCGAGCTGCGGCCGCATCTGCTCGATCGCCTCCAGCAGCTTGCGCGCATTGTCCGCGCTGCGCAGGCCGGGCTCCCACGACCAGGTCGTGGCGTGATAGACGGTCGTAATCCCGTTGCTGACCGCCTGCCGGTCGCTATCGACAAGCGCCACATCGATCGGAAAATCGACTCCGGGGCGCGGCATCATCTGCCGCTCGAAGGCATCGCCATGCAGGTCGACAATGCCCGGCAGCACCAGCAGCCGGCTGGCGTTGATGCCCGTTGCGCCGTGGCTGTTGTCCGCATCCACGGCGGCGATCTCGCGGCCGGCGATCCGCAAATCGGCTTCGACGATTTCGTTACCGAGCAGGGCTCGGCCACCTTCGATGAACAGTTCGGTCACGATGCGGCACTCTGATTGAATTGCGGACGGCCGGACGCTCCAGCCGATTCGTACTTTTCGAGAAAGCCTTCGACTTCGAGCTTGCGGAAATCGGGCAGGGCGCGGCGAAGTGTCTCGTGGTCCCAGTCCCACCATGCGAGCTCCGTGAGCCGCGCGGCTATCGATTCCGGAAACCGCCGCCTGACCGGGCGGGCCGGATTACCCGCAACGATGGTGTAGGCGGGCACGTCCTTGGTGACGATGGCGCCGGCCGCGACCACCGCGCCGGTGCCGATCGAGCGGCCGGGCAGAATCACCGCGCCATGGCCGATCCAGACGTCGTGGCCGATATGGACGTGATGCTCGCGCCGCCATGCAAAGAACTCGGCATCGTCGCTCTCGCCGGGAAAGTAGCTGCTGGCGCGGTAGGTGAAATGCGCCTGCGAGGCTCGGTGCATCGGATGATTGCCGGGGTTGATCCGCGTCATCGCCGCGATTGAACAGAATTTTCCCACCGTCGTGTAAGTGATCTGCGCGTCGTTCACGACGTAGGAATAATCCGCCATCGTGACCTCGAGCAGAATGGCGCGGGCGCCGACCTCGGTATAGGCGCCAAGCCGGCAGTCGCGCACCGACGCGGTGGGGTCGATGGTTGATTCAGTGGAGAGCATCTTGCCGGCCATCGGTAACGCCCATCAGTCGAGGGAAGATCATGCTCGTCTTCGATGTGCTCGATGACAGTATCATGACGGATGCGTGACGCGAGGGGTGGCTGTGGACGAACGCCGCACCGCAGCAGCCGTGTCACACAACTGTAAGATCGAGCCGTTAGCGATGCTCCACGACAGGAACTCTGGAGCATTGCATGCTGGTTGTGGAAGGTCTGACGTGCCGGTTCGGCACCAAAGCCGCGGTGGACAATGCGTCGTTCTCGATTGCGCCCGGCAGCTTCGTCGGCGTGATCGGCAGATCCGGCGCCGGAAAGTCCACGCTGCTGCGGATGATCAACCGCCTCGCCGAGCCTTCGGAAGGTCGTATCCTGTTCGAAGGTGTCGACGTGACCGCGCTGCGCGGCAAGGAATTGCGGCAGTGGCGTGCGCGCTCGGCGATGATCTTTCAGCAGTTCAATCTGGTCGGCCGACTCGATGTCCTCACCAATGTGTTGATGGGGCGGCTGGCCGAAATTCCGTCCTGGCGTTCGCTGACGCAGCTCTGGCCTGATGAGGACCGGGCGCTGGCGATGTCGGCGCTGGAGCAGTTCGATATGGCTGCGATCGCCGCGCAGCGCGCCGACCAGCTTTCCGGCGGCCAGCAGCAGCGTGTCGCGATCGCCCGCGCGTTGGTGCAGGAGCCCGACATCATTCTTGCCGACGAGCCGATCGCTTCGCTCGATCCCCGCAACACCCGGATCGTGATGGACGCGCTGCTGCGCATCAACAAGCATTTCGGCATCACCGTGATCTGCAACCTGCATTCGCTCGATCTGGCGCGAAACTACTGTGACCGGCTGATCGGCATGGCGGCCGGGCGCGTGGTGTTCGACGGCGCACCGGAGATGTTGACCGATCGGATCGCGCGCGAACTCTACGATCTCGAAGCCAGCGACGTCATGGGCACCGCGCCTGCGCAGACGCCCGACGGCGCGACCGTTCCCGCCGCGGCCTGAGGACTGTTTCTGTACAGGGTAGCCGCTGCAAAACCTGCAATCGGCGAAGGCATAATTACAACAAGAGGGCACATCATGATCACTCGTCGTATCGTTCTGGCCGGCGCTGTCGCGCTGGCATTCACGGTTTCCGCCTCGGCGCAGGACTGGAAGAGCAAATATCCCGAACTGACGTTTGCCGTGGTGCCGGCCGAAAACGCTTCCGGCGTCACCGAGCGCTGGACCCCATTCGTCGCCTATCTCTCCAAGGAACTGGGCACCAAGGTCACGCTGCGGATCGCCAATGACTACGCGGCTGTGATCGAAGGCCAGCGTGCCGGCAACATTCATATCGCGAGCTACGGCTCGGCGTCGTTCGCCCGGGCACGGCTGACCGGCGTCAAGACCGATGCCTTCGCCAACGACATCAATGCCGACGGCTCGACCGGCTACTACTCGGTGTTCTTCGTCAAGGCGTCGAGCGCCTACAAGAGCCTCGACCAACTGAAGGGCAAGAACCTCGGCCTGGTCGATCCGAATTCGACCTCGGGCAACAACGTGCCGCGCTTCGAACTCGACAAGCTTGGCATCTCCGATGCCGACACTTATTTCGGCAAGGTCGTTTTCACCGGCAGCCACGAGAACGCCATGCTGGCGCTGTCGCAGGGCACGGTGGAAGTCGCTGCCAATCAATGGACCAACGACAACGATTCCACGCTCGCCCAGATGCTGCTGAAGGGCATGCTGAAGAACGCCGACGGCTCGCCGATGAAGAAGGACGACTTCCGGATCGTCCACAAGTCCGCCCCGATCATCAACGGACCGTATGCCTACAATTCGGATCTTCCGGCCGACCTGAAGGCGGCCATTGCCAAGGCCTTCACGGAAGCGCCGACCAAGGACAAGGCCGCGTTCGACCGCCTGTCCGACGGCCAGAAGAAGGGCTTTAACCCCGCCACGACCAAGGATTGGGACGGCACGATCGAGCTGATCAAGTTCGTGGACAATCTTCGCAAGAAGAAGGCGTCCTGACAGGCTGGCGCAGGCGAACTGGCCGGGTCCGTGGGACCCGGCCTTTTTCCGTTCAACTTTCCATCGGCAACCTCTGATGACAACGGCCGTCTCTATCCTCCCAGGTCCGCAACTGGCGGCGCTCAACGACGCCTATCGTCAGGCGGTCGCACGCAAGCGGCTTCGGATGACGCTCGCGGCTGTCACATTTTTCGCGGTGCTGATCGTCGCGGCTATCGGCGCCGAAGTTAACCTGCGCACGTTGTTCACGTTCTTCGGCAACTTCGTCAGTTATTTCGACCGGATTCTCACGCTGGAAGACGGCACCAGGGTGTGGAGCAATCCCGCCGAGTGGTTCTGGGGCTGGCGCAAATGGCTGTGGATGCTCGGCGAGACCATCCTGATCAGCTATGTCGGCACCATGATCGGGGCGGTGCTGGCCTTCGCGTTGAATTTCTTCGCCGCCCAGAATACCTCGCCGGCGCCGTGGCTGCGCTTCGCTGTTCGCCGCCTTTTGGAATTTGCCCGAACCGTCCCCGCCATCGTGTTTGCGCTGATCTTCGTCATGGCCTTCGGCCTCGGCCCGGTGGCGGGCGTGCTGGCGATTGCCATCCATTCGACCGGCGCGCTCGGCAAACTGTTCTCGGAGATCGTCGAGAATGCCGACATGAAGCCCGTCGAGGGCGTGCGCTCGACCGGCGCGGGCTGGATGTCCTGCATGCGCTTCGCCGTCCTGCCGCAGGTCACGGCGGGTTACGCGAGCTATGCCCTGCTGCGCTTCGAGATCAACGTCCGCGAAGCATCGGTGATGGGTTTTGTGGGCGCCGGCGGCATCGGGCAGGAACTCGTGGTCGCAATCCGGAAGTTCTATTACTCCGACGTCAGCGCCATTCTGGTGACGATCATCGTCACGGTCTTCATCATCGATATCGCCACAGGTTGGCTGCGCGGCCGGTTGTTCGGCAAGGATAGCAGCGCATGAGCCAGTTGCCGAAGCCCGATCGGGACCAGCTCAGGGCGAAGTACCCCGATGTGTTCGACAGGCCCGCTGAGACGCGTCTGGCAACGCCGGCGATGATTGTCGGCGCGTTTGCCGTGTTTGTCTTCGGCCTCGTCAATCTCGATTTTTCGCCGGCAAGGCTGTGGTCGGGCCTGAGCCAGCTTGGCTGGATCACCCTGATGATGATCCCGCCCGATCCAGGCTCGTCATTGCCGGCCTATCTCTCCGCGCTCGGGGAAACGCTGTCCATTGCAGTGCTCGGTACTACCGTTGCGGCCGTCCTGGCGCTGCCGGTCAGCCTGCTGGCGGCGCGCAACATCATTCCTTCGCAGCTTCTGCGTTTTCCGGTGCGCCGTGCGTTCGATTCCATCCGCGGCGTCGATACGCTGATCTGGGCGCTGGTCTGGATCAATGTCGTCGGCCTCGGGCCGTTCGCCGGCGTGCTGGCGATTGCGGTGGCGGATTTCGGCGCGTTCGGCAAATTGTTTTCCGAGGCGATCGAGGCCGCCGACAAGAAGCAGGTCGAGGGCATCAGGGCCTCCGGTGGCACGGCGCTGCACGAGATACGCTTTGGCCTGATGCCGCAGGTGCTGCCTGTCATCGCTGGGCAGGTGCTCTACTTCATCGAATCCAATACGCGCTCGGCCACCATCATCGGTATTGTCGGCGCCGGCGGCATTGGCCTTCAGCTCGCCGAGCAGATCCGGGTGCTGGAGTGGCAGAAGGTGTCGTTCCTGATCCTGATGATTCTGGTAGCGGTCGCCGCCATCGACTGGATCTCGGGCAAGCTGCGGTTTGCCATCATCGGACAGCGCGCGATCGCGTGATGATATTGTAGGGTGGGCAAAGGCGCGAAGCGCCGTGCCCACCATCTGTCCGCGAGCAAGAAGGGTGGGCACGCTTCGCTTTGCCCACCCTACGGATACTCAACCGTTCTCCACCAGAAATTCGACGCGCTCGGCCGCGAAGCGCGAACGCTTGGTCGTCAGCGGCTGACCCGCGGTATCGACGTCGGTGCTGTCGACCACGAGCACGGGGCGGCCGAGCGCGAGATCCAGCCGCGCGGCGTCGGTTGCGTCGACGATACCTGCGGTGATCCGGGTGGACGTGCGGCGAAAATCCCGGATGCCGTAATGCGCAACCAGCTTGGTCATCGAACGAACATTGGCAAACACCTTCCCGGCATCGGGGAAGCGCTCGGCCGAAAGCCAGGTGGTGCTGACGCAGATCGGAACGCGGTCGGCGAGCCGCACCGATTCGATCCGGACCAGCGGCGCGCCGGTCTTTAGTCCTAGTTCTCGCGCCAGCTCGCGCGTGGCTTCTTCCTCTGACGCGGCGATGAACTGGCCGCGCGGCTCGCGGCCGCCGGCGCCGACGATTTCGGAAAACCGCGTCCGTGAGCGCAGGGGATAGGCGAGGCGTCCCGTCTCGACATAGGTGCCGCTGCCGCGTTCGGCGCGCACCAGGCCGCGTTCAGCCAGTGTCGCGAGCGCGCGGCGCACAGTGTGGCGGCTGACCCGATAGGTCTCGGCGATCTCCATCTCGCCCGGCAGTTTTTCGCCGGCAGCAAAGCGGCCGTCGGCAATGCCGCGCTCGATGCCGTCGGCGACCTGCCGCCACAGCGCAACGCCGGAGGGCGTGTCCTGGATGCTCATGGGACGAAACCGGGCATCGGAGAAAAATCACCTCATAGTCACGAAACTGTCATGGCGCTTCGTTATCAAGTTGTCTAGTATCATAGACAACTTGATTCAGGCAAGGCCGACATGATGGCAGGCGACGAAAGTCACGAGCAGGCGCGACGCAAGGCTGCGATGGCGGTGCTGGCCCATTCCGAGGTCGGCGACATTGCCTGTTACCTCGAGGCGATTGCGTTGCCGGCGCATGAGGACCTGCGCGAGCCGGAAGATGGGCTCGTCATGGTGCGCGGCCGGATCGGCGGTGATGGCGCGCCCTTCAATCTCGGGGAGGCCACGGTTTCGCGCGCGGCGGTGCGGCTGTCGACCGGAGAAATCGGTTTCGGTTACACGCTCGGTCGCGACCGTCACAAGGCCAAGCTGATCGCGCTGTGCGACGCCATGGTGCAGTCGGACGAGTTCGTGGCCGCGGTTGAAGCCGAGGTGATTGCGCCGCTGCGCGAGGCAATGATCGAAAAGCGCAACCGCAAGGTAGCTGAGGCCGCGGCGACACGGGTCGACTTCTACACGATGGTGCGGGGTGAGGGCTGAGATGACGAGCGTTGCCGAATTGCCCGCAGGATTTGCCGACAAGGTGTTGTCGGCGCAATCGACCTTCCGTTCCGTGATGGACGCCATGGCGCGTCCGGGCAGCATTCAGCGTATCGGGTCCGTGGCCGGTACGCCTGATACGATGATGCGCGGCACGGCCGCCATAGCGCTGACGCTGTTCGACCACGACACGCCGGTGTGGCTCGACACCCGGATGTCGGCGAAGACTGATGTCGCCAGGTGGCTCAAGTTCCACACCAGCGCGCCGATCGTCGCGGATTCGTCGATTGCCGGGTTCGCGCTGGTGGCCGATCCGCAAAACCTGCCGCCGCTCGATCGTTTTGCGTTCGGCAGCAATGAGTATCCGGATCGTTCGACGACGCTGATCCTGCAGGTCGAAAGCCTGGCGAATGGTCCCACGATCGAGTTGCGGGGCCCGGGTATCGACGGGAGCGTGACGCTGCGCGCTTCAATCCGGCCGCAGGATCTGTTC
Organism: Bradyrhizobium jicamae; assembly: GCF_001440395.1. GTDB lineage: Bacteria > Pseudomonadota > Alphaproteobacteria > Rhizobiales > Xanthobacteraceae > Bradyrhizobium > Bradyrhizobium jicamae. The sequence continues at coordinate 89,490 of NZ_LLXZ01000120.1, read as the reverse complement.
GAGCGGCTGGCTGTGAACGCCGGGTTGTTTCCGCGCGGCATCGATGTAGTGCTGGTCGATGACGATGCCATTGTTGCGATACCGCGCACGACGCGGCTGGTGAGGGGAGGCTGACGATGTATGTTGCCGTCAAGGGAGGCGAGCGCGCCATCGAGAACGCCCATCGCCTGCTGGCGCATGAGCGGCGCGGCGACCGCGATGTTCCCGAACTGTCGTTGCCTCAGATATCCGAGCAACTTTCGCTTGGTGTCGACCGCGTCATGACCGAAGGCTCGCTGTACGACCGCGAATTGGCGGCGTTGGCCATCAAGCAGGCGCGCGGCGACCTTATCGAGGCCATCTTCCTTGTGCGTGCCTTCCGCGCCACGCTGCCTCGCTTTGGCGCAACCGAGCCGGTCGATACCGGCGCGATGCAGGTACGGCGCCGGATTTCCTCGACGTTCAAGGATATTCCGGGCGGGCAGATTCTCGGTCCCACCTTCGATTACACGCATCGTTTGCTGGACCCTCAGCTTGCTGGCGGGTTTTCACCCGAAACGCCCGCCGTTGGCGAAGCATCTGCCACGGCGACCCCGCGCGTGACCGATATTCTCGGTCGTGACGGGCTGATTGAGCCATCACCGGCTGCCGACGCTGATGCTCCGGTCGGAGACTTGACGCGCGAGCCGCTGAATTTCCCGGCTGATCGTGACTTGCGCCTGCAAAATCTGGCGCGCGCCGACGAGGGTTTTCTGCTGGCGCTCGGATACTCCTCGCAGCGCGGCTATGGCCGCAACCATCCGTTTGCCGGCGAGATTCGCTTCGGCGAGGTGGAGGTCGAGTTCATGGCCGAGGATGCCGGCTTTGCCGTTCCGCTCGGCTCGATCGCGCTGACCGAATGCCAGATGGTCAACCAGTTCAAGGGTTCGGCGACGGAAGCGCCGTGTTTTACGCGCGGCTATGGCCTGGCCTTCGGGCAGAGCGAGCGCAAGACCATGTCGATGGCGCTGGTCGATCGCAGCCTGCGAGCCCGCGAGCTTGGCGAGGAGGTGATCGCGCCCGGCCAGGACGAGGAATTCGTGATGTCGCACTCGGACAATGTGCAGGCGACCGGCTTCGTCGAGCATCTGAAGCTGCCGCATTACGTGGACTTCCAGTCCGAGCTCGGCCTCTTGCGCAAATTGCGCCAGGAGTTTGCCGAGGCGAACGAGGCCCCGCAAATGCAGGAGGCCGCGGAATGAACGCGCCGGCTTACAATTTCGCCTATCTCGACGAGCAGACAAAGCGGATGATCCGCCGCGCGATCCTCAAAGCGATCGCGATCCCCGGCTATCAGGTGCCGTTCGCCAGCCGCGAAATGCCGATGCCCTACGGCTGGGGCACCGGCGGCGTGCAGGTGACGGCGGCGATCCTCGGGCCCGACGACGTGCTCAAGGTGATCGACCAGGGCTCGGACGACACCACCAACGCGATCTCGATCCGAAAGTTCTTCGGCAAGACGGCGGGCGTTGCTACGACCACCGCGACGGCGGATGCCACCGTGATCCAGACCCGGCACCGGATTCCCGAGGCGCCGCTGCACGCGGGGCAGGTGCTGGTCTATCAGGTGCCGATCCCGGAGCCGCTGCGCTTTCTGGAGCCGCGCGAGACCGAGACGCGGCGCATGCATGCGCTCGGCGAATACGGCCTGATGCATGTCAAGCTGTACGAGGATATCGCGCGCTTCGGCCATATCGCGACCTCCTATGCCTATCCGGTGAAGGTGAATGCGCGCTATGTGATGGATCCGTCGCCGACGCCGAAATTCGACAATCCGAAGATGGACGATTGCCCGGCGCTGCAACTGTTCGGCGCCGGCCGCGAGAAGCGCATCTACGCGATCCCGCCGCATACCGATGTCGTGTCGCTCGACTTCGAGGATCACCCGTTCACGCGCTACCGGTTCGACGCGCCGTGCGCGCTGTGCGGCGCCGGCGACTCCTATCTCGACGAGATCGTTACCGACGACAAGGGCGGCCGGATGTTCGTTTGTTCCGACACCGACTACTGCGAATCTCGCCAGTCGGCAGGTCATCGCGGCAGCGAGAGCGCGGCGCCGCACAAGGAGAGGGCGCATGGCTGAGCCGCAAGACGTCACGCTGGACGACGAGCCGCTGCTGGTCGCCGAACATCTCGGCAAGAATTACGGCCGGCTGACCGCCTGCCGCGACGTATCCTTTGCGCTCTTTCCCGGCGAGGTGCTGGCCATCGTCGGCGAGTCCGGATCGGGCAAGTCGACGCTCCTGCAACTGTTGTCCGCACAGCTCGCGCCGAGCGCCGGGCGGGTGTCGTACCGGATGCGGGACGGCGTGTTACGCGATCTCGCCGCGTTAGGTGAAGCCGAGCGCCGCTTTCTGTTCCGGACCGACTGGGGCTATGTGCATCAGGACCCCGCGCAGGGATTGCGGATGGCAGTCTCCGCCGGCGCCAATGTCGGCGAGCGGTTGATGGCGGTGGGCTGGAATCATTATGGCCGCATCCGCGATACCGCCTCGTCCTGGCTGGAGCGGGTCGAGATCGATACCGCGCGCATCGACGACGCGCCACGAACTTATTCGGGCGGCATGCGGCAGCGGCTGCAGATCGCGCGCAATCTCGTCACCGAGCCGCGGCTGGTGTTCATGGACGAGCCGACCGGCGGGCTCGACGTATCGGTGCAGGCGCGGCTATTGGATCTGATGCGCAACCTCGTCAGCGAACTCGGCCTTGCCGCGATCGTCGTCACCCATGATCTCGCGGTGGCGCGGCTGTTGTCGCATCGCGTGATGGTGATGAAGGGCGGCCGCGTCGTCGAAACCGGGTTGACCGATCAGGTACTCGACGATCCTCGCGAGCCCTACACCCAACTGCTTGTTTCCTCGATCCTGCCGGCATGAGCGCACCGATGACAGCGATGATCGACATCTCCAACGCCGAAAAGACCTTTACGATGCACCTGCAGGGCGGCGTCGAACTGCCCGTGGTGCGCGGTGTTTCCTTTCATGTCGAGCCGGGCGAATGCGTGGTGCTGTCGGGCCCCTCGGGCGCCGGCAAATCCTCGATCCTGAAAATGATCTTTGGCAATTACCGCTGCGATGGCGGCCGGATCGGCATCCGGCATCAGGGGGCGGTGATCGATCTTGCCACGGCCGAGCCGCGGCAGGTGCTCAGCGTGCGCCGCTCGACCATCGGCTATGTCAGCCAGTTCCTGCGGGCAGTGCCGCGGGTGGCGACGATCGATGTGGTCGCCGAGCCCCTGATCGCAAACGGGACCGCACGCGCGGAAGCGCGCGAGAAGGCCGGTGCACTGCTGCGCCGCCTCAACATTCCAGAGCGGCTGTGGGCCCTGCCGCCATCGACGTTCTCCGGCGGCGAGCAGCAGCGGGTCAATATCGCGCGCGGGTTCATTTCCGACCTGCCGATCCTGCTGCTGGATGAACCCACCGCATCGCTCGACGCGGCCAACCGCGCCGTCGTCGTCGAATTGATTGAAGAGAAAAAGCGACAGGGTGTCGCGATGGTGGCGATCGTCCATGACGATGAAATCCGCCATCTGATCGCCGATCGCGTCGTCGACGTGACGTCATTTGCCGCCGCGGCATGAAGGAAGAGGTGAGATGAACTCGAAGCACGAAACCATTCTTGGCGACGCCCGCATCGTGCTGGCCGACCGCGTGATCGAGCACGGCTGGGTCGCTTTCACCAACGGTCGCATCTTCGAGTACGGCGAGGGCAGCGCTCCGGCCGGCAGCGACGATGCTGGCGGCGACCTGATCATGCCGGGCCTGATCGAGCTGCACACCGACCATCTCGAAATGCACTATGTGCCACGCCCGAAAGTGTTCTGGGATCCGATCGCGGCAGTGGTTTCCTATGACGGGCAGTTGGCCACCTCAGGCATCACCACCGTTCTGGACTCGCTGCGGGTCTGGCGCGAGGACGGCGCCGAGGAGGTTGACGGCAGGGCTGGCGTGCTCGCGGAGGCGATCACGTCGGCGCGCGAGGCGAAGCTGCTTCGCGCCGATCACTTCCTGCATTTGCGCTGCGAAATCCCGATGCCGAGCGTGGTCGAGGAAGCCAAGGAGTTGATCGACCGGCCGGACGTGCGGCTGATGTCGCTGATGGATCACACGCCGGGGCAGCGCCAGTTCCGCGACGAGGTCAAGCTGCGCGATTATTATCGCGGCAAGGGAGGCGGGAAGACCGACGCCGAGCTCGATGCGCTGTTCGAGAAGCGCTTTGCCTATCAGAAGGCCTATGCCGCGACCAACATGCGCGAGATCGTGGCGCTCGCCCATCACTACGAGATCCCACTCGCCAGCCACGACGACACCACCGAGGAAAACGTCGCCGACGCGATCAGGGATCGGGTATCGGTGGCGGAGTTCCCGACCACGATGGAAGCCGCGCGCGGGCTGAATCAGGCGGGCATCGGCATCCTGATGGGGGCGCCGAACGTCGTGCGCGGCGGTTCGCATTCCGGCAACATCGCCGCCGTCGATCTCGCCCGCGAGGGACTGCTGGATATCCTGTCGTCCGACTATATCCCATCGAGCCTGTTGATGGCCGCGCTGCAATTGCCGAAGCACGTTGCCGCAATCGATCTGGCCTCCGCCATTCGCACCGTGACCAAGACGCCCGCCGAAGCCGTGGGCCTTGCGGACCGTGGCGAGATCGCGCCCGGCAAGCGCGCCGATCTGATCCGGGTGCATGTCGCCCGCGACGTTCCGGTGGTGCGGAGCGTCTGGCGGGAAGGGCGGCGGGTCGCATGACGGAGACGCTGACGCCAACAACGACAGATCAGACCGCTGCGATCGGGCCGGGCCGGTTGGTGCTCGTGGTTGGCCCAAGCGGTGCCGGCAAGGATACGTTGCTCGGCCTTGCCAAGGCAGCGTGTGCTGATGACGGCAATGTCGTCTTTCCGCGCCGTGTGATTACGCGCGAAGCGTCGGCATCGGAGGAGAACGAAGAGGTCAGCCTCGGCATGTTCCAGGAGGCGTTGAAGTGTGGCGAATATGCCATGCACTGGGAAGCCCACGGCCACTGCTATGCCCTGTCGCGCGCGATCGATAACGAAATCCGTGCCGGACGAACGATCGTTGCCAACATATCGCGCACCGTGATCGGTGCGACGCGCCGCGCCTATGCTGACGTGGTGGTGGTTTCGATCACGGCGCCGCCGGACGTTCTGGCCGAGCGGCTTGCGATGCGCCGACGAAGCAGCGACGGCAAGCTCGCATCCCGGCTGGGTCGCACGGTGGAGGATGAAGCGGCCGCGCCGGACGTCACCATCGTCAACACCGGCAGTGCCGAATACCATGCCCGCCAGTTGGTCCGCGTTATCAGGAATGAGAAATGGCACGAGTGAAAGGAAACCGGAAATGACCGTTGTCGCGACCATAGAGCAGCTTGAGGCCATTTATGGCTTTCCTGGCGATGCCTCGACGGTCAAGGTCGCCGACCGTGTCACGCCGGCCTATCGGGCGCTTATGGACAAGTCACCATTCGCGGCGCTCGCGACCTGCGGGCCGGAAGGGCTGGATTGCTCGCCGCGGGGGGACTTGCCGGGCTTCGTTCGTATCCACGACGAGAAGACGCTGATGATGCCGGACCGTCGCGGCAACAACCGTTGCGATTCCTTGCGCAACATCGTGCGCGATCCGCGGGTGGCGCTCCTGTTCCTGATCCCGGGCTCCGGCAGCACGCTGCGCATCAACGGCCGCGCGCATGTCTCGGCCGATCCGGATCTGCTCGCCTCGTTCAAGATGGAGGGCAAGGCACCGCGCACCGTTATCGTTATGACGGTCGAGGAAGTCTACTTCCAGTGCGCGCGCGCCATCGTGCGCTCCGATCTCTGGAATCCCGACAAGCGTGTCGATCCCAAGAGTTTGCCCACGCCTGGCCAGATCCTTGCCGAGATGAGCGACAACACCGTCGGCGGCGAGAAATACGACCGTGAATGGCCGGAGCGCGCGCGGCAGACCATGTGGTGATCGACGCTTGACGGCGATCAGACCTGCCGGATCACCTTTTCCGCGCATTTGAGAAAATTCCGGACCAGCGGATTGAGAGAATCCCGTCGCCAGCAAACCGCGACGTCGATGGCGTCGTCGGCATCGACGAAGGGCCTGAACACGACGCCAGTCGGGCATCCAAGTTGCGCGCAGGCGGGAACGATCGCCATACCTTCGCCGGCGAGCACGAGGCTGAGCGCGGAGTGGACCGTCTCGACCCGGTTAGCAACCGGCATGCTGACCTGATGCCGCCTCAGGAGCGATGCCACGACAGACGTTGCGGGATCTTCGGCCGGCCAGGGCAGGCTGATCAGTGGACGCCCCTGCAGTTTTTTCACCGGCACTGCCGTGGCGCGCGCCAGCGACGAGCTGGCAGGCAATGCAAGCATCAATCGCTGCGTTCCGATGTTGGAGGCCTCGATCTCAATGTGGCGAATTGCAGGCATGCACAGTGCGACCGTCACGCTGTGATCCAGCAGCCGAGCCTCACGTGTCGATGCGCTCAGTTCTATGAACTCCAGGTCGATTTTCGGAAGCGACCGACGTAGTTCTGGAATGAGCTTCGGCAACACCGCGTGAGCAAGCGCGAACATGTAACCGACCGACAATCTTCCCCGGCGCCCCGCCGCCACCGCGCGGGCTGCCTCGAAGCCCTCAGCCGTCAGGGCCAGCGCTTCACGCGCCCGCGACAGCAAGGCGCGGCCGGCCGCCGTCGGCTCCATTCCCCGCGCGCCCCGGCGAAACAGCGGGGTGCCAACTTCCGATTCCAGTTTGCGGATCTGCACCGATAGCGGCGGCTGCGCCATGCGCAGGCGTACGGCCGCCCGGCCGACGCTGCGCTCTTCGGCTACGGCAACGAAATAGCGGAGACGCCGGAGGTCCATTTTTGCTATACCGAAATCGTATGGGTCAGTTGTGCGATGGTATTGGACGTAAAGTCAATCCGAATGTCATCTTTACGTCATTCGACCATGGGGACTTTGGCGCGATGAGTGACGAACTGTGCTTCCTGTCCGCGACCGAACTGCGTGCGCGGATCGCGGCCAAGGATGTTTCACCGGTCGAGATTACGCGTGCCGTGCTGGCGCGTGCCGAGCGGCTGCAGCCCGAATTGAACTGCTTCATCACGCTGTGTGGCGAGGAGGCGATGGCCGAGGCACGGGAGGCGGAGCGCAAGATCATGGCCGGGGAGCCGCTGGGCCTCCTTCACGGCATTCCCTACACCGCCAAAGATCTGGTCAACACCAGGGGCGTGCGCACCACCTTCGGCGCGGTGCCCTACAAGGACAACGTTCCTGACCATGATGCGGTCGCGGTGGCGCGAATGCGGGCAGCGGGTGCCATCCTCTTGGGCAAGACCACGACGCCGGAGTTCGGCACCAAGTGCCTGAACGACTCGCCGCTGTTCGGCCGCACGCGCAATGCCTGGAGCGGCGCGCGTTCGAGCGGTGGTTCAAGCGGGGGTGCGGCGGTTGCGGTTGCCAGCGGCATCGCTCCTCTTGCGATTGCTTCGGACGGGGGCGGCTCGACGCGGATTCCGGCAGCCTGCAACGGCGTTGTCGGGCTGAAGCAAAGCAACGGCGTCATTCCCCACAGCCAGGTGCAGGACGCGTTCGGCAACCAGACCTATGTGACGCCGACGACGCGCACCGTCGCGGATACCGCCTTGATGATGCAGGCGATGTCGGGGGAGGACGCCTCCGACCCGTGGTCGATCGGATTCCCGCAGTGGAATTTTGTCGACGGAGCGGCGCCGAACGGCGACCTGCGCGGGCGCAAAATTGCATTCTGTCTTGCGCCGCTCGGCCGGCCGGTTGCAGCCGATGTCGCCGCGGCATTCAAGGTCGCGTTGGCGAGGCTCGAGGCCCTCGGGGCTGAGGTGGAGGAGATGCCCGGCGAGGGGTTTGAAGTGGAGCCGATCTGGCGCGCCATCAATCACACTGCCTGGCGCGCGCGGTTCGAGAAGCTCGCGGCCGATCATGGCGATGATCTGAGCGAGACCTTCATGAAGCAGCTGGCGCTGGCCACGAAGGTCAGCGGTGTTGACTATCAGCGGGCGATGTTTGACCGTACGGCGCTGTTCCGGCGGATCCAGACCCTGATGCAACGGGCGGACATACTCGCGATGCCGACCATCACCCGCACCGCGCTTCCGATCGACCAGGATCTGTTCGGTACGATCGAAATCGACGGGCGGGTATTCAGTGACGTGCGGCCGAGCTGGTTTCCCTGGACCATGCCGTTCAACATGACCGGGCATCCTGCCGTCAGTCTGCCCTGCGGCTTCGATGCGGAAGGTCTGCCGATCGGCATCCAGTTGGTCGGACAATTCCGCGGAGATATCGAGTTGCTGCGCGTCAGCGCGCTGTTCGAGGCTTCGCAAGATCTGCTCGGCCGGTGGCCGAGCCTGGCAGGATAAGTGACAATGCGGCTGCCGTTACACTTGATAGCTAACAAGAGGCTCGCCGCTAACAGGGGAATAAGGGACTTGAGCGTCTTCATTTTCCGCCGTTTTCTGACGCTGATTGCGACGCTGCTCGGCGCGTCGCTGATCATCTTCCTCGTTCTGGATGCCTTGCCCGGCAACGCCGCGCAGATGCTGATGGGCGCGGATGCCTCGCCCGATGCAGTACGCGCGCTGACGATCAAGCTCGGGCTCGATCAACCGCTCTACTATCGATACGTCCACTGGATCATGGGGCTTCTGACAGGCGATCTCGGCAACAGCTATGTCTATGGCACGCCGGTTGCAGGATTGATTGCGGAGCGCCTCACGCTCACCATTCCACTGGCGATCATGTCCATGTCCATGACGGTCGTGCTGGCGCTCTCTGCCGGCATCTATACGGCGGCCAATCACAACAAGCTCGGCGATGTCGGCGTGATGTCGCTGACGCAGTTCGGCATCGCGCTTCCCAATTTTTGGTTCGCCATCCTGCTCATTCTTTTGTTCTCGGTGAAGCTGCAATGGCTCTCGGCCGGCGGATTTGCGGGATGGGACGAAAGCATACTGGCCGGGATCAAGTCGCTGCTGCTGCCTGCGATCTCGCTATCGGTGGTGCAGGCGGCGATCCTCGCCCGCGTCACGCGCTCCGCCGTGCTCGAGGTGTTGCGCGAGGATTTCGTGCGCACCGCGCGCGCCAAGGGCTTGAGCAAGCGCGACGTCTTGTGGCGGCATGTGCTGCGCAACGCGATGATCCCTGTCATGACGATCATGGGTCTGCAGTTCGCCAATCTGCTGGCGGGCACGATCGTGATCGAGAACGTGTTCTATCTGCCGGGTCTCGGCCGGCTGATCTTCCAGTCGATCGCCAACCGCGACCTGATCGTGGTGCGCAACTGCGTAATGCTGCTGGCGGGAGTCGTCGTCATCGTCAACTTCGTGGTCGATGTGCTCTATGCCTTCATCGATCCGCGCATCAAGGTGCACAACCTATGAGCACGCCGATGAGTGCATCGATTGAAGTTGGGGCCGCCACCGCGCGGCCGCAGGCCCCAACCGGCTTCTGGCGCCGTGCGCTGCGCCATCGCAGCTTTGTCATTGGCGGCACGCTCAGCCTGATGGTGCTTGGCGCCGCCTTGCTGTCGCTGGTTTGGACGCCGTGGTCGGCCTATGAAATCGACGTGGCCTCCAAGCTGCGGCCACCATCGGCCGCGCACTGGCTCGGCACCGATGTACTCGGCCGCGACATCGTTTCGCTGCTGCTGGTCGGCGCCCGCTCCACCATCATGGTCGGCATCATCGCCGTCGGGATCGGTATCACTTTTGGGGTGTCGCTTGGGCTGCTCGCCGCAGCGCGCAAGGGGTGGACCGAAGAGATCATCATGCGGATGAGCGACTTCACCTTCGCATTTCCCGCGGTGCTCTCGGCCATCATGCTGGCCGCCGTCGCAGGTCCGGGCATGGTGACCTCGATCACCGCCATCGGCATCTTCCAGATTCCGACCCTGGTCCGGCTGACCCGTGGATCGGCCAATGCGATCTGGGCACGGGAGTTCGTGCTGGCCGCGCGCGCCTCGGGCAAGGGCGGTTTCCGCATCACCATCGAGCACGTGTTGCCGAACGTCCTGCCGATCCTGATCGTGCAGGCGACAATCCAGTTCGCGCTGGCGATCCTGGCCGAAGCGGCGCTGTCCTATCTCGGGCTCGGCACGCAGCCACCGCAACCATCCTGGGGCCGGATGCTGAACGACGCGCAGACGCTGCTGTTCCAGTCGCCGATGCTCGCGGTCTATCCGGGCGCTGCGATCGCGATCGCCGTGCTCGGCCTCAACCTCCTTGGCGACGGATTGCGCGATCTGCTCGATCCCCGGTTGGCACGGGAGCGTTGAAGATGAGCGGGTCCATCAACACGCCGCTGATCGAGGTCAGGGATCTCGGTATCAGGCTCAACACCAGCCGCGGTCCCGCACAGGCTGTTCGCGGCGTCAGCTTCTCGCTCAAGCGAGGGGAAACGCTGGGTCTCGTCGGTGAATCCGGATGCGGTAAATCCGTGACCGCGCTCGCGCTGATGGGTCTCTTACCCGACAGCGCCGTCGTCAGCGGCAGTATCCGCCTCGACGGCAGCGAACTGGTGGGCCTGTCGGATGCGAATTACGGCAAGCTGCGCGGCAATCGCATCAGCATGATCTTCCAGGAGCCGATGACCGCGCTCAATCCGATGCACACGATCGGGCGCCAGGTGGCCGAGCCGCTGCGCCGCCATACCAATTGCTCGGCGGCCGAGGCACGCAAGGAAGCCATTGCCTTGCTCGATCGCGTCGGGCTTCCCGATGCGGCCAAACGCGTCGATGCTTATCCGCACCAGTTCTCCGGGGGGCAGCGACAGCGCGTCACCATTGCCATGGCGTTGGCCTGCCAGCCCGATGTGCTGATCGCCGATGAGCCGACCACGGCGCTCGACGTCACCATCCAGGGGCAGATCCTCGACCTGATCGCGGGCCTTGTTGCCGAACGGGGCATGTCGATGATCCTGATCTCGCACGATCTCGGTGTCATTGCCGAGAATGTGCAGCGCATGATGGTGATGTATGGCGGCACCGTCGTCGAGAGCGGCGCGACGAATGCCGTGTTCACGCGGATGGGGCATCCCTATACGCAGGGCCTGTTCCGCGCGCGTCCGCGCCTTGGTGCGCGCAAGGGTACAAGGCTGCAAACTATCGCCGGCACCGTACCCGAACTTGCCGATCTGCCCTCGGGCTGCACCTTCGCCGATCGTTGCGCGATCGTCGAGGATCGCTGTCGCATGGCGCTGCCGGCCGTGGTTGATGTCAGCGCCGGCCATGGCGTGCGCTGCGTCAGGACGGATGTTTCAATGGCCGAGGCGGTCGGAGCGGTGGGGGCATGACCATGCTGCAGCAGACGTCGTCACCCGCCGAACTGCCGCTGCTCGATGTCAAGGATCTGGTGCAGCGCTACACGCTGCCGCGCGAAAGCATGTTCAAGCCGGCTGGGCAGGTGCATGCGCTCAACGGCGTCACCGCGCGGGTGATGGCCGGCCGGAGCCTCGGCGTGGTCGGCGAGTCCGGATCGGGCAAGTCGACCTTTGCGCGGCTGGTGATGGCGCTGGAACAGCCATCGTCGGGGTCCGTATCGCTGATGGGCCGCGACCTCAACCGGATGCCGGCCGGCGAACTCCGCCGCGCCCGCCGCGATTTCCAGATGGTGTTTCAGGATCCCTATGGCTCGCTGGACCCGCGGCAGACCATCGCGCGCATCGTTGCGGAGCCTTTGACCGCGCTCGGGCGCATGGACCGGGCCACGCTGCGAGGGCGTGTTGCCGGCGTGCTGCGGCAGGTCGGGCTACGCGACGCCGACATGGACAAGTTTCCGCATGAGTTTTCCGGCGGCCAGCGCCAGCGCATCGCGATTGCGCGCGCGCTGATCACGCAGCCGAAACTGATCGTCGCCGACGAACCCGTCAGCGCGCTCGACGTCTCGGTGCAGGCGCAGGTGCTCAATCTCCTGCAGGATCTGCAGGATCAGTTTGGCTTGAGCTACATTCTGATCAGCCATGATCTCGCCGTCGTCGATTATCTCTGCGACGAGATCGCGGTGATGTATCTCGGCCGGATCGTCGAGCAGGGGAGCCCTGAGGATCTGTTCGCGCATTGTGCCCACCCATATACACGGGCGTTGCTCGAGGCCGTGCCGCGCGCAAGTGCCGGCGGGACACGCCGCCGTCGCGGGGCGCAATCGATCGCGTCCCAGTCGACCGGCGCGACAGGATGCGCCTATGCGTCGCGCTGTCCGCTGGCCGACCAGTATTGCCGCGACACCGCGCCGGCGCTACGCAACGTCGGTACGGCGCACCTTGCCGCCTGCCACCACGCCGAAGCCGTGATGGCGTTACCGCCAGCAGCGGGGGGTTAGCCTTTTCTGTGGGACTGCACTAGGTTGTGTGAAATACGTCGGGGGAGCAGATATGCTGAAAAAACTGACCATTTTCGCGGTGGCCGCAGCGTTCGCTGCAATGCCGCTGCCGAGTCTGGCGCAAGGCAAGAAGGACAGCGTCGTCATGGCGATGACGCTGGAGCCGCCGGGGCTCGATCCCACCAACGCAGCAGCCGCGGCGATCGCCGAGGTCACGCTCTATAACCTCTACGAGACGCTGACCAAGATCAACGAGGACGGTTCGGTATCGCCGCTGCTCGCTGAGAGCTGGCAGGCGTCGGCCGACCTGAAGACCTATACGTTCAAGCTCCGCAAGGGCGTCAAATTCCACAATGGCGAGCCGTTCGATTCCGCGGCGGTGAAGTTCTCCTACGACCGCAACGCGGCGCCAACCTCTACCAACAAGGACAAGAGTCTGTATCAGGCGTTTGAGTCAGTCGCCGCGCCCGATGCGGAAACGATTGTCGTCGTTGTGAAATATTCCGAACCGAACCTGCCGTTCCTGCTCGGGCAGGCGGGCGGTTCGATCGTCGAGCCGAAGAGCGCACCGACCAATGCGACGCAGCCGGTCGGCACCGGCCCCTACACGCTCGGCGCCTGGGCAAAGGGGTCGTCGCTCACCCTGAACAAATGGCCGGCTTATCGCAACGCCGGCGCGATCAAGCTTTCCAAGGTCACCATCCGCTTCATTCCCGATCCCGCCGCGCAGGTTGCTGCGCTGCTGTCCGGGGACGTCGATGCGATTCCGCGCGCGCCGGTGCAGCGCAGCGTGGCGCAGTTCAAGGCCGATCCTCGCTTCAATGTGCTGATCGGCGGCTCCAGGGCCAAGACCATCGTCGGCATCAACGGACGCAGAAAGCCGCTCGACGATGTGCGGGTGCGCCGCGCCATCCTTGCCGCCATCGACCGCAAGGCGATGATCGACGGCGCCGTCGACGGCTTCGGTGCGCCGATCGGCAGCTTCTATACGCCGGCGTCGCTGGGCTATGTCGACACGACAGGCATCAATCCCTATGACCCCGAAAAGGCCAAGAAGCTGCTCGCGGAAGCCGGCGTGAAGATGCCGCTAGAGCTGAGTCTCAAGCTGCCGCCGCCGCCTTACGCGCGGCAGGGCGGCGAAGTCCTCGCGGCGCAACTCGCCAAGGTCGGTATCATCGCCAAGATCGAGAACGTCGAATGGGCGCAGTGGCTGTCACAGGTGTTTGCCGGTAACGGCCCGCACAATTTCGATCTCACCATCGTCTCGCATGTCGAGCCGTTCGATCTCGTGAAGATTACCGAGCCCGACTACTATCTTGGCTACAACAACGAAGCCTTCAACGCGCTCTACGAGAAGATCAGGGCAACGCCGGTCGAGGCTGAACGCGCCAAGCTGCTCGGCGACGCGCAGCGCATGCTGGCGACCGACGCGGTGGCCGGCTTCCTGTTCCAGCCGCAATGGATCACCGTTGCGAACAAGAAGCTGAAGGGCGTGTGGAAGGAAGTCCCGCAGTTCGAGAACGACTTCTCCGCCTGGTCCTGGGAATAGCCGCGGCCGGGCACGACAAGCGGGATCGCCGATCATCCCGACGGAGAGTGCGGGCAATTGCTTGGGCGCGGCTTGCTGCCGCGCTTGTCGGCCGGCACGTTGCAATTGTCGATCCGCTGTTCGTCCATCCACTTTCTTCCCGTGCGCTCTTTTCCGGTTAGCGATGACGCGCCAGCGGGCGGGGTTGTCGCTGAACTCGGAGCGGTTTGGTCAGGTTGCCTGTCCTGCGCGAAGGCTCCCTGTGCAAGGCAGAGCACGAGAAGAAGGCTGATCAACGCTTGGCTGTTTGGTTCCATCGGATGTCCTCACCGAGACCGGAAACGTCAGATTAAACCCGCCGATATTCACGTCGCCACCCGGAACCTGCAGACAATGGGTCGGTTGCCTCTCGTCACGTTGTGCGCGCTCACGCGAAAGGAGAGACAGATGAAGATGAAACATCTCATTCTTGCCGGTTGCTCCGTGCTGGTCTTGAGCACTGGTGTTGCACTGGCAGGCCCCTGTGATACGGGCCGCGCCGCCAACCTGAAGGACGCGGGCTCCGGACCTGCCCAGACGGGCGACAGTCAGACGACGGGTATGGCCGCCAATACCGGTCAACATCCGCCGACCGGTACGATGAATAAATCGGCCGGAGACGTTGCTGCATCGTCGCAGGATACACAGCGCCAGATGCAGGGCGAACCGACGGCAGCACAGCGGGCCGAAGGCGCCAAGGGTGACAAGAAAGTCGCAGACAAGGATTGCTAAGGCGTAGAGCTAACGCTGTGACAGACGTCGCCGCGTCAGTGGGTTCTTCGTCCGGCAGCAGGTAAGCGGACGAGCAGCAGTGATCGATGCGGCGCTGCGTCGATCCGCCGCTTTGGCCGCCTTGCCCAAGAGCGAAGTAGCCTTGCCCAAGAGCGAAATGCCCGACGCCCGAAGTGTGCCGATTCATCAACGTTCGATGTTCCGGCGCTTGCGCTACGTTCGAGGGCAACCTAGTTTCGATGGCGGCACGAGGTCGTGTCAACACTTGCTTGGGAGGACCCCGATGAGTTGGAAGACTCCGAAGATTGTGGAAGTGTCGGTGGGCATGGAAATCAACATGTACGCCTGCGCGGCGCGTAAATAATAAACGCGCCGAAACGGTCTGCCCGGTTCCGGCAACACCTGTTGCTGTGGGCCGGGCAAGCTGCGCGATCCCGGAAAATTTTCCGCTCGCCTGCAGAGGGCAAAAATCCGCCAAACTGGACAGGAATTTCTCGGGCGGCCGTCGATATTGACGGCGCCCCGGCCGGATTGCACGTCGTTTCGCTCACATTCCAGATGTTCCGATGGCTCGCCGATGATCCCTGCGCCATGCTAGGGTATGTCCTCGGCCAACGACGGATTCTGTCTCTCAACCCAATGACCCGCTGAATGCGAATGTCGATGCGTGCAAAGACTTTACCGTCGGCGGTCGTGTTTCTTGCTGCGCTGCTGCCAGCCTGCGTTCATGCCGAGGGCATCGATACCGAGCATATTTTCGGCTTCATGATTGGTACTGATGTCGGCAGTGTTGGCGAACGGGAATTTCAAACCGAGACGACCGGGCGTTTCGGCAGGAGCGGCGGCACCTATCGGGCACTCGGTCAGGAGTTCGAGCTCGAGTTCGTACCGGTCAAGAACCTTCGAGTCGAGGTCGGCAGCACGTTTGCATCGCATCTGATCAGCGGCGTGCCAGGGCTTGACGATCAGCGCCGGCTGTCGTGGCAGGGCGCGTCGATCGATTTTCGCTACCGTTTTCTCAATCGGGAGACGGCACCGTTCGGGCTCACCTTCGCGACAGAAGTGCACGCGCATCGCGCCGATGAAACGACGGCCGAACCGGTGCGGAGTTTCGGGACGGAATTCAGGCTGGCATTCGATCGGGAGCTGGTGCCGGATCGCGTCATTGCGGCGTTCAACCTGATCTACGAACCGGAGTGGACGCGCGTGCTCGGCAGTAGCGCGATCGAGCGCGACTCCACGGCAGGCGCGGCGCTTGGGGTTCTGGCGCAGGTGCGGCCCGGTTTTCTGCTGGGCGGCGAGGCGCGATACTTGCGAAAGTATGAGGGGATCGGCCTGGAGGAGCTTGCAGGGCAGGCGCTGTTTGTTGGTCCGACAGCGTATTTCCAGTTGTCGAAGCGCTCGCGGCTGACCGCGAGTTGGAGCGTCCAGGCGTGGGGGCGTCCGGCGGGGTCAACTGCCGGCCTGGATCTCATGAATTTCGACCGCCACCAGGCGCGGCTGATATTTGGCGTTAACTTCTAACGCTGGGAGGGCGTGGCCCGAGTTCCGGCTTTTTCACGTTGTAGTGAAACTTTGTGCCGCTGATTACAGTATCTCTTTGCGTTATCATCCGGGAACTGTTCAAGGGATCTCAGGCATGACTCCGATAGATTTGATCGTGACCGTTTGTGCAGTGCTCTCGCCGACCACCTGCGAGGAAACCCATTTGGTCTTTTCTTCGAACGCGTCGTTGCGGCAATGCACCATGGCGGCGCAGCCCTACATCGCGCAATGGGTGAATGAGCATCCAAAATGGACGGCGGTCAAATGGCGCTGCGAATATCCCGGCACCAACCGCAAGGCTTCCGGCGAGGCGGTGTGGTCCGTCGGCTGATATCGTCTGCAGCGGCCGCTACTTGTTGCAGTCCTTGAGATCCTTGTCCGCGACTGAAAACACGGCGTCAGCCTTGATTTCGATGTCACGAACGAAGCAGTGCTTCGCGCCGCGATAGCCGACCTTCGCGTCATAGCGCCCCGGCTCCACGCCCGTGATGCGCAGGCGCTCGTCGTGGTCGACTTCCTTATCCTTGTCGTTCAGGGTCTGGTTCGGTCCCCAGTCGTTCTTGCCGACAGGGGAAAGCTGAAACTCGGAAATGGTCGCGGTCGTCAGATTCCACAATCGGACGCCTTTTCCCTTGCCCTGCGCGGCCGCTTCATTGGCGCTCGCTGACAACAGTGCCGCCAAAGCCAGGATCCATCGCATGGGCAGTCCTTTCATCGTGGAACGGGTGCAGCTGTCACTGCCTGGTCAGACGATCGCGATTCCTGGTCTTGTCGAAATTCCTTGCCCGGTCGAGGCCAATGGGAGCGATCAACCGGACTGAAGCGAGATCGGCACTATCGAAATCGGTATCGATGACGGTGACACCGGTCAAGTCGGCTCCCCCCAGCTGGGCTCCCTTGAGGGACGCGCCCGTGAGGTCGCCGCCCTTCAGCACGGCAAATTCGAGATCGACGCGCGACAGGTCAGCGCCGCGCGCGTTCAACCGCTCAAGATTGGCTGACTTCAGCACCGCGCGCATCAGGCCCATGGACTGGTTGCGCATGTCGGCGCCCAGATTTGCATCCGCGATCGAGGCGCCGACGAGGCTTGCGCCGGTGAGATCGGCAGCGACGCGAGCGCCCGAAAGATCGGCGCCGTCGAGGCGGGCGCGCGCCATCTGCGAAGCGAACAGGTTTGCGCCCCGCAGGCTTGCGCCGGTGAGATCCGCCTCGAGCAACCATGCCTGGTCGAGGATGGCGCGGTCTAACTTGGCGCCGGCGAGTTTTGTCTTGTTGAGCTTGGCTGCGCGAAAAATGGCTCCGGACAGGTTGAGCCCCGACAGATCGAGGCCGGATAATCGCTTTCCCGTGAAATCGGCGGGCGTGGCGGTGGTCGCCGCAGCGAGAGCGGCTTCGACCTCCGCGCGGGTCAATTCGGCCGTGACCATATCGGGCGACGACAGGTCGACATGACGCATCATGTCCTGCGCCGTTGCCGTCATAGCCACAAGAGCAAGACCGAGCGCCGCAATTCCAATCGAGCGCTTCATCGTCGACTCCAGCCGATCACTTGATCCTAGCACCGGCTGCTGGCGCTGCCTATGAGGCGCTCTGCCTGGGGGGATGGCCATTGATCCACCGCATGATTTCCGACTTGATGGCGGCGGTCTCGGCTTCGCCGCGCGCGCTTCGCGGGGTGCGGATGGGCAGGTCCGCGAGAAGGCGGGCCGGCCGCGGCGACAGCAGGATCAAGCGGTCGCCGAGACGAACCGCGTCGTCCACATCATGGGTCACCAGCAGCGTTATCACGGAGCGGCCGTCCATCAACATGGCGATCTGATCGCGAAGACGGTTGGCGAGCGCGATATCGAGCGAGGCCAGCGGTTCGTCGAGAATGAGCAATTCCGGCTCGACGGCGAACGCGCGGGCGAGCGCCACGCGCCGTGCCAGGCCGAGCGACAGCTCACCCGGAAAATGGTTGCGATGTGCCTCCAGTTCGAGAATTTCGAAGAGCGATGAAAGCTTCTTGTCATCGGCGCGAGGCGCGGCAAGCCGGACATTTTCCTCGACCGATCGCCATGGCAGCAGCCGCGGCTCCTGGAACACGAAGCCGATCCGCGCATCGACGGGACGCGAGACGCGTCCCTGAAAGTCGTGGTCGAGACCTCCGAGAATCCGGAGCATCGTACTCTTGCCGCAGCCGGATGGCCCGACCAATACGCCGACCTCTCCCGCATCGAGCGCAAAGGCCACGCCGTTGATGACGTCGTGCTGTTCGCCCGCCGCGCTCCTGAACGTTTTGCTGGCGATATCGACTTCAAGCCGCACGGGGACGCCACCGGGTTAACCGGGCCTCAAACGGCTGCACCAGCAAGGTTTCAATGAGAAGCACGATCGCCGCGAAGCTCAACGAGTAGGCCAGCAATAGCGGAATGTCGAACAGCTGGAACGCCACGCCAATCTCGAAGCCAACGCCGTTCGGGCGGCCGAGCAATTCCGCGACCAGAACGATCTTCCAGACCAGGGAAAGTCCCGATCGGGCTGCGGCTGCGATATAGGGCGACAGTTGTGGCAGAACAACGTGCCGGAACTTGCTCCACCGCGGCAGCGCAAACACCGTCGCCATTTCATCAAGCGCAGCGTCCAGGGCACGCGCGCCCTCGCGCAGCGTAACGACAGCGGTCGGGAGCTTGTTGATGGCGATGGCCGCAATGGCGGCAACTTCCGTCAATCCGGCCCAGATGTAGGCGAGCACGATGACCACGAGCGCCGGCAGGTTGAGCAGCAGGATCAACCAGGGGTCGCCAAGGCGATCGGCGAGCCGGACCCGGCCCATCAGGTAGCCGATGGCGGCGCCCAGCGCCATCGCCAGCGTGAAGGCGAGCGTCACGCGCGCCAATGTCGCGCCGAGGTGGAAGAACAAATCTCCCGATCGTGCTTCCGCAATCATGACCCCGAGCACGGTGGGGGGAGGCGGCAGTTTCGCATCACCGGCAAACAATGCGGCAATCCACCAGATTGCGAAGAACATGGCGAATGAGAGCAGGCGCGGCACCTCAATCTCCCGGGATCGCGTGATAGAATGTTCCTGCAGCCAGTTCAGGCGCCGGCCCGACAAGTTCGTGACCGCCGATTCCGGCCAGTACGCGATAGAGGATGCGCGCGTCAGCTTCTTCATCGGCGATCGGGCGACGCGGAATTCCCTCCCGATAGCGATCGCGATAGGCGCGCAAGGTTGCGGCGTCCGGAGCGCCGGTCAGCGGCGCAATTTTCTCCCACTCCGCGTCCGAAGATGCCAGGATCTCTTTCGCGGCGCGCGTCATGGCGATGAAGCGGGCAATCTTGTCCTGGTTTGTGCTCGCCCATTTTTCGTCGAAGACGTAGCCGATCATCGCGGTGCGGCCTTTGGCGCCCAGTTTCGGCAGCAGATCCTCGATGCCGGCGACGCGGCGGAAGCCCTTCGCTTCCAGCGCCGCGCAGAAATTCCAGTAGTTCAAGGTTGCATCCATTTCGCCGCTGAGCGTCTTCGCGGCCAGCAGCGGCGGTGCGCCGTAGGCGATCGTCGCATCCGACTTCAGGTCGATGCCGCTCTGCTTCAACGATGCCAGCAACAGCAGCCAGTTCTTGTCGATCGGCCCGCCGGCGATGGCGAGCTTGCGACCCTTGAGGTCGGCCAAGGTCTGGATCGGCGATGAGGCAGGGACCATCACGGCGCCGAGCGCGCTCGAATAGGGATAGAATGTCAGTTTGGCGCCAAGGCTGCGTTCGCGCGACACCCAAAGCCAGTCGGTGACGACGATGTCGGCATTCCCGGCACGAAGCGCAATTTTTCCCGCCTCGGGGCTGGCCAGTTCGAGAACCTTGACCGAAAGGTTGGCTTGCTTGTCGAGGCCGTGCGCGCGGATTACCGCAAGTTCCCAGGCAAGTGTTCCGGTCTTCTGCACTGCAATGCGCAAAGCCTCGGCGCTGCAGCAGGTGCCGAGCGAGACCAAAACAATGGTAGCAAGCAGCAGGCGAACAAAATGTGTCATGGTGCTCCGCGCGATTTCCTCGAACGTCGGCTTTTCAGCGAACCAGTCATAGCATAGCCTGCAACGTTAGCAGCGGGAGGAAGACGATGACGCCTGTCGGATCGATACGACGTATTGTCGCCGCGTTGCTGGCGCTGATGACGATGGCCGTGATTGCGCGCGCCCAGGATTTCAACGATTACCCGACGTCAGCGCGCGTCGAGTACGTTTTCGGTTGCCTGAAGGCGAATGGCGAGACGCGGCAGGCGATCGAGCAATGCTCCTGTTCGATCGATGTCGTGGCTTCGCTCCTGCCTTATGAACGCTATATCACGGCTGAAACCGTGCTCAGCATGTCGCAGGTCCGGGGCGATATGGGAAGCCCGTTCCGCACCTCCGAGCAGGCGGCGGGTGCGCTCAACGAACTGAGGCGCGCCCAGGCCGAAGCGGAAGTGCGCTGCTTCTGAGCGCATACGCCGCCTGATCACATCCCGGAGTCGTCGACCTTCCACTCGCGCTGGAAGACACGTCCCTCGGTGTCCTTTGCCTCGGCGCGGAAGCGTTTGGCGCCATTCGACACGTAGGTGAATCTGATATTTGGATCTTCCGAAATCGAGATGCCGCCTTCCATCGTCAAAACCAGGCTGTCGTCCTGCCACAGCCGCAGTTCGTTGATGAAATATGCGGGGACGTAGAGGTGCGTGACCTGGTCCATCTGCAGGCCGGAATTGTTGGGATGCCCGATCATGATCTGGGCCTCGCGGACGCCGCTGGCCGGACCTTCGCCGGCCTTTGCGAATTGCCGGTAGCGCATCTGGCCGAGCCGGCCCTTGGCCTCGTCGGCGTTCTTGGCGGCCGGCGCTGAGCAACCGCCGGACGCCTTCACAAAGGTTTTGGCCATGTAGAGCTTGCCGTCGCTGAGTTCGGCCACCGCATGAACGTCGGTGTAATTGTTGACGCGGACGCGAGTAGAGATTTCTGACACCCGGGCGTCGGGGCCGAGCTGGAATTTCGCCGCCATCGGCGCAGGGTTCTGGTCGATGACCAGCGTAATGCTCACCACCTGCCGGCTGTCTTCAGGCGAAAGCCTGGTTCGCAAGGTCACGGGGACAATTGCGGCATCCTCGGCACGAGCGGGCATTTCAATGCCGATCACGTCGCTGCCATCGCTCATGGGACGATTGTTGAAGATATCCTGGACCAGACCTGGCCAAGGGTCATTTGTCCCGGCCGCGAGCGCCAGTGGCGCGCTGAACAGCAGCAAGAGAGCAACGCCGAGCGGGCGGAAGAGATATCCAAACATGGTCACCACCTTCACGCGGATGCAAGCAACGAGCGCAATATAGGGCAATGCGGAGCCTATTCCCATTCAATTTCCGAGAATGCTGCGGTTGCGTTGCGGGCGTTGAAGTCGTCGAACAATTGCCATCGGGATTTCTCGGTGCCCGCTGCAGTGCCCGCGGCCGCGATCGGCTCGCCGCGGGCGACCAGCCCGCGTATATCCGAGGCTAGCGTCTCGAGATAGCGGCGCTCGTCGGCGAGGGCGGCAGGCCATTCGCTCACGGGGCCGTGACCGGGAACCACGCGCTGCGCGGGCAGGGCGGCGAGCTCACCGATCGCGCGTAGCCAGCCGCGGAGGCTGCCGTCCAGCACGGGCGTATGGGCAAGAAACACGAGGTCGCCCGCGAACAGGGTTGCGGTCTTTTCATCGAGCACCGTGAGGTCGCAATCGCTATGCGCGGCGGGCCATGCCCGCAAGATAAGCGTTCTTCCGCCGAGATCGAGATTGAGGGTGCCATCGACGAGCAGCGTCGGCGGTACGATGCGGACCTCGTCGATCAGTTGATCGCCCATCGTGCGGCGAAAGGCGTCGAGATAAAGTTGTCCACGCGCGGCGAGCGTGCGCGGCAGGTTCGCATGGCCGACGAACGTCGTTCCGTCCTGCGCGAAAGCGCCGTTGCCGAAAACGTGATCGGGGTGGCCGTGGGTATTGATGACGTAACGGATCGGCTTGTCGGTTCGGGCTCTGATCGCTGCCAGCAATTGCCGTCCCTCGTGGAGGCTGCCGCCCGTATCGATCACCGCAACTGCATCCTCGCCAACGACGAATCCAACATTGGCGATCGCACCGTGGTTCTCGCGCGTCATCGGTGCTGTCTGGCCGGTGTGCACGAATACGCCATCCGCAATGGAGTTGACGGCCAGCTCCCGCTGCTGCGCGAGCGAGGCGCTTGCCGAAGCGAGCATCGCGAGCGCGGCAAGGATCAATGCGGAGCGAGCCATATTTCGGTCTCCGTCTCACCACGAAGCACGATCGGCGAGTCGAGTTTCATCGCGGCAATGTTTGCGTCGCAGCACAGGCAGCAGTCCGCGACGAGGATTATTCCTGTTGCAGGCCCCAATTGACAAGCATAGCATTTTGCTCGTCTGCGGCTTCAACGGAACTTTGTTCGTCGAGGTTGCCGATATTTTTGTGAAGTTGGCAACCATGGCGGGCCGGAAGTGCAGCAGTTCTCGATGACATATGCCGGACAAAAGCGCTGGCTGGTGATTTCCATAGCAGCGGTCTTCGCCGTGCTCCTCGGGCGTGATGTGGCGCACGCGCAGATCAAGGAAGGCGGCGATCTGTCGATTGAACTCGTCGATCCCAAAGTGCTGCGCGTCTGCGCCGATCCGCACAATTTGCCATTTTCCAACGACAAGGGCGAGGGGTTCGAGAACAAGCTCGCTGAGCTGTTCGCCGAGAAGCTGAACAAGAAACTGGACTACATGTACTTCCCGCAGGCCACGGGCTTCGTCCGGATGACGCTTGGCGCTCATCGTTGCGACGTCATCATGGGGTTTCCGCAAGGCGACGATCTGGTCCAGGGCACCAACCCCTATTACCGCACCGCCTATGCGCTTGTCGCCAAGAAGGGGAGCGGACTCGAGGACGTGACAACGCTGGAAGACGAGCGTCTCAAAGGCAAGCATATCGGCATCGTGGCCGGAACACCGCCTGCCACGAATATGGCGGTCAACGGCCTGATGGCGAATGCCAAGCCATATCACTTGATGGTCGACACCCGTTTGGAGTCGTCAGCGGAGTCCATGATTGCGGACCTCGTGTCCGGCAAGATCGACGTCGGCATTCTCTGGGGACCGATGGCGGGCTTCTATGCGAAGAAGGCGAACCTGCCGCTTCAGGTCACGCCGCTCGTGAAAGAAAAGACAGGCCCGCGATTGGCGTTTCGTATTGGCATGGGGGTGCGGGCGGCCGACCAGAACTGGAAGCGGCAACTCAATCGCCTGATCCAGGAAAACCAGCCCGCCATCAACAAGATACTGCTCGACTACGGCGTTCCTCTGCTCGACGAGAATGATCGTGCGGTCGGCGCGGAGACGGCAACGAAAGCGCCATGAGGGCCACGCTCGCAGGCCTGATCCTTGCGGTATTCCCGTTCATCGTCTCGCCCCTCGCGCAGGAAAGACCTCCCGAACCCAGCGATTACCGCATGGAGGATTACCGCGCGCCGGTTCCTGCAACACTTGCCGGCGCGCGGGTTCTGACAACCGCGGAGACGGAGTCGATCTGGCGGGCGAAGACGGGCGTGTTCATCGACGTCATGCCGCACGCGCCAAGGCCGCCAAACCTTCCGCAAGGTACGATCTGGCGTGACAAGCCGCGGCTCAATATTCCCGGCAGCATATGGCTGCCGGACACCGGCTACGGGAAGCTCGCGGCCGTGACGGAAGACTATCTGCGGCGTGGGCTGGTTCGCGCAACGGCCGGCAACACGGCGGCGCTGGTCGTGGTTTACTGCCAGGCCGATTGCTGGATGTCCTGGAATGCGGCAAAGCGAATTCGGTCGTATGGCTATGCCAACGTGGCCTGGTATCCGGAAGGAACTGACAGTTGGGAGCGGGTCGGCTTGCCGCTGGCGGAATCGCAGCCGGAGCCGCGGACAGGTGAGGAGACCGCATCGCCGCGCTAGAGCATGATCCGGAAAAGTGTGTAGCGGTTTTCCCTCGCGACAAACGCGGAAAGCGTTTGCGCGGAGATCATGCTCAAACAAAGGATAAAGCGGGATGACTATTCGAAGAAAAGTCATCACGCTTTAGAGCCTATTCGATCTCCTGCTGAATCGTTCGTCCGAGCGCGAACAGCCGCTGGTCGATCGCCGTCGGCACCTCGCAGACGAATTTGATGACATTCCGCCGGTCTTCGAAGATCCGCGTCTGCCAGACGAGCTGATTGCCGAGCTCGTCAACCTTGGCCTGGTCGGGCGGCGTCTCACCCTGCAGCGCCTGCAAGGCCAGCGTGTCGGCGCGGATCTTGTCCGCTGCCTCGCGTTGCTTGCGGGTGACGCGCTCGAGCCCGTTCATCACCTGGGTACGTTGGGCATTGAGCGATTCGAACAGGCCGGCAAACAGCAGTTTTCCGCTGGCAGTCTTGTCGGCTGTACCGTGCAGATATTCGGTGATCGCCTTTTGCGCGTCCTCGAGCGGGGTTCGCCTTGCTGCGAGCCGCGCGACCAGTGTGCTGACGTTGGGATTGTCCTTCCATTTGCCGGAGACATCGTCGAGCGGCGGGCCCGCCCACACCGCGGCCAGCGAAATCTCGGGCACCTTGGCCTGAACGCACGGCCAATCCGGATAGCGGGGATCCGCGGCGTGGCCGTATCCGCTCATCGCCGTCATGGCGAGAAATGCCGCGATCGCAGTCCGGTATTTCATGTCTCGCCTCCGGCCGGCCCGCGGCGGATCAGGCCGCGCGAGGGATCGTACGCCAGGATCGCGCCGATCATGAAGACGATCGTGCAGCCTCCCACGACCGCGAGCGCGATCCAGTTGATCTGTCCATACAGCGCAAAACGGATCAGCTCCACGGCATGCGTGAACGGATTGAACAGGCAGACATAGTAGAGCATCGGGCTGCTCTCCAGGATGCGCCACAGCGGATAGAGCGCTGACGAAGCGAAGAACATCGGAAAGATGACAAAGTTCATCACGCCTGCAAAGTTCTCGAGCTGCTTGATGCCGGAAGAGATCAGCATGCCCAGTGCGCCGAGCATCAGGCCGGACAGGACCAGCGCCGGCAGCACCGTGAGATAGCCGGCCGGCGGCGGCGCGATATCCCAGAACCAGGCGATCAGCAGGAACGCGTAGACCTGAAGCAGCGAGACCGCGGTTCCCGCCAGCAGCTTGCAGGACAAGAGAAACCATCGCGGCAGCGGGCTCACCAGCAAGGTCCGCATATTGCCCATCTCGCGGTCATAGACCATGGAGAGCGAGGACTGCATGCCGTTGAAGAGCTGGATCATCGCCATCAGGCCGGGAGCGATATAGACCTCATACAGGATGTAGGTCTCGTAGGGCGGGATGATGGAGAGGCCGAGCACCTGGCGGAAGCCCGCGGCGAAGATGAACAGCCAGACCAGCGGTCGCACCAGCGCCGAGATGAAGCGTTCGCGCTGGTGCAGGAAACGAAGCGCCTCGCGCCACACAATACCGTTCAGGCAGGTGAGGTATTCGGCGAGCGAGAAGCCGCTGCGGCCTGGCGCGATGGTTGTCGAGGTCATGACATCGCGCTCCCGCTCGGTTCGGCGGAGCCGGTCAATCGCATGAACGCCGTGTTGATGTCGCTGCCGCCGGCCTCGGCGATCACGCGCGGAGCCTTGCCCTTGGCCAATACCCGGCCCTGATGCAGGACGACGAGATCATCGTTCGAACCGATTTCGTCGAACAGATGCGTCGCCCACAGCACGCTGATTCCCTGTTCGGCAACGAGCTGGCGGACGTGGTTGAGGATGTCGGCGCGCGCCTTGACGTCGAGGCCGACGGTTGCCTCGTCGAGCAGAAGCAGGCGCGGACGGTGCAACAGCGCCCGCGCGATTTCCAGTCGTCGCATCTGGCCGCCGGAGAGGTCGCGCACCTTGCTGCCCGCACGGTCGGCAAGGCCGATGCGTGCCAGTACCTCCTGGCTGCGCGCGCGGGCATCGCGCCTGCCGATGCCGTGAAGAGCGGCGTGATACAGCAGGTTTTGCGTCACCGAGAGGTCGAGATCGAGGGTGCGGGGTTGAAACACCACGCCGAGCAGCCGCAGCGCTTCGCCGGGAGTACGCGCGACGTCATGGCCGAAAATTCCGATCCGTCCGTGCTGGATTCCGAACAGCCGCGTGATCAGCGAGAACAGGGTGCTCTTGCCGGCGCCGTTCAGGCCAAGCAATGCGGTGAAACTTGCCGGTGCGACCGTAAAGCCGATGTCGATCAGCGCGCGCCGGGTGCCATAGGAATGACTGACGCCGTCGATCGACAGTGCAGGCGTCGCCATGGCGTCGGGCCGGGAGGCGATGTCCCGCGTATCCTGACCGGAAGAATATGCGTCACTGGCCGTCATGGCTGTGCAATCGTGATCCCCCAGGGTAGTTCGCCAACCTGGATCGTCTTGATGACCTTTTGCGCGGCGACGTCGATGACAGAGACGTCGTTCGATACGCCGTTGGTGGTGAGCAGATATTTCTCGTCGGGGGTGAATGCCACGTGCCAGACCCGCTGTCCCACCAGCAGATACTTCGTGACCTTGTGGCTGGCGACATCGACCACCGCGACGCGGTTGGCGGGGCCGAGCGCGACGAAGGCGGTCTTGCCATCCTTGGTC
This sequence comes from Bradyrhizobium jicamae, assembly GCF_001440395.1. Classification (GTDB taxonomy): domain Bacteria; phylum Pseudomonadota; class Alphaproteobacteria; order Rhizobiales; family Xanthobacteraceae; genus Bradyrhizobium; species Bradyrhizobium jicamae. Next base: position 62,633 of record NZ_LLXZ01000120.1, on the reverse strand, counting down.
ATGCCGATGCCGACCGGCTGAATGGCCTCGCTCCGCAAACCCGGAATCTCGAATGCAATCTTCTTTGTCACTTCCCGCTTGACCGGATCAATCACCGAAACGGTGCCGCCGATCTCCGACGATACCCATACTTCGGAGTTGTCACGCTTGAACTCGGCGTAGCGCGGGCGCGCATCGACCAGCACGTTGGCGACGATCTGGCGCGTCGTGGTGTCGATGAAATGCGCCATGTTGGTGGTCTCGGACGTATTGATCAGGATTTTGCCATCCGGGCTTATGGCCATGCCTTCAGGCTCGACGCCGACCTGGATGTCACCGAGACGGGTACGCTTTTCGACGTCGATGATGGTTACCGTGTTGTCGTTCTCGTTGGCGACGTAGAGAATTTTTCCTTCGGCATCGAGGGCGAATAGTTCGGGGTCAGGGCCTGAGGGCAGGGTATCGACGACTTCCTGCTTCGCCACGTCGATGACCTGAATGCTGTCGTCGTCGCCGACGGCGACGAAGACGAACTTGCCGTCTCTCGTGAACTCGATGCCGCGCGGCCGCTGGCCGACCTTGATGGTCTTGATGACGGACCAGTTGCTCGTGTCGATCACCGTTACGGTGTTGCTCTTCTCGTTGGAGACATAGGCGATGAAGGCCGATGCGGGGCTCGCTGCCGCGAGCCAGAGGGCCATTCCGGAAATCAGGCAGTGATGCCACATGCGCAATTTCGTTCTCCTCAACGCAATTTGCATTTCGTCTCCGGCCGATCGGCGCCAAGCGTGTCGAGCTCCGACACCTGATGCAGGAATCCCTCCTGCGGCGAAACCGAGACCACCATGCGTCCATCGACCAGCAGGATCGGCTGCCGAAGCTGCAGGTTCCAGTCCCGCAATGTCAAGCGACGGCCCTTGAACGCCGCAACGGAAAAATCGGGCCCCTTGAGGAAATCCGATATCGCTTTTGGATCGCCGGACTTCGTGCGCGACGTCGCTTCACCGATCATGCGCGCAGCCGTCCACGCCTGCATGTCCAATGCGGTCATCTGTCGGGAGTTCAACTTCACAAACCGGTTCTGGATCTGGATCGCGCCCCATTGATCCTGTGCGGCATGCCAACTGGTTGGAACAAGACCAGCCGAGCCGGCAACGGGGCGCGGATCCCAGGTGCGGTAGGGCAGGTAGGACGCGAACGCCTCGCTCTCGTCGGCCGCGACGAGGACATCATAGGCCGGCGCCTGCTGGGTGAAGGTTGGTATCTGCCGCTGGATCAGGGTGACGCCGCTGTCGGTGCGCCGGGCCCCGCCGGTGTCCTCGAAAGTTCGTTCCTGAACGATCTTGGCGCCGAACCGCGTGGCGGCGCGGCGCAAGGCGTCGGCATAGAGCTTGTCCCGATCATGCGAGCCAACGACGAACAGCCAGCGCTTCCACTGCTTCCACACCAGATACTGGGCGAGCGCATCCGCCAGCATTGAGCGCGTCGGCGCGACATGGATGACGTTGGCGCGGCAATCCTGCTCGCGCAACCGGTCGTCGATGGCGCCGGCGTTCAACAGCAGCGTCCCGCGATCGCGAAGCGCGTCGGCCGCCTTCAGCAGATCATCCGCCGGAAGGTCGGTAATGATGAATCCGGCGCGCTCGGCAAGCGTCGCCGCGGCTTTCCCGACGTCCTCATTGTCCTTGAGCCGGACCTCTTCGAGCGTGAAGCGCTGGTTGAGGAACTTGCCCGTGGTGTTGTTGTCCTCGACGGCCAGCCGCGCGCCGGCGACGCCATCGTTCTCGGCCGGCAGTTCGACGAGCGACAATTTCGGCTTGACGCCGGCGCGGCCGAGATAGCCGATGCCGATCTCGATGGGGGCGGCCGCGAGCACGGGGGCAGCCGCGACGCTCAAGCCGATCGCAGCGACCAACCATCGGATCATGGCTTCTCCCTAAAAGGCCTTCTCGATTTCGCGCTGTGGAAGACCGTTAGCTTGAACCATGACCGAATTGCTTCGGCTTGCAACTCAATTCTGTAGCGCAGGAACTGCGTCGTTTCAGCCCTTCAGACGTGCGGCGTGCCAACGCAGGTGATCACCCATGAATGTCGAGATGAAGTAGTAGCTGTGGTCGTAGCCGGGTTGCCGGCGCAAGGTGAGGGGGATCTTGGCCTTCTCGCATGCGCTTTGCAGCAGCTCGGGGCGGAGCTGTTCCGTCAAGAACTGATCGGCATCGCCGTAGTCAACCAGGATATCTGGCAGCCTGGCGCCGTCCTCGATCAGCGCCACCGCATCGTGCCTGCGCCATGCTTGCCGGTCGCTGCCGAGATAACCGCCGAGCGCCTTGATGCCCCATGGCACCTGCGAGGGAGCGACGATCGGCGCAAATGCGCTGGCCGCGCGATAGCGGCCCGGATGACGCAACGCGACCGTCAGTGCACCGTGGCCGCCCATGGAGTGACCAAAGATGGACTGCCGATCAGGATCGATGGGAAACTTCTCAGCGACCAGCTTCGGCAGTTCTTCCGTCACATAGCTCCACATGCGGTAATTGCGCGCGAACGGCTCCTGTGTCGCATCGACATAGAAGCCGGCGCCAAGCCCGAAATCATACGCATTGGCGGGATCGCCGGGCACACCTTCGCCGCGCGGGCTGGTATCGGGCGCAACGAAGATCAGTCCAAGTTCGGCGCAGGCGCTGCGGAATTCGCCTTTCTCCGTCACGTTGGCATGGGTGCAGGTCAGGCCGGAGAGATACCAGACCACCGGCAGCCTGGCGCCGGCGGCGTGCGGAGGGATATAGACCGAGAAGGTCATGTCGGTGCGGGTTTCGCCGCTGGCATGTCGGTACACGCCTTGCGTTCCGCCGTATGACGTGTTGAGCGAAACGGTCTGCATGGTCATTGTCTTGCTACTCCGGCGCCGTGCGGCACGGTTACGCCGATGCCGCTTTCGATCGCCAGCCGCACCAGTTCGGCGGAAGTTCGCACGCCGAGTTTCTGGCGCATGATCGACGATGTGTTGGCAACGGTCTTGTACGAGGAATGAACCAGCCACGCGATCTCGGAAAGGCTCTTGCCCGCGCTGAGCAGGCGGAGGATTTCCATCTCCCGCGACGTGAGTTTGGAGAGCGGGCTGCGGGCGAATGCCGGTCCGGCGAAGGCGATGCTCCGCGCGATCGCAGACGGCAGATAGACGCCGCCCTTGCCGACTTCACGGATCGCCTCGACCAGATCCTGCGGATCGCCGGTCTTGGCGACATAACCCTTGGCACCGATGTCGATGGCGCGCGCCGCGAAGACCGGATCGTCGTTCATGCTGAACATGATGATTCGTGCGGAAGCGGTGCGCGCAAGAATGCGCCGCGCCAGCTCAAATCCCGACACGGTCGGCAGGTTGATATCGATCACGCAGATGTCGGGTCGCTCGGCGATGAACACGCGTTCGCCGCTCTCCGCGTCGGCAGCCTCCAGCAGCACGACCTCGGGATCGTCTGCAAACACCGTGCGGCAGCCCGAGGCGACGATGGGATGGTCATCGACGATCAGTACACGCATTACATTGATCCCCGAGTTGCTTCGATCGCGTTGTTGCATCGCATCACGTTACGCCGAGTTCGGCGCGAGGCCGATCATGCAACGCCGACGCGATTGCTGTACGCTTCAATCTGATCGTCGGTTTTTCGACTGTCAACGGTCCTCTCGTCGAGGAACTGATTGAGACGCGATTGGGGCAAACGTCATGTGGCAGAAATTATCGTTGCGTTCCCGGATCAATTTGCTGCTGGCGCTGGGGCTCACGCTAGGTTTAGCGATCAACATCGCGCGGCTGGTGGTAGAGGCGGCGCCCCGTGTTCGCGCCGAAGATCAGAGCGTCATCCGGCTGGCGCGGGAGTTCGTCGAGACGATCGTGCCAAGCCTGAACGAGGCGCCGGACCCGGAAGCGCGGCTGAACCAGATCGCGTCTGACCTCAGCCGGCTCCGTCATGTCAGCATCACGCGGCAGGGCGACGCCGCCACGGGCGAACACTCCGGCAATGGCGACGGCGAGCGGTCGCCGCCGGCGTGGTTCATTGCGCTCGTTCATCCGGAAACCACCACCGTGAGCGTGCCGATCACGATCCACGGCAAGCCGCAATCGCTGCTGATCACCTCGCATCCGAACGACGAGGTGGCCGAGATCTGGGACGGAATCGTGACCCAGCTTGCGGTCGGTACCGCCCTCGCGCTCGCGCTCTTTCTGGTTACGATGACGGTGGTCGGCCGCGCGCTGGCGCCGCTGCAGGCGCTGTCGCAAACCATGGCCAATATCGAGGCCGGGCAGTATGATTCACGCGTCGAGCCCGGCGGCCCGCCCGAACTGGCGGTAATCTGTGCCAAGCTGAACCACCTTGCGGGTGCCCTCGGCGAAGCCGTCGAGGACAAGCGCCTACTCGCCGAACGTACGGTCTCGCTGCAGGACATGGAGCGCAAGGAGATTGCGCGCGAACTGCATGACGAGTTCGGGCCGCATCTCTTTACGCTGCGCGCGCACGCCGGCGCGCTGGCGCGGCTGTCCGAGGATGGGCGTGCGCCGAGCGCCGATGCCTTGCGCAAGCATGCCACCGCCATCATGGAGCAGCTCAATGCGCTTCAGAAATTCAATCGCCGGATACTGGAAAAGCTGCGGCCCGTCGGGCTCGCGGAGCTTGGACTAGCCGAGGCGCTCGGCGTGCTGCTGCGCTTGTGGCGCGAGTCCCGACCCGACGTTGCGATTGAGGCGAGCATTGCATGCGCGCCGGGTGAGGGCGGAGAAGTTGCTGATCTGACGATCTACCGCACCGTCCAGGAAGCCTTGACGAACGCTTTCCGCCATGCCGACGCGACGACTGTCAGCGTCACGGTCGAACAGACCGAAGGCATTCCGGGAAGTCGCGGCTGCGCTCTGGTGCGCGTCAGCGACAACGGCCGCGGTCTGGCGCCGGATCACAAGTCCGGCTTCGGCCTGATCGGGATGCGCGAGAGAATTCTGGCGTTGGGTGGAACTCTGAATGTGGTCTCCGGCGATGGCGGTGTCACGGTAGAGGCGGTCGTTCCGCACGGATCGCCTCATGGATGACTGCGCTCCCTTCGGGAATTTGTCCCGCTCCGCCTCGGGATGAATGCAAGGTCGGAAACCCGACCTTTTGCGGCTAGCGCGTATCGTTGGCTTGTCACTAGTATTGATCACAGCAAACCGGCTGGGGACACGCCGGTATGTATGGGGTGGCATATGGGCGTACGCGTATTGTCGATCGGGACGATCTCGATCTGCCTTGTTCACGCGGTGGATTGTGCCCAGGCACAGACCGCGTCCAGCGACAGCGAGGTGTTGCCGGCCATTGAGGTCGTTGCTCCGCCGTCGACATCAGCTAGACCAGCGACCAGGCCAGCACGCGGCACTACCGCACCTCGCGTCGCCCGTAACGTGCGCAGGGTTCTTGTCTATCCGACCGCGCCAACGCCGCAAGCCCGCTTGGGGGTCGATGTCGACAAGGTGCCTGCGGCCATCAACGCCGTTGGTGCCGCGCAGATTGCGCGCACGGACTCGCTGAACATCGCGGTTGCATTGCAGCAACGGGTGCCGGGCGTCATCCTCAGTGATACGACCGGAAATCCATTTATGCCCGACGTACAGTTCCGCGGCTTTGTCGCGTCTCCGGTCGCCGGTACACCTCAGGGATTGGCTGTTTACCAGAACGGCATGCGCATCAATGAGGCGTTCGGCGACACCGTGAATTGGGACCTGATTCCGACCGCCGCGATCAGGTCGGTCACGGTCGTAACCAACAACCCCGCGTTCGGCCTCAACGCACTCGGTGGAGCCGTCAACGTTCTGATGAAGGACGGCTTCAACTACAAGGGCGCTGAAATCAACACGATGGGCGGCTCATTCGGGCGCATCCAGAGCTCGGCGCAGTATGGCCAGCAGTACGGCAATTGGTCGGTCTACGGCGCGCTCGAAGGCCTGCGAGACAACGGCTATCGCAACTTCTCGCAATCGGAAATCCGCCGCTTCTACGGAGACGTAGGATACCGGACGGACAGCAGTGAGTTTCACCTCAACTTCGGCGTCGCCAAGAACAATTTCGGCGCCTCGGCGGCCGTTCCAGTCGAACTTCTCAATAAATATTGGGGCGCGACCTACACGACGCCGCAGACCACCGACAACCGCGTGGCGTACGCCAATCTGACCGGAAAGGTCGAGGTGACACCGACCTGGACGCTCGATGGCTCGGTGCGCGTTCGCAGGTTCCAGCAGAAGACGGTGGACGGAAATCCGACCGAGACCGAGCCATGTGCAGCCCCCAACGACGCGTTTCTTTGCTTCAATGACGACACCAACTTTGCAAATGGCGTCAACGGAGTTCCGATCGTAAATCCCTTCCCAGCCGACGCCGTGCTGGGGCAGATCGACCGGACAACGACCCGTTCGACGACGACCGGTGCGACCCTGCAGGCCACCAATACCGACCAGTTGTTCGGACACAACAACCAATTCATGGTCGGCACGAGCTTCGACTCCGGCGTCACCAGCTTCGGGGCCAGCGCGGAGCTGGGCACCATCGGTTCAAATTACGTCGTCAACGGCAGCGGCATATTCCTCGGGCCATCAGGCAGTCCGATTTCGATCGGCCCGGTCTCGCTTCGGGCCACCAACCGCTACACCGGGCTTTATGCGCTCGACACGTTCGACGTGACGGACCGGTTTTCACTTTCAGGCGGCGGCCGGTTCAACTATGCCAGCATCGTGCTTCAAGATCAGATCGGCACCGAGCTCAACGGCAGTCACACGTTCAGCCGCTTCAACCCAATGATCGGCGGCACCTACAAGATTACGCCGGAAGTGACAGCCTATGCCGGGTACTCCGAAGCCAATCGTGCGCCGACCCCGCTCGAACTCGCGTGCGCCGACCCTGCGCGTCCCTGTATCGTCGCGGCCTTCCTGATCGCGGATCCGCCGCTGAAGCAGGTCGTATCGCGTACCGTCGAAGCAGGCTTCCGCGGCACCAAGGAGCTGAATATCGGCACGCTCGGCTGGAAAATTGGCGGGTTCCGCGCGACCAACGCCGATGACATCATGGCGATTCCAAGCCCGCAGGTGCAGGGTTTTGGCTACTTCCAGAACGTGGGCAGGACGCGGCGGCAGGGCATCGAGGCGCAGGTGAATTTGACGTCGAAGGCGCTGCAACTCTACGCCAACTGGGCCCTTGTCGATGCGCGCTTCCTCGATCCGTTGACGCTCGACTCTCGTAGCCCGTTCGCCGTCGACGACGTAATCCAGGTGCTGCCAGGCAATCGAATTCCGGCGATACCTCGCAATCGGGTCAAGGTTGGCCTCGATTATTCGGTCACTGATGCCTTTAAGGTCGGTGGCGACGCGTTGTTCGTTGCCAGCCAGTATTTTGCAGGAGATGAATCCAACCAGGCGGCGAGGCTGCCCGGGTATTCGGTCTTCAACGTTCACGCCTCGTACCAGATCAACAAGACATATCAGCTCTACGGTCGCATCGATAATATCTTCGACAATCGCTATGCGACATACGGGACATTCTTCGAGAGAGACGACATACCGAACTTCGCCAATGGCGGCGCGGAGTTCACCGACCCTCGCACGGTCACCCCGGCGCGGCCGCGCGCCTTCTATGCAGGGCTGAAAGCGACCTTCTGATCGGTGCGGGAGCGACAGCGGCTACCGCTGGCGAGGGGAGAGGTTCAGTGCCTGACGCTCGTCTTCAGGAGGCGTCCGAGACAGGACCGTTGTGGGAGGCCTTGTGGATGGCGGAGGGGACGAACCCGAAATGCTTCCGGAACACGCGGCTGAAATGCGACGAACTGGAAAAGCCCCACGAAAACGCGACGTCCGTGATTGTCTTTCCGTGCTGGGTCTCCAGCTCCTGCCGGCAGTGCAGCAGCCGCGCCCGCCAGATGTAATCGCTGACGGTCATGCCCTTGTCGCTGAACAGCATGTGCAGATAGCGCTTGGTGCAGCCCAGCGCGGCGGAGATCTGGTCGATGCAAAGCTCCGGGTCGCGCAAATGTTCGCGGATGAAGGCTTGCGCGCGGATGTACATTGCCTCGGGGCCGACGCGATCGAACATCGTGTCGGCTTCGCGCAGCGGCAGCAGCAGCAAATCGATCAGCGAATCGGCAACGCCGATTGCGTTGTAGGGCGACAGCCTGTTCGCTTCATCGAACGCGGTGTGCACGAAGTCGTAGGCAATACGGCCGGTGCCGTTGCGCGCGGAAAGCTTGCACGGCAACATCTTCGCCGTGCGGAAGCCGCGTTCGTGGAGCAGTTCCTTCGGTACGATCACGACCTCGTGCCGGGTCAGCGAGGGGCTGACGATCGTGTGCGGGCAGGAGACGTCATAGGCGAGGCAATCGCCGGGCATGATGTCCATGCGCCGACCGGCCTGTTCGAAATGCGAGATGCCGTAGGTCTGGAACAGGATCTTGACGTAGGGATGTTCGCTCAGCTTGGTGCCTGAGACCGTGTGCGCGATACGATGCTGGCTTGCCTCGATCTGGCACAGCTTTAACTGCGAAACGGTCGTGTAGTTTATCCGCCCCTCCAGCGAGGAACCTTCCAGCGGATCGACATCGAATTGACCGCAGAGATCCGTCAGCGCATCTGACCAGGTTTGGATCTGCTTTTTCGGCGCTAACCCGGAAGTGCTGAGTGAACGAACTGTATCAGACATTGCCCAGCCACCGATTTGAGAACAGGCTGCTACCTCCGCCTAGGCGTCGGTCAGATGGTCGTGACATTTGGACCCAATTTAGGCAGTCGTCCGGGAAGGCGCGCAGATTCTTCCCAATATCCCTTTGACAATCCTCCAACTTAGTTTCGGCGGCGTCAAGGAAAACATCGGCGCGGCGTGGCGCGAGGCGAACGTGGGAACATGCCCACGCAAATGATGCTTCGCAGCATTTTCGACGGAGCCGGACCATCGCATCGGACCAAAACTAAAAAGTTTTCGAGTTTTCGCTATTGAGCAAACGCGTTTCGCTCTTGGGCAAGTTTCCTATTTCAGGACGGGATACGAATGGGGACCAAGATGGAAGAAATGGGCCGCTTCGGCGGAACCCAAAAACTCGTATCTGGGAGGAATCAACTATGCGCAAGGTGCTATCCGCGACTTGTCTTGGCGCCATGACGGCATTCGCCGTCGGCGGCGCTTACGCCAACGATGAACTAATCAAGATGTCGCAGAACCCAAAGGACTGGGTGCAGCCGGCCGGCGACTACGCCAATACACGCTACTCGAAACTCAACCAGATCAACGCATCCAATGTCGGCAAGCTCCAGGTCGCCTGGACCTTCTCGACCGGCGTGCTGCGCGGCCACGAAGGCGGGCCGCTTGTTATCGGCAACATCATGTACGTCCATACGCCGTTCCCGAACAAGGTCTATGCTCTTGACCTATCGCAGGACAACAAGATCGTCTGGAAGTACGAACCGAAGCAGGATCCGAACGTCATCCCGGTGATTTGCTGCGACACCGTCAATCGCGGCGTGGCCTATGGCGACGGCAAGATCTTCCTGCATCAGGCCGACACTACTCTGGTCGCACTCGATGCCAAGACCGGACAGGTCGCGTGGAGCGTGAAGAATGGCGATCCCGGCAAGGGCGCCACCGGCACGTCCTCGCCGCTGGTCGTCAAGGACAAGGTCCTGATCGGCATTTCCGGCGGCGAATTTGGCGTGCAGTGTCACGTCACGGCCTACGACCTCAAGAGCGGCAAGCAGGTATGGCGCGCCTTCTCGGAGGGACCGGATGATCAGATCCTGGTCGATCCCGAGAAGACGACGGACCTTGGAAAGCCGGTCGGAAAGGATTCGAGCATCAAGACCTGGCAGGGCGATCAATGGAAGATCGGCGGCGGCTGCACATGGGGCTGGCTGTCCTATGATCCCAGTCTGAACCTCGTCTATTACGGCTCGGGCAATCCCTCGACCTGGAATCCCAAACAGCGTCCGGGCGACAACAAGTGGTCGATGACCGTGTTCGCCCGCAACGCAGATACGGGCATGGCGCGCTGGGTCTATCAGATGACGCCCCATGACGAGTGGGACTATGACGGCGTCAACGAAATGATCCTCAGCGACCAGAGCATTAACGGCCAGGAGCGCAAGCTGCTGACGCATTTCGACCGCAACGGCTTGGCCTACACCATGGACCGTGCAACCGGCGAACTGCTTGTCGCCGAGAAGTACGATCCCAAGGTGAACTGGACCACCGGCGTCGACATGAACAAGAGCTCGCCGACTTATGGTCGTCCCAAGGTCGTCGATCAGTATTCGACGGAGAAGGGCGGCGAGGACAAGAACACGAAGGGCATCTGTCCGGCAGCGCTCGGCACCAAGGACCAGCAGCCGGCAGCCTATTCGCCCGATACGCAGCTGTTCTATGTCCCGACCAACCACGTCTGCATGGACTATGAGCCGTTCAAGGTGAGCTACACCGCGGGCCAGCCCTATGTCGGCGCGACGCTCTCGATGTATCCGCCCCAGGGCGAAAGCCATATGGGCAACTTCATCGCCTGGGACAACAAGACCGGCAAGATCGTCTGGTCGAACAAGGAGCAGTTCTCGGTGTGGTCGGGAGCGCTCGCGACGGCCGGCGGCGTGGTGTTCTACGGAACGCTCGAAGGCTATCTGAAGGCAGTCGATGCCAAGACCGGCAAGGAACTTTACAAGTTCAAGACCCCGTCCGGCATCATCGGCAACGTCAACACCTATGAGCAGGGCGGCAGGCAGTATGTGGCCGTGCTGTCCGGCGTCGGCGGCTGGGCGGGTATCGGCCTTGCTGCAGGTCTGACCGATCCGACTGCGGGCCTCGGTGCGGTCGGTGGCTATGCCGCGCTGAGCAACTACACCGCACTCGGCGGCACGCTCACGGTGTTCGCGCTGCCGCAGTAAAGCAGAACCATCTCCTCCGGCGCGTGGTTCGCTCCACGCGCCGGCTGGTCTGCATCTGATATCGAGGATGAGCTCTTGCGTAAAATCTGGTTGATTGCGGCCACTGTCATGCTGGTGGCGCAGGGAACGACTGCCTTCGCTGCGGACGATGCCACCGCGGTCAAGTCTGAGGACGGTAAGTACTACGACAAGGATGGAAACCCGACCTACAAAGTCGGCGCCGACGGCACGGTCGATTGGTACACCTACTCCGGATACCGTCGTTATCATTCCGAATGCCATGTCTGCCATGGCCCCGACGGAATGGGATCGACCTACGCGCCGGCGTTGCAGGATTCGCTGAGGACGATGAACTACGGCGACTTCGTCAGCGTCGTCGCGAGTGGCCGCAAGAACGGCAACTCCGTCATGCCGGCGCTCGGCGACAATCCGAATGTCGCCTGCTACATGGACGATCTCTATGTGTATCTGCGTGCCCGTGCCCATGACGCTGTCGGGCGCGTCCGGCCCGCCAAGAAGGAAGACAAGCCCGAGGCGTACACCGAGACGGAAAAGTCCTGCATGGGAGGCAAATGATCATGCCGAGCGTGCGAGGAATATGTCCTGATACTCCGTGCAGCGACTTGAAGAACCAATGTGGAGTTTAGAATGAAGACCCGCGCTGCTGTCGCATTCGAAGCCAAGAAGCCGCTTGAAATCGTCGAAGTCGACCTTGAAGGCCCGAAGGCCGGTGAAGTTCTCGTCGAGATCAAGGCGACTGGAATCTGCCACACCGATGCCTACACGCTCGATGGATTCGACAGCGAAGGAATCTTTCCTTCGATCCTCGGTCATGAGGGCGCCGGCATCGTCCGCGAAGTCGGACCGGGCGTAACATCGGTCAAGGCCGGCGATCACGTGATCCCGCTTTACACGCCGGAATGCCGCCAGTGCAAAAGCTGCCTGAGCGGCAAGACCAATCTTTGCACCGCCATCCGCGCTACCCAGGGCAAGGGGCTGATGCCGGATGGCACCTCGCGCTTCAGCCATAAGGGCAAACCGATCTTCCATTACATGGGCTGCTCGACGTTCTCGAACTTTACCGTACTGCCGGAAATCGCAGTGGCGAAGATCCGCGAGGACGCGCCGTTCGACAAGAGTTGCTACATCGGTTGCGGGGTGACGACGGGCGTTGGTGCCGTGGTGAACACCGCCAAGGTCACGCCGGGCGCCAACGTCGTCGTTTTCGGACTCGGCGGCATCGGCCTCAATGTTATCCAGGGCGCGAAGATGGTGGGTGCCGACAAGATCGTCGGCGTCGACATCAACGATGCCAAGGAGGATTGGGGCCGCCGCTTCGGCATGACGCATTTCGTCAATCCGACCAAGGTCAGCGACATCGTCCAGCATCTGGTCGGGCTCACCGATGGCGGCGCCGATTACACCTTCGATTGCACCGGCAACACCAACGTGATGCGGCAGGCGCTCGAAGCATGCCATCGCGGTTGGGGCGTCTCGGTCGTGATCGGTGTTGCGGAGTCCGGCAAGGAAATCGCTACCCGGCCGTTCCAGCTCGTGACTGGCCGTGTCTGGAAGGGAACGGCCTTTGGCGGCGCGCGTGGCCGCACGGACGTGCCGAAGATTGTCGACTGGTACATGAACGGAAAGATCGAAATCGATCCGATGATTACGCACGTACTCAAGCTGGAGGAGATCAACCAGGGATTCGATCTCATGCACCAGGGCAAGTCGATCCGTTCGGTTGTCGTGTTCTGAATAGCGGAACTTCAAACACAAGGAGGATAGGCCCATGACTGTTCATATCCACCCATCGGTAGACGGCGGCGTAAAACAGGGGACCGGCAGTTTTGCCGGGGGCACCCTTGTCTGCAAGTGCTCGGATAAGCCGGTCAAGGTCGCCATCAAGGGCGACGTCGCCCACAATCACGCCTGCGGTTGCACCAAATGCTGGAAGCCCTCAGGCGCGATCTTCTCTGTCGTCGCCGTCGTTCCGCGCGACAATGTGAAAGTGACCGAGAATGGCGACAAGCTGCAAATCGTCGACTCTGCAGCAGTGATCCAGCGCTACGCCTGCAAGGCCTGCGGCACACATATGTACGGCCGGATCGAAAATACGGGGCATCCCTTCTACGGCCTCGACTTCATTCATCCTGAGCTGTTCCAGGAAAGCGGATCGGCGGCTCCGGGCTTCGCGGCGTTCGTGTCGTCCGTTCTGGAGTCCGGTGTCCAGCCGGGCGAGATGGCTGGAATCAGGGCCCGGCTGAAGGAGCTCGGACTGGAGCCCTATGACTGCCTGTCGCCGCCTTTGATGGATGCGATCGCGAGCCATGTGGCAAAGTCCAAGGCCAAGGCGGCCTAGACAAGGCGAAGCGGGCACTGGCCCGATCTTGCGAGATACCGACCTTGCGCTGATGGCGATCGCCGTCAGCGCAGATCACCGCCACGTTGTGGTGCCGCACCCTGGTTGAGGCCGCGGAGTGAAGGCCTGCCGGCCGGAGAGGTCATGCAGCCATCCCGGGCCCGCGGCGTTCCGGCGCGACCGAGCCGCATGTAATTCCCCGACATCGAATCTCCTTGCCGTCGTTATTCAACCATCATGCGCCAGGGCAGATTGACCATGCGTGCAATCGGCCGCATTTGACCAATCGTCTGATTTTGCATGCTGCCGCGCGATGAGCCTGTCCCCGAGGCCGCGGTGCTGACGTCAACCCCTCCCTGAAGGTGTTGACCCATCGAGCGGTTTCCCTTCTATGGACGGTGCTGCTCTGACCGCACAGACGCCCCTTACGAGGACCTCCCACGATGACTATCGCCACCGACGCCGCTTTCATTCTGCCCGACGATTTTGCCGGCGCCGCGCTGATGGGGCGGATCTGGCGTCCCGACCTTGCCGGGCCATCGGTGGTCGCGATTCGTCAGGATGGCGTGTTCGACATCACCGACGAATTTCCCACCGCCAGCCAGCTTGCCGCCGCTGCCGATCCGGCCGGGGCGCTGCGTACCGCGCGCGGCGAGCGGATCGGCTCGCTACAGGATCTCCTGAACAATACGCCGCCGGATACCCGCGACCCAGCCAGGCCATGGCTGCTGGCCCCGATCGACCTGCAGGTGATCAAGGCCGCCGGCGTCACCTTCGCCGTCTCGATGCTGGAGCGGGTGATCGAGGAGCGGGCGCGCGGCAATCCGGATTCGGCGGAGGCGATTCGGGCCGAGGTGACGCGGATCGTCGGCACCGATCTGTCGCAATTGAAGCCGGGTTCGGCCGAAGCGCAGCACGTGAAGGACGTCCTGGTTTCCCAAAATGCCTGGAGCCAATATCTCGAAGTCGGCATCGGGCCGGACGCCGAGGTGTTCACCAAGTCGCCCGTGCTGTCGGCGGTGGGCACTTGCGTGGATGCGGGCCTGCATCCGAAATCGACCTGGAACAATCCGGAGCCGGAGGTCGTGCTGGTGGTGGCGAACGACGGCCGCATCGTCGGCGCCACGCTCGGCAACGATGTCAATCTGCGCGACTTCGAGGGACGCTCGGCGCTGCTGCTGTCCAAGGCCAAGGACAACAACGCATCCTGCGCCATCGGGCCGTTCGTGCGGTTCTTCGACGCGGGCTTCACGCTCGACGACGTCAGGAAGATGGATATCTCGCTGGAAGTGAAGGGGCCGGAAGGTTTTGTCCTGCATGGTGCATCCTCGCTGACAAAGATCAGCCGCGACCCGGCGGATATCGTCGGGCAGACCATCAACGAGAACCATCAATATCCCGACGGTTTTGTGCTTTTCCTCGGCACCATGTTCGCGCCGATCCAGGATCGGTTTGCGAAGGGGCAGGGGTTCACCCACGTGGAAGGCGATCTGGTGACGGTCGCCACGCCGAAACTCGGCCGGCTGACCAACCGGATGCGCCACAGCGGTGATTGCGAACCCTGGCGTTTCGGCCTGACCGAGCTCTTCGCTGCGTTGATGCGCCGGAAGACCAGCCGAAGCAACTAACCTCAAGCCGTACCCGGAGGCATTCCGCAGATGGCGAAAATCAGGATCGGCCTGGCCGGCTGCGGTTTCGTGTCCGAGTTGCACATGCATGCCTACCGCCGCGTTTACGGCGTGAATGTCGAAGTCCGGGCCGTTGCGGCGAGGGGCGATCACGTCGTCGAGTTTGCCCATCGTCACCAGATTCCGGCGGTTTATCGCAGCTTTCGCGACCTGATCGCCGATGCTGATCTCGACGTCATCGACATCTGCACGCCGCCCAATCTGCACACCTCGATGATCGTGGACGCGATGCAGGCCGGCAAGCATGTCATCTGTGAAAAGCCGTTCGCCGGCTATTTCGGCCGGGATGGCGACAAGGCGCCGATCGGCAAGCATGTGCCGAAGGCGTCGATGTATGAGCGCGTGCTGGAGGAAATGGAAAAGACCCGTGCGGCGATCAACAAGACCGGCAAGCTCTTCATGTATGCCGAGGACTGGATCTACGCGCCGGCGGTGGCCAAGACCGTGGAGATCCTGAAAGCCACCAAAGACAAGATCCTGTTCATGAAGGGGGAGGAGAGCCATTCCGGCTCGCATGCCGCGCACGCCGCGCAATGGGCGATGACCGGCGGCGGCTCGCTGATCCGCATGGGATGCCATCCGCTGTCGGCGGTGCTCTATCTCAAGCAGGTCGAGGCGAAGGCGCGCGGCGAGACGATCGGCGTTGCCAGCGTGACCTGTGATGTCGGCAATGTGACGGCGTGCCTGCGCCCGGACGAACGTTCCGTGCTCAAGGCCAACCCCGTCGATGTCGAGGACTGGGGCGTGCTCACGGCCACCTTCTCGGACGGCACCAAGGCCACGGTGTTTTCCGGCGACATGATCCTCGGTGGCGTCCGCAACCTGATCGAGACCTACACCAGCAGCGGCTCGCTGTTTGCCAACATCACGCCGAATACGCACATGATGAGCTATCAGACCAGCGAGGAGAAGCTCGCCAACGTCTATATTACCGAGAAGGTCGACCGGAAGACCGGCTGGCAAAACATTTGCCTTGAAGAGGAATGGACGCGCGGCTATACGCAGGAAATCCAGGATTTCATGGAATGCGTCGCCACCGGCCGCCAGCCGCTCTCGGATCTGACGCTGGCCTTCGAGACCATCAAGGTCAACTACGCCGGCTATTGGGCGGCGGAGGAGGGGCGGCGCGTGACGCTTTAACGGCAATCTCCCTTCTCCCCTTGTGGGAGAAGGTGGCGCGCGTAGCGCGCCGGATGAGGGGTTCTATCCGCGGGCTCAACTGCGAGGAGATTCGTCCGCGGAGAGAACCCCTCACCCGGCTTCGATGCGAAGCATCGAAGCCACCCTCTCCCACAAGGGGAGAGGGTGAAAGATCGCCCTATGCCGCATACACCGACGATTTCGGCAGCGGGAATACCGGGTCCTGCGTCCTGATATTGGTCGGCCAGACCACTGAAATATGCTCGCCGGCATTTTGCATCACGACCGGGGTCGAGCGCTCGTTTTGGCCGGAGAGCGGCGTGCCGGGGCGAAAGAACTTCACACCATAGCCCTGGATGGTACCGCCCGGCGGGATATCGACATCGAGCGCCGCCTTGCGAATGGCTTCGGGATCGAAGCCGCCATACTTCTCCTTGGCGATGGGCAGGACGCTATTGAGCAGGATCCAGGTCTGGTTGAAGCCCATCGAGCAGTGCGGCGGAACATCGGTCGCGTTGGTCTTCTCCTTGTAGCGCGCGATCATCACCTTGGTGAGATCGCCGATCCCTGGAGCGAGTTTCGAGGCGTCGAGCAATTGTGCCGGCACCGGATCGATATTGCAGAAATTGTCGATGTCGGCGCCGAACGTGGCCCGCAACTTGTCGAGCTGGCTGTAGCCCGCGCCGGCGCCGAACAGCATCTTGAACTTGAGGCCGTTCTCGCGCGCCTGGCGCAGGAACAGGGTGATATCAGGGTTGTATCCCGCGTGGGAGATGACGTCGGCCCTGGCGCGCTTGATCTTGGTCACCAGCACCGAGAGGTCAGGGGCGGAGGCGGAATAGCCTTCCTTGAGCACGACCTGCAGGCCGGCTTCCTTCGCATAGGCCTCATCGGCGGCGGCGACGCCGACCCCATAAGGACCATCCTCGTGGATCAGCGCGACCTTGACGTCCTTGGGCTCCATGCCGAGCTTCGCCTTGGCGTGCTCGGTGATGAAGCCCGCAAAGGCCTGGCCATACTGGTCGGAATGAATCTGCGCGCGGAAGACGTATTGCAGGTTCTTGTCCTTGAACACGGCGGTCGACACCGCGGTGGTGATCCAGAGGATCTTTTTCTGCTGTTCGACCTTGGCCGCGAGCGGCACCGCGTGCGAACTCGCGTAGACGCCGTTGATGATGTCGATCTTTTCCTGGTCGATCAGGCGATTGGCCTCATTGATCGCGACATCGGGCTTGCTCTGGGAGTCGGCAGCGATAGGGGCGACCTTGTACTTGCCGCCGATGCCGCCCTTTTCGTTGACGAGGTCGATGGCGATCTGCGCGCCGATCGAGGAGGCGACCGAGCCGCCCGCGGCAAAGGGACCGGTCAGGTCGTAGATCAGGCCGATGCGTACCGTTTCGGCTTGCGCTTGTGCGCGGGTCCAATCGAAGGTGAAGGCGGCGGCGGCAGCCGCAGAAGTCTTCAGCAGTGTTCTGCGTGAAGTCGGCATCGTGTCCTCCCTTTTTATCTGTTTTATCCGTCGCCGGGTCAGCTTGTCTGCGCTGTTTGGCCAAGTATTTGGAGAAGAGGGCAGGATGTCAACCTGTCGGCGATTGCTCCTTGATCTGGTGGCGTGCCGGGATGGCGGCACTCAGACTTTCGTCTCATCATTCGGGATGCATCGCACCATCGTCACCGGCGTTTCCCGCGCGCCGATGTCCGGGTCAGCCTGATCCGGCCCTGGGTTCGTGGCAGGAATTGCGCGCCGCGGGCACTGAGGAATTCCAGCATGGCGCGCGCCGGCGGCAGCAGGATCTTGTCCTTGCGGGACAAAGCGAACCATTGCCGGACAATGGGAAGGCCGACCACATCCAGCGTGACCAGCCGTCGCTCGTCGAGTTCGGTGGCGACCGTATGCGCGGAAATAAACGCAATGCCCAGCCCGGCGATCACCGCCTGCTTGATCGTCTCATTGCTGCTCATCGCCATGCCGATGTTCGGGCGAATGCCTGCCGTCTCGAACAATTGCTCCATCAGGCCGCGCGTGCCCGAGCCGGGCTCGCGCGTCAGGAACGTCTCATTGGCGAGATCGCTCGGCGCGATGCGAGACTTTCTCGCCAGGCGATGGCTGGTCGGCGCGATGATGACATGCGGATGATCGCCAATCGGATGGACGTCCATCTCGATGTCGGCCGGAGGCCGGCCCATGATCGCGAAATCGAGATCGTAGCCGCGTAACGCCGTGCCGATTTCCTGGCGGTTTCCGATCGAGAGCGTGACATCGATGTTCGGATGCCGTTTCGAGAATCCGGAGATCATGAACGGCACGAAATATTTCGCGGTGCTGACCGCGCCTATCGAGATCCGCCCCGCCGTTTTGCCTGCGATCATCTCCAGCGAGGTCGCGCAATCCGCAATCGCCGCTTCGATGCGCTCCGAGAGAGCGAGCACCTCGCGTCCAGCGTCGGTCAGCAGCATGCCGTCATTGGTGCGCTGGATCAGCGGCACGCCTGCAATCTCCTGCAAATTGCGGATCTGCAGCGTGACCGCCGGCTGCGTCAGGTGCAGCCGCTTGGCCGCCGCGGTAACCGATCGATCGCTGTGAACGGCCGCCAGCGCGCGCAACTGGCGAATGGTCAATTCCCGCGGAAACCTGTTTGCCATGGGTCCGTCCAACATAAGAAAAACTTTGGCAAAGCCAAAGATAAGAAAATTTCACTAATTTTGCAAACTGGGTTGTTGTTAGTGCGCGGGGTGCGGATGGGCACGACGCTTTGCAATCGCCCCGAAAGCGGGCGCCAAACGGGGAACGGCCATGGGCGCACGCGTGACCTTGTGCTCACATCTTGATCAGACGGGGTCGGAGACGCCGGCCGGGCCGGCCGTGTCCACCGTGATTGAAGCGATCGCCGCTGCAGCGATCGGCCTTGCCGATCTCATTGCCGATGGACCACTGGCGGGCATTACCGGCAGGACCGACGGCGTCAATTCCGACGGCGACGTTCAGAAGGATATCGATCTCGCCGCCGACGCGATGATGCGCGCGGCATTGCGCAAGTCGCCGGTCGCCGCCGTCCTGTCAGAGGAATCGGAACTGCCGGAAGTGTTCGATGCCGGGGCGTCGCTCTGCGTCGCGATCGATCCGCTCGACGGCTCTGCCAACCTCGAAAACAACATCTCCGTCGGAACCATCTTCTCGATCCGCTCGCGCGGCAACGACATCGTCTCCACCTTCTTCGAACCCGGCACGGCGCAGTGCGCGGCCGGCTTCGTGGTCTACGGCCCGCAAACGACGCTGGTGCTGGCGTTCGACGAGCGCGTCGACATCTTCATTCTGGACCGGCGTGCGAGGGAATTCCTGCTGATCGCGCGCCGCGTCAGGATCGCGCCCGACACGCCCGAATTCGCCATCAACGCCTCGAACCGCCGGCACTGGTACGGACCGGTGCGCACCTACATCGACGAGTGCCTGGCCGGCACCAATGGCGGCCGTGCTGCCGATTTCAACATGCGCTGGATCGGCTCGCTGGTCGCGGAGTCGCTTCGCATTCTCGTTCGCGGCGGCGTGTTCCTGTACCCGGCGGATGCGCGCCCGGCCTACCGCGAGGGACGTCTCCGCCTGCTTTACGAGGCGCATCCGATGGCGCTGGTGATGGAGTGGGCGGGCGGCGCCGCGACCACCGGCCGCCGGCGCATCCTCGAATTGTCGGCGAAAACGCCGCACCAGCGGGTGCCGCTGATCATGGGATCGATGCGCGGCGTTCGCGACATCACCGCCATTCATGAAGGCACCCAACCGATGTTTGACAACAGCGATGCGCCGCTATTCGCACGGCGTGGCCTGTTTCGCTGATTGGGAAAAACAGATGTCGCGCAGCTATCCCATCATATCGATCACAGGATCATCCGGCGCCGGTACAACCTCGGTGAAGAAGACGTTCGAAAACATCTTCCGCCGCGAGAACGTCGCCGCTGCCTATGTCGAGGGCGACGCCTTCCACCGCTACAACCGCTATGAGATGCGCACGAAAATGGCCGAGGAGGCCGAGCGCGGCAACAAGCATTTCAGCCATTTCAGCCCGGAAACCAACCTGTTCGAGGAACTGGAGAAGCTGTTCCGCGACTACGGCGAGTCCGGGACCGGCACCACGCGGCACTATGTCCATGATGACGAGGAAGCACGACTGTACGGCGCCAAGCCTGGCACGTTCACCGAATGGACGGCGCTACCGGAAAATTCCGATCTGTTGTTCTACGAAGGCCTGCATGGCGCTGTCGTGACCGACAAGGTCAACATCGCGCAACATGCCGACCTCAAGATCGGCGTCGTTCCCGTCATCAATCTGGAATGGATCCAGAAGCTGCATCGCGACCGCCGCGACCGCGGCTACACGGCGGAAGCGGTCACCGACACCATCCTGCGGCGGATGCCTGATTACGTGAACTACATCTGTCCGCAGTTCACCGAGACCGACATCAATTTCCAGCGGGTGCCGACGGTCGATACGTCGAATCCCTTCATCGCGCGCTGGATACCGACGCCGGACGAATCGATGGTGGTGATCCGCCTGAAGAATCCGCGCGGCATCGATTTCCCCTATCTGCTGTCGATGATCCCAAACAGCTTCATGTCGCGCGCCAACTCGATCGTGATCCATGGCTCGAAACTCGATCTCGCCATGCAGCTCATCCTCACCCCGCTGATCCTGCAACTGATGGAACGTAAGAGGCGCATGATATGACCGATCTAGCTCTATCCCGCATTGCCAACGATGCGACTGTTTCGCATGCGGAAATGGCGAACGCGATCCGCTTCCTGGCCATCGACGCCGTCGAGCAGGCGAAGTCGGGTCATCCGGGTATGCCGATGGGCATGGCTGACGTCGCCACCGTGCTGTTCTCGCGCTTCCTCAAATTCGATGCCGCCGATCCGGCGTGGCCGGATCGCGACCGGTTCGTGCTGTCGGCCGGTCATGGCTCGATGCTCTTGTATGCGCTGCTGCATCTGACCGGCTATGAGGGGGTGACGGCGGACGAACTGAAGGCGTTCAGGCAATGGGGATCGAAAACCCCGGGCCATCCCGAGTACGGACATACGCCCGGCGTCGAGACCACCACGGGCCCGCTGGGGCAGGGGATTGCTACGGCGGTCGGCATGGCGCTGGCGGAGCGCCTTATGAACGCACGCTTCGGCGATGATCTCGTCGATCACTATACTTACGTGATCGCCGGTGACGGCTGTCTGATGGAGGGCCTCAGCCACGAAGCGATTTCGCTGGCGGGGCATCTCAGGCTCAGCCGCTTGATCGTGCTCTACGACGACAACGAGATTTCGATCGACGGCTCCACGTCGTTGTCATGCTCGGATGACCAGCTTGCGCGCTTCAAGGCGTCCGGCTGGTCGGCGGTCCGGATCGATGGCCATGACCCCGAGGCGATTGCGGCCGCGATCCGCCGCGCGCGGCGGAGCGACCGGCCATCCCTGATCGCTTGCCGCACCGTGATCGGTTTCGGCGCGCCGAACCGGCAGGGCACCGAGAAGGCGCATGGCGCGCCGCTCGGAGCCGATGAAGTCGGGAAGACCCGCAGCGCGTTGAACTGGCCGCATGCGCCATTTGAGGTGCCGGAAGCCGTCCTCGATGCCTGGCGCGAAATCGGGGCGCAGGGACATGCCTCCCGGCGCGCCTGGGTCGAGCGGAGCAGGCGCGTCAATTCGGCGGGACGCTCGCCGTTTCACGATGCGCTGAACCGGAATTTGCCCTGCAGCTATGCCTTGCTCATGGCGCAGTTACGGGAACAGTTCGGCAGCGAACGGCCTGACATCGCCACCCGGCAAGCCTCACAACTGGTGATCGACGTGATCGCTGAAGCGCTGCCGAATCTCCTCGGTGGCTCGGCCGATCTCACCCATTCGAACCTGACGCGGGCCAAGACGCAGCGGCCGGTACGGTCTGACGCGCTCGAAGGCAGCTATATCCATTACGGCATCCGCGAGCATGCGATGGCCGCTGCGATGAACGGCATTGCGCTGCATGGCGGCTTTATCCCTTATGGCGGCACGTTTCTCAGCTTCGCCGATTACAGCCGCCCGGCGATCAGGCTGGCGGCGCTGATGGGCATCCGCGTCATCCACGTCATGACGCACGACTCGATCGGCCTGGGCGAGGACGGTCCGACGCATCAGCCGGTCGAGCATCTGGCGTCGCTGCGGGCCATTCCGAACTTGCTGGTGTTTCGCCCCGGCGACGCCGTCGAGACCGCAGAGGCGTGGGATTGCGCGCTGCGGCAGCTCAGCGCGCCGTCCGTGCTGTGCCTGTCGCGGCAAGCGGTCCCGACGTTCCGGGAAGAAGCTGGCGAAACCAATCTGGTCGCGTTCGGCGCTTACGTCGTCGTTGAACCGGAGGCCGGCCGCGATGTCACGTTGATCGCAACGGGCTCCGAAGTATCGATCGCGCTCGAGGCGGCACGGTTGCTCGAGAAAGACAATGTCCGCGCCGCGGTGGTCTCGGCGCCGTGCTTCGAGCTGTTTCGCAAGCAGTCCCGCGAATATCGGACCGCCGTTCTGGGTCGCGTTCCCCGGGTCGGTCTCGAGGCCGCGGTCGAAGGCGACTGGGCGCGATGGCTTGGCGATGGCGGCGAATTCGTCGGCATGACCGGCTTTGGAGCATCCGCGCCGGCCGAGACGCTCTACCGCGAGTTCGGCATCACGCCGGAGGCGGTTGCAACCGCCGCCATGCGTTGCCTGGCGCGAACCCGAATGACGGCGACCTACGCATGACGCTGAACGTAACGCCGAACCAGAGAAGGAGCCGCCGATGGCCAGAATCACATTGAGGCAATTGCTGGATCATGCCGCCGAGCATGGCTACGGCGTGCCGGCGTTCAACATCAACAATATGGAGCAGGGGCTCGCGATCATGGAAGCGGCGGCGGCCGCCGATGCGCCCGTGATCATCCAGGCCTCGCGCGGCGCACGCTCCTATGCCAATGACATCATGCTGTCGAGGATGATCGACGCGCTGGAGGAGATGCATCCGCAGATCCCGATCTGCCTGCATCAGGACCATGGCAACGAGGAGTCGACCTGCGCCACCGCGCTTCAGCACGGCTTCACCTCCGTGATGATGGACGGTTCGCTGAAAGCGGACGCCAAGACCGCGGCGGATTACGACTACAATGTCGACATCACCCGCCGCGTCGTCGAACTGGCGCACTGGATCGGCGCCTCGGTGGAGGGTGAGCTTGGCGTGCTCGGATCGCTCGAACATGGCGGCGGCGAGCAGGAGGATGGCCACGGCGTCGAAGGCGAGGTCAGCCACGATCAATTGCTGACCGATCCGGATCAGGCGGTCGATTTCGTTCGCGCCACCAAGGTCGATGCGCTGGCGATCGCGATGGGCACCTCGCACGGCGCGTACAAGTTCTCGCGCAAGCCGGACGGCGACATTCTTGCCATGCGGGTGGTGGAGGAGATCCATCGGCGGCTGCCCAACACGCATCTGGTGATGCATGGTTCGTCCTCGGTGCCGCAGCCGCTGCAGGACGCATTCAACGCCTTCGGAGGCGAGATGCCACAGACCTGGGGCGTGCCGGTCGAAGAGATCGTCCGCGGCATCAGGCACGGCGTGCGCAAGGTCAATATCGATACCGACTGCCGGCTGGCGATGACGGCGGCGTTCCGCAAGGTCGCAACGCAAAGCAAAAGCGAATTCGATCCGCGAAAATTCCTCAAGCCAGCGATGGATGCGCTGCGCGACCTTTGCCGCGATCGGTTCGAACAATTCGGCACGGCAGGCCACGCCTCGCAAATCAAGGTCATTCCACTGGCCGAGATGGCCCGGCGCTATCGCTCGGGCGTGCTCGATCCACGGATCGGAGGGATGGCCGATGCCGCAGAATGACCTGACGACGCGTTCCATCCCGACCAGTTGCCGCACACCAGCCAAGGAGGCCGATATGAACATGCACTCGATGACTATTCGCGGCAAGGATCGCTACAAGTCCGGCGTCCTCGAATACAAGAAGATGGGCTATTGGGAGCCCGACTACGAGCCGAAGGACACCGACATCATCGCGCTGTTCCGCGTCACGCCGCAGGACGGGGTTGATCCGATCGAGGCATCGGCGGCGGTGGCCGGTGAATCCTCGACCGCGACCTGGACGGTGGTGTGGACCGACCGCCTGACCGCAGCGGAGAAGTATCGCGCAAAGTGCTACCGCGTCGATCCCGTGCCGAATGCGCCGGGGCAGTATTTTGCCTACATCGCCTACGACCTCGACCTGTTCGAGCCCGGATCGATCGCCAATCTGTCGGCCTCGATCATCGGCAACGTGTTCGGCTTTAAGCCGCTCAAGGCGCTGCGGCTGGAGGACATGCGGCTGCCGGTGGCCTACGTCAAGACATTTCAGGGGCCGGCGACCGGCATCGTCGTCGAGCGCGAGCGCATGGACAAGTTCGGCCGTCCGCTGCTGGGCGCCACGGTGAAGCCGAAACTCGGCCTCTCGGGCCGCAACTATGGACGCGTGGTCTACGAGGCGCTGAAGGGCGGGCTCGACTTCACCAAGGATGACGAGAACATCAACTCGCAGCCCTTCATGCATTGGCGCGAGCGGTTCCTATATTGCATGGAGGCCGTCAACAAGGCGCAGGCCGCGTCCGGCGAGATCAAGGGCACTTATCTCAACGTCACCGCCGGCACCATGGAGGACATGTACGAGCGCGCCGAGTTCGCCAAGGAGCTCGGATCGGTCATCATCATGATCGATCTCGTGATCGGCTACACCGCGATCCAGTCGATGGCGAAATGGGCGCGCCGCAACGACATGATCCTGCATCTGCACCGGGCAGGGCATTCCACCTATACGCGGCAGCGCAGCCACGGCGTCTCGTTCCGTGTCATCGCGAAATGGATGCGGCTTGCGGGTGTCGATCACATTCATGCCGGCACGGTGGTCGGCAAGCTGGAAGGCGATCCAGCGACCACGCGCGGCTACTACGACATCTGCCGCGAGGACTACAACCCGACGCGGCTCGAACATGGCGTGTTCTTCGACCAGCATTGGGCAAGTCTCAACAAGATGATGCCAGTGGCGTCGGGCGGCATTCATGCCGGCCAGATGCACCAGTTGCTCGACCATCTCGGCGAGGACGTGGTGTTGCAGTTCGGCGGCGGCACCATCGGCCACCCGATGGGCATCCAGGCGGGCGCTACTGCCAACCGGGTGGCGCTGGAAGCGATGATCCTCGCCCGCAACGAGGGCCGGGACTACGTGCACGAGGGGCCCGAGATTCTCGCCAAGGCGGCGGCGACCTGTACGCCGCTGAAGGCGGCACTCGAGGTCTGGAAGGACGTTACCTTCAACTACGAATCGACAGACATGCCGGACTATGTGCCGACCGCCAGCGTCGCGATGTAAGGAGAAAAGATCATGCGTATCACTCAAGGCTGCTTTTCGTTTCTGCCTGATCTCACCGACGAGCAGATCACGCGGCAGGTGCAGTATTGCCTCGGCAAGGGATGGGCGGTGAACATCGAGTTCACCGACGATCCGCACCCGCGCAACAACTTTTGGGAGATGTGGGGCCTGCCGATGTTCGACCTGCCGGATGCCGCGGGTGTGCTGATGGAGCTCAACGAATGCCGGAAGGTCTATGGCGACCGCTATATCCGGATGTCGGCATACGATTCCACCCATGGCTGGGAGTCGCTGCGGCTGTCGTTCATCGTCAACCGGCCGAAGGATGAACCTGGCTTCCGCCTTGAGCGCCATGAAGTAGCCGGCCGCAACATCCGCTACACGACGACATCCTATGCTGCCGATCGTCCGGAGGGCCGGCGCTACGGTTGAACAACTCCTCGGGCCGGCGAACGAGTTCTCCCTGATCGTTGCTGCGTTCGCCCGGCTAACTGCTCCGTCGCTGGGCAAGCGGCGACGGAGTTTTTTGTTTCCCCGAATACGCGCGAGGCGCGTTGAGGTTCGGCAGATGGATATGGATGTGCCAACAATCACGGACAGGGTAAACCTTCGCGAGGAACTCGCCGCTGTCGGCATCGAGGAGATCCTGACGCAGCTCGATCGCGAGCTGATCGGCCTGAAGCCGGTCAAGACGCGCATCCGCGAAATCGCGTCGCTGTTGCTGATCGAGCGCATCCGCAAGCGCATGGGGCTGACCTCGGAAGCACCGACGCTGCACATGTCGTTCACCGGGAATCCCGGCACGGGAAAGACCACGGTGGCGCTGCGGATCGCCGATATCCTGCACCGGCTCGGCTATGTCCGCCGCGGCCAGGTGGTGTCGGTGACGCGTGACGAACTGGTCGGGCAATATATCGGCCACACAGCGCCGAAGACCAAGGAGATCCTGAAGAAGGCGATGGGCGGTGTGCTTTTCATCGACGAGGCCTATTATCTGTATCGGCCGGACAACGAGCGCGACTACGGCCAGGAAGCGATCGAGATCCTGCTGCAGGTGATGGAATCGCAGCGTGACGATCTGGTGGTGATCCTCGCCGGCTACGGCGACCGTATGGACAAGTTCTTCGCCAGCAATCCCGGCTTCCGGTCACGCATCGCACACCACATCGACTTTCCCGATTACTCCGACGATGAGCTGATCGACATCGCGGAACTGATGCTGCGGGAGATGAACTACACGTTCACGCCGGAGGCGCGGACGGAGTTCGTTCGCTACATTGCATTGCGCAAGAACCAGCCGTTGTTCTCCAACGCGCGCTCGATCCGCAACGCCCTGGATCGCCTGCGGCTCCGCCAGGCCAATCGTCTCATCGCCGATCTCGACCATGTCCTGACGGTGGACGACATCAGGTCGATTGAGGCCGCGGACGTGCTGGCGAGTCGCGTGTTCGGGAAGGGAGGAAAATCCGCCGAAGCGAATTAGCGTGCGCCTGATAGACGACTACGATCAATGAAGCTAACGCTGTAACGCCGTTTCAGGGATTGCCCTGCGAACCACTTCGCGCATCGCAAAGCTCGAATGGATGCGTGCGACGCCGGGCATTCGCGAAAGATGCTGCTTGTGGATCCGCTCGAAGTCCGCAATGTCGCGCGCGATCACCTGCAGATGATAGTCATCGCTGCCCGACATCAGGTGGCAGGACACCACGTCGGGACAACGGGCAATCGCTGCTTCGAATGCGGCGAGATATTCCTCGCTCTGTTTTTCCAGCGTGATGGTGACGACCACCGTCGTGACGAGTCCGAGCGCAGTCGGTTCGAGGTCGGCCCGATAGCCGCGAATGATCCCGGTTTCCTCGAGCTGACGAATGCGACGCGCACAGGCGGTCGGCGACAGCCCGACCTTTTCGGCGAGTTCGATCTGGCTCGCCCTGGCATCGGAGAGCAATTCAGCCAAAATCCGAAGGTCAATGCGATCCAGCCCGTTCACGCCGCTATTCGCCAATAATTATCGTCTGGGCGCAGAATATCTGCGTAATACGTTCGCGGCAAGCCGCCATTCGCAGAGAACCGTTGCGTGTTCAAGCGTAGCTTTCTGGTATCGGACAATAGCCTCCAGTGCAGGAGCAAGGCGATGCGGATCGGTGTGCCCAGGGAAATCAAGGTCGAGGAATATCGCGTCGGTCTGACGCCGGCGTCGGTGCGGGAATATGTGGCGCAAGGGCACGACGTAATCGTCGAGCAGGGTGCCGGGCTCGGCATTGGCGCCGGCGATGACATCTACCGTTCGGCCGGCGCAGCGATCGTGGACACGGCCGCCGAGATCTTCGCGACCGCCGACATGGTGGTCAAGGTCAAGGAACCGCAGCCGACGGAATGGCGCCAGCTTCGCGAGAACCAGATCCTCTTCACCTATCTGCACCTTGCGCCTGATGCCGCGCAGACCAAGGGGCTTCTCGCATCGGGCTGCACTGCGGTCGCCTACGAGACGGTGACGGATGCCCATGGCGGGCTTCCGCTGCTGGCGCCGATGAGCGAGGTGGCGGGACGGCTGGCGATCGAGGCGGCAGGCGCCGCCTTGCGAAAATCGGCTGATGGCATGGGCAAGCTGATCGGCGGGGTACCCGGCGTCGCGCCGAGCAGGATCGCCGTGATCGGCGGTGGCGTGGTCGGGACGCATGCTGCGCGGATGGCCGCAGGTCTCGGTGCCGACATCGTCATCCTTGACCGCTCGCTGCCGCGGCTTCGCGTCCTTGACGAGATGTTCCTCGGTCGCGTTCGCACGCGCTACGCGACGCAGGATGCGATCGAGGAGGAGGCGATCGGCGCTGACGTCGTCATTGGCGCCGTGCTGGTGCCGGGCGCCAGCGCGCCGAAACTCGTCTCCCGCGCGCATCTCGCCCGCATGAAGCGCCGCGCCGTGCTGGTCGATGTCGCGATCGACCAGGGGGGCTGCTTCGAGACGTCGCGGCCGACAACCCATCAGGCGCCAACCTATCTGGTCGACGAGATCGTGCATTATTGCGTCGCCAACATGCCTGGCGCCGTGCCTGTCACGTCGAGCCACGCGCTCAACAATGCCACGCTGCCGTTCGGGCTTGCGCTGGCGGGGAAGGGTATCCGCGCCCTGATCGAAGATCCGCATCTGCGCGCCGGGCTCAATGTGCATCGCGGGCAGATCGCCAACCGTGCGGTCGCCGACAGCCAGAATTTGCCCGCGGCGGCGCCCGAGAAAATTCTCGCGGCGTGAAGCTCGCCGGCAGACAGGTGAGGTCCCCACCGGGCCGACCATCAGCTGCTGGCAGTGGCCCCGTTGCCTGCATTTCGTTTCCGACCGAGAAAACGACGGGCCAGCTTGATGAAGTTGTGTACGACCATCGACGTCTCGTCTTTTCTGAACACGAGAAAGACATCAGCGGAGGGCGGAGAAGGCCTGATTGGCCGGAATACTATTTCGTCGGTCGTGAAGCGGGCAATTGATTGTGGGACTAGGGCTACTCCGAAGCCTGCGGCGATCAAACTGGGGACCGACTGTGCATCGATGACCTGCTGGGAAACCCGCGGCAGGAAGCCGGCGTCGACACAGCATTTCTGGATGTAGCGCGCAAACTGAGAGCTTTCGGGCTGCAGGACAATCTGATCCTCCGACGCAAGGTCGCCGAGGGCGATGCGCTTGCGCCGCGCCAGTGGATGCGTCTTTTGCATCGCAACCACAACCTCTTCCGACCACGCAAGCTCGCTGCGGAGCTGATGCTCGGTCGGGATGCTGCGATTCAGGCTGATGTTTGTCGTGCGATTGAGGAGAGCCGCGATCTGCAGGGCCGGCGCTTGTTCATGCACCGTCATCTTGACCGAAGGCGCATCCTTTCGATACGCCGCGAGCAGGTCGGCCAAACGTCCGCGCAGGATGGAGCCGGTTGCTCCGATGTCGAGAGTCCCGACCAGGCCTGCGCCGATAGAATGAACCTCGTCCTCGGCCAGTTTGATCTGCTGTTGAATGGCGAGCGCCCGCGCCAGGAGCGCTTCTCCGGCCTGGGTCAACTCGACCTTGCGACTGGTTCTGTAGAGGAGCTGTGTTCCCAACGCCGCTTCGAGCGACTGGATGTGCTGGCTGAGGGGAGGTTGCGAAAGATTCAATCGTCGCGCCGCGGCAGTGAAACTGCGCTCCTCGGCCACCGCAATGAAGTACCGGAGCTGGCGGAGATCCATAGGATTTTCCTCTCGATCGTGTCGTTCTATATATTGGACACTTGGTACGGCATGGTCAACGAATGGCTTGGTGCGCGACCGGGACGAACGTCCGGCGGGCAATCATCCGTTTCGAAGCGACGTCAGCGTCGCGATTAAAGAAAAAGTGGCGGCCGGCCGCAGGTCGACGAAGCCACATCAAATGGAAACACCGACCGAGCGAGGGAACGCCGTGCCAAGGTTATTCAAGTCACTCTTCTTCCAGGTCATCATAGCGCTGGCGCTGGGTATTGCGCTTGGCATGGCTCACCCGGATGTCGCTCTTCAGATGAAACCGCTGGGCGACGGCTTCATTAAGCTCATCAAGATGCTGGTCCCGGTGATCGTGTTTTGCGTTGTCGTGCACGGGATCGCCGCCGCAGGAGATCTGTCGAAGGTTGGGCGGGTCGGGGTGCGCGCGCTGATATACTTTGAGGTCATTACGACGATTGCGTTGGTGCTCGGCATTGCGCTCGCCTATTACTTCCAGCCCGGTACCGGAATGAATATCGATCCGAAGACGCTGGATGCAAAAGCGTTGAGCGGCTTCAGTCAGACGGCGGCCCAGGTCGCCGGCGGCGGCGTCTCGGAATTCCTGATGAAGCTCATTCCCTCGACGGTGGTCGGGGCCTTCACGACCGGCGACATCCTGCAGGTGCTGATCGTCTCGATCATGTTCGGCTGTGCGGCCTCACTGTGTGGCGAGCGGGCCAAGCCGGTGACGGATTTTATCGGGCGCGTGAGTGACATCGTCTTCAAGATGATGAATTTCGTCGTCAGGTTGGCGCCGCTCGGCGTGTTCGGGGCGATCGCATTTACCGTCGGCAAATACGGCATCGGCTCGCTCAAGCAGCTCGGCGGGCTCGTCGCCCTGTTCTATGTGGCCGTGGTCGTCTTTGTCGTCGTCGTGCTGGGCGCGGTCATGCGCGTTTCCGGCTTCAGCCTGTTCAAACTGCTCCGCTACTTGCGCGAGGAGATGACGATCGTTCTCGGCACGGCGGCCGGAGACAGCGTGCTTCCGCAGACCATGCGCAAGCTCGAGCTTCTTGGCATCAAACCGTCGACTGTCGGATTGGTAATCCCGACGGGATATTCGTTCAATCTGGATGCCTTCTCTATCTACCTGACGCTGGCCGCGGTGTTCATTGCGCAGGCGACCAATACGCCGCTGGCCACGGGTGATCTTCTGGCAATTCTCGGCGTTGCCCTCCTGACTTCGAAGGGCGCTCACGGCGTTCCCGGCTCGGCCATCGTCGTGCTTGCCGCCACCCTCGCGGCCATCCCGACCATTCCGGCCATCGGACTGGTGCTGATCCTGTCGGTCGACTGGTTCATCGGCATTGCGCGTGCGTTGGGCAACTATATCGGGAACTGCGTTGCCACGATCGCCGTGGCCTCCTGGGAAGGCGACATCGATCGGGAGAAGGCGCATCGGGTCCTGAACGGGCAGGTTGATCCTGTGAGTGCGGAAGCAGCGATCGATCCGGTGGGGCTGGACACACCGGGAGCGCAGCCGCAGGCGATCTGATATCAGGCGCAAGGCGTCCGGTATCGGTAGACCAAGCGGCCGATCCGGACGTCTCGCCATGCTCGAAGTTGATCGGAGTTTGAACGATGCTGACGCTTTCGGTGGCACCTTTGACAAAGGCGGGGTTCGCGCCTTTCGGTGAGGTCGTCGAGACGGAAGATGCGACGCCGAAACTGATCAACGAAGGGTTTGCCAGACGCTACGACGACCTGGCGAAAATTGACGTCGCCTCGGCAGGCGGAGAGGTCAATATCAGTCTGTTCATTGGCACGGTGAGACCGGCACCAATCGTCATCAAGATGATGGAGCGCCATCCGCTCGGGAGTCAGCTTTTCGTCCCGTTGAACGAAATGCCCTGGCTGGTGGTCGTTTGCGCAGATCCGGGTATCCCGTCGACCTACCGGGCGTTTGCTGCGTCAGGACAGCAGGGCGTGAACTACGCGCGAAACTGCTGGCATCATCCGCTGCTTGTCACTGCGGACGCCAGTCCGTTCGTTGTCGTCGATCGAAAGGGTGCGGGCAGCAACCTCGAGGAAAAGTGGCTTGAAGAACCAGACTGGCTACGCATCGCGTTCGATGGTGCTTCAGCAACGCACCCGGGCATCACGGCGAAGCCGGGCTAGTCTTTCGATGAACAAGAACCGTCTTTAAGAGGCCACGAAATGCCATCTCGAACCTATCACGTCCCAACCGGCGGGCACCCAGCCCAGACGGAGCTCCTGACCGGTCGCGCGGTTTTTACGGACGCATACGCGGTGATACCCAGGGGCGTCATACGTGACATTGTTACAAGCTATCTTCCGCACTGGAACGATACGCGCGTTTGGGTGCTCGCCCGACCGCTATCCGGTTTCGCCGAAACGTTCTCCCACTATCTTGTCGACGTAGCGCCGGGCGGCGGAAGCGAAGCGCCGGAGCCCGATACGGAAGCGCAGGGGGCGCTGTTCGTGGTTGGCGGCAAGTTGGCCTTGAGGCTCAACGGGACGGAACACGTGTTGCGGCCCGGCGGCTTTGCGTATCTTCCGCCCGGGTGCCGCTGGAGCGTGCAGAACCGCAGCCCCGAAGCGGCGCAATTTCACTGGATCCGGAAGCTGTATCAGCGCGTGTCCGGGATCGCGGCGCCGGAATCCATTGTGACAAACGAAGATTCCATCACGCCAACACCAATGCCTCATACGGATGGAAGATGGGCCACGACACGCTTCGTCGATCCATCAGACATCCGGCACGACATGCACATCACCATCGTCACTTTCGAGCCGGGCGCGTCGATTCCGTTTGCTGAGACCCACGTCATGGAGCACGGTCTTTACGTTCTTGAGGGCAAGGCCGTTTACCGGCTCAATCAAGACTGGGTCGAGGTCGAGGCCGGGGACTATATGTGGCTCCGCGCCTTTTGCCCCCAGGCGTGTTACGCCGGCGGGCCCGGGCGGTTCCGTTACCTGCTCTACAAGGACGTGAACCGGCACATGGATTTGCGAGCCCTGAGGCCGGCGGCCGCTTCTGCAATCGGACTTGTCGGGTGACCTGACGATTCAGTGTCAGCGAAGACAGACGTTGCGATAGGGACGACCACGTCAAACAGGCTGCGCTACTTGCCCTTGGTGTCGACCTTGTACTTTTCGTCCTCGTTCATTTTCTTCACCACGGGATCGCGGCTGGCTTCGCCGGTGGTCTGGGTTGTTGTAGCCGGCGGGCTCTCGTTCGGCAGGGAGGTTTGCCCCGGCGGTGTCGTCGCCGGCCGCGTGGCGGTGGCGCTCGGCGGCGACGTCGTTTGAGCGATCACCGCCTGAGCATTCAGTAGAAGCGCGCCCGACAGCAAGCATACCGCGAGCGCCGTTGAGTTGGGTTTCATCGGCCTGAACTCCTCTCAGACCAATGAAAACGGCCCGTTCGATCTAACGTTCCTCTTACGCCTCCAATTGCTTGCCGATCGGCAGGGCGCGGATACGCTTGCCGGTCGCGGCGAAGATCGCGTTGATCAGCGCCGGCGCAAACGGCGGCACACCCGGCTCGCCGACGCCGCTGGGTGGCGTATCGGGACCGGGAGGCACGATGTAGACGTTCGTCACGGCAGGGGACTCGTCCATCCGGATCACCGGGAAATCGTCGAAATTGCCCTGCTGCACCTTGCCGTCCTTGAAGGTGATCGCGCCATGCTTGGCGAGGCTCAGGCCCATGATCGCGGTCCCCTCGATCTGCGACTGGATCCGCTCCGGATTGACGAAAGTTCCGCAATCGATGGCGGTATCGACCCGGGGCACGGTGAGCTTGCCCTTGTCGTCAACGGCGACCTCGACGATGGTCGCTATATAGCTGACGAAGCTGCGATGCGCGGCTATGCCGAGCCCGTGCCCCTTGGGAACGGATCGTCCCCAACCGCCCTTTTCCGCGACCAGTTCGACGACCTTGCGAAGACGCGCGGTGTCGATCGGATAGCTCTCATAGGGCTCGCCGTAGTTCCAGAGGTCTTTCACCGAATCGAGTTTGACGATCCGCGGAGAGCCGATCAGTTCCAGCAGCATGTCCTTTGGATCGCGCTTGGTGGCGAGCGCGAGTTCGGCCACCATCGACTGCACCGCGAAGGCGCGCGGGATATTCGACACCGAGCGGAACCAGCCGATACGGGTATGCGCGGCCGCTTCCGGATTCTCGCACTGCACGTTGGCGATCTCGAAGGGCATGTCGACCAGCCCCATGCCGAGTTCGAACGGCGCCTGATGCACTGCACCAGCGGCAAACGTCGAGGCGATGCTCGGCGCGACGCTGCGATGCCGCCAGGCCGTCACCTTGCCGTTCTTGTCGAGGCCGGCCTCGATGCGTTCCACCGACACGGTGTGCAGGAAGCCGTTGCGAACGTCGTCTTCCCGCGTCCACTGCACTTTGACGGGGGCGCCGAGTTCCTTTGAAAGCAGGGCGGCCTCGATGGCGAAATCGCACTTCGACTTGCGCCCGAAACCGCCTCCGAGCAGGGTGACGTTGACGGTGACATTCTCCTGGGGAATGCCCAGCGTCTTGGCGACGTCCTCCCGCGTTCCGCCGGCGCTTTGCACCGGTCCCCAGATCTCGGCCTTATCGCCCTTGACGTCGGCGACTGCAGCCGGCGGCTCCATGGCGACGTGGGCGAGATGCGGCAGGTAATACTCACCTACGATCACCTTGTCGGCGCCCTTCAAGGCGGCTTCCACGTCTCCCTCCTTGCGTACCACCAGGCCCGGCTTGCGTGCGGCTTCCTCCAGTTGGGCCCGGTAGGCGACCGACTCGTATTTGCCGTTGGCGCCGTCGTCCCAGACGATCTTCAAGGCATCGCGGCCCTTGATCGCCGCGCCGGTGTTGCGCGCGATCACGGCGACGCCGCCGAGCGGCTGGAATTTTGAAGGCCACGGCCAGCCCTTGACTTCCATGACCTTCTCGACGCCGGACACCTTCATCGCCGCCGCCCCGTCAAACGAGGCGACCTTGCCGCCGGTCACCGGCGGCCGGGCAATGACGGCGTATTTCATCCCGGGCAGGCGGACGTCGGCGCCGTAACGCGCGGTGCCTACCGTGATGTCACGAAGGTCGACCATGCTGATCTGGCCTTTGCCCAGATAGCGGAAATCCTTCGGGTCTTTCAGCTTCAGGCCTTCGACACTCGGTACCGACTGCTTGGCGGCATCGGCTGCCAGATCGCCGAAGCCGATGCGCCGTCCGCTGGCGCTGTGGACGACCTCGTGATTTACCGCCTTCACTTCGGTCGCCGGCACGCCCCAGCGGTTTGCTGCTGCGGTTTCGAGCATCGTGCGGGCGGAAGCGCCGATCTGGCGCATCGGCATCAGGTAGTGCCGCGTGCTGCGCGATCCGTCGGTGTCCTGGTTGCCGAATTTGACCTCGTCGCCATGGGCCTGCTGGACGCGAACGCGCGACCAGTCGGCCTCCATCTCTTCGGCAACGATCATGGGCAGGCTGGTGCGGACACCGGTTCCCATCTCGGCGCGGTGCGCGACGATCGTGACGATGCCATCAGGTGCGATGGCGACGAACACGCGCGGATCCACCACGGTGCCGTGCGGCATCTCGCCTGCGCCGGTCTTATACGCGGCAAGGCCGGGGCGGGACATCACGGGAGCAGCCAGAACGAAGCCTCCGGCGAGCCCGAGGCCCTTCAGGATGCTACGACGTGAAACGTTGTCGACTTTGACATATCGCTCAAAGCCACGGAGCTTTTTGGGGTTGGTGATGATGTTCATGATCAGACCCCCGTCGAAGCGAGGTGAACCGCGTTTTCGATGCGCTGATAGCAGCCGCAGCGGCAAATGTTGCCCGCCATCGCCTCGCGTATCTGGTCGTGGCTGGGTTTTGGATTCTCCAGCAGTAGCGCAGCCGCCTGCATGATCTGGCCGACCTGGCAGAAGCCGCATTGCGGAACATTGAGCTGGCGCCACGCTTTCTGAACCGCGTGGTCGCCCGTCGGATGAAGACCTTCGATCGTCGTGACCTCCCGACCGACCACGTCGGAAACCGACGTGATGCAGGCGCGTACCGCCTGCTTGTCGACGATCACGGTACAAGCGCCGCAAAGCGCCTGTCCGCAGCCGTATTTCGTGCCCGTCAGTCCGGCTTCATCGCGGAGGAACCAGAGCAGCGGAAGATCGGGATCGCCATCCCAGTTCTTTTGCTGGCCGTTAATCTTCAAAGTAATCATGATCGAGCCTCGCACTTCGTAAGCTGCTGATGGTTGCTACGACGTGAGCGACAACACTCCTGCTGACCGCACGACGCCGCTGCTTCGAAATTCCTTGCTGTCTGGCTGGGATTTCTGTGAGCCATCCTCCTGATCGTTATTGTTGGCTGTTGTTCAGTAGGCCGCGCTTTTCGATCACTACCACAAGGCGTCTACATTTTGCTTCCGCATGTTTGGCGAAAGCGGGGCGTTGCCAAAGAATTGAATTTGGTAAGCGACGCTGACGCAGTGAGAGCGGGAATGGGCAATTCGCGTCAAACTTAACGCGTTTCCGTCGGGACAAAATGGAAGATCGTCTCTTCAACGTCGTGTTGCCAGCATGGACTTGCATCGTGCGCGCATTGGACGCTGGCGTGGCGCCGCTCGCATGCCCGTAACGCACTGCACATCACCAAAGGCTGAGCTGTTCTGCAAAATACGCATGAGGCGTCGAGCTGCAATGGCAGCCTCAGGAAATGCGAAGGACGCTTACTGTTACGGGCACTTGTTGCAATCGTTGACACCTGACGAACGCAAGGATTGCTCAAAACACAATTTTCCTGTCGCCATTTTTTTGACCGACTCTCTCCTTCAGGTTGAGTGATGTGCAAATCAGATCAGGCAACAACGTCGATCACACGCACAGACGCGGAGCTCGTGACGGCGATGTGTCAGGATCCGACGCGGCGCGCACTCATCTTGACCGCACTCGCCACCGGGGCCTGCCTGGCGTCGGTAAGGCCCTCCATTGCGCAGGAAGATTTACCTGGAAGCAACGAGCGGCCTCAGAAGGGCGACGTTCTGGTTTTCGCCGAAGGGGATCGTGCGGGCGAGGTGATCAAGCCGCAGGATCTGCAGACTGGCGGCCCGCCGGTTCGGGCCTGGCCAAGGGATCCCAAGACATCGGTCGTGCGCAAGGGCTCGCGCCTGAACGAGATACTCGTCGTCAAACTGGAACCCGCCGAGCTGGATGAAGAGACGCGTTCGCGCGCCGCCGGCGGCGTCGTGGCCTATTCGGCAATCTGCGTCCATACCGGTTGTCCGGTCACTGCGTGGGTAAAGGCGGCAGGCGGCGACAAGGACGTGTTCAAATGCGTTTGCCATAATTCGGAGTTTGACCCCAGGCAAAGCGCACAGGTCGTGTTTGGACCGGCGCCGCGGCGCCTGCCGGCACTTCCGTTGGCAACGGACGCCGGTCCACTGACGGTGGCTGCGGCATTCATTGGAAAGGTGGGCGCGCAGCAGTCGAGGTGACGGTGGGCGGCCGTCTCGATCCACGACGAAGAAAAAGCAGAATTCGTGAGATGAAAACAAAAAGGGGAGGTTGCGCTATGGTCTTGAAGCAATGGCTTTTGTCCGGTTTGCTCGCGTCCACATGCCTCGTTTCGATCGCTGCCGCCGGCCCGATCGAGAACTACAGCCCGGTAACCACCGAACGGCTCAAGAATCCCGAGCCCGGCAA
Organism: Bradyrhizobium jicamae; assembly: GCF_001440395.1. GTDB lineage: Bacteria > Pseudomonadota > Alphaproteobacteria > Rhizobiales > Xanthobacteraceae > Bradyrhizobium > Bradyrhizobium jicamae. The sequence continues at coordinate 25,225 of NZ_LLXZ01000120.1, read as the reverse complement.
CTGGATGCATTATCGCCGGACCTATGACGGGCAGGGCTACAGCACGCTCGACCAGATCAACACTTCGAACGTGAAAAATCTGGTGCCGGTGTGGACGTTCTCGACCGGCGTGGTCGAGGGACACCAGGCGCCGCCGATCATCAACAATGGCGTGATGTTCGTCTCAACGCCGGAGGGGCAGGTGATCGCGCTCAACGCCAAGACCGGCGATGAGTACTGGCGATACAAACGCCAGCTTCCCGAAGATCTCTTCCAGTTGCATCCCACCAACCGCGGCGTCGGGTTGTGGGAGGACAAGCTGTATCTCGCCACGACGGACGACCATCTGGTCGCGCTCGATGCCAAGACCGGCAAAGTGGTCTGGGACACCAAGGTTCAGGACTACAAGAAGGGGCAGTATTTGACCCTGATGCCGCTGGTCGTGGACGGCAAGGTGATCGTCGGCGGCTCCGGCGGCGAATTCGGCATCCGCGGTTATATCGTTGCCTACGATGCCAACACGGGCAAGGAACTGTGGCGAACCTTCACCATTCCCGGCCCGGGCGAGCCCGGCCATGATACGTGGAGCGGCGACGACTGGAAAACCGGAGGCGCGCCGGCGTGGATGACAGGCACGTACGATGTGGACGCCAGAACGGTCTACTGGGGCACCGGCAATGCCGCGCCCTGGCCGGGTGAAACCCATCCCGGCGACAATCTCTACTCGACGTCGGTGCTCGCGCTCGATCCCGACAGCGGCAAGATGAAATCATATTTCCAGTACCATCAAAATGATTCCTGGGACTGGGACGAGGTGGACGCTCCAATGCTGATCGACCTGCAAAGGGACGGTCGCACCATCAAGAGCCTGATTCATCCAGGCCGCAACGCGATCTTCTGGGTGCTTGAGCGCAAGCCGGAGGGCATCAAATACGTCGCCGGCTGGCCTTTCGTTTATACCAATGTCTGGAAGAGCATCGATGCCAACGGCAAGCCGATTGCCGATCCGGCCCACAAGCCGGGAGTTGGCAAGCGGGTTGAATTCTGTCCGTCATTGTGGGGCGGCAAGGATTGGCCGTCGGCGGCATATAGTCAGAAAACCGGATTGGTCTACGTTCCCGCCAACGAGAATTTCTGCGGCGGCTTTACGGGGGAAAAACTGCCGCTGGTTCCCGGCAAGCTTTGGCTCGGGACCAAGCCCGAGGATATCGGTTTGACGCCCCGTCCCGGCGCTACACACTTTGGTGAACTGCAAGCGTGGGATCCGGCCACGGGCAAGAAGGTCTGGTCGCATAATTTTCCGAAGTCACAACTGTTCGGTTCGGTGACCGCTACCGCTGGCGACCTCATCTTTGTCGGCGGCACCAATGACCGGATGTTCCGTGCCTTCCATGCCAAGACCGGTGAACTGCTTTGGGAGCAAAAAACCAACTCCGGGATCGTGGGCATGCCGATCGCGTATGAGGTGGACGGCACGCAGTATATTGCCGTCCAGTCTGGCTGGGGCGTCGACGCGCAGCGCATTCAGGACGCATTGGTGGGCAAGGTCCCCGGCCTGGAGAACAACGTGCCGCAAGGCGGCGTCGTCTGGGTGTTCGCTGTCAAGAAGTGACGGTGAGCGGTCGCGTCGGTCGTCTGGCTGCTGCGGCGGCAGCAGCGAGGCGCTGGCGCGATCCAGTCCTCTCATGCGTGGCGGACGGCTATGCCTCGTTCAAGGCTTGCGCGAGATCCGCGATCAGGTCGGAGGGATGCTCGATGCCGATCGACAGCCGGATCGTGCAGTCCAGAACGCCGATTTTCTGGCGGATGTCGGCCGGCACGCCGGAGTGGGTCATGCTTGCGGGCAGGCTGGCAAGCGATTCGGTGCCGCCCAGGCTCACCGCCAGCTTGAAGATCTGCAACGCGTTGAGGAACTTTGAAGCGGCCGCCTGGCCGCCGACAATGTCGAACGAGAATGTGGAGCCTGCGCCGCTGCATTGGCGCGCGAACAGACGGCCGGCGACGGACTCCGGTTCGTGGTGAGCGAGGTAATGGACCTTCGCCACCTTGTCGTGGTCGCGCAGGTAGTCCGCCACGAGCCGCGCGTTTCGGTCTGCTTTTTCCATGCGCAGGCTCAGCGTCTCGAGCGATCGGCCGATCATCCAGCAGGAGTGCGGATCGAGCTGGGTGCCGATGGCGCTTCGCAATGCCTTGATATCCTTCAAGATGGCTTTTGAGCCGATCGCCGCGCCCGCGATCAGGTCGGAATGACCACCGACATATTTGGTCAGCGAGTACACCGATAGATCAGCGCCATGTTCGATCGGCCGCTGAAACACCGGCCCGAGCAAGGTATTGTCGCACGCAATGATCGGCGTGTGCCGCTGGGTCTGCCCGATCATGTCGGCAACGCGTCGGATCATCGCGACATCGACCAGTCCATTGGTGGGGTTTGCCGGCGTTTCGATGAAAATCATCGCGACCCGGCCTTTCTGCATGGCGTTCTCCGCCGCCAGCCTCACTGCAGTTTCATCGAGGCCGTCGGCAAAGCCCACGGCGCCGATCGAGAGATTCGCAAGCGTCTTCGCAAGCAGGGTCTCCGTTCCGCCATAGAGCGGCTGAGAGTGCAGAATGACGTCGCCGGGGCGGACGAAAGCCAGGATCGTGGTCGAAATCGCAGCCATGCCCGAAGAGAACAGCGCGCAATTCTCGGCTCGCTCGTAGACAGCGAGCCTGTCTTCGACGATCTCGCTGTTGGGGTGATTGAAGCGCGAATAAACCAGCCCCGCGCCCATCCCCTCCGGGGGCTCGCGCCGGCCCGAGACGAAATCGAAAAAATCCTGTCCGTCTTCGGCAGTGCGGAAGACGAAGGTCGAGGTCAGGAAGACCGGTGGCTTGACGGCGCCCTCCGACAGTTGCGGATCGTAGCCGTAATTCAGCATCAGCGTTTCCGGATGCAGCATGTGGTTGCCGATGTGGGTCTTCGACGGAAACGGTTTCACCATGGCTGTCTCCCTGTCGGGATGCGGAGCGTCGCACTGCGTTGGAAGTTCGCAATGGCGAGGCAATCAGGAGCGATGGATGCGACGGCATCCAACGAGTCCAGTGCAAGCGGGGATCAGCGTAGCAAAATCCGGGACTGATTTCACCGCGTTCGGGGGCGTATTTCACAGCGCGCGATGGTCAGGCGTGAACCGCAACCTTCAAGGCCTCGGCACGGATCTCTTCGACGAGCCGTTCCTTCAGGCTGACGAATTCAGGCGTGGTCTTGATCTTGTAGGATCGCGGGTGCGGCAGATCGACCGCGATCTCGGCCTTGATGCGGCCGGGACGGGCGCTCATGACGATGACGCGGCTGCCGAGGAAGATCGCTTCCTCGATATCATGCGTGACGAACAGCACGGTCTTCTGGTCGCGTTCCCAGATGCCGAGCAGCATTTCCTGCATTAGCACGCGGGTTTGATTATCCAGCGCGCCGAACGGTTCGTCGAGCAGCAGGATCTTTGGATCGTTGGCCAGGGCCCGCGCAATCGCCGTGCGTTGCTGCATGCCGCCGGAGAGTTGCTTCGGCCAATGATTTTCGAAGCCCTGCAGGCCGACGCGCTGGATGAAACCGTCGGCGATCTTTTCGCGGTCTGCTTCCGAAACCCCGCGCTCGCGCAGGCCGAACGCGATGTTTTCGCGCACGGTCAGCCATGGAAACAGCGTGTAGGACTGAAACACCATGCCGCGATCGGCGCCCGGTCCCGTTACCTCCTGTCCGTCCAGAATGACGCGGCCGCTGGTCGGACGGTCGAGCCCGGCGATGATGCGCAGCAACGTCGATTTTCCGCAGCCCGACGGGCCGAGGATGGTGACGAAGTCATTGTTGCCGACGTCGAGGTCGATTGGCTCCAGCGCGCGCGTCGGCGCATGGCCCTGGCGCGCGGGGAAGGTGCGGGCGACCTGATCGATTCTGAGCTTGGTCATGCCAGCTTCCACGGGAACAGCCAGGCGTTGAACGCCTTGAAAAGAAAGTCCGACACCAGGCCGATCAGCCCGATGACGATGATGCCGAAGATGATCTGGCCGGTGTTGAGCAGGGCCTGGCTGTCGGTGATCATGTGGCCGATGCCCGAGGATGATCCGATCAGCTCGGCGACGATGACATAGGTCCACGCCCAGCCGAGAACGAGCCGAAGGATTTCCGCGACCTCGGGGGCGGAGGAGGGCAGCAGCACCCGGTTGATGATGCCGCGGTCGCTGGCGCCGAGCGTGTAGGCGGCTTCGACGAGGTCGCGCCGGGTGTTTCCGACCGTCACGGTGACCATCAGGATGATCTGGAACACCGAGCCGATGAAGATGACCAGCAGCTTCTGCAACTCGCCGATGCCGGCCCACAGGATCAACAGCGGGATGAAGGCCGAGGCGGGCAAATAACGGGCGAACGAGACGAACGGCTCCAGGAAGGCTTCGATCGGCTTGTAGGCGCCCATCAGGACGCCGAGCGGCACGGCGATGATGGCCGCCAGCACGAAGCCGCCGACCACCCGCCAGATCGTCATGCCGATGTCGAACAGGAAGCCGTGCTTGGTCAGGAGCTCCCAACCCTCCTGCAGCATGGTCAGCGGGTTGGCGAGAAACGTTTTGGACACGTAGCCGCCAAACGTTGCCCATGCCCATACGGCAACGAACAGGACGAAGAACGCCAGACCATAGGCCGCGCGTTGCTTCGACGTCACAGGATCAAGAGGACGTATCACAGGGCATGTTCCTCAAAGCGGTACGCTGATCGCGGAACGTCCTGCTTCCATCTGTGGAAGCAGGACCAGTGCGGTGTCGACCGAACCTACTTGATGAAGCTCGTATCAACGAGGTCGTCGATCTTCGGAACCGATTTGATGATGCCGATCTCGAGCAGCAGGTCTGCGGCTTCCTTTGTGAACGCCTGCCACTCGCCCGCGAAGAATTTCTGGTTCGCGGCCTTGTCCTGCCAACGCAGATACTTTGCCGAATTGCCGAACTGTTCACCGGTTTGCTTCACGTCCGACCCCATGATTTCGTAGGACTTGGCCTGATCCTTGTCGATCATGGCGACAGCCTCGAAATAGCTGTCGGCCAGTGCTTTCGCGGCTTTCGGATTCTCGGTCAGGAATTTCGGCGTGCAGCCGAACGTGTCCATGATCATCGGGTAGTCGAGCGTGGTCGCGATGATCTTGCCCTTGTCGGGCGCGGCGCGCACGGTCGACAAATAGGGCTCATAGGTCATGGCTGCATCGTTTTGGCCGGACACGAATGCCTGCGCCGCTGCGGCTGGCTCCAAGTTTACCACCGTGACGTCCTTGACCGTAAGGCCATTCTTCTTGAGCATCCATGCGAGGGTGAAATACGGAGCGGTGCCGGGGGCGGACGCGGCGACCGTCTTGCCCTTCAGATCCTTGATCGCCGCGATATCGTTCCGCGTTACCATGCCGTCGGCGCCGTAGCTCTTGTCGAGCTGGAAGATCTGCTTGGTGGCGACGCCATTGGCATTCCAGGATATCCAGGTCTCGACCGTGGTCGCCGCGCACTGGATGTCACCCGAGGCGATGGCCAGGTGCCGATCCTTCTGCGGGATCTTCTTGATCGTTACATCGAGACCGTTCTTCTTGAAGATGCCTGCCTGGTTTGCGAGCGTGAGCGGCGCAAAACCAGTCCATCCGGAGATGCCGATACCGACCTTTACGTCCTGAGCGGCGGCCGGTGCGGCTACTAAGAGAGCGGCGGCTGCCGCGAAAAATCCAAAACTACGCATGGCTATATCCCTTTTGCTGGTTCATGGACTGTGTCTTGGTCTGTTCACGTTTCATCGAACTGATGTACAGAAATGCTGCATGGTCTGTGCCAGATCTTGCGTGCATCATTGTCCCCCTCAGCCGCCTTTGAAGCGGGCAACCAGTTTATGGGAATCGCCCGGATAGAGCAGGCGCACGGCGGTCAGCGGCCGGGCGCTGCGCCAGGTGTGCCGGTCGATCACGAGGCAGGGCGCGCCAATCGCGATGTCGAGCGCCGCCGCTGCCTGCTCGTCAGCCACGATGGCACTGATCGAATGCTCGGCTTCCGTCCATGGCACATGGTGAAGCAGCCACGTGCCGGGCGGCTCGGTCGCAAAATCCGCCGTGGCCGCTTCGGGCACGGCGTCGAGATCGATCAGTCTGTCCTCGATGGCGAACGGCACGTCGTCGGCGCTGTGACGGCACGCAATCGCGATCACCTTGCCGGTTTTGCGTGCGCCAAGGCGGTCGCGGTCGGCGGCGTTTGCGGTGCGCCGCGAGCACTGGAGCAACTCATAGCCGTAACTGCGGCCGAGCGCGCCGATCTCCGCGCGGATGTCGGCGATCTTGAGCACCGCCGACAGAAATGTGGGACGGCGGACGAAGCTGCCGGCCTTGCGCCGCCGCTCGATAAGATCGGCTTGCGCGAGCTCCGACAGCGCCTTGCTCACCGTCATGCGCGAGCAGCCGTAGAGCGACATCAGCTCGTGCTCGTATGGGATGCGATGACCGGGCGGCCATTCTCCAGTCAGGATGCGGCGCTCGATATCGATCCGGATCTGCTTGTACAGCGTCGGCTTGTCGGCCGACTGGGGCTTGCCGCGATCGGTGGCGAGGCTCATGCCACAAGCCTCCGCACTGCTGCGTTGAATGCGAAGCGCGCCTTCTGACGCAGTACATGCCGTCCATTCTCGACGACCTTGGCGCCGCCTGCCCAGACGGTGTCGACGGCGCCCGCGCTCGTCGCAAAAATCCAACCGTCGAGGACGGCGTCGCCGCGGCGTCCGGCGAGTGAGGGATGGGCGGTGTCGAGCGTCACGATGTCGGCGCGCGCGCCTGCCTGGAGTCCGGCGGTTGGCAGTGCGAGCGCCTGGACGCCGCCGGTGAGCGCAGTTTCGAACAGCGCGCGACCGGTCGACAGGCCGGGACCGCCAGACAGCACATTGCGCTCGCGGTGTTTCAAGCGCTGGCCATATTCGAGCTGACGCAGTTCGTCGGTGACGCCGACCAGCACATTGGAGTCGGTACCGATGCCGAACCGTCCGCCGGCGCCAAGGAACTCGCGGGCAGGAAAGATACCGTCGCCAAGGCTCGCTTCGGTGACCGGGCAGAGTCCGGCGACCGCGCCGCTTCCTGCAAGCGCGGTGGTTTCCGCCTCTGTCATATGGGTCGCATGGATGAGGCACCAACGCTGATCGACGGGCGCATGTTCGAGCAACCACTCAACCGGCCGTCGGCCCGACCAGGCGATGCAGTCCTCGACTTCTTTTGTCTGTTCAGCGGCATGGATATGCACCGGTCCGCCTTCGGCCAGTGGCGCGAGGGCCGCGAATTCGTCCGGCATCACGGCGCGCAGGCTGTGCGGCGCGATGCCGACATTGGCGCCGGGCAATGCGCGAACGGCTGACCGTGTCGCGTCGATCAGCTTGGCGAACTGGTCGACCGAGCAGATGAACCGGCGCTGGCCGGCATGCGGGGCCGCGCCACCAAACGAGCCGTGTGCGTAGAAACTCGGCAGCAGTGTCAGCCCGATACCGGCGATTTCGGCGGCCCGCGCAATTCGCGTCGCCATCTCGGCGAGGTTGGCGTATGGCGCGCCGTCGTGGTCGTGATGCAGGTAATGGAACTCGCCGACGCGGGTAAAGCCTTGCTCGAGCATTTCGACATAGAGCAACGTCGCGACGGCTTCGGCGTCTTCCGGCGTCATTTCGAGCGCGAAGCGATACATGGTCTCGCGCCATGTCCAGAACGTATCCGCGGAATCGCCGCGCGTTTCGGCGAGCCCCGCCATTCCGCGCTGGAACGCGTGGCTGTGCAGGCTCGCGATCCCGGGAATGGCGAGCTTGTGGCGTTCGTCGTGCGGGCCCGGCGGAACGCCGGCCGTAACCTTGGTGATGGTCTGATCCGTCACCTCCATTTGCACGTCGTCGGCCCACCCCGAGGGGAGCAGCGCTGATGCGAAATGCAGTGTCGACATGGTTCAAAACCGGCTGGACAGAACACCCGGACGATTTTATGTATAGACATATCGATACGTCAAGCTCCTGCCGCGGAGGAGAACTGCATGGCCGAGCGCTTCGATCGAATCTGGCTCAACGCCCGGCTCGCCACGGTCCGGGAGGATATGCCCGGGCTCGGCGTGATCGAGGACGGCCTGGTCGCCGCGCGCGACGGCCGCATCGCCTTCGCCGGCAGCCGTGCCGAGTTTCCATCGGATGCCGACGCGGCCGAGCGTATCGATTGCGCCGGGCGCTGGATCACGCCGGGATTGGTGGATTGTCATACCCATCTGGTGTTCGGCGGAAACCGCGCGCATGAGTTCGAGCTGCGGCTGCAGGGCGCAAGCTACGAAGAGATCGCGCGCGCCGGCGGCGGTATTGTCTCGACGGTCGCGGCAACGCGGGCGTCCAGCGAGGCCGAGCTTGTGGCCGGCGCGCTGCCAAGGCTCGACGCCCTGATCGGCGAGGGCGTGACGACGCTGGAGATCAAATCCGGCTACGGGCTCAATACCGAAACCGAGATGCGCCAGCTATCGGCGGCGCGTGCGCTGGAGGGCAAGCGGCCGGTCGCGATCAAGACCTCGTTTCTTGGCGCGCACGCGCTACCGCCGGAAGCAGACGGCGACAAAGACCGATATATCGATCTTGTCTGCCGCGAGATGTTGCCGGCAGTGGCGCAGGCGGGACTGGCCGACGCCGTCGACGGCTTCATGGAAGGCATTGCGTTCTTGGGAGAGCAAACGGCGCGGGTATTCCGCGCAGCCAGGGCGCTCGGATTGCCGGTCAAGCTGCATGCGGATCAATTGTCGAACCTCGGCGGTGCCGCGCTTGCCGCGGAATTCTCGGCGTTGTCGGCCGATCATCTGGAGCACACGGATGAGGCCGGCGCCGCGGCGATGGCGCGGGCAGGGACGGTGGCCGTGCTGCTGCCGGGCGCATTCTATTTCATTCGTGAGACCACGAAGCCGCCGGTCGAACTGTTCCGCACGCATGGTGTGAACATGGCGCTTGCCACCGACTGCAACCCCGGCAGTTCGCCGCTGACGTCGCTCCTGCTGGCCATGAATATGGGCGCAACGCTGTTCCGGATGACCGTTGCCGAATGCCTTGCCGGCGTCACGCGGGAAGGGGCACGTGCGCTCGGCATTCTCGGTGAGACCGGTACGCTCGAGGCCGGCAAGTATTGCGATCTCGCGATCTGGGAGATCGACCGGCCGGCGGAGCTCGTTTACCGGATCGGCTTCAATCCGCTGCACCGCCGGGTGTGGAGGGGACAATGAGCGAGCGGAACGCTTCCATTGTCGTTTTACCCGGAAGGGTCAGCCTCGGCGATCTGCAGCAAGTGCTTGCAGGCGCGTCGGTGGTGCTCGATCCGTCATTCTGGCCGCGCGTCGAGGCGGCATCGGCCATTGTTGCGGAAGCCGCGCGCTCGGACGTTCCCGCTTACGGCATCAACACGGGCTTCGGAAAACTGGCGTCGAAGCGTATTCCGCCGGATCAGACGGCGCTGCTGCAACGCAATCTCATCGTGTCGCATTGCTGCGGAGTAGGGCAGCCCACGCCCGAACCGATCGTCCGCCTGATGATGGCGCTCAAGGTCGTCTCGCTGGGACGAGGCGCGTCTGGCGTGCGCCGCGAAATCATCGAGCAACTTCAGGCCATGCTGGCGCGGGGCATTTGTCCGCTGGTGCCGCAGCAGGGATCGGTCGGAGCATCAGGCGACCTGGCGCCGCTGGCGCATATGACCGCCGTCATGATCGGTGAGGGGCAGGCGTTCGTCGGCGGTAACATTGTGCCGGGTCGCGATGCGCTGGCCGCCGCCGATCTCGCGCCGATTAAGCTTGGGCCGAAGGAAGGCCTTGCCCTGATCAATGGCACGCAGTTTTCGACGGCCTATGCCATTTCCGGATTGCTGCGCGCGCATGATCTGGCCTGTGCAGCGCTGGTGACGGGTGCGCTGTCGGTCGATGCGGCCATGGCGTCGACGGCCCCGTTTCGCCCGCAGATTCAGCAGCTACGGGGGCATGCTGGACAAATCGCGGCAGCCGCCGCCCTGATGGCATTGCTCGAGGGCAGCGATATCCGCATGTCGCATCTCGAAGGCGACGAGCGCGTGCAGGATCCCTATTGCCTGCGCTGCCAGCCGCAGGTAGCCGGGGCCGCGCTCGACATTTTGACCCAGGCCGCCCGCACGTTGACGATCGAGGCCAACGCCGTCACCGACAACCCGCTGGTGCTGGTTGAGACCAGAGAGATCGTCTCGGGTGGAAATTTTCACGCGGAGCCGGTCGCCTTTGTCGCCGATCAGATTGCGCTGGCCTTGTCCGAGATCGGCGCGATCAGCGAGCGGCGCATCGCCACGCTGGTCGATCCCGCGCTGAACTTCGGCCTGCCGCCGTTCCTGACCCCCGATCCCGGCGTCAACTCCGGCTTCATGATCGCCGAAGTGACGGCAGCCGCGCTTTTCGCCGAAAACAAGCAGCGTGCCGCGGCCTGTTCGATCGATTCGACGCCGACCAGCGCCAACCAGGAAGATCACGTGTCGATGGCCGCGCATGCGGCGCGCCGATTGTCTGATATGGCGGACAATCTCGCCACCATATTGGGCATCGAGCTCCTGGTTGCGGCGCAAGGCATAGGCCTGCGTGCTCCGCATACGACCAGCGCTGCGCTTGCCGCGGTCATTGCCGTGTTGCGTGAGCAGGTGCCGGCGCTCGGTCACGATCGATATATGGCGGACGATCTGAAGAAGGCCGCGGCGCTGGTCGAAGCCGGCGTATTGCCGGCCGCCGCGATGTCGGTGCTCGAACAGAACCCGTTTCCAATCCTTGCCGAGAGAGGTCATTCGTCATGAACCGCCGACGGGACAACGACCGCACGATCCGGGCGCCCCACGGCTCTGAGATCAGCGCCAGGAGCTGGCTGACGGAAGCGCCGCTCCGAATGCTGATGAACAATCTAGATCCCGATGTTGCCGAACGACCGAGCGAGCTCGTCGTCTACGGCGGAATAGGCCGTGCCGCCCGCGACTGGGAAAGTTTCGACCGCATCGTGGCCTCGCTGCGCAAGCTCGAAGGCGACCAGACGCTGGTGGTGCAGTCGGGCAAGCCGGTCGGAATTTTCCGCACCCATGCCGATGCGCCGCGCGTCCTGATCGCGAACTCGAATCTGGTGCCGCATTGGGCGACGCTCGATCATTTCAATGAGCTCGACAAGGCTGGGTTGATGATGTTCGGTCAGATGACCGCCGGCTCGTGGATTTACATCGGCAGCCAGGGCATCGTGCAGGGGACGTATGAAACCTTTGTCGAGGTCGGACGGCGTCACTACGGCGGCAACCTCGCGGGCAAGTGGATCTTGACGGCAGGTCTTGGCGGGATGGGCGGCGCGCAGCCGCTTGCCGCCACCATGGCCGGGGCGTCGATGCTCGCGATCGAATGCCAGCCGAGCCGCATCGAGATGCGGTTGCGCACGGGTTACCTCGACCGGCAGGCAGGCTCGCTTGACGAGGCCCTCGCGATCATGGTGGAGGCGGCTCAGAGCAAGAAGGCAATTTCGGTCGGCCTGCTCGGCAATGCTGCCGATATCTTTCCCGAGCTGGTGCGCCGCGGCGTCAGGCCCGACATCGTCACCGATCAGACCAGCGCGCACGATCCAATCAACGGCTATTTGCCGAAAGGATGGACGCTCGCCGAGTGGGAGTCGAAACGCGAGGCCGATCCGAAAGCGGTTGAAGCGGCGGCCAAGACCTCCATGGTCGGCCACGTCCAGGCCATGCTGGATTTCCACGCGCAGGGCATTCCCACGCTTGACTACGGCAACAACATTCGCCAGATGGCCAAGGACATGGGACTGAACAACGCGTTCGACTTTCCCGGTTTCGTTCCGGCTTACATCCGTCCCCTGTTCTGCCGCGGTGTTGGCCCGTTCCGCTGGGCGGCGCTATCAGGTGATCCCGAGGACATCTTCCGCACCGACGCCAAGGTGAAGGAGCTGATGCCTGACGACAAGCATCTTCACAACTGGCTCGACATGGCCAAAGCGCGGATCAAGTTCCAGGGACTGCCGGCGCGGATTTGCTGGGTCGGTCTTGGCGATCGTCACCGGCTCGGCATGGCTTTCAATGAAATGGTGGCGAAGGGCGAGTTGAAGGCGCCGATCGTCATCGGCCGCGATCATCTCGATAGCGGCTCGGTTGCGAGTCCGAACCGCGAAACCGAAGCGATGCGCGACGGTTCGGATGCCGTGTCCGACTGGCCGCTGCTCAACGCGCTGCTCAATTGTGCCAGCGGTGCCACCTGGGTTTCGCTGCACCATGGCGGAGGCGTGGGGATCGGTTATTCGCAGCACGCCGGGATGGTCATCGTTGCCGATGGGACTCCGGAGGCTGCGCGCCGTCTCGAACGTGTGCTGTGGAACGACCCGGCGACAGGCGTCATGCGCCATGCCGATGCGGGCTATGAAAGTGCTGTGGCATGTGCCCGCGCCAATGGGTTGGATCTGCCGAGCCTGACCTTGTAGCGCACCGGCTTGGGCACGCGCTTCGCCGGCGTCGTTTGGTTACCCTAAAAAGTGATCAAACGTGATACCGGTGATTTACCATTGGGGGCGCCGTTGGGCCATGGATTCCGGTCAGCCGACGGACCTCGTCCGGCGTGGGAATACCTCTCTTGATTGTTGTGTATTCGCGCAACTTCCCTATATAATGCTGTATGGGTCGGTGACCCGCGCAAATTCAATTGGTTTTCCGGTCAGGCCCGTCATTCAGGCGGGCCGTTGCCGTTTTGGGACTACCGAAAGATGAGCCAGTCCAATCGTACCGATCATATCCGCCTGACATCGCATCCGGTGCCCGGTGCGACGCATGAATTCCCGATCCGCTGGGGTGCGCCGACCGCGCGCGAACGTGGTCCGATCATCGGAACGGTATCACGTCCACAGGATCGTAACGTGATTGGCACTCACGGCGGCTCCTATGCGGTCTACCGCGCGCTTGCCGTATCTTCGGGCGCACTGGACCCGATCCGTCGCCCCGATCTCACCAACACGCACCCGGCCGCGACCGTTGGACCGTTTGCGCAATGGATGGATCCGGAGCGGATTGTTGCGCTCGATCCATGGGGACATCTCGTCGCGGAGAATTTTCGCGCCGAAATCGCCGAGGGTATCGATATCAGGCCGAGCATCGCGATCACGCGCGCCCGTCTCGATCTTCCGGAAATTCAGGCGGCCCTGGCGGCCAAGCGGCTGGAGGCCGATGGCGAGTTCGTTCATGCCAGCGGCTCCGTCTCCGTCGTCAAGATCGCGATCGATCCGGTTTGGTATCTGCCCGGCATCGCACAGCGCTTCGGCACCAGCGTGACCAACCTACGGCGTGCACTGTTCGAGCAGACGGCCGGCATGTTTCCCGAGCTTGTCACGCGCCCCGATCTGCAAGTCTTTCTTCCGCCGATCGGCGGGACGACCGTCTATCTGTTCGGCGATGTCACGAAGCTTCCGGATCATCGGACCAAGATCACCTGCCGCGTCCATGACGAGTGCAACGGCTCCGACGTCTTCGGCTCGGATATCTGCACCTGCCGTCCTTATCTCATCCATGGCATCGAGGAATGCGCGCGCGCCGGACAAGCCGGCGGTCTGGGCGTCATCGTCTACAACCGCAAGGAAGGCCGGGCGCTCGGCGAGGTCACGAAGTTTCTGGTCTACAATGCGCGCAAGCGTCAGGAAGCAGGCGACGATGCGGCCGCCTATTTCGAGCGAACGGAATGCGTTGCCGGGGTTCAGGATGCACGCTTCCAGCAATTGATGCCTGACGTCATTCACTGGCTGGGATTGAAGCGGATCGACCGCTTCATCTCGATGAGCGACATGAAGTACGATGCGCTAACGGGGCAGGGTATCGAGATTGTCGAGCGCGTCGCCATTCCCGACGACATGATTCCGGCCGACGCCCATGTGGAGATCGCCGCCAAGAAAGCCGCGGGATATTTTTCGCCCGGCCAGAAGCCCGAAGACCTGATCGCCTCCGGTCGGCCGCTCGAAAAATATTAGGGCGGGCCGGACCATTGATCGTGACCGCAGACACGAGCGCAGATGCCCTTTCTCTTTTGACTGCGAAAGCGGTGCGCACTCGTGCCCACCGGCTGCTGGAAATCGGCTTGAACGGCCAGCTTCGACATTTCCGGGTAAACCTTGGCCGGCTCGACGCGGCGGTTGATCTCGTGCTTGCGACAACGCGCAGGGCCTATCCGGCATTCGACGTGCCTTTTCATTCGCGCTGGCGCCATTTCGTCGTTGGTGGCGTCGATCGCTGGGCGGCGCTTGCCGATGTGAAGGAATGGCGCGGCGGCAAAGAGCGCGCCCGTGCCGAATTCGACCTCGCCATCGTCAGCGTGCTTCTCGACGCCGGCGCAGGTCCGTCGTGGCGCTATCGCGATCCCTCGACGGGCGCAAGGATCGGCCGTTCGGAAGGCCTGGCGCTCGCCAGTCTGGACATGTTTGCGCGCGGCGTGTTCTCAGCGAAGGCTGACGAACCGCTGCGAGCCGATGCCACTGCGCTTGGGCGATTGACCGTTGCCGATCTGCGGACTGGCTTTCAGATCGCCGACGACAATCCGCTGGTTGGCCTCGAGGGACGTGTCGGTCTTCTTCGTCGGCTGGGCGAACAGGTATCAGCGGCGCCGCAGGTTTTCGCCCGCGAGGACACAGCGCGGCCCGGAGGATTGTTCGATCATCTCGCGGGGGCGGCCGAGCAGGGGTTGATCGAGGCCCCGACGATTCTGTCAGAGCTTTTGCGCCAGTTGGGGCCGATCTGGCCCTCACGCATCACGCTGGGCGGCATTCCGTTGGGGGATTGCTGGCGTCATCCGGCGCTCAAGACCGAAGATGCGACCAGCGAGCTGGTGCCGCTGCACAAGCTGTCGCAGTGGCTGTCATATTCGCTGATCGAGCCGATGCAGCGGGCGGGGCTGCAGGTGACCGATATCGACGGCCTCACGGGCCTTGCGGAATACCGCAATGGCGGATTGTTTGTCGACGCCGGGGTGCTGGAGTTCCGCGATCCCGCGGACGCGCAACGCGAGCACGATGTCGCGTCTGCACTCGTGGTCGAGTGGAGAGCGCTGACCGTTGCGCTGCTGGACAGGCTGGCGGATCTGCTGCGGCAGTGCGTGGGTCTTGATGCCGTCTCGCTTCCACTGGCGAAAATTCTGGAAGGTGGCACCTGGGCGGCGGGCAGGGCGATGGCGTTCGAACGCCGGCCCGACGGCTCTCCGCCCGTCAAGGTCGTCAGTGACGGCACAGTTTTTTGAGCGACTATTCGCAAGAGGGCAAGAGCATGGAAGGCGTTACGATCGTGGATCACCCGCTGGTCCAGCACAAGCTTACGCTGATCCGGGACAAGACGATTTCGACCAAGTCGTTTCGCGAGCTCCTCAAGGAGATCGGCATGCTGCTGTGTTACGAGGTAACGCGCGATCTGCCGTTGACCGATGTGGAGGTCGAGACGCCGCTTGCACGCATGCACTCCGCCAAGATCGCGGGAAAGAAACTGGTTTTCGTGCCGGTATTGCGGGCAGGGGTGACGTTTGTCGACGGAATGCTGGATCTCGTTCCGACCGCCCGCGTCGCGCATATCGGGCTCTACCGCGAACCGCAGACATTCGTGGCGGTCGAATATTTTTTCAAATCGCCGTCCGATCTTCACGAGCGGTTGGCAATCGTGGTGTCGCCGGTTCTTGCGACCGCGAACACGGCGGTAGCGGCGGTGGACAGGCTGAAGGAGCGCGGCGCGAAGGATATCCGGTTGGTATGCCTTCTCGCTGCGCCGGAAGGTGTGGAGCGTTTCCGGGGCCTGCATCCCGACGTGCGGGTGTGGACGGCCGGGATCGACGAGGGGCTGGATGCGAACGCCTTTATCCTGCCCGGCCTCGGCGATGCCGGGGATCGCGCTTACGGGACGCGATAGCTGCCAGGTTGCGCTTTACTGGAAAGCCGTTTCCGAGAAGTTTCGGAGCTTGCGCGAGTGCAATCGCTCCAATGGCATCTCCGCCAGCTTTTCCAGCGCCCTGATGCCGATCGTCAAATGCTGGCTCACCTGGCGCTTATAGAACTCGGTGGCCATGCCGGGCAGCTTCAGCTCTCCGTGCAATGGCTTGTCAGATACGCATAGCAAGGTGCCGTAGGGCACGCGAAAGCGAAACCCGTTGGCTGCGATGGTCGCCGATTCCATGTCCAGCGCGATCGCCCGCGACTGCGATAGCCGCTGCACCGGACCGCGCCGGTCGCGCAGTTCCCAGTTGCGATTGTCGATGGAGGCGACGGTGCCGGTGCGCATGATGCGCTTCAGGTCGTATCCGGAAAGTCCCGTCACTTCCGCCACGGCTTCCTCGAGCGCCACCTGGATTTCGGCGAGCGCGGGAATCGGCACCCACAACGGGAGATCGTCGTCGAGAACATGGTCTTCGCGCACGTAAGCGTGGGCCAGCACGTAGTCGCCCAGCGCCTGGGTGTCACGCAATCCGGCGCAGTGCCCGAGCATCAACCAAGCATGCGGTCTGAGCACGGCGATATGGTCGGTGATCGTCTTGGCGTTCGCCGGCCCGACGCCGATGTTGACCATGCTGATGCCGCCATAGTTCGGCTTCTTCAAATGATACGCCGGCATCTGCGGCAGACGTTGTGCCGGTGCGCCGGCGTCAAGCCGCTGTTCGCCGGGGTAGGTGATGACGTTGCCCGGCTCGACGAATTCGGTATAGCCACCGCCGCCTTTCGCCATCAGCTCCCTGGCGCGCGCGCAGAATTCGTCGATGTAGAATTGGTAGTTGGTGAAAAGTACGAAATTCTGGAAGTGCAGCGGGTTGGTGGCGGTGTAGTGCGTCAGGCGATGCAGCGAATAGTCGACGCGCTGCGCGGTGAATTGCGCCAGCGGCCGCGGCCGGCCGACCGGCGCCTCATATGTGCCGTTGGCGATCTGATCGTCAGTTCCATCAAGGTCGGGAACGTCGAACAGGTCCCGGAGCGGACGCTTGATGTGCTTGGCGGCGCTGCCGTCAACATAGGTGCCTTCGAGAAAAGCAAAATGCAGCGGGATCGGCGTATCCGATTCCGATACGACGACCGGAACGCCATGATTGTGCATGATCAGATCAAGCTGCTCGACGAGGTAGGTTTCGAACAGGTCGGGCTGGGTGATCGTGGTCGAGAAGTGCCCGGGCGTCGGCATATGGCCATAGGCCTGGCGGGAATCGATCTGCGTATAGGAGTTCGTGGTGACGCTGACTTCCGGATAGAAGGCCCGGTAGCGCCGGTTGCTGTCGCCGCCAGCCGCGAGCGCCGCGAAGGAGTCACGCAGGAACGAGGTATTTCTCGCATAAAGCGATCGCAAGGCCGCGACCGCCTCCCGTGCGTCGTCGAAGCTTTGCCGCGGGAAGGGCTCCGGCGTGGCTATTGAACCAATGGCTTGGGGCTGGCCGTGATTCCTCATGGCCTTAACATAGTATCTTGGACCGGCCGTGGGGAGGCATGGCGAGGCGGTCCCGTCAGGAACTTTCCCGGCCTATTCGCGCGTCATCCCACGGCGGCGAGGGCGCGGCGGATAGCGGCGAAGAGGGCCGCGATCTGTTCCTCCTCGATGATCAGCGGCGGCGACAGCAGCAGCGTATCGCCGCTGGCGCGGATCAGGAAGCCGTCGTCATAGCAGCGGCTGGCGCATTCGGCCCCTCGTGCGCCTGGGGCGCCGTCGCGGGGCCTGAGGTCGATGGCCGCCAGCAGGCCGATGTTGCGGATGTCGATGATGTGCGGCGCGTCCTTCAGCGCATGCGCGGCGGCTTCCCAGAGCGGCGCGATGCGTCGCGCCTGCTCGAACAGAGCCAGGTCCTGGTAGACGTCGAGCGCGGCGAGCGCCGCGGCGCAGGCGAGTGGATGGGCTGAATAGGTGTAGCCGTGAAACAGCTCGATGGTGTTTTCCGGTCCCGCCATCAGCGCATCGTAGACCTTGCCGCTGACGATGACGCCGCCCATCGGCACGGCGGCATTGGTCATGCCCTTGGCGCAGGTGATGAGGTCGGGCGTGACGCCGAAGGCATTCGCGGCAAAGGCCGCGCCGACGCGCCCGAATCCCGTGATCACTTCGTCGAAGATCAAGAGGATGCCATTCCGGTCACAGATTTCGCGCAAGCGCTCCAGATAGCCGACGGGCGGGGGGAAGACGCCGCCGGAGCCGGTCACGGGTTCGACGATCACGGCGGCGACTGTCGAGGGATCGTGAATCGCGAGCAGTTTTTCGAGCTCATCGGCGAGATGCGCGCCCCAACTTGGTTGTCCTCGCGAGAATGCCATTTGCTCGGGATTGTGCGTGTGCGAGAGATGGTCGACCTCGGGCAACAGCGGGCCGAAATCCCGGCGATGGCGAACGATGCCGCTCACGGACAGTCCACCCCAGCCCATGCCGTGATAGGCCTTGGCGCGGGAGATGAAGCGGATGCGGCTGGCTTCGCCGCGGGCGCGGTGGTAGCCGCGCGCAATCTTCAGCGCGGTATCGACGGATTCCGAGCCGGAGTTGGTGAAAAAGACATGGTCGAGCCCGGACGGCGCGATCTGGGCGATGCGGCCGGCCAGCTCGAACGCGGCCGGATGGCTCATCTGGAATGAGGAGACGAAGTCGAGCTTGGCGGCCTGGGTCTGGATCGCATCGACAATGCGCCGTTGGCCGTGTCCGGCATTCACGCACCACAGTCCCGCCATGCCATCGAGAATGCGCTGCCCGTCCTGCGCGACGTAGTGCATGCCTTCGGCGCCGACGAACAGGCGCGGCTTCGACTTGAACTGCCGGTTGGGCGTCATCGGCAGCCAGAACGCCTCCATGGCCTCGCGGGTGAGGGGAGTATTGGAAGACGCGGCTTGCGATACAGGCATGGATGGCTCCTGAAATTTTCGAATGCGCTAGCCGGTTGCCGGCACGGCGGCGTCTGTGTTGCGCTTGAGCTTTGCCGCGTCTTCCAGATGCCGGCGCAACAAGGCGGCGGCCTCCACCTGCTCGCCGGCTTCGAGCCGGTCGAGGATGGCGAGATGTTCGCGGCAGTTCGTCACCACGCGCTGGTAGCCGAACGTCCAATCGTAATTGGCGAAGCGCCGGAGCCGGTTTTGCTGCTGCACCCCAACCAGCAGGAAGCGGTTGCCGGAGGCCGCAGCCAGGCCTTCATGGAACGCGGCGTTCATTTCGTAGAGCGCGATGCTGGCGGTCTCGTTCCACGGCATTGCCATCATCTCCTGGTGGCGGCGGCGCATTTCGGCGGCCCAGTGCGGATCGAGCCGGAAGCCCGGCTCCAGTAGTCCGGCAGGCTCGATCAGCAACCGGTAGCGATAGCTCTCGTCGCGGGCCTGTGCGTCGGCAATGATCGGCTGGAAGCGCCAGCCATGTCCAGGCTTGCGCTGCACGGCCGCCACCTCCGCAAGCTTCGTCAGCACGCGCTGCACGATCGGGCGCGTCGCGTCGTATCGCTGCATCAGGTCGCGCTCGGAGACGTCGACCGGCAATCGGCCGGCGCGGCAATCGCGCGCGATGGCGAGGAACAGGCGGCCGGTGTCGTCAGGAGCAGGAGGGGCGGGCACCTTGTGGTCTGGCGGAACCGCATCGGCGACGAAATAGCCGCGCCGTGCGCCCGGTCGCACCAGCCGGCGCCGCGCCAAAAGTTTCAGCGCCGCGCGCACGGGCGTGCGTGAAACCTGCAGCCGTTCCGCCAGCGCCACTTCCGCAAGTCGCGTTCCGGGCACGAGTTTTTCCGCCCGGATGAAGTCCAGAATCCCCGCCGACAGCTCGCGCTGCAGGCGGCTCGGGGCCGGTTTTTCGCGGGTTGAAGATTTTTGTTTCATGTCATTACAAAATACATTAGGCTTCGATCAATTGCAAAGGGAAGTTGAGCCTGTGTCGATGGTCGAACCGTTTCCGCTGATCGAGATTTCCGGCCCGCCGCAGGAGCGCGGCCGGCAATATGGCGCCAAGGCCGCCGACCGGATCCGCAAGGGCGTGTCGCATTATCATGCGCAGCTCAAGGATCTGTCGCTCGATGCGGCCGGCGTGTCCGCGCTGGTGCGCGACTATCTGCCGGTCATCGAGGCATTCGAGCCGGCCTATATCGAGGAGATGCGCGGCATTGCCGAAGGCGCGCGCGTGCCGTTCGAGGACGTGGCGCTGCTCAACGCCCGCACCGAGATTCTCAAGCTCGCCAAACCCGAGGTGCGCGCGCGGCTGAAGACGCCGGACGAGCCCGATGGCTGCACCGGCGTCGTCGTGCTGCCGCAGGCAGCCGGCTCCGGCCGTCTCATTCATGCCCAGAACTGGGACTGGAAGCGTGAATGCGCCGAGACCGCCGTCGTGTTGAAGGTGCGCCGCGACGATGGGCCCGACCTCATGACGTTCACCGAGGCCGGCGCGCTCGGGCGCTGCGGCTTCAATGCGGTCGGCATCGCCATCACGGCGAACTACCTGGAATCCGATCGCGACTACCGGGATGTCGGCGTGCCGCTGGCCCTGATCCGCCGCAAGGTGCTGGAGAACGAGCATGTGGCACTCGCGATGCGCACCGTTTATTGCAGCAAAAAGTCCGCGGCCAACAACATGATTGTCAGCCATCGCGACGGCGTTGCGATCGACTTCGAATGCGCGCCCGACGAGACCTTCCAGGTGCATCCGGAGCGCGGGTTGCTGGTCCACGCCAACCACTTTGTCAGTCCGGTCGCGCTCGGCAAGCTCCGGGATACCGGCATCTTCAATACTCCCGATAGCCTCTACCGCGACATCCGCGTCCGCGAGCTGCTGCAGCCGCATATCGGCGCCATCACCTTTGACACCGTCAAGGCGGCGCTGTTCGATGATTTTGCGCATCCGTGGTCGGTGTGCCGCCCGCCGCGCCAAAATCTCAGCAACAATCTCAGCGCCACCGTCGCGATGATCCTGATGGAGCCGGCGAGCGGGGTGATGGAAGCCGCGCCGTTGCCGGCGCTGAACCGGCAGTTCACTACCTATCGGCTCGACGTGTCGCCAGGGCGAACACAGGCAGATCCGCCGACCGTTGCGAGGGCGTCCTGATGCTGATGCGTCGGCCATCCGGTGCAGTGGTGGTCGGCCTGACTCTGGCCTGTCTTGCTGTGATGCCGACGTGCGCCACCGCGGAGACGGTGCTGCGCACACGCCTCAACGCCGACATCCGCTCGACCGATCCCGGCACCAACCGCGATGCCAATACCGACGGGGTGGTGGCGCACATGGTCGAGGGCTTAGTTGCCTTCCGTGAAGACACCTCGATCGGCCCGATGCTGGCTGAAAGCTGGAATGTCTCGAACGACGGCAAGACCTACACTTTCCATCTGCGCAAGGGCGTCAAATTCCACAATGGCGCGACCATGACGGCGGAGGACGTCGTCTGGTCGCTCAAGCGCTGGCTCGATCCCGCAACGCAATGGCGCTGTCTTTCTGAATTTGGACCAAGCGGCATCGCCCGGATCGAGAGAATCGAGGCGCCCGATCCGCAAACGGTTGCCGTAACGCTCGACCAGCCGACCGCTCTGTTCCTGCCCACGCTGGCGCGGCCGGATTGCGGGCAAACCGCAATCATCCATCGTGACTCCGTCGGGCCGGACGGCAAATGGATCGCGCCGGTCGGCACCGGGCCGTTCAAGCTCGGCGAATGGAAGCGCGGCCAGTATATCGATGTGGCCCGCTTCGATAATTATGCGTCACGCAACGGGCCGCGCAGCGGTTACGCCGGCGCCAAGACCGCTGAAGTTGATCGGGTGCGCTTCAACGTCATTCCCGACAGTTCCGCCGCCAAGGCCGGCCTGCTCAGCGGCTCGCTGGATGCGATCAGCGCGCTGGGAGTCCCTGATCTGGAAGACCTCAAGTCGCGGCCGGAGGTGCAGATCAGCGTTACGCCGGCACTCGGGCTGACCGGCATCCTGTTCCAGACCAGGGATCCGCTGCTCAAGGACGTCCGCATCCGCCGCGCCATCGCGCTCTGCCTCGATACCGCGCAGATCGCCGATGTCGTGATGCAGGGCACCGCGCGCGCCAACAATTCGGCGCTGCCGATCGGCAGTCCATTCTACGGTGAAGTGCAGGCGCACGGTTACACGCAGAACATCGCGGAAGCGAAGAAGCTCTTGGTCGAGGCCGGCTATCGCGGCCAGCCGATCAAGATGATCGCCAACAAGCGCTACGGGTTCGTCTTCGATTCCGCCGTTCTGGTGCAGGCGATGGCGCAAGCCCTCGGCATCAATATCGAGATCGAGGTGCTGGACTGGGCCACCCAGCTCGACCGCTACAATCGCGGCGATTACCAGGCGATGGCCTTCGTTTATTCGGCGCGGCTCGATCCATCGCTGAGCTTCGAGATGCTGACAGGACCGAAAGCGACACAGCCGCGCAAGGTCTGGGACAATCCGGAAGTGCAGGAGATGCTGCGTCAGTCGATGATGACCGACGACACCGCCAAACGGCAGGCGCTGTTCGACGAGATGCACCGCCGCTTCATCAAGGACGTGCCGATGATCGTGCTGTTCAACGGCGCCGAACTCGCGGCGCTGCGCAAGAATATCAAGGGATATGCCGGCTGGCTCTATCCGCAGCCGCGCTTCTGGGGCGTGAGCGTTCAGTAGACACGGACCACGGCGATGTTGGGTTACCTTGCAAGACGGCTGGCGATGACGGTTCCGACGCTGCTTCTGGTGGCGATCGCGGTGTTCACGCTGGTGCGGCTGATCCCCGGCGATCCCGTGCAGGTGATGCTGGGCGATGCCGCGGAGCCGGCGCAGGTCGCGCAGATGCGCGCGCAACTCGGGCTCGATCAGCCGATCCCGCTGCAATTCGTGCACTGGCTCGCCAAGCTTTTGACCGGCGATTTCGGTCATTCCATTACCGACAATCTGGCCGTGTTGCCGTTGATCCTGGAGCGTTTTCAGGTCAGCGCAATCATCGTGCTCGTCGCGGTCGGGCTTGCGGCCTGCGTCGCGGTGCCGGCCGGCCTGGTCGCGGCGTGGCGGCAGAACAGCGCGCTCGACCTCGCGGTAGTCGGCAGCGCCACGCTGTTGCTCTCGATCCCGAGTTTCTGGCTCGGCTTGCTGTTGTTGCTGCTGTTCGGCCTGAAGCTGAAATGGCTGCCGGTGATCGGCTATGTGCCGTTCTCGGAAAATTTCTGGCAGGCGATGGTGTTCATGGTGCTGCCGATCGCAACGCTGACCATGATCGAGATCGGCGTGCTCACGCGCATGGCGCGCGCCGCCTCGATCGAGGTGTTGCGGCTCGAATATGTCACGCATGCGCGCGCCAAGGGCGTGCCGGAATGGCTGGTGCTCGGCCGGCACGTGCTGCCGAACGCCTTTGCGCCGACCTGGACGCTGATCGGGCTCGTGCTCGGGCATCTGCTCGGCGGCATCGCCGTCATCGAGACCGTGTTCACGCTGCCGGGCCTCGGGCGGCTGCTGGTGGATTCGATCTTCGCCCGCGACTATCCGGTGGTGCAGGGCTGCCTCCTGTTCACCGCGGTCATCTATGTCGTCGTCAATCTCATTGTCGACCTCTGCTATCCATTGTTCGATCCAAGGGTCACTCTGGCATGAAGGTGCGTGCCAATACCGCGATCGGCGGCTCCCTGATGGCACTCGTGCTCGGCGCCGCCGTGACCGCTGCATTCTGGACACCGTTCGATCCGCTGCGGGTCAATCTGCGGGCGCGGTTGCAGCCGCCATCCTCGCTGTATTGGCTCGGCACCGACGAGTTCGGCCGCGACGTACTGAGCCGTGTGATGGCGGGGGCCGCGACCAGCGTCGTGGTCGCCCTTCTCACCGTCGCACTCGCGATCGCGGTCGGCGTGATGGTGGGTGTTGTCACCGGCTATCTGCGCGGCTGGACCGATCGCGTCATCATGGCGGTCAACGACGCGCTGCTCGCCTTTCCCGGCATCCTGCTGGCGCTGGCGGTCATGATCGTGGTCGGCGCCAACAAGTTCGGCCTCGTGCTGGCGCTCGGGCTTGCCTACATCCCGTCGGTTGCGCGCGTGGTGCGCGGGACGGTGCTGTCGATCCGCGAGAAAGAGTACATCGAAGCCTCGCGCGTGATCGGCAATTCCGAAGTCTATTCCATGCTGCGCCACGTCCTGCCCAATGCCGTGGCACCGGTCGCCGTGCTGGCGACCAGCATGTTCGGCTGGGTGCTGCTGGCGGAGAGCGCGCTGAGCTTCCTCGGCCTCGGCGTGCCGCCGCCGGCGCCGACCTGGGGCAACATGCTGGCGGCGAGCCGGCCCTACATGGAAAGCGCGGTCTGGCTCGGCATGGCGCCCGGCTTGTGCATCGCGCTGACGCTGCTTGGCATCAACCTGCTCGGCGACTCCTTGCGTGATCGCCTCGACCCCAGGATGGCGCACGGATGACGGTTTCGCTGCTTACGGTCGAAAATCTGCGCATCGAGGCCGCTCGGACCGGTGCGAAGGTGGTCGACGGCGTCTCCTTCGCGATCGAGCGCGGCGAGTTTCTGGCCGTGGTCGGCGAATCCGGCAGCGGCAAGACCGCGGCGGCGCGGGCGGTGCTCGGCCTGCTTCCAACCGGGCTTGTCAGGACCGGCGGGCAGATCGCGCTCGACGGGGAGGACTTGACCACTGCATCGCCGAAGCGGATGCGCGCCGTGCGCGGGCCATCGATCGGCATGGTGTTCCAGGAGCCCATGGTATCGCTCAATCCGGCGATCAGCATCGGCGCGCAGATGGCGGAAGGCCTCGCGCTGCACGAGCGGATTTCAAGGAGCGAAATCCACCGTCGTTGTCTCGATATGCTCGCGCGTGTGCAGATCCGCGATCCCGAGACTACCTTTAATGCCTTTCCGCACGAATTCTCCGGCGGCATGCGTCAGCGCATCATGCTGGCGTCGGTGATGCTGCTGAGACCGAAACTCCTGATCGCGGACGAACCGACCACGGCCCTCGACACGCTGACGCAACGCGAGGTGCTGGACCTGATGGTCGCACTGGCGCGCGATCACGGCACATCGGTGATGCTGATCACCCATAATCTCGGTCTGGTGTCGCGCTATGCGCAGCGTGCCGTGGTATTGCGGCAGGGCAGGATGGTGGAAACCGGCAGCGCGTCGCAGATCCTGTCGGCGCCGCGCGAGGCCTACACTCGGCAATTGGTCGACGCGCTGCCGCGCCGAGGCGCCGGTGCTGCGCGCCAGGCGGCCGGCGAGCCGCTGGTGAGCGTCCGCGCGCTCAA
>NZ_LLXZ01000119.1 GCF_001440395.1 Bradyrhizobium jicamae | reverse complement strand
CTTGTGCTGGTGATCGGAAATATCGTGTTCTCGTTCGTGGCTGAACGGAAGAACCCGCCCATAGGCAGTTTCATCGAATGTGAAGGCGTACGGCTTCATTATATCGAGCGTGGTGATCCGGTAGCGCCGAGCGTCGTGCTGTTCCATGGCAACGGCTCGTTGATCCAGGATCTCATCATCAGCGGACTTGTGGACCGTCTTGCTCGCCATAACCGGGTTCTATGCTTTGATCGGCCAGGCTTCGGATATAGTCAACGGCCCCGCGCACGCATCTGGACGGCAACATCCCAGGCGGCGTCGTTCGTGAAGGCCCTTGACCAACTCGATGTGCGCGAGCCCGTCGTGCTGGGCCACTCGTGGGGTACGCTGGTCGCCCTCGCGATCGCATTGCAAGATAACTACCCAGTCCGTGGTCTTGTGCTTGCCTCCGGTTACTACTTTCCGACACGGCGGTGGGACTTCTGGATGATGTCAGGTCCAGCGGTGCCGGTGTTGGGTGATTTGATGCGCTACACCATAGCGCCGGTTATCTCCTGGGCCATCCTGCCTATAGCGCTTCGTAAGCTTTTTGCGCCTCGCTCCGTTCCGGGTAATTTCAAGGATCGCTTTCCAGCCTCCCTGACGCTTCGGCCGAAGCAACTGAGGGCGGCCGCGGAGGAAAGCGCGCTTCTAATTCCGGAAGCGGCACGACTGCAGTCTCGTTATCAAAGCATTCGATGTCCCATTTATATTTTCCACGGAACAGGGGACCGGCTTATCGAACCCGAACAGGCCCGACGTCTCCATCAAGTGCTGGGCCGCTCTGATCTGCATCTCGTGAATGATGCCGGGCACATGGTGACCTATGCCGACACTGGCACGATTGCGCAGGCCGTAGATAACCTGAATGTATCCCTCGAGGAGCCAGTACGGATCATCTCGTCGCGGGATGAGGACCGGCAACAGTTTCCGCGGGACCGCGAGCGAAGTCGTCCGCGAGCGCGTTGAGCTCCAATCCCCGTATAGCGGTTCATCTCCGAAAGTTACAGGGCCCAAGCCCTCTGCCGGTGGCCGGCTCCGGCGGGGATGGATTAACCGGCGAGGCCTACGATCGCGATGGCGTCCATGCCTTTTCTGCAGGGCGCTAAAGCGTCGAGCGCGGTGGCATAGTCTGATCTTTAGCTGATGACTTTGTCTCGGCGCACCGGAAGCATCCCGTCCCCCGTTTCACAAGTTGTTGTCTGACGCGAACCTTCTCGCGTTGCATTTATTTCAATCGCAGGGCGAAGACACTCGCGCGGGTGCTCCCCACGTTCAACCAAAGGCAATGACATGCGAGCGAGTCGAATTTTCCTAAGCTTTGCACTAGCGATCGGTTGCGGCATCACCCTTCAGAGTACCGCGTTTTCGCAGGAGTATCGGGGAACGTGGGAACAACAACGGGCCTGCACGCCCGACGTTTGGCGGCTATGCGGCGCGCAAATTCCCGATGTGGACAGGATCGTAGCATGCTTACGGCGAAATACTCCGCAACTCAGCGATCGGTGCCGCGCGGTTTTCGCACAAGGCGATGTGCCCTCACGCGGTGAGGATCGCGACTATGGGCAAAGGCGTTACGATCGAGATTATGAACCGCGGCGCTACGATCGCGATTATGGCCCAAGGCCCTATGACCGAGACTACGGCCCAAGGCCTTACTACGGTCCAAGGCCGTACGATTATGACGACGAATAAAAGTGGAAGATAGACTTCCCAGCCAAGCGGTCAGGGACGTCGCGAAAATATGGGGCAGTAACCGGTGCCGATACCTGATGCGATTCAATCCCGCATCACCGCGCCCGGGTCTCGCCCACCCTTGCCGCGCG
>NZ_LLXZ01000118.1:131800-140420 GCF_001440395.1 Bradyrhizobium jicamae | reverse complement strand
GAGCACGAAGTAAGCCGTAAAGCCATTGCGCAGGGAAGGCCGGAGTGTTTCCGCTGCACCTGTATGCTCGTGTGCGTTTCCTTCCTATGCGCAACGGCACACGAGACCTCGGGTGCAGCAAGCACCCGGTCTTCCCTGCGCCCTCTGAATGAGAGAGCAGGAAATTGAGAGCAAGCCTCGGGCAATTCATGTCGCGAGATCGCGAAACTATATCCACGTCATTGCGAGGAGCGAAGCGACGCGGCAATCCATCTATCCCCGCGTTGAGGCATGGATTGCTTCGCTTCGCTCGCAATGACGCGGAAAGACCGCCGTCCTCCTAGGATGGCTAGAGCGAGGCGAAACCCATCGTCCCGCGCACCGGCGTTGAAGCATTGATGGGTATCGCTTCGCTCCACCCATCCTACGGGAGTCAATCATTGCGAGCGCAGAGGCTACGAAACGCCCGCGTCAAACCGCGCAATCCCCGCCAGCACGCGCCAGCGGAACAGCGGCGAATCCGGCGGCGGCGACAGCTCCGGCGTCCAGCCGGTGATCTTCTCCAGCGCGTAGGTATCCATCACCGTGCCGCGCCAGACGCGCTCGACTCGTTCCAGCGGTTGCCGCGTCGCCGTCGTCAGATCCCACAGCGGCAGGCGATGGTCCGGCTCACGCGCGACAACAAGACCGGGATGATCCTTGATCTGGTCCATGCCGGGATCGGCAAAACCCTGAAACCTGCCACGCTCGTTGATCTGGACGACCGGCACCTGCCCGTTGAAGTGCCAGCGCAGCATCGCGTAGGTGCGATAGTCCGATGCCGCGATCCAGTGCGCGCCGGTCGCCCGCAACTGCTCGCGCGCGCGCGCCACGACTTGTTCATAGCCCGCCTCGGCGCCGACCGGATCGGTCCGGCCGATCAAATTCCAGGGCGCCGCCACGTAATAGAAGAACACGCCGACCACGAAGGCGATGCCCGAGATGACCGCCACCCTCGCCCACCAGAACGTCGACTTGATCATGCGCTCCGAAACTCCCTCGCGTCGCAGCATGACGAAGTTGATCGCGGTCGCGGCAAAGCCGGCGGGCCACAGGAACATCGGCCAGGTGTCGCCGACGCGCAGGGTCAGCGACTTCCAGAGGAAATACAGGAACGGCACCAGCACCGCGGTCGAGAGCAGGATCGCGACCGGTTCGCGGGTGCGATAGCCGCGCCAGGCCGTCAGCGTCACGCCGAACAGCACCACCGGCAGCAGCACGAAGCCGACAAGACCGAACTGCATGCCGATGAATTCGCCGACCGTGCGGAGCGAGAACTGGCGGTCCGCGACCGCGCGCACCAGCTGGAAACGGAACGAGGCCCAGTCGTGCTGCGCATTCCAGATCAGGACCGGCGAAAACACGATCACCGCGATCAGCGCTGCCCGCCACGGATACGCGCTGAGCAGCCAGCGCCGCCGCCAGTCCGGCACCAGCACGAAGGCTGCCACCGCCGGCAGCAGCATGATCGCCGTGAATTTCGACAGCAGCGCGAGTCCCGCGAACAGCCCCGCGGCAAGCCACCAGCGCGGGTTGCCGCTCTCGTTGAGCCGCACCAGCGACCACAGCATCGCGACCGCAAACGGGATCATCGCGGTATCGGGCGCGACCTTCGCCATCAACAACCCGTAATACAGCGCAGCTTCCGGCAACAGCACCGCGAAGATGACGGCGCGCATATCATGCGTCACGCGGCGAACGATGTCGGCGAGCAGGAGCTGCGTGACCAGCATCGCGACGATGCCGCCGAAGCGAACGCCGATAAGGGTGTCGCCGAAGATCGCGGTGCCGAACCGGATCGACCAGGCGATGCCGGGCGGATGATCGAGGAAGGAAAGCACGCTCTCCTTCGACCAGGTCCAGTAATAGGCTTCGTCGGTGCGCAGATCGAGCATGCCGGCATAGACCAGCCGCATCGCCGTCAGCGCCGCGATCAGCAACGCCACGGCCAGCCATGGCGGCGCGGCGGAACTGGCTCGGAGCTTATCGGGTGGGACGATCGTCACGGCGCTTTCTCCTCGACTGCGCCGGGAGTGTCAACGCGCCGTGACGGAAAAGTTAATCGTCGTCCCTGCCAAAGCAGGGACCCATAGCCACCGATCGTGGTAAGGAAAGCCGCATGGGCTATAGCGACATGGAGAGGCCGCGGAGTATGGGTGCCTGCTTTCGCAGGGACGACGGTGAGTATTTAGCTTATGAATTAGCCGCCACCATCGCCCGATATTGACCCTGTGGATCGCATGGCCGCCCTTTCCCGAGACCAGATCATGACCTTCGTCCGCGGCATCAGCCTGCGGCAGGTCCGTCTCGCTACCGGCGTGATCCTG
The DNA here is from genome assembly GCF_001440395.1 of Bradyrhizobium jicamae. Taxonomy (GTDB): domain Bacteria; phylum Pseudomonadota; class Alphaproteobacteria; order Rhizobiales; family Xanthobacteraceae; genus Bradyrhizobium; species Bradyrhizobium jicamae. Next base: position 138,075 of record NZ_LLXZ01000118.1, on the reverse strand, counting down.
TTCGCCTATCTGGTCAGCCACTTCCTCAACCACGCGCTCGGCAATATCTCGCTGGAGGCGCTGGCGACCGGCGTCTACTTCCACACCGCGTTCTGGCAATTCCTGCCGGTCACGATCCTGTTCTACACGGCATGCCTGGTGCACACCGCGCTCGGCATCTGGGCGCTGTATGAACGCCGGCAATTCCGCTGGAAGGCGATCGAGCCGCTGCAGCTTGCGCTCGGCCTCAGCATTCCGATGCTGATCATCGCCCATGTCATCGGTGTCAAGCTCGGCCAGACACTGTTCGGACATGAAAGGCTCTATCCGCAGATCCTGTTCCTGTACTGGATCTGGGCGCCGTGGCGGATCCCGATGATGCTTGCCGTGATGACCATCGCCTGGGTCCATGGCTGCATCGGGCTGTATCTGTGGCTCCGGATGCGGGCGTTCTACAAGCACGCCGCGCCGTTCCTGCTCGCCGCGGCGGTGCTGATCCCGACGCTCTCCATGCTCGGCTTCTATCAGGGCGGGCGCATGGTGATCGACAATGACAGCGCCGAATGGCGGGAGGAAACCCAGTCGGAGCGCCAGATCGGCACGCGCGCGGAGGCGCAGGCGCTCGAACGCATTACCGACTATTTCCTGTTCGGCTATTTCGGCCTGATCGGCATCGCGCTGGTGGCGCGCGGCGTCCGCGCCGTCAACGAACGCCGCCGCGGCATGATCAATCTCTCCTACGGCAACGGCCGCACGGTGCGTGTGCCGAAAGGGCTGAGCGTGCTCGAGGCCAGCCTGCGCAACAACGTGCCGCATGCCAGCGTGTGCGGCGGCCGCGCCCGCTGCTCGACCTGCCGCATCCGCATCATCGGCGACTGCAGCGCGCTGCCGGAGCCGTCGCAGCGCGAGGCCTTCGTGCTCGGCCGGGTCGGCACGTCCGATCCGTCGATCCGCCTCGCCTGCCAGTTACGTCCGCCGGCCGACCTCTCGTTCTTCCAGCTCTTCCTGCCGCATGCGATATCCGCCGACGGCCATGACTCGCACCCGACGCGGATCGGGCAGGAGCGCTATCTCGTCAGCCTGTTCGTGGACATGCGCGGCTCGACGCAGCTGGCCGAGAAGCGCCTGCCGTTCGACACGGTGTTCATCGTCAACCGATTCCTCGGCGCGGTATCGCAGGCGGTGCTCGAGAGCGGCGGCATGCCGAACCAGTTCGTCGGCGACGGCATGCTGGCGCTGTTCGGGCTTGCGACCAGCCGGCAGAACGCCTGCCGTCAGGCCCTGAAGGCGGCGGCGATGATCGCCGCCAATGTCGACGCGTTGAACAAGTTTCTCGAACATGATCTGCGCGAGCCGATCCGCTTCGGCATCGGCATCAATGGCGGCGAAGTCATCGTCGGCGACATCGGCTATCGCGACCACATGGTGTTCACCGCGCTCGGCGATCCCGTCAATGTCGCGGCGCGATTGCAGGACATGACCAAGAGCCTGGCATGCGAGGCCGTCATGTCAGATGAAGTTCGCGCAACGGCTGGACTCGCTGCCGACGCGCTGCCGCAGCATGACGTCGAGATTCGCGGACGCAACGAGCCGATGATCGTGCGCACGGTCATGGATGCGCGAAGCTTGTCCGCGCTGGTTAACGAGCAGCAAAGCGCGGCAGCGTGAAAACGCTACAGTCATAGCGGTTCGAAGCGTGTGTGATGTTTTTCACACCTGAATAATCGTTCAGAAAATTGTCGGCGAACGCAGGCCGGAAATCTCGAACCCGCTCTCTCAGGCACACGACAGATTGGCGATGGGTAAGACTGAAACTTTAACCCGCGCCAAGACGAAACGTCGACCGCGCACATTTGAAAGAGAACGACCATGCTTCGCAAAGTGACTCTCGCCCTTGTTGCCGCCGCTTCCCTCAGCGCCGTCGCGCTGGCTCCCAGCACCGCTTCGGCGGGCGGGTTCTGGCCGCATCACCATCACCACCACCACTTCGGCCACGGCCATGGTCATGGCCATGGCATCAGCATCGGCCTGATCGGTGGCGGCTATGGCGGCTGCTACGTGACCCGCCGGGTGTTGACGCCGTACGGGTTCCGCTGGCGGACGGTAAACGTCTGCTATTGATTTATTGATCTAGATCAATGCAATAGCCCCGGCCGCCGCCAGCGGCCGGGGTCCTTCCGTGCCCGATTCGCCAACGCCATGCCTGGGCCAAGCGCAAGAATGACCTTGGCGCGCAGCGAGCAAGGCCAATCGACCGATTGGGAATCCTCGCTGTCCGGCTGCGTCAAATGAGGACGAAACCGGAAAAACAGCCTAAATCGGCCGCGAATGGGGGCTTTTCCGCCAAAACGGCCAGTCGTTTGCGCTATTCAGCCTGCCCCAACCCGCGTATCCTCCCGGTACGGGCATGCCGGTTAGTGCGGGGACCGGCGGCTCGTATATTTTTTTGATTCCGCGGAGACGACGTGAATGGCTAAGGGTACGGTGAAGTGGTTCAATCCGACGAAGGGTTATGGATTTATCCAGCCCTCGACAGGCGGCAAGGACGTGTTCGTTCATATTTCGGCAGTTGAGAAAGCTGGGCTTTCGACGCTCAATGAAGGGCAGACCGTCGAGTACGAAGAGATCGCCAATCGCGGCAAGACTTCGGCCGAGAACCTCAAGGTTTAGCGCGCAGGCGCGACCGGCAACGGCACGCTCTCGGACCTAAATCCGGGAGTTGGGCTTAAAAAACTTCTCGAAAACTGTGAGCGTTCGGCGGAGCGGGCACCGCTTTCGCGCGCCCGATGACTGGATGGTTGCGCAAACACCGGCCGCTCAATCTTCCGTAACCCACTTCTGGACCGTCATCACGTCCGGTGGCTGCAGATAGCTGCGCGGCCAGAGGTCGACGACCCATTCGACCTTGGTGGTGCGATCGACCAGCACCGCGGTATTGTGCGGCGTCTGCAATACCAGCGTATTGCCGCGATATCGGGGATCACCGATCGCGTGGTGCTTCAGCAGGCCCCACTCCCGCAGCACCAGTAACAGGCTGGTCGTGTTGCGCGTGGTGTCCCAGCAATCGTAATTGTGCTTGTCGTCGAAGTAGCGGAAATCCGCCTTCGCCACGCGCTTGTTGGTGCCGAGGATCGGCCCCATGCGGCGGTCGAACCACACCACCGCCTTCTGAATCGCAGCACGTTCGGCCGCGGCCGAGGCGCGGCCCGCCGCCATGATCTGGGTCAGCGCGGTGCGGTCACCGGCAGTAAAATCGAGGATCTCGCGGCGGCGGCAGACGAAGCCGTAACACACGGTCATCGACGTGGCGGACGGCGGATAGATTGAAACCGAGCTGTACAGGTTGGCGACCTCGGCACTCATCTCGATCGCCCTTGCCGGCGGCGCTGCAAACAGCGCAGTGACACAAGCGACGATCACGGCGGCGAAGCCGTTCCGCGTGAGGCGTCCCCATATCGGCAGAGCGGCGTCTCTCATCATTCCCGCAGTTCCCAAGCGACGACGTTCGTGACGCTTAGCGCGGCTCCCGTGCACTGCCAACACGCAAGGCTGCGATCTGTGGACCGCGCCGCAGAAATTCCGCTTGCTGTGTTATTCGTGCGCCAGTTGCTCCGCGCCACGGAGGCGATCTAGCCGACCGGCAGCGGCGCGTCGCGCTTGACCTCTTCCATCACGGCGTAGGTCCGCGTCTCGCGCACGCCCGGCAGCGCCAGCAGACTTTCGCCGAGGAACCGGCGGTAGGCCGTCATGTCGGCGACGCGGGCCTTGACCAGGTAGTCGAAGCCGCCCGCCACCATGTGGCACTCCAGCACTTCGGGCGCGGTCTGCACCGCCCTGGCAAACCGCTCGAACACATCCGGCGTGGTCTTGTCGAGCATCACCTCGACGAACACGAGCAAGCCCAGGCCCAGCCGGTGCGGATTGAGCCGGGCGCCGTAGCCTTCGACAAACCCGTCGCGCTGCAGCCGTTTCAGCCGCTCGCCGATCGACGTCGGCGACAGCCCGATCCGCTCGGCAAGCTCCACATTGGCGATACGGCCATCCGCCTGAAGAATTGAGAGGATTTTGCGGTCGATCTTGTCGATATCAATCATTTATCCGGCCAAACCAAATAATTTCCGTACTCTCTAAGGCAAAACTACAGATTTGTCTATCGAACTACGGTTCAAGCGGCAGTAAGCTTGCGGCAGGAGTAAGAATCGCATGTCCGCCCCTCCACCAGACCTGCCGCCCTTCACGGCGCCCTACGCGCCAGATGATCGCGCCATGGCCACCGACCTGCTCCAGGCCGCGCGACTGGACGCGGCGCAGGAGGCGCGGATCGACCGCGTGGCGACAGGGCTGATCGAAGCGATCAGAGCCAATGACGATCCGCTCGGCGGGGTCGAGGACATGCTGCGCGAGTTTGCGCTCTCGACCAAGGAGGGGCTGGCGCTGATGGTGCTGGCGGAAGCGCTGTTGCGCGTGCCGGACGCCCGCACCGCCGACCAGTTCATCGAGGACAAGCTCGCCCAGGGCGACTTCGTCCATCACGAGACGAGGTCGAGCGCGTTCCTGGTCAACGCCTCGGCATGGGCGCTCGGCATGTCGGCCCGGGTGATCCAGCCGGGCGAGACGCCGCAGGGGACCATCGGCCGGCTCACCAAGCGGCTGGGCGCGCCGGCCGTGCGAGCGGCGACGCGCCAGGCGATGCGGCTGATGGGCAATCATTTCGTGCTCGGCGAGACCATCGAATCCGCGCTGTCGCGGGCGCAACCGCATTCGTCGCAACATCAACGGTACTCCTTCGACATGCTCGGCGAAGGCGCCCGCACCGCCGATGACGCCGCGCGCTATTTCAATTCCTATTCGAGCGCGATCGAGGCGATCGGCCGCACGGCCGGCGATCGTCCCCTGCCCGACCGGCCCGGCATCTCGGTCAAGCTGTCGGCATTGCATCCACGCTTCGAGGCGGTGAGCCGCGCGCGGGTCATGGACGAACTGGTGCCGCGGCTGATCGATCTTGCAAGGCAAGCCAGATCCCATGACCTCAATTTCACCGTCGATGCCGAGGAAGCGGACCGGCTGGAATTGTCGCTTGACGTGATAGCGGCAGCGTTCGCCGATCCCTCGCTTGCAGGCTGGGATGGATTTGGGTTGGCGGTCCAGGCCTATCAGAAACGCGCCGGCGCGGTGATCGATTACATCGATCGCCTCGCGCGCAGCCTCGACCGAAAAATGATGGTGCGGCTGGTCAAGGGCGCCTATTGGGATACCGAGATCAAGCGCGCGCAGGAACGGGGCCTCGACGGCTATCCCGTGTTCACCCGCAAGGCGATGACGGATCTGAACTACCTCGCCTGCGCAAAACAATTGCTGGCGCTGCGGCCGCGAATATTTCCGCAGTTCGCCACCCATAATGCGCTGACGGTCGCGACCATCCTCGAACTGGCAACAGAGCAAGGCGGCTTCGAATTCCAGCGCCTGCACGGCATGGGCGAGGCGCTGTATGCGAAGCTCGGCGAAGACCAGCCCGACATCGCCCATCGCACCTACGCGCCCGTCGGCAGCCATCGCGACCTGCTCGCCTATCTGGTGCGGCGGCTACTCGAGAATGGCGCCAACTCGTCCTTTGTCGCGCTCGCCGCCGACGAGGCTGTGCCGGTGTCGCAATTGCTGCGGCGTCCGACCGACATCATCGGCCGCGCGGACAATGCAGCACATCCGAACATCCTGCTGCCGCGCGATCTCTATGGACCCAGCCGGAAAAACTCTCGCGGGATCGAATTCGGCGAACGCGCGGCGCTGGAGCAATTGGTCTCGGCGATCGCCGCCGCATCATTGCCTGCGGCGGGAAGCATCGCTGACGCAACCGAGAGCGAGGCCCATGCGGCGATATCGGCAGCGCGGAACGGCTTCAAGCATTGGGCCCGAACACCGGTCGAGACGCGCGCAGCCAAACTCGAAAAAGCCGCCGACTTGCTGGAACAGCGCGCGCCGCACTTCATCGCGCTGATGCAACGCGAGGGCGGCAAGACGCTGGACGATTCGGTATCGGAAGTCCGCGAGGCCGTGGATTTCTGTCGCTACTATGCGGCCCAAGGGCGCGAACTGTTCGGTGAAGGGAAAGCGATGCCGGGACCGACGGGCGAGAGCAACACGCTCTGCCTGCGCGGCCGCGGCGTGTTCGTCGCGATCTCGCCGTGGAATTTTCCGCTGGCGATCTTCCTGGGTCAGGTCACCGCGGCGCTGATGGCGGGCAACGCCGTCGTTGCAAAACCGGCCGAGCAGACGCCGCTGATTGCGGCCGAGGCCGT